>NZ_JBXWMW010000002.1:0-630032 GCF_059610045.1 Ruegeria sp. YTSA168
ATCGCGCAGAAAACCAGACAACAACGTCCGACCCTCAACCTCCCCGATCACAGCAGTACCGTTCACGGTCATCGAGATTTTCATTAGATTTTCCTCCCTAAAACTTCCGGCTCAACCGCCAAGAACGCGCTTGAGCCAACCTTTCTTTTCCTCGGTCTCTTGATCTGGCTCACCCGGTATCGCCGGGGCCTCGTCCTGCGCTGCTGCCGGTTCGACTTCGACCGCGCTCTGGAAATTCTCGAAGAACTGATCGGCCATCTTTTTGGCCACGCCATCAATGATCCGACCACCCAGTTGCGCCAGCTTGCCACCCACACGGGCATCGACACTATAGGCCAACAACGTCCCTTCAGGCGCGTCAGACAGGGTGACATCGGCAGAACCCTTGGCGAACCCGGCCGCACCGCCTTTGCCCTCACCTGATAGCTTGACGCTTTGCTGATCGACCATGTCAGACAATGTGACCGAGCCTTTGAAGGTGGCTTTGACCGGCCCGACCTTCTGCACCACGGTTGCTTCAAAACCGTCAGCGGCCGTGCCTGACATTTCTTTGCAGCCCGGTACGCAATCTTTCAGTACTTCTGCAGACAACAACGCATCCCAGACTTTGGACCTTGGTGCTGCTATGACGCGGCTATCCTGTAGCTCCATGTCACTCCCTCCAAATTTCCTGCTACGCTACGCGGTGATTGGCGTGCTGCCTATTCGACCTTGGGAGTAGTCAGCGAAGTTTCGGAGGGGTGTGGGTTAAGCCATGGGTTTCAAAGATCTTTTGGATTCGCCCATCTTGCAAAGCAGCATAAATGGCGTCATCGATCGCGTAGCTGAGACCGCGATAGGCAAAATGAACGGCGACGCCGCTGGTCCAGGTGCTGACAGCAAAACCCGGCAGCGGGGGCGTATGGATGTCCAGATCCTGCGTAAGCCCGGCTTCCAGTTGCGCGCGCGGGCCCATGGCCGCCATCGTTTCCCCCTGGGCCAGGGCGGCCATCGCCTGTTCTGCGGTTGGGAACCTGCGCAGATTTTGTGAAAGCTGGCCACCCGGAAAAGATGACAGGTAGAAATCCGCAATCGAGTCGTTTTCCACGGCCACCGTGTCAAACCGGAAATAGGCCGGGACCGGGGGGTTTTCGGGGTAGGCATCGCGGCGATACGCGATGGCGATCTCTTCGTCGTGATATTGCCCGGTAAAGACAACCTGCTCAACGCGGCAGGCGAATTCACTGTCATAGGGGATATGCAGCATCACATTGGCCACGCGACCATTGATCAGCGGGCCTTTCCAGATCCAGTTGCGCAAATCGGCTTCGAGGTTTTCCCCAGCGGCAACCAGATTAAACCTTGGTTCGACCCCCAGATCCTCGGCGATCAGCTTCCCGATTTCGATATCTACGCCCTGTATCTTGCCATCTTTTTCAAACGACCAGGGGGGGAAGTCCTCGTAGGCGGCAAAGTCGATATAGCCGCGCTCGACAATGGTATCGAGATCGGCGCCGACAATATCCCGACTGGCATTTTGAGGTTTAGGTAGAGGCACATGATCTTCGCATCTGGCCAGAGCCGACCCGGTTGAAAGGGCGGCAGCTAACAGGGAGAATAAGAAGAGCGATTTGAACATGTGCCTCAGTCTGCCGTGCTATTGCGCGGCAGACAATCCGATAGTCAGTTGTTCGGCGGCCTCTGCGAAATCAGGGCTGTCACCCGAGATCAGAATAGCGGCGCGCAAGGCGACACTGTCTGCAACCGGCGCGCCCGATCCTGTTTCGATCGAACTGGCAATCTCGTCTAGCTCTGCCTGCAATGCGCTTGCATCTGCATCGCCATCATCCGCCATTCCGGCGAGGATATCCCTGATTTCTTTAAGCCGTTCGGAATGATCATCCAAGGCACCGTCATCGGGACGGGTTTCAATATAGGTCCGGATCGCCCA
Source organism: Ruegeria sp. YTSA168 (assembly GCF_059610045.1). Lineage (NCBI taxonomy): Bacteria > Pseudomonadati > Pseudomonadota > Alphaproteobacteria > Rhodobacterales > Roseobacteraceae > Ruegeria > Ruegeria sp. YTSA168. Next base: position 1,931 of record NZ_JBXWMW010000002.1, read on the forward strand.
GGCCGCTTTTTGACCCAGCAGGTCTCCGAAAGCGGGCATTTTGGTAATGCCGTTCTGTGTATAGCCTTCGCGGAAGCGCTCGATGTACCATTCGTCGCCATATTCTTCGGCTTCGAGATAGCGCAGGTCCGGGGCCAGTCCGCCCGAGACACCGCCCAGCCCATGGCACCGGGCACAGTTCTGGTTGTAGCCCGAGTCTCCGATTTCGATGGCCGCTTGCCAAACCTCTTCCCCCTGATCGCGATAGGGGTTTTCGATCAGCCACTCTTCGCTCACGTCGGGCAGAACATCCGTGTTCACCGGTTGCGGCGCGACGTCGCCATGGGCCAGCGCCATGCCTCCGGCGGTGATAGCGCCAAGCACTACACCATAAAATCCAAGACGCATCTTCTCCTCCTTCTGATGCTTTCTCCGGTCATAGCCCAAGCAGAATCGCCGCGAAATTCGACCTTGGTTGCACATCCGCGCCGATTTTCGACTAAGGTCCAATAGGCGCTCGGGGGTGCGGCCTGCTTTAGTCTGGCCGATAGGGAGGAGGCCCATACATGTTCAGGATATTCCGTGTTTTCGCGGTGTTAACCCTGCTGCCCGGTATGGCCATGGCCGAGCTGGAAATCTCGGTCACATATCTGCAGCTTCAGACAACCAGACCGCCGGTTCTGTCCAATCTGGACCCTTTGCCGGAAGATCTGGGTGTATCCGGGGCCGAGCTAGGGCTTGCAGACAATCTGACAACGGCAAAGTTTCTGGGTCACAAATACACTCTGGATGTCCAAACCGTGCCCGAGGATGGTGACTGGCTGGCCGCTGCACGGCAGGCCCTGAGCAGAACCCCTTATTTGATTCTGGACGCTCCTGCTCAGGCGCAGCTTGAGGTTGCGGATTTGCCCGAGGCGGCAGCGGCCGTTTTGTTCAACGCTTCTGCCCCCGAGTTGTCGATCCGGGATGAGGCATGCCGAGCCAATCTGCTGCATACGTTGCCCTCAAATGTCATGAGAACCGATGCGCTGGCACAGTTTCTGGTTAAGCGCCGGTGGCAGAGGCTGGTACTGGTGTCCGGGGTACATCCGGGTGATCAGGCATTTGCAGCCGCGATCAAACGTTCGCTTGAGAAGTTTCGGCTGGATCTAAAAGCAGAGAAAACATGGGTTTTTGACGCCGATCTGCGCCGCAACGCCGCGCAGGAAGTGCCATTGTTTACCCAGGATTTTGGTGATTACGACGTTTTGTTGGTCGCGGATGAATTGGATGATTTCGGCCGTTACATCGCATTCAATACATGGGAGGCACGGCCCGTGGCCGGATCCGAAGGTTTGCAGCCCGTCACATGGTCTCGAGTGGTTGAACAATGGGGTGCGGCGCAGATGCAAAATCGGTTCTTTGACCAGTCCGGCCGGGCAATGAGGCCGAAGGACTACGCCGCCTGGGCTGCACACCGGTCTTTGGGCGAAGCCGTCACGCGCACCAATTCTGACGATCCGGAAACATTGCGGGCGTACATTCTGTCGGACGATTTCGAACTGGCGGGTTTCAAGGGCCGTGCGATGAATTTTCGCCATTGGAATGGTCAGTTGCGCCAACCGATCCCTCTGGTGACGGATCGGGCCGTGGTGGCCATGGCCCCGCTTGAAGGATTTTTGCACCAACGTACCGAGTTGGACACGTTGGGAATCGATCAAGCCGAAAGCCAATGCCAGGCATTCAAGGAGTGATACGGATGAGACTAGCAGCACTTTTTGCAGCAACCGCGCTTTGCGCTCCGGCGGCTGCGGATGAGATTTGGATAAGCAACGAGAAAGACGACACACTAAGTGTAATCGATATTGAAACACTTGAGGTGATCAGAACCATCGAGACAGGAGAGCGCCCGCGGGGCATTACGTTCTCAAAGGACTACTCGGTCCTCTATATCTGCGCATCCGACAGCGATGCCGTGCAGGTTATGGACCCTGAGACCGGTGAGATCCTGCATGATTTGCCATCGGGTGAAGACCCGGAACAATTCGTGCTGCATCCTAATGATCGGCATTTGTATATTGCTAACGAAGATGACGCGATAACAACTGTCGTTGACACCGAGTCGCGCGAAGTGATCGCCCAGATTGATGTTGGGATTGAGCCAGAGGGTATGGCCGTCTCACCGGATGGGAAGATTGCCATTACCACGTCCGAGACGACGAATATGGCACATTGGATCGACGCGGAAACGCGTGAGTTGTTTGCCAACACGTTGGTCGATTCGCGCCCGCGCCACGCGGAATTCCTGAAGGATGGCGCCGAGCTGTGGGTGAGTTCCGAGATCGGAGGCACGATCACAGTGTTTGATGTCGTCTCGCAGACGGAAAAAGCCAAGATCGAGTTTGAGGTTGAAGGTGTACACCCTGACAGGGTGCAACCCGTCGGATTCGAGCTGTCGAACGATGATGAGATCGCCTTTGTCGCCCTTGGGCCGTCGAACCACGTGGCGGCGGTGAATGCCGAAACCTACGAGGTGGAAGACTACATTCTGGTCGGGCGCAGGGTTTGGCACATGGATTTCAACGCGGACAAATCGCTGTTGTTCACCACCAATGGCGTGTCCGGCGACGTGACTGTGATCGACGTTGCCAAACGCGAACCGATCAAGACGATCAAGGTCGGCCGGTTCCCATGGGGCGCGGCTTTCCGCCCAACCAATTGAGCAAAACAGGGAGATTTAAGATGGTTCGACTAACAACGCTGGTCGCGATGTTGGCTTTGGCTGTGCCGACGGCGGCTTTGGCAAATGATGACGACGATGATGATGGGTTTGGCCTCGCGGGTTTGCTGTCAGCCAAAAATAAAGAGGACCTGCCGCCAATCACCTTGTCTGCTGGCGTCCCATTGTCTGAAGCGCCTTGGGAGTTGAAATCCGGCACCTATTACGAGTTCGAGATTCAGGGCGACGGAAGTCAGGAACTTGCCATTGTCGGACCCGAATTCTTCCGTGCGATCTGGGTCGATGAGATTGTGGTTGAAGGGCTGGAAATCCGACCACTTGGTGTCGATTCAATCGAGTTTGACGAGGCAGGCGAGATGGAAATAGGCTTTGTCGCCATCAAGCCGGGCAGTTACTATCTGAAAGTGCCAGGTAGCACCGGTGAAACACAACGGCTGGAGATTACCATTAAGTGACAGGGCTTTCAGTCCGGAATGTCAGCTATGACTATGGCGAAAAACGTGCCCTTGATGATGTGAGTTTTCACGTTCCACAGGGCGCGTTTTGCGCGCTTTTGGGCCCCAATGGCGCAGGTAAATCCACATTGTTTTCGCTGCTTACCCGTTTGTTCACCACGTCGCAGGGGACCATCGAGATTGCCGGGTTCGACATGTCTCGACAGCCTCGGCAGGCGCTGGCGCAGATCGGCGTGGTGTTTCAGCAGCCAACCCTGGATCTGGATCTGACCGTTCACAGAAATCTCAGCTACTTTGCTGCGCTGCATGGGCTCTCGGGTCGCAAGGCCGAGGCGCGAATTGTTGACGCGCTTGACCGGCTGTGCATGCGCGAACGTATGGCTGAGCGGGCGCGCGACCTGAATGGCGGGCATCGCAGACGTCTTGAGATCGCACGGTGCTTGATCCACGAGCCTTCAGTCCTGCTGCTGGACGAACCAACCGTTGGGCTGGATGCGGCGGCGCGTAGCTCGATCACGGCACAGGTGCATGATTTGTCTGCACATAGCGGTCTGACCGTACTTTGGGCCACTCACTTGACCGATGAGATTAAGCCCGATGATCAAATTGCTGTGCTGCACCGGGGTCAGTTGCTGCATCAGGGTATCTGTCGGGATCTGACAGGGGACGCGCCATTGCAACAGGTTTTTCTGTCCATGACTGGCTCGACCGAATGAAAGGCGCGTTTGTTGCTCTGTACGCGATCTTGATCCGCGAGGCGCTGCGTTTCGTGAGGCAACGCAGTCGGTTCATCGCAGCGCTTGTACGCCCATTGGTGTGGCTAATCGTATTCGCGGCGGGGTTCCGCGCGGCGTTAGGCCTGTCGATCACGCCGCCTTATCAGACCTATATCACCTATGAGATTTACATTGTGCCGGGGCTTTGCGGCATGATCATGCTGTTCAATGGGATGCAAAGCTCGCTTAGCCTTGTTTACGACCGCGAAATGGGTTCGATGCGGTTGCTGCTGACAAGCCCATTGCCACGCTGGTGGCTGCTATTCTGTCGGTTGTTGGCCAGCACCACGATCTCGATCCTGCAGGTCTATACCTTTTTGGTCGTCGCCGCGATTTACGGAATTGACATGCCTTGGTTCGGGTATCTGCTGGTTTTTCCTGCGCTGATTGTTGCCGGGCTGATGCTGGGCGCTTTGGGGCTGGCGCTGTCTTCAGCGATCAAACAGCTGGAGAATTTTGCAGGGGTGATGAATTTCGTCATCTTCCCAATGTTTTTTTTGTCGTCAGCACTTTATCCGCTGTGGAAGATGGCTGAGAGTTCAGCTCTGTTGCGCGATATCTGTGCTTTCAATCCGTTTACACACGCGGTCGAATTGATCCGTTTTGCGTTGTATGGCGAATTCAACGGCCCGGCGTTGGGTTGGACGATGCTGGCTGGGCTTGTGTTTCTTTGCCTCGCACTTTGGGGTTATGATCCGGCGCGTGGGATGAAACGAGCGGGGCGGTAGCCCATCTACGACCATAGCGGGGATGAAATGCATGTCCCGATGCGATAGACTGACCTTCTAATCGGAGGGTTCGATCATGATCCGCATTGCATGTTGCCTGCTGTTTCTCGGCACTTCTGCTACGGCACAAACCGTCGAGGATGAGTTCGGGACGCTTAATCCACAGGACAGTGGCTTTGGCCGTGTCATGAGTAACATCGAAAATGGTGTTACGGATATGGCGACCTGTGCCACCGGCTATTACATCACCAAGTCTGGTCGGCATGAAATGGCGCGCACACTTTTCACAAGCTGTGCTGAAGCGGGATATGCCAGCGCGATGACTTGGATGAGCCAGTTAGACAACAACGGGCTGGGTGGAGGATATAACCCCGATGCCGCCGCTGCATGGGATAAGCGGGCGGCGGATATTGGCGATCCGGTCGGCAAGTTTAACTACGGGCTCAATCTGTTGCGGGGGCATGGTGTGCCACAAGATGAACGACTGGGGCGTGCTTATGTGGATAGTGCTGCACAAGACGGGCTGAAAATTGCTAAGCGTCTTCAAGATTCCGGATATGATCCCAACGAAGTTACGCCCGATGCAGATGAATGGAAGTATGCTCCGTTGTTCTAAGTCTTCATTCGATCACGAGCTGTGGCAGCCAGTGATTGTCTGGATCGGATGCGTGAATATCCTGCTTGGAAACAGGCCTTAGATTCCCGCTTTCTGGTGGTGCCGAAAGCAGACCCATATCCATCTCATGCAGGGTGCCGACAAGGCGGTCGCCGTCAATTCGCAGCTGATAGTAAATGCCGTTCCACATATCGATGCCATACTCGGTTGCGCCTTTGTGAATGAACAACAGATCGTATTCCAGATCCGTCAGATCTGTGTGCGACACCTGACGCCGCAGGACATAGGGATAGGGCACGTGACACCAATGCTTGTCCGGTCCCTCCAGACACCGAAACGGTCGCATCGACAGGAAATGTTCGGCGAACGGGTCTGTGCTTAAATCGATGGTGTACGAAACAACCCCTTCGAATTCTGAGAAATTTACATCGCCGATCAGTATCTTGTGATCGGATCTGTCCAGCATGTATATTTGTTTTTGCCCGTCCAGCGGCGCGGCTGGCGCACTTGTTTTAAATCCGAATAGGGCGATCAGAAAACACGCAAAGAACCTCAACATGGCAACCTCCAGACAAAAAAAGTTGCGTCAATCTAGTTGAAATTCGGCATCTGCCTCCTACGACCATTGTGCAATTTCACTGATGGCCCGACCCGCGAATAATACCCTCGCCAACAATCCCGACGCGTCGGAGATTCGGCGTGGAGGAAAGACACAAGTCTAGGGAGGACACCGATGAGCCGGTTTATAATGGCGGTGGTTGCAAGCGTCATAGCGACAAGTGCGGCCTATGCAGAAGTTACCGAAGACGATCTGGCCAATGACCAAACGATCACCAATCAGATCGTTACAAATGGCATGGGACGTCACCTACAGCGCTACAGCCCGCTGGACATGTTGAACAAAGACAATGTTGAGAATCTGCTGCCGGCCTGGGCCTTCAGTCTGGGTGGTGAAAAGCAGCGCGGGCAAGAGACACAGCCGCTGATCTATGACGGCATGATGTATATTACCGGGTCGTATTCTCGCCTTTATGCCATTGATCTGGAGACTGGCAAAGAGGTCTGGCAATATGATGCACGCCTGCCCGAAGGCATTCTGCCTTGCTGTGACGTGGTCAACCGCGGCGCTGCGATCTATGGCGACAAGGTGATCTTTGGCACGCTGGATGCACGGATCGTGGCGCTGAACAAGGACACGGGCGATGTGGTCTGGCGCGACAAGATCGCGGACTACAAGGCGGGCTATTCCTACACGGCGGCTCCGCTGATTGTGGACGGGCTAGTGATCACCGGTAACTCCGGTGGCGAGTTTGGTATCATCGGTGCGGTGCAGGCACGTGACGTAAATACCGGCGATTTGGTCTGGGAACGCCCGGTGATCGAAGGTCACATGGGTACGCTGAATGGCGAAGAAAGCACCATGACCGGCGAGCTGAACGCAACCTGGCCCGGTGACATGTGGAAAACCGGCGGTGGCGCGACTTGGTTGGGCGGATCTTATGACGCCGATACCGATACTTTGGTCTTTGGCGCAGGCAACCCGGCACCGTGGAACAGTTGGTTGCGCGACGCGGGCACCCCGACCGAAGGCAACAAAGGCGACAACCTCTATGCCGCCAGCCGTATCGGAATCGATCCGAAAACCGGCGAGATCAAATGGCACTATCAAACCACGCCCCGAGAGGGTTGGGACTATGATGGTGTGAACGAAGTGGTGGCCTATACTGACCGTGAAGGTAACCAGAGATACGCCACGGCCGATCGGAACGGATACTTCTACGTCCTGAATCGTGAGGATGGCGCCTTTGTGTCGGCTACGCCTTTCGTCAAGGATATCACATGGGCCGATGGCATTGATGAAACCGGTCGCCCGATCTTTAACGAAAGCAATCGACCAGGCAATCCTGCGTCAGCTGCTGATGGTAAGAAGGGTGAAGTGATCTTTGCCTCGCCATCTTTCCTGGGCGGCAAGAACTGGATGCCGATGGCATTTTCACAAAACACCGGCAATTTCTATGTGCCCTCGAATGAATGGGGCATGGATATCTGGAACGAGCCCATCACTTACAAAAAGGGTGCCGCCTATCTGGGCGCGGGCTTTACCATCAAGCCGAACTATGAAGACCATATTGGCTCGCTCAAGGCCATCGACCCAGACACTGGCGAATGGAAATGGGAATACAAGAACGATGCTCCGCTTTGGTCAGGTGTGATGTCGACAGCAGGCGGGTTGGTGTTCTTCGGCACCCCCGAGGGCGAATTCATCGCATTGGATGACGAAACCGGTGAAAAGCTGTGGTCGTTCCAGACCGGCTCGGGCATCGTTGGTCAACCTGTGACCTGGGAACAGGACGGTGAGCAATATGTCTCGGTCATCTCCGGCTGGGGCGGTGCGGTTCCACTCTGGGGCGGCGAAGTGGCCAAGAAGGTCAACTATCTGAACCAGGGCGGCACGTTATGGACCTTCCGTCTGCCGAAAGAGCTCGCCTCGGCGAATTAATAGCTGGTCAGGAAAACCAAAAAACGCGCGTCAGGAATGGCGCGCGTTTCCTCATTTGTACGACTTTCCGACAGTAGGCGTGGTCTGGTCAACTTGATAGGATTGATTAGGTTGGGGCAATTCGATTGCAGAGGCCAGAACACATGCTTGCTGAAGCCACCAGAAAAAACGATTTTGAGAAGGTTCTGATCGTAGACGACCACCCGCTGTTCTGCGACGCGTTGTCCATGACGTTGCAAAGTGTTGCACGGATTGGCGAAATTCATACGGCAGACCGATTGGAAAATGCGATCGAGTTGATTGCAAAAGGGTTTAAGCCGGACGCAGTCATGCTGGATTTGAACTTGCCCGACGTCAATGGGCTTGACGGGCTTATACGCCTCAAATCCGTCGCAAATGTTCCGATTATTGTTGTGTCTTCGCTCTCAGAGCCCCGGATTATCAGTCAGGTTATTAGTGCCGGTGCCACAGGGTATGTTCCCAAACATAGTCAACGCGAAGTCTTTCGCGCCGCAATTGAAACGGTACAGACCGGAGATGTCTTCGTACCCGACGGATGTGCCCTGATCGACGCGAATGAGGATAATGAACATAGCGATGCTGTTAACAAGCTAGCAACTCTGACGAACCAGCAATCGCGGATTTTGCAGCTGATCTGTGAAGGCAAGTTGAACAAACAGATTGCGTATGATCTTTCGATTGCGGAAACGACTGTTAAGGCACATGTTACTGCTATCATGCGCAAACTCGGCGTGCAAAGCCGCACCCAGGCCGTATTGATCGCCAATAAGGCATCGTTTGTGAGCGTCTTGCAAGAATAGGGCCAAACTGCATACTTTCAGATAAAGTCGCGCCTTTTAGGGAGGATGGCTCGATGGACCAAGCTGTTGGGTGGGCTTCGGCCCAGACCCGTTCGCCAGGTATTGTGAGAACAGAGTTTGTCCTCTGTGGCACAGATCAAGCGATCTCTGTGCTGGCAGGGGCATTTGACTGTGACTCGCTTTCTCTGGTCGTCCTGTTCGTAAGTGCCAGCACGGATGCAGACACAGTGATCTCGGAAGCGCGGGCAGTCTTTGCACCAGCACCCGTCGTCGGTTGCACCACTGCTGGTGAGCTTGCCGATTGCGGTTATAGTGAAGATCTGATTGTCGCGATTGGATTTCCCCAGAGTCATTTCGAAGTTCGCACTGTATTAGTTCCCGATCTTGATGACTTTTCGTCTGAGGACATCATTGATGAGATGATCAGGAATCGAAACCAGATGATGACTGCCGCGCCGGATTGGAGGCACGAGTTCACGTTTCTGATGATCGACGGTCTGTCCACCAGGGAAGATGCGCTGACCTCAGAGCTTGCCGTTGGCCTGGGCCCGGTGCCCCTGTTCGGCGGCTCCGCCGGAGACGGAACGCGCTTTGAAAGCACATATGTGCTGTCGGATGGGCAGGCGTTGCAAAATGCGGCCGTCCTTTGCCAGCTGCGCACGCGTTGTCCGATCAAGGTCTTCAAAACTGATCATTTTGTCCCCAGCGCCCAACGCATGGTCGTAACAAAGGCTGACCCGGTGAAGCGCATTGTACAGGAAATCAACGCGGAACCCGCCGCGCGAGAATACGCTCGCATCCTTGGCAAAGATCCTGAACAGCTGACAACGTTTACTTTTGCGGCCCATCCGGTGGTGGTACAGATCGGTGGACAGCATCATGTAAGATCCATTCAAAGGGTCGACGAAAACGGTGACCTGGTGTTCTTTTCCGCGATTGATGAGGGTTTGGTTCTAACCTTGGCTGAACCCAGAGATATGGTGGAACATCTTGAGGAAGAGATTGGACTGCTGATGCAGGATCAAGTGCCAGATACTATTTTGGGCTGTGATTGCATTTTGCGCCGTCTTGAGGCGCAGGAGAAGCAAATGACCGGGGCCATCTCTCGGGTTCTGCGCGAGAACCACGTGGTTGGGTTTTCTACATATGGCGAGCAATTCAACTCGATCCATGTAAATCAAACATTGACCGGGGTTGCGATCTACCCCCCTGACGAAGGGTAGGCGATGATTGAGGCTCTCACCAATCCTGCTGACTCGCTGGCGCGCCAAAACGAAAAGCTCCTGAAGATCGTGGCGGCGCTTATGCGGCGGGTTGAAGAGTCTACGGATGAGTCCGGTGCAGCCTACGCACAGTTTCAAAGGGCGGCGATGCTGGAACAGGAGGTGCGCGCCCGTACGGACGATTTGGAACGGGCGCTGGAGTTGCTCAACGACTCGAATGCCCGGCTGGCCACGGCAAATCAGGAAACCGAAGCCGCGCGGGCAAACCTGACCAACGCGATCGAGACCGTGCAAGAAGGGTTTGCGTTGTTCAACCTCGAAGAAGAGCTGGTCCTGTGTAACAGCCGTTTCGGACTGCATATGCCAGACATTCAGGATCGGTTGTTGCCAGGCTTAAGTTTCACCGAGTATGTCGAGTTGGTCAGCCGATCCAAGTACCTGTCCCTGCCGGATACAGTAACAACCGAAGAATGGGCGCAGCGCAGGTTGGCGCGTCACGCTGATGAGCACGTGGTATTTAACGTTCGGCTAAGTGGCAATCGCTGGTCACAGGTATCTGAACACCGCACACCGGACGGTGGGACCGTTATTCTGCAAACGGATGTCACGGACATCATGCGGATTGAGCGGAAGGAACGGGATCGCATACTGGACGATCAAGCGCGCCTGATCCGTGCCACATTGGAGCATATCGATCAGGGTGTCTGTATTTTCGACAACAAGCTGAGACTGGTCGGCTGGAACAACCGCGCCAGCGAGTTGCTGGTCATTCCCATTTCTCAGTTCCAGATGGGGGCGCAGTTCAAAACCCTGTTTGACCGTCTCAGCACGACAATAAGCTTGGAAGGCGGCGTTGCCGACACAGACCTGCTCGCCTGGGTCAATCATCCGACCAACCGGCCCCCGTTGCAGTTTCAGATGCAAAGTGGCGGATCAAAGATTCTTGCTGTGTTTGCGCAGGAAATGCCTGACCGGGGCTTTGTGATTTCATTTACCGATGTGACTGCCGAACGCCAGTCAGCACAGGCATTGTACGAAGCCAAGGAACTGCTGGAACAACGTGTGGCATCACGCACGATGGAGCTTGCAGATGCGTTGAACGAGGCAGAGCGTGCGAATGCATCAAAATCCCGGTTTGTTGCTGCAGCCAGTCACGATCTGCTGCAACCGTTGTCGGCTGCGAAGCTCTATGTCGCAGCATTGGGCGGCGGATTAGGCAGATCCGAAGCTGGCATTGTCGCTGCAAAAGCCGAAAGCGCGCTAAACAGCGTCGAGCACATTCTTGAAGCCTTGCTTGATATTTCCAAGCTGGATTCAGGGCGCGTATCAGTGCACATGTCGACCGTTTCGATCAAAGAACTTTTCTTGCAGATGGAAGACGCATTTGGACCTGTGGCCCAGGCCAAAGGGCTAGACTTGCGGTTCGTCGCAACCAATGCATTGGTCAGAAGTGACGCCACATATCTGCGCCGGATTCTGCAAAACTTGTTGTCGAATGCGATCCGCTACACTGAAACGGGTAAAGTGCTGGTGGGTGTGCGGCGGCGCGGGGACGGCTTTTTGATCGAAGTCTGGGATACCGGTATCGGGATAGCGTCCCATCATCAAGATTCTGTTTTTCAAGAGTTTCGGCGTCTGAATTCTGACGCCAGCGCAGCCGAAGGGATGGGCTTGGGGTTGGCAATTGTCGAACGCGCCTGCGAATTGCTGAAACATCCCATTCATCTTCGTTCGGAACTTGGCCGCGGAACTGGTTTTTCGATCGGTGTACCGTCAGCCGAACTCATGGCTCCGCAGCAACAAAGCCCGACGGATGCCAGTAAACCGGGTTCCAGTGTTCTTGCCTCGAAAATCGCATTGCTGATTGAAAACGACGAAAGTTTGCGTGGCGCCTTGAGCATGACGATGGAAGCTTGGGGACTACATGTTCTGGAATGTGAGAGCGAGAGCCAGGCGCTCGAGCTACTGCAAGAAATTGATATTTCGCCTGATGTGATCGTCGCTGATTTTCAACTGAGTGGCGGGAAAACAGGAACTGACGCCGTCATGGCGTTGACTGGAAGATTCGGGAAGTTACCAGCCTGTATTGTTTCAGCCAATCGATCAGCTGAACTGACGGAGTTGTGTAAAGAGGCGAACCTGCCCTTACTCTATAAGCCAATCGATACGCAGAACCTAAAGTCTACTCTAGAGGCCAGTATGCGCCCGCGTCCGATGTGACGGAATTGAGATCTGGTTTTGGTTTTCCCCCACTGAAGAGGTCCTCCGCTATGTTTAGGAAAACGGAGGAAACCCATGACAAACAAGCGACCGAAGCCAGAAGAGATTGTCACGAAGTCGCGGTAAGTTGAGGTTCTGACGGGACAAGGAATACCGCGTCTTGATACGATCAGACAGATTGGTGTGACTGAACAAACCTATTACCGCTGGAAGAAGTATGGTGGAATGGGCACGGTGCAATTGAAAGAACTGAAGCGCCATCGACAAACACGGTAAAACCCTGGACTTCATGCTATCCAAACGCAGGAACAAAGTTGCAGCGACGAAGTTCTTCGCTCGTGCGCTTGAGGTGAACGGTTTGCCACGGAAGATTGTCATCGACAAAAGCGGGGCCAACACAGCTGGTATCAAAGCCATAAACAAGATGCTGAAGGGCTTTGGCTGCCCAGTACCAATCGAGATGGTGAGGCGGAAATACCTCAATAACATCATTGAACAAGACCATCGATTCATCAAGCGCCGGATCAGGCCTATATTGGGTTTCAAGGCTTTCGATTCAGCTGCATTTGCCCTAGCCGGTATCGAACTGGTTAACATGATCCGCAAAAGTCAATTCACACCAGGAAACCGTCCCTTTCAACAATTCAAAGATCTGGTCGTTTAACATTACTGGCCAGATGTAATATTCTGAACTTCAATAAGCTTTGCAACAGAACCTGGCCTGTGCATTTGTCGCCGGACTGGACGATCTTACATGCTCACGTGTCCATATGCCTGTATGGCCAACTAACCAGGCACCTTTGTGATGTCGCGCCTGTCCTAATAACTGAGCCTAGAAAATCTGCATGTTGTAAGCGTATTTTACTGGAATTTGCCGTTTGGCGGCGCCAAAACTTCGCAATTTGATGTTTCCCATAGTGAACAAGAGTGTACGATGCGCGCAAATCGGATGAAGTTGAAATGAGCCGGATAGACCATGAGCGAACTTGAAGCGCAGCGCAAAATCTCCATCGAAGCGACACAGAGCGGACCTCCGCCTCGGACGATCAACCCGTTCTTCGGCGTCGGGCCTATCACTGACGTGATTCAGGATGAGGCTGAAGGGCGCAAAAACCGTTTCGACTTTGACCGTTGGTTGGAAGCCACCTATCGCAAGCTTGACGACACCGGCGACGATCTTGGGCCGTTCACAACCGCAGAAATCGGCCGTTCGATGCACCGCGGCTATCCGGCGGACGCAATCCTGCGGGACATGATGTTCCATATCCATCGGTATTTTGGTTTCCCCAAAACAAACCCTATGGCTGTGGGCCTTGGCGGCGGCCATAGCGGCTTCACCGTCGCGATCATGCATCTGATGAACCCGAATCTGGATGGTCAGAAACTGTTCGTCGACACCCCGCGTCCGGAATCGGACGAAGCCACCAAGGGCGGGTTCTTTCGCCAAAGCTGGGGCACACAGATCCTGGAATTGCAGCGATTTGCCGCCAACGGGCACGAAGACAAGGTCGTCTTCGCGGGCGCCGAAGGCACGATCCCGTCAGCGGACGAGCTGGAGGCCATGGGCATCACCCTTTTTGTCGGCGTTGGGCACGAAACCACAGGGGCGACCACATATACAACAGAAGAAGTCACCTCGCTTCTGGAATGGTTGGACCGCGATCCGGCGAACCGGCATGCAATGATTGATGCAACTTCAATGCTGGGCGGGATGCCCTGGCCGCAGAACGTGGTCGAGGCCTTCATGGCCAAATGCAACATTTTCACCCCGTTCCAGAAAGCAATCGGTGGGATTTCGGGTTACTTCCTGGCATCGTTCACCCCAGCAGCGATGCAGCTGATCGAAGACAACCAGAAGAACCCGGCCTGGGCGATTGCGCGCCAGTTGAAACTGGTTGTTCCGACCGATGCCAAAAAGCCGCTGACCGGTGAAAAGACAGTGGGTCTTGGCCCGTTCTATGACGCCGCGGCGGACAAGATGACTGGCGGAGTGATCAACACATTCTCGTCGCTGGCTTTTGCTGAAACGACCTATGGTCTGCTGCGCGTCGAAAAGATGTTTGGCTCGGTTGATGTGATGAACCAGCGCTCTGCCGCCAACCGCGCGCAGATTGATACGTGGCTCGCCGGTCAGGACCTGCTGGTTGCCGGTGTTGGCGATGCACAGAAACGCGGTGCGGCGGTGACCTTGCTGGCGGTGAATGATCCGGGCATCATCGATCCCGCCATCCACGCACGCATCATCGCGCGGTCGAAACAACTGTTGGGCTACGAGGGGTTGACCCATCCAAATGGCGACTATGAACCAGGCCTGGACGCAGCCCGCTACGTAAATGCCTTCCCCGGCACACCTGGCGACTATCGCGCCTGGATCGGTGGCATTCGTGAGCCCGAGGATATCGTGCGACTGCTGGACAACATCTCTTATGCCTATCACCGTGCCAAGGTCGTGGTGCTGGAAGAGGAGCTGGCGGCGCAAGGCATCACCTTCGACGCCTCGACAACAGGTGGTGCGGATCTGCGCCAGGACGATCCGAACCGCGCCTATCGCATTCTGGTGGCGGATCTGGTTGGCCTGAAATTTGGTGCCGACGGGCAGCCGGATGCCTCGGCGGTCAAGGCCTATGTTGAGGAGCAGGGCGCAACCTTCACCTATGGCGGCTGGGATGGGTCCGATTTGCCTGCTGGCCAGCATTTCTTTTACCTGCCAGACCTGTCCACACATGAGGAACTGTCGGCAGCGTGCTGCGGCAATCAATATGATGCGGTCATCGCGGCGGCGACCTTCTTTCCCGAGAATGCAACCTTCCCTGAAGGGGGCGTGCGTATCGGTGCTGGAACCGGCAATATGGCCTGTGCCTGCTGGGGCGGCGGGGATGGTACCGGCGGTTCTGCCCCGCTGATGAACACCCCCAGCTTCAACAGCCGCGCGACGGCACAGACCGCGATGAAGGCTCTGCTGCGTGTTCTGCCCGATCTGAAGGTTGACGAGATGCACAAGCGTGTCGTTGACGGCGACTTTGACACCGGCAAGCACCTGCGCGATTACCCGACCGAAAAGCTGGAAGGCAAAAGACTGGGCGTGATCGGCTACGGCAATATCGGCCGCGAAGTGGCCAAGCTGGGCAAAGCCTTCGGCATGACCGTCGCCATATATGCGCGCGCGCGGCACCGTCAGTGGATTGAAAGCGAAGGTTTCATCTACGCCGCAACTCCGGAAGAGGCCGCCGCAGGCGCGGATGTGTTGTCGCCCCATACCGGTCTTGGTGCCAAGGGTGCGGATGGTGTCTTTGCCAATGCGGGGCTTGTTGGCGCGTCGGTTCTGAATGCCCTGAATGACGGCGCAATACTGGTCAACTACGACCGTGGCGAGGTTGTCGATGCAGACGCGCTGAACGATGCGATGGCTTCGGGCAAAGTGTCCTATGCCGCTATCGATGCCGATCTGTTCATCGCAGAAGATGGCAGCCTGTTTGGTCCGATGGTGCCTTACCGTCCGCTGATCGACGCCTATCCGGGCCGATTGGAGCTGCTGCCCCATGCGGCGGCGGATACCGAGCATACCTCGCGCGTTGAAGGGGCGAAGCAGGCGGTCGATCAGATCCTGTCGGCCATTCGCTATCGCAAAGTCATCAACTGCAAGGGTGATATCCCCAAGGGCTATACCAGCGGCGGCGCCCATACTGTCGCCGGGGTCGGCAAAGTATCCGCCTCTGTGATTGCGTCGGCAGCAGCAGATGCGGATACTCTGATCCGCCTGCGCGACGCGGCTGAAACACTGGCGGCGATCTGGGGTGCTATTGAGTCAACCCGCGATCAGGCCCGTCGGGCGGAACTGATCCAACGGCACGGAGAAGCGCTGACGCTGGCTTCTAACACGCTGCACACAGACTTTGACACATTTGGCCTGGTCGGTGGTTACGATTGATCAGGGTCTGATGGGTAAGTGATACGATGCAAACCGTCCATTGGATGGTTTGCATCCCATACCCGCTGTAGGCATCTGTTTGTGCGACCGCGGAAACACCTGCCAGTATTTCGTGGATGTGTTCCATCCCACGTCCAGCGCGATGCGAGTAGACCACGACGGGAGGTAGATTTCCTCCAAAAGGGCGATCATCACGGTAAAGCGCATACAGGCGCAGCAGGTTTTTGTCTTTCCGTTACCCTGAACCATGATTGGATGCGTTGTCTCATCCATGAACAAGCGCCTGGAATTGAATTTGATGTCCTGGGCCAGCGCATCAAAAGTGGGCGTGGGGTCGCGAAAACCCCCTTTCGTTCAGGGCTTAGAAAGTGACCACAACGAGCCCATTTTGCCCGCTGCTGCGTCATTCATGATTGGCGGATTTGCTCTTCGCTGTTCAGTCGAAATCAATTCCAGTGATGCAACGGTCGATCAGAGTGTCGCCCGTCGCGGGAATGTGCAGACCGTGTCAGCTATGCGTCCGCGATTTCTGAGGATCATAGACGGGGCTTGAAGTGATTGTGGCCGTTGTTTCCAGACCGTCGCCCGACACCATGAGCGTTGTTCCAGCCGAAAGGTCAGGATCTACATGCGCTAGC
Source organism: Ruegeria sp. YTSA168 (assembly GCF_059610045.1). Lineage (NCBI taxonomy): Bacteria > Pseudomonadati > Pseudomonadota > Alphaproteobacteria > Rhodobacterales > Roseobacteraceae > Ruegeria > Ruegeria sp. YTSA168. The sequence goes on from NZ_JBXWMW010000002.1 coordinate 18,534, forward strand.
GCCAGCGATTTGCCCATCCGGTGCGAATAGCAGGGGCTGTTGATTACGCCGACCTCCTGACCATCCAACATCAGGGTTTCTCCGCCTGCGACCATGTCCGGGTGGTCGATGTCGAGGCAAACGTTGTTGACCTTCTCGGCGCCTTTCGCCGCCATGACCGCCGATTTGCCGCGATAGTCACCCTTGGCACTGCTCACCGTGAAGCTCAGGCCGACCTCCCACGGGGTGTTGTCCTGGGTCATGTCGTAGCCGTAGAACAGCAGGCCCGCCTCGATCCGCACCTTGTCGAGCGCGGTGAAGGAACAGGGCATGACGCCTGCCTCGACCAGCTTGTCCCAGATGTCGGCGATCACCGCGCCATCGGCAAAGATCTCGTAGCCACGTTCGCCGGAGTATCCGGTGCGTGAAATCCGGCAAGGATGGCCGAAAAGCGCTGCTGGTGCGTGTTCGAAATAGGCCAGATCGGCCAGGTCGATATCCGTGTGCGCGTTGAGAATCTCCAACGAGGCAGGTCCCTGCACCGACAGATCATGCAGATCATCGGTGAACTGCACCTGAACATCGCGCCCTTCCGCCGAAGCCTCCAGCAGCGCCATCGTGTCGCCAGACCCATGCACGATCATCCATTCGTCACCGCCGTTGTTCGACACGATCGCGTCGTCGGCGATGCCGCCCTGATCGGTGAGAACACACAGGTAAGCTGCCTTGCCCGGTGTAACCTTGGACAGATCCCGCGTTGTTAGGTGATCGAGAACCGCCATCGCGTCCAGCCCGCGTACGAATACCTTTTTCAAAGGCGACATATCGAACATGCCCGCGCGTTCGCGCACCGCGTCGTGTTCGTCATTGGGATCGGTGTCGTAGGTCCAGGCAGTGCCCATTCCGTTCCAATCCTCCAGCCCCGAGCCGAGCGCGATGTGGCGTGAGGCAAGGGCGGATGTGCGGCTAAGCTCTTCGGTCATGGGTGTTCCTTTCTAGTACCATTCGTCCGGCATCCGCGCCTTGCGCCCGGATACGAAGTCCTCAAGCGCTGCCTGAATGCCGGGTTCCATGTCGGGTTGTTGATAGTCGTTCAGCATCTGATGCCACCGCGCGGTGGCGCGCTGATCAGCGGTAAGTGCGCCATTTTCAGACCAGGTCTCGAATGGGCCGGCGTCAGATATCTGTGGTTCAAAATTCGCCGTCGTGTAGTGGCGCAGGGTGTGACTGGTGGACAGGAAATTTTCGCCTGGACCCGTCTCATAGTAGGCATCCCGGCCAAATGCCTCGTCATCGGTATCGAAGCCCTGCAAAAGTTTCAGCATCGCGCCGCAATGGTCGAGATCCATGATGAACTTCTCATAGGACATCACAAGCCCACCTTCGAGCCAGCCTGCTGCATGCCAGACCTGATGCGCACCTGATAGCAGCGTGGACCACATCGCGTCGGTGCTGTCCTGCATGGCTTGTCCGTCCGGGGCGTTGGACGCGGTGATCTGCCCTCCGCCAGAGCGCACCGGCACGCCAAGCCTCCGGCCCATTTGAGTCAGGGCCATAGTGGTCATGTTCGCCTCGGGCGATCCAAAGGTCAGGGCGCCTGTCCGCAGGTTCATGCTGGAGTGGAATGACCCGAAAACCACCGGACAACCAGGCCGCACCAATTGCGCCAACGCGATGCCCAACATGGCTTCGGCTAGCGTTTGTGCCGCCACCGCAGCCGGAGAAAGTGGCCCCATGGCGCCGGCGAAAATCGCGGGAGAGACACAGACACACTGGCCCGCCTCTGCATAGATGCGCAGAGCTGAGGACATGGTGTCATCATAGATCAGCGGTGAGTTGACGTTGATGTTGGCCTGCATCACCGCGTGCCGGTCCATGACGTTACGGCCAAAGACGATGCGTGCCATCTCGATACTGTCCCGCGCGCGTGAGGGTGCCGTGACAGAGCCCATGAAAGGCTTGGTCGAGAGGGTCAGATGCGCCAGCATCATGTCGAGATGGCGCTTGTTGACCGGGATATCTGTCGGCTCGACCACGGTGCCGCCGGAATGGTGCATGGCGGGCGCAAGATAGGCCAGTTTCACAAAATTGCGGAAATCCTCCAGTGTCGCATAGCGTCGACCCTTTGCCAGATCGCTGACAAAAGGCGAGCCATATCCCGGCATCAACACAACGTTGTCGCCGCCAAGCGTTACGGTTTTGGCCGGGTCGCGGGCATGTAGCTGAAATTCGCTTGGGGCCGTGGCGCACAGCGCGCGGGCGTGACCCGGTTCAAACCTTACACGTTCACCGTCAACCCGCGCGCCCGCCTGGGCGAAGAGATCCAGCGCCGTTTGGTCCCCACGGAATTCGACACCGATCTTGTCCAATATCCAGTCGGCCTGATCTTCGATGCGGGCCAATGCCGTTTCATCCAGCAAATCGTATGCAGGTATCTTGCGGCCGGTGAACGGCGTGCTCTCGCAACGTGCGTTGTGACGAGACAGACGGCCACGGCGCGCGCTGCTGCGGCGACCCTGAGGTGCTGACATACCTGCAGTTGCGTTCAAAGGCTCCAACGCCATCTCTCTTCTTTTGGCTCTGAACGTAGATGATGTTCATAAAAATATAATTGGAAATCGAAAAATTCTGTTCTCTGCGTATAAATAAATTATACGCTAAATTATGTCTGCCCGTTTTCATCACCATGATCTGCTGAGGCTTTTCGCCGAGATCGCTCGCTATTCCAGCTTTTCGACGGCGGCGGAGGCGCTCAATATGACAAAGGGCGCGATCAGCTATCAGATCAAGACGCTTGAGGCCGATCTGGGGTTGAACCTCTTCCAGCGCACAACGCGCGGCGTCACTTTGACCGGAGAAGGTCTGAAACTGTTGGCGATCTGCCAGACGCGATACGACGAGATCGAAGCTGAAATTCAGGCGTTAAAGGGGGCCTCGACCCGCTCTCTGACAGTTGGCGTTTCGACCTATTTCGCGGCGCGCTGGTTGTCGCCACGCCTGATGACCTTCATGCAAACACACCCGGACGTGCAGCTTCGCATTCAGCCGATGATCGAGTTCTCACAAGTCGAGATGCAGGATGTGGATCTTGCAATCAGGTGGGGCAACGGGAATTGGAACGATGGCACCGTGACACCATTCATGCCGATGCCGCCCTTTCCGGTTGGCAACGCCGATGTTGCGGGCCGGGTGGAACGGCTGGGGATCAGGGAGGCAGTCACAGAACTGACACTGCTGCGCGATCGCGAAGACAGCAACGCCTGGTCTGAATGGTTGGAGCTTGCGGGCCTGCCGCCGCAAGCGCGGTGCGACGTGCTGATCGTGCCCGATCCCAATGTGCGGGTTCAGGCGGTGATCAACGGTCAAGGGATCGCATTGATGGATGATCTGGTGGGCGATGAGTTGGCGGCAGGCAAGCTTCATCCGCTGTCAGATATCGCGCTGTCGGACTATGGCTACTTCATCGTCAGGCCGGATCGCGCAGCGGTTTCGGAACCGGCGACATTGTTCTCAGATTGGTTGCTGGATGCCGCTTCAACCCGCAACCAGTCCACGAACGCATCAGCGCCCTGAGCCATTTGCCGATCAACGAAATGTCACCGGGATTGGCCCCAGTTGTTATTGAACGCCTCATTGAATCGGTTCGGAATTTGCAAACGGACGGGTTGGGGATCCTCTTGATCGAGCCATTTACCCAACTCGCCCTTACCGGTTGGCCCTCGGTTTGGGTCGGAATAGTTTCGGCGGACCTGTTTCAGGGCGTGACCTTCGGGACAGACATATTGATCGTTCGCTGCATCCCACCCGAAATCCGCCCGCGTCCAGGTTCAGGCACGCTATCGCAGGCCCTGCCCCTCTCAGGTCTATGCAGAGGCCAGCCGTTCCATAGCGTTTATGAGGGGCATCGCCCTGACGCCTCCTTGCCCCGGAACCTCTCTGTCGTCTGCATAGACAAGGATACGTTCCGAGACGTCCAGTTCTTCTGTCGCGATGTGAAACCCACGCGTTACTTTCGCCGATGTCGTCCGCTTGATCTCAATGGCCCAGAGGGCGCCGCGGGGAAGTTTCAACATCAGATCCACCTCAGCCCCCGCTGAAGAGCGATAGAAGCTTGCTTCTGTTCCGCGCGGTGCCGAAGCAATCAGGTTTTCAATACAGAATCCTTCCCAACTGCCACCGACAACTGGATGCCCCAGCAGGTCTTCCTGTGTTTCGATCCCAAGAAGCGCATGGGCTAGACCAGAATCGCGTATATAAACTTTGGGAGACTTGACCAGACGCTTCCCGGCATTGGAATGCCAGGGCGGTAGGCGACGCACCAGCATCAGGTCAACCAGCAAGTCAAGATAACGCGCAACGCTCTGGCCGGAGACTCCCAGGTTTCCAGCGAGTTTTGCCGCGTTGAGTAACCCGCCTTGCTCATGGGCGAGCATTGTCCAGAACCGACGCAATGTCTCTGCCGGAATGCGCAACCCGAAAGCCGGAACATCGCGTTCCAGATAGGTGCGGATGAAATTCTCGCGCCACGCCAGGCTGGTCCGGTCGTTCTTTGCCAGGAAGCTGTCTGGAAACCCACCCCGCAGCCAGAGTGCGGAGAGCGCGCCGGCTCCGGTTTCCGACAAGGTGAAAGGCGTCAGCTCGTGGTAACTGACACGTCCCGCCAGGGACTCTGCGCTTTGGTGCAGAAGCGTGTTCGAGGCCGACCCGAGCAACAGGAATTGACCAGCCCGATGCCCTTGCCTTCGCCGCCGGTCAATTTGACCACGCAAGGCCTTGAACAGGTCCGGCATAAGTTGAACCTCATCAATCACCACCAGGCGGCCAACCTGTTCATCGAGATAAAGGTCGGGCTCTTCGAGTACCTGTCGATCAGCAGATCTCTCCATATCAAGATAGACAGCATCACGGCTTTCAGCGATATCCTGTGCGAGCGTTGTCTTCCCAACTTGCCGCGGCCCAAGCAGGACTACGCCCGCCTGGTTCTCCAGAGATTCTTCAACTGATTTTTTGTCACTGCGCTCAATCATACCCTGCATTTATTCCATTCAATGGAAGATTTACAAGGATAAATTTTGAGAGTAGTTTCCCTTTCGGCTTTCAAATCGGTGTAGTCATCCATTTGCCGCGAACACGTACACATGTCTCGCTCATGCGCCAGGAGCTCAGCGTTTCTTTGATTGCGCTCTCGCTGCGATCACCGGTGAATGCTTTACAACCCACCTGTTGAGAGTGGCATGATCCACCTGCACGCCGCGCTCAGCCATGATCTCTTCCAAGTCACGATAGGACACCGTGTACCGCAGATAGAAGTACACGCGTAGAAAACTTCATCTTTGGGGAAGTGGCAGCCTTTCAATGAGATCATGTTGAAACCTGTTCAAAAAATATTCGAGGGCAACAAGCGTCAGATCACGCATGTTCATCAACTGGGCGTCGGAGTTTGCGACACATCCAACTAGAGTTGTGTCGCCTAGCCCTATCTGAGACTAGGTCGAGGTAATCGGGTAGCGCCTCCCCTCACATTGGTTTGACATCTGACGCCTGCTATTCAGCCAAACGGGGCAGCGGTGCCTCAACTCAGCATGTTCTGGTGTTTTTCAAAAATCCACGAGCAACGACGATTTCGCGGGCACCCGCTGCGGAACTCGTTTAGACACTGCTTATGTCCGGGCCAGTGTCAAAGAATGTTACGTTTAAGCAGCTTCGTGCCTTCGTTCAGGTGGCGAAATGTGGGTCGTTCAGCAAGGCGGCGGAAGAGTCGGCCCTATCGCAGCCTGCGCAGACTCTCAGCGTTCAGCAATTTGAAGAAAACGTTGAGGCGGCGCTGCTGCAACGCACCACACGCTCTGTTTCTCTGACAAGGCAGGGGGAAGAGTTTCTGCACAAGGCCGAAACCATTCTGAACGATCTGGATGCGGCCATTCTGTCGGCGCGGTCCAGCGCCAGAAAACAGCGCAACCGGGTTCGGATCGCCGCGTTGCCATCGGTGGCAATCCGGATACTGCCGCAGATGATCCGGGACTACGCGATCATCGCGCCTGATGTGACCATTCACATTCAGGACGACAACGGGCGCGGGGTCGAAGCGCAGGTTCAGAGCGGGACAGCGGATTTTGGCATCGTCAACAACTGGTCGGGTTCGAACGCGCTGCAATACGCACCCTTTATCCGGGATCGGATGGGCTTGATCTGCCGGGCGGATCACCCGTTGGCCCGGCGCAAGGATCGACTGACATGGGCTGACGTTAGTAATCAGTCCTTTGTCGGGATGGCGTCTGACACCGGGATCAGCCGGGTAACGGCTGGCGTGACCGGGCTGCCCGACTCTGTGACTGAACCCGAATTCAACGTCCTGACCATTGCGGCGCTGGTGGGTATTGTCGAACAGGGTGGGGCGGTGTCGGCTTTGCCTGCTCTGGCGTCACCGGATTATCTGAACCCGTCTTTGGTGTACCGAACGCTTACCGAGCCTGACCTCTATCGCGACCTGTGCCTTGTAAGTGCCGCCGCGCGCCCTTTTTCCGGGGCTGCGCAAGGGGTTCTGAGATATCTTCAAACGCAGTCTCACAAGATTTCAGCGCTGTTTCCGAACAATACGGTGCAGGTTGGGTACGATTTATAAATAGCACAAATAAATCCCCAAAAACTTCAAATTTTACTTAGAACCGGAGTCCAGCGAAACATTCCCTCAACGCAATTCAGACGTAGGAGGGTCAAAATGCTTGCTGCAATCTCCGACAGAATGCGCCCCGAGGCCGAGGTCATGGACCTTGCCCGGCTTGGGTCGCTGCATTCGTCGACACTCAGCTTTATGCGCACATTGGTGCGCCGGATCATGAAAGAGGAATGGTCCATCGACCGCCAGTGCTTTGATCTGGACAATGACGGTTACGGTACCGCGATCTATCGCATCGAAACGCCGAATGATGTGTTCAGCTTTGTGCTGTTTTCGAACTACCTGTCTGACGAAGACCGCAATGACCGCGTGATTGCCACGACCTGGGATCTGACCATGGCCCTGTGCGAGGGCGAGGTGGATGACATCTGGTTGGCAGACATGCGCCGCAATGTCCCCAAGCAAGAGGCCGGGCGCGTCGATGCCCGCGTTTTCAGCCTGTCGCGTGCCAACCGCAGTTCGCGCCTGTTCAGCTATGTGCTGGATGAATTGTGCGCGGGGCGTTAGCCCGATGCCGAGCGGATCGCTGATGTGGGCTATCTTTATCGCACCACCGCGGTTTACGGCAGCGGCAAGCTTGGCATGGCCGATTGGAACAAGGTGCGGGTCAAATTCGCCGACTTCAACCGCCCCTTCGCGCCCGAGATGTTCATTTGCTATATGCTGCGTCAGTTCAGCCTGGATCAGGTGGATCATATCGCCAAAGCCCGCGCGCCCGAAACTGCTGTTGCGCTGGACGACCGGCTGAAACGGTTCTTTGGCATTGGTAATTCGACCGGTCTGGGCATGGCCCCATATCTGGTGAACCACGGCGAGTAGCTGAGCCAGTGGATCGAAATGCGTGAAACCGCGCTGGCGCAGGTTCTGCACAAGGCGACGCCCACCGATTGGCGGATCAAACTGTTCCATGACCTGATCGACCGGGCCGAGCAGCATTTTGCCGAAAGCCGCACCGGGGATGAGGAACAGATCGAACACAATCGGGTTCTGATCGCGGAGCTCGCCGAGGTGCGCGATTGGCTTTTTGTCCAAAGCGAGGCGCTGGAAACCTGGTCGGTTTTGTCCAATCACGCCCGCGCTGCCTGGAGCCTTGAGACACAGGAACTGATCCATGCGCTGTGTTTGGAAATCCATCCCGAACTGGTGAATGATCTGGAGGACAGCTTTGCCGTCATCCCGAACCCTGTCATCGACCCGGACATGACCACCGCCCAACTGCGCGCCCTGATCGAAGACCGTTATGACTGGGCGCTGGTCATCGACTTTTCGAAGTCCGAACATTCAGACGCGTTCTGGTATCGCTCGGAAGAAAAGCTGGAACCGCGTTTGGGTTTTGCCGGTGCCGATCCCGGGGTGGAAAAGCAGATGCCGCTGCCCATCGGTCGCCGTGTCCGCGCGTGCTATGACGTGCTGTTGGAAGACCTTGAGGAACATCCTGACAGCGATGTAATCCACTTCCTGCTGCGTCGCCCGGCGCTCAAAAGCATTGTCCGGCGCATCCAGACCATGAGCAAACACAAATACGCGGAAATACGCGCCAACCTTGCGGACCGGGACGTGCGTCCCATGGATTTGCTGCGCTGCAAACTGGCCTTCTTTGGCGTCAGCAAGTTCGACCCGCGTTCAAAGTTGTGGGTGTGCAACACGATGTACCAGGGCGCGCCTCTGATCGATGACATTGGCCACACTTATGAAAGCTGGTTCCTGCCGCTGAAGCCGCAGATCGAGGAGGCTGCAGCATGAAAGTATCCCGCAACGAAATGATTGCCGCCCTGTCCCGCGCTTATGAAGGGGCCGGGTACGAGATCGGAGATTACGAGGACGCAGCCCAACTGGTCGCATGGTCGCAAATGGCAGGTCTGGGCGGGTTCGACCGCGTCACGCTGCCGCCACTGGCCCCCAAGGGTGGCGCGACCCCCCGGCTGGTGTTCGAAAACGACGACATCGCCGTTCTAGATGCCGGAGGCGCGGACGTCTGCGAACATGGCTCACTGGCCGCTTACCTGATGCACTCCAAAGCCAACAAGACCGGCTTTGCGATCGTCGAATTGGCCAATTGCCGGTATCCGGGGCTGATCCTGCGCAGCTTGTCGCTGGTTGCACAACAGGGTGTGTATATCTCGGCCTATTGGAAGGATCGGGCCGGATCGCATGGGGCCAGCTTTGAAAGCGGTGCAATCTTCCCGCATTATTGGCGGGTCGACAATGCCGATGACAGCAAAGAGATCTCGACTGCCACGATCATCTGCACCAACCAGCCCACCTTGCTGGCGGACGCGGTGACACGTCAGGTTGAACATCCAGAGCTACGGCGCCATGAAATCTCGACCGCGCAGTTTGCTGCCAATTATAATCACGCGCTGGAGCAGGGGATCGAGGTTGACCCCGATCACTGGGATGCCCTGAACGCCGCCGCATGGCCCATCCTTGTGCCGACCGATGAGCATTCGCGGGCGGGTGCGGGCCCGGGCTGAGACAATACCGGTTACACTCTGAACGGGCGCAATGCGCCCGTTTTCTATGTCAGGATATAGACCGTGGGCTTAAGCAGTGTAGCGGTTCTTCCGGGCGCGCATAAGCGCGGCTCGCAGGACCCGTAGGTCCTTGCAGGCGGTGTTCCCATACACGATTTCCCAGATTTGGTTTTCGGGGCGCTTACGTAGTCGAAATTCAGGTTGATGAGCGAGCATAACGCTTTCGGGATCAAGCTGCGAATATGACATTTTCTCAGACCTCTGTCGGTGTTCCGTGCCAAGCTGGCACGAAGAGCTTCGTTAAAAGGAGGTCATAGCAAAACGGCAAGATTATGATCTTGAACGTTTTTTATTGGTCGGAGTGAGAGGATTCGAACCTCCGACCCCTGCCTCCCGAAGACAGTGCTCTACCAGGCTGAGCTACACTCCGACCGTGGCGCGGGTCTATACGCGGTGGGGTGGGGGTGCAAGGGGGATTCTGAGCCGGGCGAAAGGATGTGTCGCAAACTCTGAGGCCCATTTGACGAACTTTGCAGTTAAGATACAGGCTCTTTTGCAATTCGCTGTGGTTTAAACTGATGACTTCACGGCACTAAGCGAGGACGGCAGCCTACATAGCCTCTAGGGTGTGAGCGAGGCCATTTCGGATGTGATCTTCCAACAGCTTCTTAGCCATGTCCGCGTCTCTGATCAATGCGGCATCGAACATACCTTTGTGTTCCTTGACGGCCTCTTCGCCGCGATAGGTCAGGACGAGCATCTGATACCGCAGATACTTGTCGTAGATGATCGAGTGCAGAGACAGAAGGTTCTTGGACTTGCAGGCCGCGATCATCGCTTGGTGGAACTCCCAATCATATCTTTTCCAAGTCTCTTTCTCGGACTCGTCGCCCCTGAGAAGTTGTTGTTCCATCAGGTGTAGTTTGTGGTGAGCGGCAACAAGGTTGCCTTCCCAATCCGTGTCGCCGTTCGCAATGGACAGCTCCAAGGCGTGGCGCTTACCAACCGTTTTGACGAACCAGCAGGTGTTGTTGCAAGCTTCTTTGTCAATCCTCGTGAGGTGTGCGTGTTTCCCTCAGGTCATGAGCTTGAGGGGAAGGAACGAATAACGATCAAAGACTTGGAGGGCGTGCCATTGATCGGCTACCGTCCGGCTAAGCCGCACTATGCGCCGCTACGTGATGATCCTCGCTGAGACGTTGCACATTTTTATCTAGCGCTCAGGTCAGGGGGTCGGTTTGGTAGAGCTTCACTTTGGTGCCGCCATGATCGACCACGGGGCCGGCTGACAGGTCGGGCAGGCGTGTGGCACGGGCAAGGGAGGGGTTGCTGGTGACGATCCCGACGCGCCAGCCCTGAAAGCGAGAAATCAGGGTTTTGCCCAGGCTGCCGTATAGCGCACGCAGACGTTTTTCGTCGCCGATACGGGCACCGTAAGGTGGGTTCACGATCACAAGGCCGGTCTGATCGCCGATGGGATTGATGTCACTGACAGAGCGCTGGGCGTACTGAGTGACATCTGAGACCCCTGCCTGTGCCGCGTTGGCGCTGGCGGCCTCAATTGCGCCGGCATTGCGGTCCGAGCCGTGAAAGGCCAGAGTTGTCTCGGTGGTCGGGCCGGTCTGGCGCAGCGCTTCAAATGCGGTGGCATCAAAGCCTGCCAGATCTTCGAATGCGAACCGGCGGGATCGACCGGGCTGCAGGCCAAGGGCGATTTCTGCCGCTTCGATCACAAATGTGCCCGAACCGCACATCGGGTCCAGCACCGGTTCAGATCCGTCAAAACCGCAGGATCGCAGAAACATCGCTGCCATGGTTTCGCGCATCGGTGCCTTGGCTACTGCGGGTTTGTGCCCGCGCTTGTGCAGGGGGTCTCCGGATGTGTCCAGAGACAGTGTGCAAACATCTTTTTCGATCCGCAGCATCACGCGCAGATCAGCATCCGTGGATAGGGATGCGCCCAGTGTTTCGGTGATCGCGCGCTCGATCCGCTGGCGCGCGGCACCGGCGTGATAGATGCGTGACTTGCGGCTGGTTGCTTCAACCTTCACAGGAATGTCGGGACGCAAGAATTCGGACCAGGGAAACTTGCGCGCGCGCTTGTCCAGTTGCGCCAGATGAACCGCTGGGAAACTGCCGATGCGCACCAGGACCTTGTTGGCGCCGCGCAGACACAGATTGGCGCGCCAGACCTCGGACCAATCACCCCGGCAACTGACCCCGCCCGCCACGCGGTGCGCATTTGCGAATCTTTTCTCAACCGCTTCGTCAAAAAGCGGTGCTTCAAGGCCAGGTGTGGCCGCCAGAAAGATTTCGAACAAACCGGGTGTTTTCATTCGGGTTGCTTACACCGGATACAAATCAGGCGCGATACGCTTTTTTTGTGCTAGATTGCGGCCCAGATGGCGGCCTGTTCAGAAAGTGAAGCGGTTATCGGTTTTTCGGCGGTAACAGGTTTGCGTTTCGCGTCCCGCGCGCGTAAAGGGTCCCTGATCGAAGGAACGCTGGCGGATTGCAGAGGGGATTTGGCGCAATCGTCCCCCTGAAATGATGTGGTTCGCGCTATCTTGTCCCTGAACCAGCGGGCAAGATAGTCGGCGTAGGAAAAGAGGCTTGGAAGACCGTAGCGACATGCAAACTTTCAAACTGAAAAAAGGGATGGAATTGCCGGTTCAGGGTGCACCTGAGCAGGAAATCCATCCAGGGCCGGAATTCAAAACCGTGGCCGCACTGGGCGCAGATTATCTGGCGCTCAAGCCGCGTATGCTGGTGCAGGAAGGCGATGCGGTTCAACGCGGCACGCCGTTGTTCTGCCATAAGGATGCGCCCGAGGCGATGATGGTAGCCCCGATGACCGGTAAGGTCGTCGCCATCAATCGCGGCGCGCGGCGTGTGCTGCAAAGCGTGGTGATCGAAGTGTCGGACGCCAATGATGCTGGTGTCGATTTCTCAGGCGTTGGCAATGCGGATACTGCCGAGGGTGTGACCGAGAAGCTATGCGCGGCTGGTCTGTGGACGGCATTCCGAACACGACCCTATTCTAAGATGCCCGCGCCGGGCACCAAGCCGGCAGCCATCTTTGTCACCGCGATGGAATCCGAGCCATTGGCCGGCGATGCCGCAGCGATCATCGCAGATGCGGGGGATGCCTTTGCTACGGGTCTTGCGGCCATCGCAAAGCTGACCGAGGGCAAGACATATCTGTGCCACAAGGACGGCGACAGTATCCCCGGTGCGGATGTAGCCGGTGTCGAAGCCGCTGCCTTCGCAGGCCCGCACCCTTCAGGTCTGGCCGGTACGCATATCCACTTTCTTGAGCCGCTGGCGGGTGACAAACAGGTTTGGACCGTCGGGTATCAGGACGTGATTGCCATCGGTCGCCTGATGCAGACCGGGCATCTGGACCCGAATATTGTCATCGCGCTGTGCGGCCCAGGTGCGCGGCAGCCGCGGCTGATCCGCACGGTCATGGGTGCATCGACTGATGATCTGACCCGCGATGAGGTCAATGTCGACGGCACGCCCCGGATTATCTCGGGCTCGATCCTTTCGGGGACACAGGCCGAGGGGCCAACCGCCTACCTGGGTCGGTTCGCGCGGCAGCTGTCGATCATTCGCGAAGACCACGATCAGATCCCGCTGGGATGGATTCGTCCGATGCCGTCGAAGTATTCTGTCCAGCCCGTGCTTGGGTCCGCCCTGTCGAGAAAGCTGTTTCCGCTGACATCGAACCTGAATGGGGGTCGCCGAGCGATGGTGCCCACCGGCGTGTTCGAGCGGTTGATGCCGCAGGACTACCTGCCAACGCAACTGTTGCGCGCGCTTTTGGTGATGGACACCGACACCGCTCAGGCGTTGGGCGCATTGGAGCTGGACGAAGAGGATCTGGGCCTTGTCGGCTTTGCCTGTCCGGCAAAATATGAATATGGGCTGGCGCTGCGCGACTGCCTTGCAAAGATTGAAAAGGAGGGCTGAGCCACATGGGTTTGCGCAGCTTCTTTGATCGGATCGAGCCGAACTTTGCCAAGGGCGGCAAGTACGAGAAGTATTTCCCCATCTACGAGATGGTTGAAAGCTTCATCTACACTCCGAAGACTGTCACCACTGTCGCACCGCATGCGCGGTCGTATATCGACATGAAGCGGATCATGACCTACGTCGTGATTGCGACGATCCCCTGTATCCTGTGGGGGATGTACAATACCGGCTATCAGGCGAACTCGGCCATTGCGCTGTTGGGGCCTGAATCGGCCACCGGATGGCGGATTGCCCTGCTGCAGATGTTTGGCATCTCGCTGGACCCCAGCAGCATCTTTGCCAATGTGATGCACGGGCTGACCTATTTCCTACCGATCTACATCGTGACACTTGTCGCAGGTGGTATCTTCGAGGTCATCTTTGCCACCGTGCGCGGCCACGAGGTCAACGAAGGTTTCCTTGTCACCTCAATGCTGTACACGCTGATCATGCCCGCAACCGCGCCTCTGTGGCAGGTGGCTCTGGGCATCATTTTCGGCGTCGTGATCGGGAAAGAAGTCTTTGGCGGAACCGGCAAGAACTTCCTGAACCCGGCTCTGGTTGGTCGTGCGTTCCTGTATTTCGCTTATCCGGCCAGTATGTCCGGTGACACGGTCTGGACGCCGGTCGATGGCTTCTCGGGCGCGACTGCTTTGTCCGTCTCCGCGTCGCAGGGCTTTCAGGCGCTGGCGGCTGATGGCATCACATGGTGGAATGCCTTCTTCGGTTCGATCCAGGGCAGCTTCGGGGAAACCTCAACGCTGGCCTGCATGATCGGTCTGGCCTTCCTGCTGGCCACTAGGATCGCCAACTACCGCCTGATTGTTGGCTGCTTGGCAGGTACGATTGGCTTCACATTGCTGCTGAACCTGATCGGTTCGGACACGAACCCGATGTTCGCGATGCCTTGGTACTGGCATGTGGTCATCGGTGGCTATGCCTTTGGTCTGGCTTTCATGGTGACCGAGCCGGTTTCGGCCAGCCACACCAACATGGGTCGCTACATCTATGGCGCGCTGATCGGTATCATGGTTGTGATGATCCGCGTCATCAACCCGGCTTTCCCCGAAGGCATGATGCTGGCCATTCTGTTCGGCAACGTCTTTGCTCCGCTGATCGACTATTTCGTCGTGCAAGCCAACATCAAACGGAGGGCGCGTCGCCATGTCTGATCCGCAACCTCAAGAACCCAAAGGCGCGATTGCCCGGTTTCTGGCGGCCTCGCCAGACTCAGTCGGCAAGACGATTTTCATCGCGGTCGCAGTCTGCCTTGTAGCCTCGATGGTCGTATCCGCCGCCGCCGTCAGCCTGCGCCCGGTGCAAGAGACCAACCGTCTGAAGGACAAGCAGGTCAACGTTTTGCAGGTGGCAGGTGTCTTTGAGCCTGGCATCGACGTGACCGAAGCCTTTGCCGCGTTCGAGCCGCATGTTGTGGAATTGTCCACCGGTGATTTCGTCGATGACCAGTTCGACCCGGCCACCTTCGACGACATTGCCGCTGCCAGCGATCCTGAGCTGAGCGTCGCGCTGGACGATGATCCAGCGGGCATTGGCCGCAAGTCGAAATACCGCGTGATCTATCTGCTGCGTGACGACGCGGGTGGTCTGGACAAGGTGATCCTTCCGCTGCACGGCTACGGCCTTTGGTCCACACTCTATGGCTTCATCGCTTTGGAGAATAACGGCAACGATATCTACGGCCTGCAATTCTACCAGCACGGTGAGACCCCCGGCCTTGGGGCCGAGGTGGACAACCCGCGCTGGAAGGCTCTGTGGAATGGCAAGAAGCTGCGAGACGACAATGGTGATCTGCAAATCACTGTGTCGAAATCCCAGCCGGCCGCCGGACCCGACTTCTATATCGACGCGCTGGCGGGTGCAACTTTGACCTCGGTTGGTGTCGATAACCTGGTGAAATTCTGGATGGGTGACGCGGGCTACGCTCCGTTCCTGGCCAAACTGCAAGCAGGAGAGTTCTGATGTCCCAGACCAAGAAAGAGATGCTGGTCGACCCGCTTGTCGACAACAACCCAATCACGCTTCAGGTGCTGGGCATTTGTTCGGCACTAGCGGTGACCTCGTCGCTGCAGGTGTCGATGGTGATGGCGCTGGCGGTTATCTTCGTGACCTCGTTCTCGTCCTTCTTCATCTCGTGCCTGCGCAACCAGATCCCCGGCTCGATTCGGATCATCGTGCAGATGGTGATCATCGCCTCGCTGGTGATCCTGGTGGACCAGATACTCAAGGCCTATGCGTTCGAGATTTCGAAAACCCTGTCGGTCTTTGTCGGTCTGATCATTACCAACTGTATCGTGATGGGTCGCGCCGAGGCGTTTGCGATGAAGAACCCTCCGGTGGCGTCATTCATTGACGGCATGGGCAACGGCATGGGCTATGGCCTGATCCTGCTGCTGGTCGGCTTCATTCGTGAGCTGTTCGGTGCCGGGTCGCTGTTCGGTGTCACCATTCTGGAGACCGTTAACAACGGCGGCTGGTACGTGCCCAACGGCATGTTGCTACTGCCGCCCTCGGCGTTCTTCATCATCGGTCTGATCATCTGGGCCTTCCGCACATGGAAGCCGAACCAGGTGGAAGAGCGTGAATACAAAATTCAGCAGGTAGAGGCCCACTGATGGAAGGTCTGATCTCACTGGCCGTAAAGGCCATCTTTGTCGAAAACCTCGCGCTCAGCTTCTTTCTGGGGATGTGTACCTTCATCGCCGTGTCGAAGAAAATCTCGACCGCGCTGGGTCTTGGGATCTCGGTCATGGTTGTGCAGGCGATCACCGTGCCTGCCAACAACCTGCTGCTGAATTACCTGCTGAAACCGGGCGCGCTGGCCTGGGCCGGGTTCCCGGATGTGGACCTGACCTTCCTTGGCCTGATCTCTTATATCGGCGTGATTGCGGCCATGGTTCAGATCCTTGAGATGGTTTTGGACAAGTATTTCCCGCCGCTCTACAACGCGCTTGGGATTTTCCTGCCACTGATCACGGTGAACTGCGCGATCCTGGGTGGGTCGCTGTTCATGGTGGAACGGGATTACAACTTTGCCGAGGCGACCACCTATGGCCTGTCTTCGGGATTTGGCTGGGCGCTGGCGATTACCGCGATGGCGGGCGTTCGCGAAAAGCTGAAATACTCGGACATCCCCGATGGTCTGCAGGGTCTGGGTATCACCTTCATCACCGCAGGGCTGATGGCGATGGCCTTCATGTCCTTCTCGGGCGTGAAACTGTAAGGAGGGGCGGATGGAAACCTTTGGCTTAGGCGTCGTTCTATTTACCCTGATCGTTCTTGGTCTGGTGGCCATCATCATGGCGGCCCGGTCTAAACTGGTGTCCACAGGCAACGTGAACATCACCATCAACGGTGAGAAAACCGTATCGGTCCCGGCGGGTGGCAAGCTGCTGCAAACCCTGGCGGCTGAAAAGCTGTTCGTCCCGTCGGCCTGTGGCGGTGGTGGCACCTGCGCCCAGTGCCGGGTGAAGGTGCATTCCGGTGGCGGCTCGATCCTGCCGACCGAAGAAAGCCATATCACCAAACGCGAGGCTGCATGCGGTGATCGCCTGTCCTGTCAGGTTGCGGTCAAGCAGGACATGGATATCGAAGTCCCCGAAGAAGTCTTTGGCGTCAAGAAATGGGAATGCACCGTGCGTTCGAACGAGAACGTGGCGACCTTCATCAAGGCCCTGACTCTGGACCTGCCCGAAGGCGAGGATGTGAACTTCCGCGCGGGTGGCTATATCCAGATCGAAGCGCCTGCGCACCAGTTGAAATACACCGATTTCGACGTAGAGGATGAATACCGCGAAGATTGGGATCGCTTCAATCTGTGGCAATATGAGTCGGTTGTGAACGAACCAATCGAACGCGCCTATTCAATGGCCAACTACCCGGATGAAAAAGGCATGATCATGCTGAACGTCCGGGTTGCCTCGCCGCCTCCGGGTTCAGAGGGTATACCGGCGGGTCAGATGTCGTCCTATATCTTCAACCTGAAACCGGGTGATAAGGTGACGATCTCGGGTCCGTTTGGTGAGTTCTTTGCCCGCGATACCCAAAAAGAGATGGTCTTCATCGGCGGTGGCGCGGGCATGGCCCCCATGCGCAGCCATATCTTTGACCAACTCAAGCGTCTGGAAAACCGCGATCGCAAAATCAGCTTTTGGTATGGTGCGCGGTCGAAGAAAGAGATGTTCTTTGTCGAGGATTTCGACCAACTGGCCGAAGAATTCGACAACTTCGAATGGCATGTGGCGCTGTCAGACGCGCAGCCCGAGGATGATTGGAAAGGCTATACTGGCTTTATTCATAACGTCCTGTTCGAGGAGTACCTCAAGAACCACCCCGCGCCTGAAGATTGCGAGTTCTATATGTGTGGACCGCCAATCATGAACCAGTCGGTCATCAACATGCTGCTGGATCTGGGTGTGGACCGCGAAGACATCATGCTCGATGATTTCGGCGGGTAAGAGACAAAAAAAGCCGACGCATCATGCGTCGGCTTTTTTTGTTGGATTCAGACCGCGTCAGAGCCTCAAGTCACTCGCGTCCCTTGGCAGGCAGGACTTGATGTCGAACACCACGCTGTTGGATTTACCGTAAGATCGGAATGTTGACGGATCAGCGTCTTTGTATTCCTGATGCGCCACGGCCAAAATGACCGCGTCGTAAGTTCCGTCCCGAGGGGAACTTAAAAGCGAGAGGCTGTATTCAGCTTCCGCTGCGGCGGGGTCGGCATGGGGATCGTGGACATCAACGCTGATGCCATAGCTCTGTAATTCCTCAATGATGTCGACCACGCGTGTGTTGCGCAGATCGGGGCAGTTTTCCTTGAAGGTCAGCCCCATGACCAGAACGCGGGACGCGCCGACGTTGATGCCGTTGCGCGTCATGCGTTTGACCAGTTGAGATACCACGTAGCTGCCCATCCGATCGTTCAGCCGCCGCCCGGCCAGGATGATCTGAGGATGATGGCCAACGGCCTCGGCCTTGTGGGTCAGGTAATACGGATCAACGCCGATACAGTGGCCGCCGACCAGACCGGGGCGGAAGGGCAGGAAGTTCCATTTGGTGCCTGCGGCGCGCAGGACGGCGTCGGTATCAATACCCATCCGGCCGAAGATCATCGCCAGCTCATTCACCAGCGCAATGTTCAGATCGCGTTGGGTGTTTTCGATCACCTTTGCAGCCTCGGCCACGCGGATGCTTTCGGCCTTGTGGGTTCCGGCGGTGATGATCCGGGCATACAGCGCATCGACCAGATCAGCCACTTCGGGGGTCGAGCCCGATGTCACCTTGCAGATATCCGCGATCCGATGGGTCTTGTCGCCGGGGTTGATGCGTTCCGGGCTGTAGCCCGCAAAGAAATCCGTGTTGAAGCGCAGGCCGGACATACGTTCCAGCACTGGGACGCAATCTTCCTCGGTCGCGCCGGGATAGACTGTTGATTCATAGATCACCAGATCGCCGGGTTTCAGGACTCCGCCCATGGATTCCGACGCCGCGAGCAGGGGTGACAGATCCGGCTGCTTGCCCGCTGTGATCGGAGTAGGAACGGTGACAATATAGGTGTCACAGTCCGCAAGATCTGCGACATCTGTGGTGAAGGTCAGACCGGCGGCTGCGGTCAAATCTTCGGGCTCAACCTCTTGCGTGGCATCGTGACCAGCGCGCAGCGCGTCGATGCGGTCCGGGTTGATGTCGAACCCGATGACCGGGCTGATCTTGCCAAAGGCCACCGCCAAAGGCAGGCCCACATAGCCCAATCCAATGACAGCGATCTTGCGGGCATCGGGGTTCGTTTGCAGCATCCAGGTCTCAGTCTCTATTTGCCGTGATAGTCCCGGAACCACGCGACAAACCGGGCGATCCCGTCTTTGAAATCGGTTTGCGGACGGTAACCAGTCAGCCGTTGCAGCAGATCGGTATTGGCCCATGTGGCGGGGACATCGCCCATCTGCATAGGCATATAGTTTCGGATGGCCTCTTTGCCTATCGCTTCTTCAATGGCTTCGACGAAATCCATCAGGCGCACCTTGTCGCCATTGCCGATATTGACGACGCGATAGGGCGCAACCGGGGACAGGCTGTCCCCCTCTTCAATCTGATCGGCGCTTTCGGGCCGCACGGGCGGCACATCGATCAACAATCGGATGCCCCGAACCAGATCGTCCACGTTTGTGAAATCACGATACATGTCGCCGTGGTTATAGATGTCGATCGGACGGTCATCCAGAATCGCGTCCACGAACTTATAGAGCGCCAGATCAGGCCGTCCCCAAGTGCCATAGACAGTGAAGAACCGGAACATCGTTGTCGGCAGGTCCCACAGATGCGCATAGGAATGGCCCATCGCCTCATTGGCCTTTTTGGTGGCCGAGTAGATGGTCAGCTGGGTATCGGCCTTTTCGACCTCGGTAAACGGCATCTCTTCGTTGGCACCGTAAACCGATGAAGTCGAAGCCATCAGAAGATGATCGACCTGGTGGATGCGCGCGGCCTCCATCACGTTGAATGTACCTACAACGTTGGAGTTAATATAGCTGCGTGGCTCCTCCAGGCTGTAACGGACCCCGGCTTGTGCGGCGAGGTGAACGATAATATCGGGCTGAAAGTCGTCGGCAACTTTCATCAGCTGTTCGTGATCTTCCAGCATCGCCTCGGTCGCGGTGAAACCGGGGGTTTGCATCAGCATCTGGTGGCGGCGCTGTTTCAGGGTGACGTCGTAGTAGTCGGTCATCCCGTCATAGCCATGCACCCGGAACCCTTCTGACAGCAGCAGCTTTGCCAGATGGAAGCCAATGAACCCTGCGGTACCGGTGATCAAAACACGTTTCATGAAACCCTCGAACACAATAAAACTCTGCGCATCAGGGATACTTTCCCCAGCGCAAGGTCAAGCAGATTTTCCCATTTTGCGGCTATTCGGCCAAGCTGGTCGATTAGGTGCACGCCGAAACGCCACCGGGAATTGCCGATTGTCGCCAAGGGCGGGCCGGGGTAGGGAAGGCGTGTGATGATTAGGGATTGGATCAAAGGGCTGTTTCGTCAGCGCGACGCGCAAGCGTCGGCGCCCGCCATGCCCGAAATAGCACCGGACCAGCCCTTTGTCGCCATTGGTGACATACACGGACGGCTGGATTTGTTGCAGGATTTGCTGCCCCGGTTGGACGACAGTTGCCCCTGGGTTTTCGTGGGCGACTATATTGACCGCGGTGCCTACAGCGCTCAGGTCTTGCATCAGCTGCGGCATCTCAGCGAAGCTTCGGGCGGGCGGGTCACCTGCCTGCTGGGCAATCACGAAGAGATGCTGTTGCGCTTTGTTGACGATCCAAAACGGGTCAGCCGCCTGTGGTTGCAAAACGGAGGTGTTCAAACGCTCGCCTCGTTTGGCATCACCGGCGTGGCCGAGGCCATTTTAGGCGAACCGGCGGTCGAGATTGCAGAGAGATTGCAGCAGGTCATGGGTGAGGATCTGTTAAGCTGGCTCCGGGATCGTCCCCTGACCTGGACCAGCGGCAATGTCACTGTTGTTCATGCAGCCCTGGACCCGCGCCATCCCGTTGACGCACAACCGCGCGATATTTGCCTGTGGGGGCATCCGATGCTGTCGCGCGAGCCCAGAGAGGATGGTCAATGGGTGCTGCATGGGCACACCATTGTTGATCAGGCGCGGGCGGAGAACGGCATTATATCCATCGACACCGGCGCTTTTGTCACCGATCGCCTGACAGCGGCTGAGGTGTTTCAGGGCGGGGTGCGATTTACCGCGACCTGAGTGCGGTCAGCCCACGATCATCTGCTTCATACGCAGGGCTTCGTATTCCAGTTCCTGCAACCGGAAATGCACCACATCGCCGATGGTGATCACACCGCACAGAGTGCCGTCGCGCAGGACGGGCATGTGACGAAACCTGCCTTCGGTCATCGTTTTCAGAACGTCATTCAGATAATCATCGGGCGAACAGGTTTTGACATCGCGTGTCATCAGGTCCTCGACCGATTGGGGCAGGGTCTGGCCGGGCGTATCGGCCATGCGGCGCACAATGTCGCGTTCCGACAGAATACCCTGCAGCGCCCCGTTCTGATCCGTCACCAGAACCGCCCCGATCCGCTTTTCCTTGAGCGTGTTGACCACGGAATGGATCGTCTCATTCGGGCGTACGGAAAACACATCACCTCCTTTACCTGTCAACAGTTTGGCCACTGTTGTCTGCGCATGCGACAGGTTCGATTCTGTCGACTGGCTGTAGGTCGACTTGTCAGCCTTGTCGCCGCGCGAGGGGGACTGATACGAGGTTGGAGCCATAGGCATTCTCCTTCCGGGGTATTGTGTGTCTTTCCCTTTCACCTTAGCGCAGCTAAACGACCTGTATAGGGTCCAATTGCCTGAAAGGCGAAAAACCGGACTTGGACAGGAGCCCGAAGACGTGAGCGATCTTTATCTGACACCACCGATTGCAGCGCTGATTTTCTTTGCCGTGGTCGTTTGCGGGCACAATTTCCGCCTGGCCTGGAAACAGCAGCCCGAAGGGTGGCAAAGGCGCGCGTGGCTGTTTGGGGTGCCTGCTGGCGTTGGCCTTTTGATGCTGGGCTTTTTGCCGCTGAAACTGTGAAGCCGGTTTGACTCTGGCACAGGTGGCTGGCATATGCCGGGCACTGATTTTCCCGGAGACCACCCCATGCGTCTGTTGCCAGCATTGGCCCTTGCAACCGCTCTGACCGGTTGCCTGTTCGACAAGGAACCCGAAGTTGTTCACCTGTCTGGCGAGACGATGGGCACAACCTTCAATATCACCGCGATTGGCGAGGATTTGGATGAGGCGGCATTGGCCGCAGCGGTCGAAGAGTCTCTGGCTCAGGTTAATGCAAAAATGTCGAACTGGGATCCGAATTCCGAAGTCTCGACCTTCTCAACCTCGACCAGCACGGACCCTGTGGCTGTGTCGGACGAGTTTGCGTTGGTCATGGCAGCGGCCAACGACGTGCATGAGAAAACAGGCGGGATCTTTGATGTTACACTCGGCCCGCTGATTGAATTGTGGGGCTTCGGACCACGCAAACCCGAAGATCCGGTGCCATCCGACGAAGATATCGAAACAGCACTAAGCGGTGTTGGTCAGGCTCGGTTGCTGACATTGGACAGCGCTGCCGGCACTTTGGCGAAATCCGATCCAGCCGTGGGGATCAATCTGTCCGCAATTGCCAAGGGGTACGGCATCGATGCAGTGGCAGGAACGTTGCGCGCCGCGGGGATCGAGGATTATCTGGTCGAGATTGGTGGTGATCTGGTTGCCAAGGGACAGAATGACAAAGGCGAGGCCTGGCAGATTGGTATCGAAAAGCCTGAGGCCGGATCGCAAACCGTGCAACTGATCGTTCCGCTGAATGATCGTGGCATGGCCAGCTCGGGCGACTACAAGAACTTCTTTGAACAAGATGGCGTGCGCTATTCACATATCATCGACCCGGTCACGGGCCGTCCGATCACACATCGGACAACCTCGGTCACCGTTCTGGCGGAAAACGCCATGATGGCCGATGCCTGGGCGACAGCCATGCTGGCTTTGGGGCAGGAAAATGGGCTGGCGCTGGCAGAACAGCATAAACTTGCCGTGTATTTCATCTCGCGGGATGTGACAGGCGGCGATGATGCCTATATTACGGTCCATAGCAGCGCGTTCAAAGACGCGTTGGGAACCGACTGACGGGTAGGAACCGAGATGAGCACTTTCATTCTAGCCTTTGTTCTTCTGGCACTTGTCATGGTTGGCATGTCACTGGGTGTGATGTTGATGGGTAAAACCATCAAAGGCAGCTGCGGTGGCCTGAATGCAATCTCGGGCGCGGATAAATGCGTGGTTTGCCATAAGGATATCGACCCGGACAGCCCGCTGCGGGATCAGTTGCAATGCAAACGCGCAAAGAAGATGCTGGAGCAGATGGAGCGACAATCCTGATTGTCGGGCTCTAACTACGACGCGCTTTCCATTGCACATAGCGCACCATGCCGCGTTCCAGCAGGTTCGGCGCTTTGCCATCGTCCAGATTTAGACCACCGCCCCCTGCGCGATACATCTCGGCGAATACATCCAGCACTTTGGATTTGACCATCCCGCGTAAGGGAACATGGGCCAACATGCCATAGGTCGCGGCGCCGCCGGTTTTGGCCAGATCGGGATTTGCCCGCACGGTGGCAACCGCCTGTGCCAGATCAGCCAGATATTCATCCGCCACATGCAGGTGTTTGGCGGTGACCATACAGTGGATGCCATCGGGATTCTGGACGCGATTGATGCTCCAGCCCGCGCGTTCCAGCTGATCCGCCACTGCATAAATGTTGAGATTCGGGTCGGTTGAGCCATAAGCCAGCAAGGGCCCTTGGGGATTGCCAAGAATGCGCAAGCCGTCCATCGCTGCAATGCCCGATTTCAGCTTTTCGACGGCTTCGGTTGTGTCTTTGGCCAACTGGCAATAGCCCTCGACCCCCAGTTTCTGCATGACGGCCCAGGCGGCAGCATAGGCCCCACCAGGCCGGGTGCCCAGCAGGGCGGGTGAGGCAAAAACCCCTCCTGGCCAGTCCTGGCAGATGAACATCTGATGCTTAAGCAGGTCGAGATTGCGGTAAAGGATGGTCGAGGCCCCTTTGGCGGCATAGCCGTATTTGTGCAGATCAGCTGAGATTGATGTCACCCCCGGAACGCGGAAATCCCAGTCGGGCAAGTCAACACCGTTCCGCTCCATAAACGGCAGGATCAACCCGCCGACGCAAGCGTCGATATGCAGGGGAATGCCCTTGGATTTGGCGATCTCCCCCATTTTGGCAATTGGGTCGATCGTGCCATGAGGGTACTCGGGGGCCGACCCTAGGATCATCACAGTGCCCGCGTTGATCATGCGGCCCAGCCGGGAGATGTCAGTCGCCGGATCCGGCGTCATCGGCAGCAGGCGTGCTTTGACGCCGAAATACTCGGCCGCCTTGAACCAAGCCACATGCGCGGTCTTTGGCAGGATCATGTTGGGCCGTGTCACCTTGCGCTGTTTGCGCGCCATGTCGCGGTAGGTTTTGACCGCCATAAGGCAACTTTCCGTCCCGCCTGCCGTGACCACGCCACAGGTATCCGGCCCGCCGTGCAGCAACCCGGCCATGGTCGAGATGATCTGGGTTTCCATGCGTTTCAGGCTTTGGAACGCGGCGGGGTTCAGCCCATTGGCCGATGAGAACGCGCTGTAAGCTTTGGCGGTGAAGACGTCATGATCGTCATCCAGATGGTAGACAAGGCTCCACGTGCGGCCCTCACGATAATTCGGGTCATCCTCGGCAAAGGATTTGAGCTGATCCAGTATCTCATCCTCGGGGCGACCCGCCGCAGGCAGTTTCTGATGATCCAAATCCTATCCCCCTCTGGCCAGAAGCAGCGCCAGTGAAATGCCCAGATAGTTCCCGATGGCAAAACCCAGAATGCCGGTTGCCATGCCCGACATCAAGATCGCGGGGTTGCGTAAACTGCGCGAGATCATGGGGACAAAGGCGGGCGACATGACGGCGGCAACCGATGTGATCAGGAATGTGTCCCGGTCAATTCCCGCGATCCGGGCGAACAGCGCGTGCAGGGCGAAACTGCCGAATGTGGCGATCAGGACAAACCCCAGAACGGTCAGATCCATGTCCTGTAGCTTCGCCAGATCCATGGACGCGGCAACACTGAATGAGAATATATAAAGCAGGAACATACCCATTTCAGGCGCGGCCCGGTTCTGATGCAGCGATGGGGTGAGTGATCCCAAAAGGCCCAGTGTTGTCAGTAGTATAACGATCACTACGGGCTGAGCGGCAAAGCTGATGGCCTGCGCAAAGATCAACGCGGCCGCAACACAAAGCGACGCTGCTAGAAAGGCGATGATGCCATGCAAGTACAGATTTGGCTTTGTCGCCTCGCTTTCTGGCGATTGGTCTGCATCACGGTCGCCAGTGAAGGGTCTCAGGAACAGACCAAAGACCGCAGGCGCAAGGGTCAGCACAAACAACAGATAGGCCGCGCCGACGACCGTATCGACCGTTGCAAACAGCAGATAGCGGCCCTCGGGAATATCCAACGCCAGTTTGATCGCGCCCATGTTCGCCAGACCGCCGGTATACATACCGACTGCCATACCCGAAAGCTGCTCGGCCTGTTCGGTGCCTGTGGCGCTGAAGGCAAAGAACAGCCCTGTGGCGACAAGCCCAACCGCAAGAACAGCCAGTGCCATGGACAGCAACGCAGACCCGGCCACGCGGCCCCAGGCTCGCAGGTTGACGCCAAACAGCAGCAGGGGTAGGGCCAGTCCCAGGCTTGCTTCGATCACGGATTCCCTAAGTTGCTGTGCGGCTTCGGGTTGCAGCCCGGAAACCCCCAAGGCTAGCCCGGCCATGTAACACAGAACAATCGGCCCGATACGCCCGGCCAAAGCCCAGTGCCGCGCCAATAGCATCAGTGCGGCGGGCGCCAACACATAGATCAGGGCAAAACCCGAAAGTCCTGTTTGCATGACTGTCCTCTTCCTCAGGACCCGAGACTAGGCGGCCCGGCCCTGATCACACAAGAGGACCTGACGTAAGGTTCTTCTGCGCTGACGGTTTGATTAAATCTGCACCAATTCCTGCAAAGGCGGTTCACCCCCCGGCGACCAGAGGCTAGAAGATGGGGCAAGAGCAGTTACCGGAGATCGAAATGGCCACGCCCAAACCCGTAGTCTTGTGCATTCTGGATGGTTGGGGATTGTCCGAAGACACGCAGGCGAATGCGCCTTATCTGGCTGAGACGCCGACCTTTGATGCGATTATGAAAGGTCCTCATGCTACGCTGATCACCCACGGCCCGGATGTGGGCCTGCCCAGCGGGCAAATGGGTAATTCCGAGGTCGGGCACACCAATATCGGTGCCGGTCGCGTTGTCGCGATGGACCTGGGGCAGATTGATTTGGCGATTGAGGATGGATCCTTCTTCGACAATGACGCGTTGCAGGCCTTTATCGCCAAGGCGAAAGCCGCAGGCGGCACGGCGCATCTGATGGGTCTGGCCTCGGATGGCGGCGTACATGGGCATGTGAACCATATCTTAGCAGCGGCCAAGGCGATCACAGATGCCGGTGTTCCTGTGGCGCTGCACGCTGTGACCGACGGGCGCGACGTGGCCCCGAAATCGGCCCTGACCTATATCGCAGAGCTGGAGGATCGCCTGCCTGAAGGGGCTCGTATAGTCTCCGTCAGCGGGCGCTATTTTGCCATGGACCGCGACAACCGGTGGGAGCGGGTCTCACAGGCGTATGATGCCGTGATCAAAGGGCAAGGCCGCGCGGCCGGCACGGCGCATGGGGCGGTGGATGAGGCCTATACCCAATCTGAAACGGATGAATTCATCATCCCGACGGTTCTGGATGGGTATGAGGGCGTCAAAGATGGCGACGGGTTCTTTTGCCTGAACTTCCGCGCCGATCGTGCGCGGGAAATCCTGCGCGCCATTGGCGAGCTGGGCTTTGCTGATTTTGATACCGGTCCGCGCCCGATTTTGTCGGCGCTGTTGGGGATGGTCGAGTACTCGGATAGCCACAACGCCTATATGACCACAGTGTTCCCGAAACGCGCTATCATAAACACGCTGGGCGAATGGGTGGCCAAACAGGGCTTGCGCCAGTTCCGGCTTGCCGAGACCGAGAAATACCCGCATGTGACCTTCTTCCTGAATGGCGGCAAAGAGGCGCCCGAGGAAGGTGAGGACCGTTTCATGCCCAAATCGCCTAAAGTGGCGACCTATGATTTGCAGCCCGAAATGTCCTCGGCCGAGGTGACTGAAAAATTCGTTGAGGCCATCGAGGCGGGGTATGACCTGATCGTCACCAATTATGCCAACCCGGATATGGTGGGCCATACCGGCGATTTGCAGGCCGCGATCAAAGCCTGTGAGGCGGTGGATCATGGACTGGCGCAGGTGGTCGAGGCGTTGAACAAGGCCGGTGGCGCGATGATCATCACAGCAGACCATGGCAATTGCGAGGTAATGGTCGACCCGGAAACTGGCGGACCGCATACCGCGCATACGCTGAACTTGGTTCCGGTAGCCTTGGTTGGGGGTCCCGAAGGGACCGTGTTGCGCAGCGGGCGCTTGTCTGATCTGGCGCCAACATTGTTGGACCTCATGAACCTGCCCAAGCCGCCAGAAATGACGGGC
This sequence comes from Ruegeria sp. YTSA168, assembly GCF_059610045.1. Classification (NCBI taxonomy): domain Bacteria; kingdom Pseudomonadati; phylum Pseudomonadota; class Alphaproteobacteria; order Rhodobacterales; family Roseobacteraceae; genus Ruegeria; species Ruegeria sp. YTSA168. The sequence continues at coordinate 45,893 of NZ_JBXWMW010000002.1, forward strand.
GAAAGCTTGATCTCATGAGGGTAATGGCAGCTGCCATAGCATTGTTTCTGGCTGGTCAGGCGATAGCACAGAACCCGTCTCAGGCGGCGCTTGACGCGGCGGAGATGCTGGAGCAGGCCTCCATCTCGCTGACCGAAGCGGACAGCGCCCGGGACAGGGTGCGTGCTTTGACCCAGACGATCCAGGCCTACGAGGCTGGTCTGTCTGCGATGCGCGATGGCCTGCGCATGGCCGCAACGCGTGAGGCTCAGCTATCGGCTGAACTGCGCACAAGGGAAAAGGAGGTGGCGCAGCTGTTGGGTGTGTTGCAGACGATCGAAACCACGGCACCGCCGGTTCTGATGCTGCATCCTTCAGGCCCTCTGGGCGCAGCGCGGACGGGCATGATGCTGTCTGAAGTTACGCCGGGCCTGAACGCCAAGGCCGAAGATCTGGCGCGTGATCTGCAAGAGGTTCAGACTCTGCGTCTGCTGCAACAGGGCGCTGCTGAGACCCTGACCGAGGGCCTGAGCGGTGTCCAATCCGCCCGAACCCGGCTGAGCGAGGCGATTGCCGATCGTACCGATCTGCCAAAGCGTTTCGTCGAAGACCCGATCAAGACGGCAATCCTGATCTCATCCACTGAAACGCTGGATGGGTTCGCCAGCGGATTGTCCGAAATCTCGGAAGGCGAGATTGCTGCGACCGATGCAAGCGTGGCCAGCCGCAAAGGCGATGTCCAGCTTCCGGTTCAGGGCATTTTGCTGCACGGCGCAGGGGAAACCGATGCGGCGGGTGTCACCCGCCTCGGATTGGTTTTGGGCACACGGCCCCGTGCGCTGGTCACAGCGCCCACTGCAGCGACGATCCGCTATCGTGGGCCATTGCTGGATCTTGGAAACTTGATCATTCTGGAACCTCAGCCCGGACTTCTGTTCGTTTTTTCCGGCTTGCAGGAGGTATACGGCGATATCGGACAGGTTATCCCCGAAGGTACACCGGTTGGGCTGATGCCCGGCGCGACGCCCGAAATCGGCGCTATTTTGTCAACAAGTGGTGATGGCACTGGAACTGACCGGTCAGAAACGCTCTATATAGAGGTAAGAGAAGACAATAGCCCCGTGGACCCGGAATCGTGGTTTCGGACCAACAAGGATGGATAGACGAGTATGAAGAGATTTGTGATGGCCGGTCTGGCCGGAACCGTGGCAGGGATTATCGCAACCACCCAGATCGCCGGTCCGCTGCTGGCGCAAGAGGCCGAGAAAAAGGCCGATGTGTATCAGCAACTGGATTTGTTCGGTGATATTTTCGAACGCATCCGCGCGCAATATGTCGAAGAGGTCGAGCCTGAGGAACTGATCGAGGCCGCGATCGACGGCATGCTCACATCGCTGGATCCGCATTCCAGCTATCTGTCGCCCGACGACGCTGAGCAGATGCGCGTGCAGACACGGGGTGAGTTTGGCGGCCTCGGCATCGAGGTGACGCAAGAGGAAGGCTTTGTCAAAGTCGTCTCGCCCATCGATGATACGCCTGCCGCCGCAGCTGGGATCGAAGCTGGGGATTTCATCACGCATGTGGATGGTGAAAGCATTCTAGGCCTGACGCTGGACAAGGCGGTTGACCTGATGCGCGGGCCTGTGGGCTCCGAGATCATCATCACTGTTGTCCGCGAAGGAGAGCCCGAGCCCTTTGATGTCACCATCATCCGCGACACGATTAAACTGACCGCTGTGCGCGCCCGTACCGAAGGCACCAGCGTTGTGTTGCGTGTAACCACGTTCAACGATCAGACCTTCCCGAACCTGCAAGCGGGTCTTGAGGAACAGATCGCCGAAGCTGGCGGGATCGATAAGGTCAACGGCGTTGTGCTGGACCTGCGGAACAACCCTGGCGGTTTGCTCACTCAGGCGATCCGGGTGTCGGATGCGTTCCTGAACGAAGGCGAAATTGTTTCGACCCGCGGTCGTGATCCCCAAGATGGTGAGCGGTTCAACGCCACCCCCGGCGATTTGGCCGAAGGCAAGCCCATCGTGGTGCTGATCAATGGTGGCTCGGCCTCGGCCTCGGAAATCGTTGCGGGTGCCTTACAGGACCATCGTCGTGCGATCGTTGTGGGCACCAAGAGCTTTGGCAAAGGCTCTGTCCAGACGGTGATGCCGCTGCGTGGCGACGGTGCGATGCGTCTGACCACATCGCGCTATTACACGCCCTCGGGTCGGTCGATCCAGGCGCTTGGCGTCAGCCCGGATATCATCGTCGAGCAACCACGCCCGCAACCCGAAGTGGAGGAAGAAGAGGAAAACGGCTTCACCCGCTCCGAGGCGCAGCTGCGCGGTAGCCTGGACAATGACAGCCTGAGCGAGGATGAAATCCGCCAGATCGAAGAAGATCGCGCCAAGGCCGAAGAAACAGCCGAGCTGCGGGAAGAGGACTATCAGCTGGCCTATGCCATCGATATCCTCAAGGGCTTGTCTGCGTTCAACCCCAACGGGCCGTCTCAGTAAGGCGCTTGTCTAAAGGAGCCTTGGGCGGCGCAATTGCTGTCAAAACTGTTGCTGATCGTGCCTGATTGGATGCGCGATCAGCACAGTTGAATGGCGGTTGTGAACCCTGTCTGCTGAATGCTGCACGACGCAGGGATGGCCGCTATTCACACTCGGAGGCAAGCCGTTTGGCGAGGATGCCGATCAGGACAACGGCTATGGCAAGAAACACGGCGCCGACCATCCAGGCTGTGGGTGTTGAGTAGAGCTCTGCGATGGCTCCGGCCAAGATCAGGCCCAAAGCTGCCCCGAGTTGCTGTATCAGCGATTTCAGTGACAGCATTGTAGATCGCTGATGATCCTCTACGCATCTATGCAGAATGCTGCTGGCTGGCGTTTCAGACACACCAAGCAGAACGGAATAGAGGATAAACACCGCTACAAAACCGACGATGTTGCCTTGCAACGCCAATGCGATCTGAACACCCGCCATGCAGGCAAAAGATGCTGCGAGTGTAATTGCGTGCCGACGCCCAAAAATCCGACTGATGTACGGAGACAGCGACGCGCCGAATGCGATTGAGAAGAAATAGGCAGCGGTCAGGACACCAATGAGCGTATTGGCATAGTCGGCCTCCAACATGGGTTTTGCATGTGTCGGCCAGATCACCTCGACCGGGTTGGTCGCCATCAGAAAAAATGCCAGTGCTGCCAACAGCACGGATAAGACCGGATGCCGCAGGGCCAGAAGACCCGCGTCTTTGATCACCAAGGGCACGCTTGCAAAACCCTGTTTCAGTACCTGAGGGTTCAGAGGGCGCGGTTTCTCCACAATGAAGAACTGGGTGTAGACGAATACCCCAAGCATCACTGCCAAGCTCGCCGCGTAAGACACGTCATAGACACTTACGCCCCGACCTTGTGCCACCGAACCCAAGAGGTCAGGCAGCAATCCCCCCAACACAGCCCCCACAGCCAAGCCCATGGCGTTGGCCCATTGCGCTTTTGCAAGAGCGGGTTGAACATCCACGTTCGGCGCCACGGTTTTGAAAGTTTCCACAAACCAGGCGTCGAGCGTGCCCGACCGCAATGCGCGTCCAAACCCGATAAAGGCAAATGAAAGCGCAAGAACATAGAAATTGCTTGTCGAGAGAAAGAGCCCCAGAGATATCATGCTGGCGACGACTGCAGCCAGAAAGACCGGCTTTCGCCCAATGTTGTCGGCCAACCCGCCGAACGGGAGTTCCATCGCCAGGGTCGTAAGTGAGTAGATCCCGAAAAGCAGCGAAATCTGGAAGAGGTCCATGCCGCGATCGGTCAACGCCAGTGCCACAACGGCAACCGTCAAACCCATCGCAAACCGATCAAGAAATTGCTGAACCTGAAATACCCGGATGTGCCGTCTTGCCGAACCGGTGAGCGTAGCGAAGGAGAACTCTAATTCCGTTGACATAGTCGCACCTTCGGTTCTGTGGGCGACTTGCGCAATGCTCTGGCAAAAAAAACCTGCAAGCGTAGAACAAATTAATATCCGGTTGCTTCGTACCTTGTGCCCGGGGCAGGGCGCGATCGGGTTAGTCCTCGATCTTGTGCAGCTTGCTTTCGTCCAGCATTAGCGCCAGCAAGATGCCCACGGAAACCGAGATCGTGGAAAAGACGAAGGCCACGTTCATGCCGCTGTCAAAGGCGCTGGCAATGGCGGATTTCAGGGTTTCGACCTGATCGGTGTTCAGCTTTGCCAATACGGCGCGGGCGGAGTCTGTGTTCAGCGTTCCGCCATTGATGGCGCGTTGATCGGCGTCAGACAGGGTGATTTTGGCCGCCATTAGCGTGTCGCGCAGGCTGGACAAAGACACCACATACATGATTGCCGTGGCGCAGGCGACCGAGATGGCGCCGTAGACAAGATGAGTCATGAAACTTAACCCACCCACAAGCCCGGCGCGTTCGGGTTTGACGGCACAGACCGCAGCCGTTCCAGATGGTCCAACCGTCAGTGTTGCCCCAAGCCCGATCATGGCCATGCCGGGCAGGATCTGAAAATATCCGAAACTGGCAGGAAGAACCACGATACTGGCCGCGCCAATCGTGGCGATCAGATACCCCCAGAACAGCAACCGTTTGGGGCCGAAATCGTTGTAGAGCGTGCCGGAAACCACCGACCCCACCGCCAGCAACAGGGTAAGCGGCGCCAACCCAAGCGCAGATTCGAGGGTCGACCACCCCAGAACCTTTTGCATGTATTGTGGGAAATACAGCAGTCCGACAAAGGCGGCAGATACGTTGAACATGTTCAGCCCCAGTGTGATCCGAAACTGTTTGTTCTGCATCATCTGAGGCAGCAACAGCGGTTCGACCACGCGTTTTTCGACCTTGGGGAAGAGAAAGAACAAAACCGCGCTGACGAAGAACAAAAGCAGCAGCGGGACCGAGGTCCAGCCCCAATCGGCACCAACATCCAACCCGTACAGCAACAGCAGCACGGCAAATGACAGGATGCCCATACCGGCGTAGTCGATATGTTCACCCTGTTTGTGCTGAGTCTCGCGCTGCATCAGCAGCAGCGCTGTCGCCATGGAGATGCAGGAAAAGACGATGTTGGCCAGAAAGAAATACCGCCATTCTCCGAAGCTAACCGCCAGCCCGCTGATCATGGGGCCGAAGACATTGCCCGTGGTCACACCGGCCAGGATCAAGCCCATCACCAGAGCGCGATGTTCCGGGCGTGAGACTTTGGTGGCCCCAAACGCCAGCGTGCAAGGCCAGACACAACCCGCGCCGATCCCCTGCAGGGCCCGTGCGCCAATCAGAAAGTCCAGGCTGGGGGCGGCAAAGCACATCACGGATGCAAACAGAAAGATCGTCAGGCCGATGAGCATGATCTTTCGATGGCCATACATATCGCCCAGGCGGCCCCCGGCGACCATGGTCATCGCAAAAAACAGGGCGTAGATATTCAGCACCCATTGCGTGCTGGTAATGTCAGCGTCGAAACTGTTTTCGATTGCGGGCACCAGCATCAGGGCGCCGGTGAAATCGATACCGATGCCAAAACCCGTCACCATCAATGCGGCAACTTTTACAATGCTGTTGCGATCCACATTCGCATCCTTCGTGATCCAAACGGGTCAATGATGCACGAATAAGGCTAAAAAGATAGGTTGACGGTCTCTTGGCGGTTAGTCACCGGCCCTGCAAATCTGGCGAAAAGCGCGTTTGAGCATTTCCAGCTCGGCGCGCAACAATTCGACCTCGGTCCGCAGATCATCTGCGGCGGGTTCGCCGGCAATCACGGTGAAGTCCCCGAGTTTCTGCGTGGTTGCTGTGTCGACGATGACAAAGCTGTGCACCCCTTCAGACAGGGCCGTGGAGGGTACGGGAACGGTTAGGTCCCAGCCGCCCTGGGCCTCAGTCAGTGTGACCTCGGGCAGGGGCTCGCCCAAATAGCGAACTTCGACATCTGGTTTTGTTTCGGCCTCAAGATGGCCTTGCCACAGGCCGTTTTCAAACCGAAGGGGGATCAATCTGGGGTGCGTCATGGTCTGGCGTCTCATAAATCGGCGCGATGGCGGCGGCACAGGGTCAGATCGCGCAGAAGAATGCGGTTCATGCGCGGGTTCTCAAAAATCACATCCAGCCAGATCTTCTCGATCCGCCGTTCGTTCAGAGGCAAATGGGCCAGATCAAAATCAACAGCGCTGGGCGTTTTTGACAGATCGATCTGTCGCAATACCTGTTCGGTATTGGGGCCGTGTTGGATATTGAGCCGCGCGAAAATGCCAGTGTCCTGCTCGCTTTTCACCAGCGCATCCAGTCGCAGCAGGTGCTGTTTGGTCAGATCACGCGCGGCGTTGGCTGGTAATTCAATCGACAGGGACAGGAATGTCCCTTCAAAATTGAACGCCTCGACCGATAGGCTGAACGGCGCAAGATCGCTTTCATCGCGGTTGCGGATTTGGCGCACTGCGATCTGGGTGCAGGGACAATCGTGAAACAGGGTCACCTGCCCGTCGATATCCGCCTTGCGCGGGGCTGAGGCAAGCCCAGGCTGAGCCAGCGGTCCACGCCACAAATCGGGCCGCCAGGCCCAGTCGGTGCCAACAGGTTTTGGAAACTGTGCCGACCCGATCTGAGGTCGGGTCAGTCGGCTATCTGCGATATGAAGCAACTTGTTCAGGCTGGCCCGCAACCCGCGCGCTTGATCGCGTTGCAGGCGCAGTGCCGATTGCGGCGCATCCTGCGCCTGCTCCGCCGCTTTGCGCCATCGCTGCACAGTCTTGCGATGTATGTAGCGATCCAGAATCCTGCCCATTGTCCTATCGTCCCAAGTTGCACCTCTTTAGTCAAAGACGGTGTAGGGGACAAACCCGGAATGGCATTATGGGGGTGAATTATCACCAAATTCTGAAGACCGGCCTGTGCCGACCTGCACTCGGTGCGACAAAGACCCGTTGCATTCTTGTAATCAGCCGGGTCAATGCTTACCGTCTGGCACCGGGCTGAGGGTGGGTTTTCCTCGGAACCTCCGCGCAACAGATTAAGCACAGATAAGGCCAGTTCATGGAACCCACTCTGTTTTCATTCATATGGAAATATTCGAAAAAGCAGCAGCTTGTGCTGCTGGGTTTGACGGTTCTGTCCTTTCCGTTTCTCTATGCTTCGCTTGAGCTGCCCAAGCAGATCATCAACGATGCCATCGGTGCGCCTAGTGATACGGTTGCCGTCTGGGGGATCACCTTCACCCAGGTGCAGTATCTGCTGATCCTGTGTTTCGCCTTTCTGGCGACAGTCATCACCAGCGGTGTGATGAAAATGCGGATCAACACGATGAAGGGTGTTCTGGCCGAACGGATGCTGCGACGCCTGCGATTCACTCTGATCAACCGGTCGATGCGCTTTCCAAAGTCGTATTTTGCGACCACCAGCCAGGGAGAGCTGGTATCGATGATCACATCCGAGGCCGAGCCGATGGGCGGGCTGATGGGCGATGCCATCGCACAGCCCGTGTTCCAATTCGGTCAGATGATGACAATCGTGACTTTCCTGTTCATGCAAAGCGTCTGGTTCGGGCTGGCCAGTATCGCGTTGATCCCTTTGCAGGCCTGGCTGATCCCCAAGCTGCAACGCCAGATCAACCTGCTGAACAAGGACCGCATTCAGGAAGTGCGCAGCCTAAGCTCTGAGATTGGCGAAAGTGCCGCCGGCATCAGCGATCTGCGGACCAATGGCGGCTGGCGTTATCGTCTGGCGCAATTCAGCCATCGGTTGGGGACCCTGTTCGAGATCCGGCTCAAGATCTACAACAAAAAGTTCTTTATGAAGTTCCTCAACAATCTGATCACTCAGATCACGCCGTTTCTGTTTTATTCTGCTGGCGGCTATCTGGCGATCAAAGGCGAGATCACGGTGGGTGCTCTGGTTGCGGCGCTTGGGGCGTACAAAGACCTGAGCGGCCCGTGGAAGGATCTGTTGACCTACTACAATCAGGTGCAGGATATGTCGCTGCGCTGGGAAATCGTGACCGAGCGCTTTGCCCCGGACAACATGATCCCGGAGGAGCTATTTGACGGTGAACCCGAGACGATCCCGCATTTGAATGGTGATATCGAACTGCGCAATGTGACCGTGCGGGATGGCGATGGCAAAACCATTCTTGAAGACCTTGACCTGAAGATCCCGAAAGGTGCGCGGGTGGCGATCCAGTCGACCAACTCGGCGGAGCGTACAGCGCTTGGCCAATTGCTGACACGAGAGGTGCTGCCGGTTCAGGGTGAGGTGATCATGGCCGGGCATGATCTGTGTGACATGCATCAGGCGGTAATCGCGGCGCGCATTGGTTATGCCTATTCGCGGCCCTATTTATTTGATGGCACGTTGGGCGACAACCTGATGATGCCCTTGCGAACGCGCCCTCAGGTCGATGAGGCTGATGTCAAGGCCCCGACCCGCCGACAGATCGAATCCGCGCGTTCGGGCAACCCGACAGACTTGCTGAGCGATGAGTGGATTGATCCTAGTTTGGCAGGGCTGGACGATATCGACGATATCCGCGACTGGTGGTTCCAACTGGTCGAGGCGATGGGCATTGACGAGTTCATGTTCCGCCGCACACTCGGCTCTCGTCTCGACCCCCAATTGCATCCCAGGTTCGCGCAAGAGATCGTCAACCTGCGGGAAACCATTGCAACCCGGCTGCGGGAAAAGGGGTTGGACCAGCATGTCTACCGGTTCGATCCAGAGCGATTCAATCCTACGGTCCCGCTGGGTGGCAACCTGCTTTATGCGGCGCCAACGGGTCATATCTCACCCGAGAGCCTGGCCAGCGACGGGCATTTCCTGTCCATGCTTAGGTCGCATGATCTGGCGGAAGAGGCGTTGAATATCTCGAATGCGGTTCTCGATACGCTAAGTCGCACATTTGGGCGCGACGGCACCGATCACCCGCTGTTCCTGCGGTTGGGAATGAGCAAAGAGATGTATCATCGGTGGCTGGACATCGAACAGCGACGCAAGTCCAAAGGCGATGCAGAGCTCAGTGATGAGGAACATGCCTTGCTGCTGACGGTGCCTTTCCTGCTGACGGCAGAGCAAATCGGCCCTGACTTTCCCGATGAATACAAGCGTAAGATCCTTGCGATCCGACAGGGACAGGCTGAGACGTTGCGCGGGGCAATGAACGGGATGTTCCTGCCATTGTCTCCAGAGACGTATGTTCCAATGCTTCCGGTTATGGAAAACGCGCTTTATGGGCGGGTGTCTCTGACCGCAGGTGCCCACGCGGATGAGATCGAGGATGTGGTCGCTGAAGCCATGAACGAAGCGGGCCTCAGGCGTCAAGCTGCGGCCATCATCTATGATCTGCCGTCGGGTCTGGGCGGAAACAACCTGCCGACTGTTTTCCAGGAACGCGCAGCCTTTTCCCGGGCTGGCATCAAACGCCCCGACATTCTGATCCTCGACAAGGCACTGGCCAGCCACGATTCAGAAAGCCGCCTGCGAACACGGTTGAAACTGCGCGAGTTGCTGCCCGAGTCGATCATGATCTTCATGGAAGATCACTTTGCGCATCCCGAAGCCTATGACCTGTTTATTGAGATCAAAGATGGCCGGATTGACGGTGTCGCGCGTACCCAAACCAAACATGAGGAAAGTAGTTCGGTCGATCTGAGCCGTAAGCTCAAGATCATCTCGTCAACCGAACTGTTTTCTGGTATCGATGGGCGCAACCAACGGCTGTTGGCGTTTTCTGCGCAATGGTTCGACGTGACGGCGGGGCAGCAGATATTCTCACGCGGGCAGGCGGCTGATGCGGCCTATCTGTGCATCAAGGGCACGGCCAATCTGGACTGGGCCGATGAAGATGGTGGCAGTCGTACCATTTCGGTTGTCGAACCCGGGCGTCTGATTGGGGACTTGTCGATTATCACAGACGAACCCCGTCAGCTGGACCTAACTGCGGTGTCAGACTGTACGTTCCTGCGCATCGGGGCCGAGGAACTGCGCGCCGTGATTGAAAACGACGCAACAGTTGCGGTTCAGTTGTTGCAAACGGTTGCGGGCTATCTGACTACGTTGGCAACGCGGATCAACACCGCCCAGACCCCATCGGAAATCTTCCCGGAGGTAGCTCAGGCGATTTCGGGCGAAAGTGCTGCCAATGACGCCTGATTCCGGCGTGTATGCAGCCCATGAGGCACTGGTTGCTGATGCGCGTGCCCGGCCCGAGCTTTGGCGGTTTTTGGCCGGTCTGGTCATCGTTGCTGTGCTGTACATGGCGCTGAATTCGGTGATCTTCGCGCTCGTTGCCGGACTGATCCCACCCGTTCAGGCTGAGGGGTTCTTTCGCGGATCGACTGCGGCAGGCACATTGTTACTGCTGGTCAGCTTCGGGTTTCTAATCGTGGGTGTCGCGGTGGCGGCGCGGGTAATGCAGCACCGATCTCTAGGTCACATCCTCGGGTCACGCAATTTGGCCCTACAGCAGTTCGGGCGCGTGTTTCTGGCCCTGCTGATATTGGGGTTGGTGATGATTGCCTTGCCTCCCTATGGGATGGGCGAGCCGCTGATCCAGAATTTGGCGCTGCCGGTCTGGCTGATCCTGTTGCCCGTAGCTGCCTGTGCGGTTCTGATTCAAACCAGCGCCGAAGAGATCCTGTTTCGCGGCTACATCCAGCAATCGCTGGCGGCCAGGTTCCAATCGCCCCTGATCTGGATGGGCGTGCCCTCGGCCCTGTTTGCGGCTGGCCACTATGCCCCCGAATTGGCCGGAGACAACGCACTCATCGTGGCTGTCTGGTCCTGTGTGTTTGGCCTTCTGGCCTCGGACCTGACAGCGCGATCCGGCACATTGGGTCCGGCCATCGCCTTGCATTTCTTCAACAATCTCATCGCGCTTGTGTTTATCTCGTTGCCGGATTCGCTGAGTGGTTTGGCGCTCTATCTGCTGCCCTATGAGATGTCAGAGACCGATACGCTGCGCCAATGGCTGTTCGTGGATTTCGCAACGATGCTGGTCTGCTGGCTGACCGCGCGGATTGCACTCAGGCGTTGATTGCATTTCCTTCCGTTGCGTCTTATTTGACGTCAAAGCCGCACAAGCCAAGGTTCCGATATGAACTGGATCACAAATTACGTCCGTCCCCGGATCAACTCGATCTTCTCGCGCCGCGAGGTGCCCGAAAACCTATGGCACAAGTGTTCGGAATGCGGAACCATGCTGTTCCATCGCGAGCTGGCAGAAAACCAGAATGTCTGCACTCAGTGCGGCCATCACATGGCGATCACCCCGCGCGACCGATTCAAGCATCTGTTTGACGGTGGCATCTTCACCGAGGTCGACGTGCCTGCGCCTAAGGACGATCCGCTGCATTTCCGTGATCAGAAGAAATATCCCGATCGCATGAAAGCGGCGCAGAAAAAGACGGGCGAGAAAGAGGCGATGTTGGTTGCGGTTGGCGAGATCGGGCGCACGCCGATTGTGGCGGCAGCGCAAGATTTCTCATTCATGGGCGGGTCGATGGGTATGTATGTTGGCAATGCCATCATCGCCGCCGCGCAAGAGGCAGTGAAACTGAAACGCCCGCTGGTCCTGTTTTCCGCGGCGGGTGGCGCGCGGATGCAAGAGGGTATCCTGAGCCTGATGCAGATGCCCCGCACCACAGTTGCGGTCGAAATGCTGAAAGAGGCGAACCTGCCCTATATCGTTGTGCTGACCCATCCCACAACCGGCGGGGTGACCGCGTCTTATGCGATGCTGGGCGATGTGCATATCTCGGAACCCAACGCGCTGATCTGTTTCGCCGGGCCGCGTGTGATCGAGCAAACGATCCGTGAAAAACTGCCCGAAGGCTTCCAGCGCGCTGAATACCTTCTGGACCACGGTATGCTGGACCGCGTGACCAAACGAACCGAAATGCGGGATGAGCTGATCACCATTACCCGGATGCTGATGAACCAACCCCCGGCGATACGGGGCGATCTGCCAGCGCCGGAACCGGACGAGGCCAAGGCAGACGCGCCAGCTGACGATACGGATCAGAAATGACCCCCCAAACATCAGACGCCATCCTCGACCGGATGATGGCGCTGCACCCCAAGATCATCGACCTGACCTTGGATCGTGTCTGGCGTCTGCTGGATGCGCTGGACAATCCGCAAGCCAAACTGCCACCCGTGATCCATATCGCAGGCACCAACGGCAAGGGATCAACCCAGGCCATGATCCGCGCGGGCCTCGAAGGGGTCGGGTTGCTGGTCCATGCCTATACCTCGCCGCATCTGGCTCGGTTTCACGAACGGATCCGTTTGGCGGGCGCGCTTATCTCGGAATCCGATCTGACGGCAGTGCTGGATGAATGCTACGCCGCCAATAGCGGTGAGAATATCACCTATTTCGAAATTACCACCTGTGCGGCCCTTTTGGCTTTTGCACGCGCGCAGGCCGACTACACGTTGCTTGAGGTCGGACTGGGTGGACGTCTTGATGCCACCAATGTGATCAATACTCCGGCGATAACGGTGATCACGCCGGTTTCCATCGACCACGAACAGTTTCTGGGCAACACGCTGGCCAAGATCGCCGCCGAAAAGGCCGGGATCATCAAGCGCGGTGTGCCCTGTGTCGTTGGTCCGCAACCGGACGAAGCGATGGAGGTCATCGAACAGACCGCTGCCCGCCTCGGCGCGCCGCTGATCGCTTGTGGCCAGCATTGGCATGTGCAGGAGGAAAACGGCCGCCTGATCTATCAGGATGAAACCGGCCTTCGCGACTTGCCGCTGCCCAACCTTCTGGGCGCACATCAAATCCAGAACGCGGGCGCGGCGCTGGCGGTTTTGCGCCATCTCAATCTTGGCGATGCCGCCTATGAGGCCGCCGTCACCCGCGCCGAATGGCCCGCCCGCATGCAGCGGCTGAAAACCGGCCCTCTGGTCCAGGCCGCACCACAGGCCGAGCTGTGGCTGGATGGTGGCCATAACGCCGCCGCCGGTATCGCACTGGCGGAGGTATTGGCGAAGCTGCCGAAACGCCCGACCCATATGATCTGCGGTATGCTGAACACCAAGGATGTCACGGGCTATCTCGCGCCGCTGGCCGCGCAGGCGGACAGCCTGACCGCCGTGTCGATCCCCGGCGAAACAGCGACGCTAAGCGCCCAAGACACCGCCGCTGCCGCCGCAAAAGTCAATCTGACCGCCACAACGGCGAACAGCGTCGGCGATGCGCTCAACTCCATCGTAAATCAGGACCCACAGGCCCGCGTTTTAATCTGCGGCTCGCTCTATCTTGCCGGTCATATCCTGCGCGAGAACGTTTAAGGGCATCTGTTCGCAGGGCTTCATCTGGCCAGAAATATCCCGGGGGAGCCGCCAAGGGCGGCGGGGGCAGAGCCCCCTAAACCCCCCAATCCTCCGCCTGCATCTCCCTCAGGCGCGAGGCGGTGCGTTCGAATTCAAACGTGCCTTCCCCCTCGACATACAGCATCTGGGGCTCTGCTGCGGCAGAACAGATCAACCGCACCCGCGCCTCGTAGAGCGCATCGATCAAAGTGACAAAGCGCTTGGCTTCGTTGAAATTGTTGCGCGACAGGCGCGGGATGTCTTCCAGCACCAAAACCTTCACCGCTTCGGCAATCGCCAGATAATCCGCAGGTCCCAACATCCGGCCGCACAGATCATAAAAGGTCGCACGGGCAATTCCATTGCGGAACTGAGGCAGCTCGACCGCGCGCCCATTGACCTGCAACACCAAAGGATCAGCCGAACCACCAGCCAGATCAGTCCAGACCGCGCGAATACTCTGGCGGGCCTCGGGGCCAATCGGGGTGAAATAGACCGGAGCACCCTCCAACCGGTTCTGGCGATAGTCGGTGGGCGAGACCAGCTCCCACACCTGCAGCTGCTCTTTGATATGCGCGATAAACGGCAAGAAGAGCTGTCGGTTCAACCCGTCCTTATACAGATCATCCGGATGCCGGTTCGATGTCGTCACGACCACCACGCCGCCGTCATGTAACATGTCGAACAAGCGTCCGACAATCATAGCATCGGTGATATCGGTGATCTGCATCTCATCAAAGGCCAGCAACCGGACGGATTTGACCACATCTTGCGCCACCGGTGCCAGCGCATCCTCAACGCCGTCCTTGCGCGCTTTGTGCATCCCTGCGTGGATTTCCTGCATGAAGGCATGAAAATGCACACGCCGGGCTGGAATATCTTGCAAACTGTCAACGAACATATCCATCAACATGGATTTGCCACGCCCCACGCCACCCCAAAGGTAGAGCCCTTTGGGGGCAGGCGGTGCTTTGCGAAATAATCCTCGCTTCACGGGGGTTGCCAGCGCTGCGCGGATCCGCTCGAAATGCGGCAACACAGCCTCTTGCGCATCGTCGCGGGTTAGTTCTCCGGCATCGATGCGGGTGTCGTAAAGCGAGATCAAATTCGTCATAGGTCAGAGCCTTACCGATGAGACGGCGACTTGAAAAGCAAGCAGTTCTGCCGATACATCAATTTTCCTTATCTGCGACCGCAAATCTGTTGAATTGACGGCCAGAGTGAATCCTGTACCGTCGGCAAACATTTAATTGACCGAGGCTCCCATGCCGCATTCTGCCCGCCTGATAAATCCCATTCTGATCGTCGGATGTATCATCATCACGGTCAGTTTCGCTGTGCGTGCCTCATTCGGGGTGTTCCAGATCCCGATCGCGGATGAGTTTGGCTGGCTGCGCACCGACTTCTCACTTGCGATTGCGATTCAGAACCTCGCCTGGGGCATCGGACAACCTATCTTCGCCGCGATCGCCGAAAAGATTGGGGATCGTAAGGCAATCATTCTTGGGGCGCTGACCTATGCGGCAGGCATGGTTTTGTCGGCCTGGTCTATCACCCCGTTTGGGCATCAGATGTATGCCTGGTTGGTGGGATTTGGCATCGCAGGCACCGGGTTTGGTGTGGTTCTTGCGGTGGTCGGTCGGGCCTCATCAGACAAGAACCGGTCCATGTCTTTGGCGATTGTAACCGCGGCTGGCAGTTTCGGCCAAGTGATCGGCGCACCAACCGCGGAATGGCTCCTCACCTTCCTGCCGTGGCAACAGGTGTTCATCGTGTTCGCTGTGGCAGTCCTTGCCCTCGTTCTTACGTTGCCGTTCATGCGAGCCCCGCAGCCGGTCAGCAAAGCCGAGCTGGAAGAAAGCATGAGCCAGATCCTTGGCAAAGCGTTCCGTGATCCGTCCTACGCGCTGATCTTTCTGGGCTTTTTCAGCTGCGGCTATCAACTGGCCTTCATAACCGCCCATTTCCCCGCCTTCGTGACCGAGATGTGCGGCCCGATTCAGCCAGGGGGGATGCTGCATTCACTTGGCATAACCACCACATCGGCCTTGGGCGCGGTAGCAATTTCACTGGTGGGACTTGCGAATATCGGAGGCACGCTTCTGGCTGGATGGGCCGGGAACTATTTCCCCAAGAAATATCTCTTGGCCGGGATATACACTGCGCGGACCATCGCGGCTGCGGCGTTTATTCTAATGCCGATTACGCCGATGTCCGTGATCATCTTCTCAATCGTCATGGGTTCGCTCTGGCTGGCAACGGTGCCACTGACCTCGGGCCTCGTCGCGCATCTTTACGGGTTGCGCTACATGGGCACGCTTTACGGTTTCATCTTCCTCAGCCACCAGATCGGAGGGTTCCTTGGCGTCTGGTTGGGCGGACGGATGTATGACGTCTCTGGTGACTACACCATGGTTTGGTGGATCGGCGTCGCGGTCGGAGCCTTCAGCGCCATTGTCCACCTGCCGATCCGTGAGAACCGGAGCGCGGCACCCGCACCGGCCTAACGGGCTTCGTCGACGGTCAACAACCCCTCGGCCACCAGTCGATCGGCCCAGCCTTCTGGACCCTTGAAGTGATGCGTTTGCCATCCGCGCGCGCGTGCCGTTTCGATATTGTCGATCCGATCATCTGCGAACAAAAGTGACGCGGGCGGCAGGCCGCAATCGGCTTCGACTTGCTCATAGATCGGAACATGAGGCTTCACCATCTTCATACGGCCCGAGACGTATTGCCGATCGAACTCGTTCAGAAACGGGTAGATTGTGGTGGCATAGTCGAAATTCTGCACCCCGAAATTCGTCAATGCAAACACCGGCACGCCCTTGGCGCGCAACGCCTTCTGCAACCGGACCGTATGTGGGATTTCAGGCGCGGCAAGCTCGATCCACTTGTCGTGCCACATGCGGATTTCATTGCGCCATTCGGGGTATTTCTCAGCCCAGTCGTAGATCGTATCGGTGAAATGATAGCCCTGATCCACAAGATCGTTCATACCGTGCAGATCGACCTCTTCGAACATGGCCCGACGGCGGTCTTCGCCGATCACGCGGTCATAATAGCGCTCGGGCTGCCATTCGATCAGGACATTGCCGATATCAAAAATGACTGCTTGGATTGACATGTTGTGATCCTGTGCTGAGTTCCTGCCGCGCGCCGACTGAACCAAGGCAGGCGCTTAAGTTCAAGCACCAACCGCAGCGCGCAGCGCTGCTTGGCCCAACTGGAGAAGATGCATCTGTGATGCGTCGCCGACGGGCGGGAGCCTTATGCCTGTTTTGCTGCCCTGAGTTCCCGTTCCAACGCGTCCAGAAACCGGGACCGGTCGGCTTTGCCAAAGGGTTTGCCGCCGCCGCCTGCACCCAAAGGGTTGGCTGCGCGCAGATCGGCCATCAGGTCGCGCATGGCCAATTGCTGGCCGATATTGGCGGCGGTGAAGGCCTCACCATTGGGGCGCAGCGCGCGGGCCCCAGCTTCAACGCATTTCGCGGCCAGCGGGATGTCAGATGTCACCACCACATCGCCCGGCCCGCAACGCTCGGCAATCCATTTGTCAGCTTCATCGGCCCCTTCCGAGACGATGACCACCTGCATCAACGGGTTCGCCGAAGGCCGCAGCCCGCCATTCGAGACCAGAGCCACCGGAACCTTGTGGCGGGTTGCGACCCGCTCGGCCTCGGCCTTCACAGGGCAGGCATCGCCATCGATATAGAGCGTTGTCACGCTTTCTTGGCCTCTTTGGCTGCGGGTTTTTTCTTTACCTTGAACTCCTCCGGGATCGGCATCCGGTTGAACGCGTCCAGACCGGCGATCTTGTAGGCTTCGGCCAGCGTTGGGTAATTGAAGGTGTTCTGGACAAAGTAGTCAACTGTGCCTTTCAGGTTCAGCACAGCCTGAGCGATATGGATCAACTCTGTTGCCCCTTCACCCACAATCTGCACCCCCAGAACTCGGCGGGTTTTCAGCGAGAACAGC
This sequence comes from Ruegeria sp. YTSA168, assembly GCF_059610045.1. NCBI lineage: Bacteria > Pseudomonadati > Pseudomonadota > Alphaproteobacteria > Rhodobacterales > Roseobacteraceae > Ruegeria > Ruegeria sp. YTSA168. The sequence continues at coordinate 63,172 of NZ_JBXWMW010000002.1, forward strand.
ATCTTCAGCATGCCATGTTCCAACCCCATGATATGCCCACGCGAGGTTTCGCGGAATCGCGCCACGCCAACCTCGTAGGGAATGCCGCGCTCCTGTAATTCCTCTTCGGACATGCCACATGTGGAAATCTCGGGCACCGAGTAGATGCCATAGGGATACCAAGGGCTTTCCGGCAGCGTCGGCGTTTCCAGCGCGTGGCAAGCAGCGACACGGCCCTGCTGCAGCGACGTTGAGGCGAGTGACGGATGCCCGATCACGTCACCTGTCGCATAGATATGCGGCACGTCGGTCTGATAGGTCTTGCGATCCACGTTGATCCGGTTGCGATGATCGGTTTCCAGCCCGACTGCATCCAGGTTCAACGCCGAGGTTGCGCCCATGCGACCGGCTGCAAACAGCAGCATTTCGGCCCGGACATGGCGGCCGTTCTCCAGCGTGACCTCGACATGTTCACCCGCATCTTCGATTTTCTCAACAGCAGAGCCGAGGCGCAGATCGACACCGTTTTCGCGTATCTGATGGGTGAATTCATGGATCAGGCGGCTGTCAATGAAATCTAGAAAGCTCTCGCGGGGTTCAATCAGCGTGACCCGCACGTCCAGGGCCGAGAACATGGTCGCGTATTCCACACCGATCACCCCGGCACCGATCACGATCAGTGAGCGTGGAATCTCTGCCATTTCCAGAAAATCATCGCCATCCACAACGGTCTTGCCGTTGAACGGTACATAGTCGGGGCGATAGGTCTTGGTTCCGGTGGCGATCAGGAATTTGGCTGCAGTCAGGCGGGTTTTTTCACCCGCATCCGTTGCGACTTCGATCTCGTGCGGGCCAGTGAATGTTGCCAGCCCGTTCAGGGTTTCCACATGGTTGCGGTTGAACTGATGTTCCAACACGTCAACTTCATGATCCAGTGTCATGTGCAGACGCGCCTTGAGGTCCTCGGCGCGGATCTGGTCTTTGACCCGGTACGAGCGGCCGTAGAAGCTGCGTTCGCGCCAGCCAGAAAGGTTCAGAACTGTTTCGCGCAGGGTTTTCGAAGGGATTGTGCCCGTGTGGACCGAAACACCACCAAGCCGGTCCTTGCGGTCGATCACCAGCACACGACGCTTCAGCTTACCAGCCTGGATTGCCGCAGACCGCCCCGAAGGGCCCGACCCGATGATGATCAGGTCATAGTCATATTTGCTCATGCGTTACTCTCCGTACAGTGCTTCGGCGTGGAAGGTGATGTGGTCTTCCATGAAGGTGGAGACAAAGAAATAGGAATGATCATAGCCCGGTTGCAGACGATAGCTGGCCTGCTGGCGGCGTTCAGCAATGGCACTTGCCAGAGCTTCGGGGCGCAGCAGATCGATAAACTGATCATTGGCGCCCGTATCGATCAGGACCGGGCCGTCAAACCCAACCTCTCTCATCATCAGGGACGCATCGTGCTTTTTCCAAAGCCCTTCATCCTCACCCAGATAAGCAGCCAGCTGTTTGCGACCCCAATCCGCACCGGTCGGGTTCGAGATCGGAGCGAAGGCTGAAACCGAGCGGAACCGACCCGGAAGGTTCATCGCCAGCGTCAGGGCGCCATGGCCCCCCATGGAATGGCCCGTGATGGCCTGACGATCCATGTCGATGGCGAAATTCTCGGCCAGAAGGGCGGGCAGTTCCTCGGCTACGTAGTCCCACATGTTGAAATGCGGGGCCCATGGAGATTGCGTTGCATTCACATAGAACCCGGCGCCCTGACCCAGATCGTAGTCTTCGTGATCGGCCACGCCCTCGCCACGGGGCGAGGTGTCAGGAAAGACCACGGCAATCCCTTGTTCAGCCGCCCAGGCCTGTGCCCCGGCTTTGATCATCGCGTTTTCATGGGTGCAGGTCAGGCCGGATAGGTACCACAGGATCGGAACCGGGCCGTCCTTTGCCTCGGCTGGAAGGAACAGGCCAAAGGTCATATCACATTGGCAGGCTGTCGAAGCGTGGCGGTAGACGCCCTGCACGCCACCGAAACAAGCGTTTTCCGAAACGGTTTCCATCTGGTCTTTTCCTCACGTTAGGGTCGGCTCATGGCTAACGACCCAAGGGCTTCACGTAAAGTCCGGGCGCGTTTGGCGCGCGTATTTTTTAGGAATGAAGATCAGGGCGCGGTGACCCAGGCAATCACAAGCGGTACGGTCAGGATGCTGGCTACGGTCGACAACAAGATCGCGGCAGAGGCGCGATGGGGTGCGACGCCATAATGGGCGGCCAGCATGTAGACATTGCCGGCCACTGGCAGGGCGGCGGCGGCAATTGCCACGGCAGCCGGGAACGTGTCGATGGGCACCAGCCAGAGCACCGCAATCGCGACGCAGGCCGGGTGGATAACCAATTTGCAAAAGCTCAACCAGGCAGCAACCTGAATGCGCTCGGCGGATTTACCAGCCAGAGACGCCCCGATTGCAAACAGCGCGCCGGGCGTTGCCGCGCCGCCCAGAATGGTCAGGAAATCGTTCAGCGGGCCGGGGACTGGTACCTGAAAGGCCGACCAGATCAGACCGGCGGAAATCGACACGATCATGGGATTTTTCAGCAACCCGATACCGATCAGCCGCAGCGTGGCAGGGGTTAGCTTACCGTCGCGCCCCCCATGGATCAGGATCACGATGAGCGACGAAAATACCACTAGATCAACGGCCAGAACCAGCATCACAGGGCCAATTGCAGCTTCGGTCAGCAGCAGGGCCAGCATCGGCAGGCCAAGAAACCCAACATTACCGATAGCGGCGCATTGCGCCTCGACCGCCGCGGTGGGGATATCCAGGCCTCGGAACCAGGCGATCAGGGTTGCAATCAGATAAACGGCCAGCGTACCGATCAGATAGCCAATGATCAGGCGACCATTGAAAATCTCGGCAAATGGCAGAGTCGCGGCAAAGCGAAACAGCATTGCCGAGAGGGCAAAGAAGAACACAAATTTGGTCAGATAAGCCGTGGCCTCGGCGCTGAAAAACCGGCTGCGCCCGGCCCAGTAGCCCAGGCCAATGATCGCAAAAAAGGGCAGGGTGCGCAGAAATATCTCGACCATAGCCTGTCCTAACATGGTTTTGGCGCGTCGCAAGTGCGGACATTTTGTTGGCCGACCTTGGTGAAGCGGGTCGTGCAAAGAGGTGATTCAACAGAATTGTGAGGTCAATTCACTTGAGCATACCGAGAATCCTTGTATCTAAACCGAACGGTTTATAAGCTCGGAGCACTTCAGACTAGGAGACGACATGACCCAGACCGCTACGATCCTGCGCACCGGCCGAAAATTTGAACAGGTACTCAGCGGGGCCCGAGAGGTTTTTATGGCGGATGGGTTTGAAGGAGCCAGTGTGGACGATATCGCCCGGGCGGCGGGTGTATCCAAGGCTACGCTATACAGCTATTTCCCGGACAAGCGTCTTTTGTTTGTCGAAGTGGCGCAGACCGAATGCCGTCGGATGGCCGAGCGTGTGATTGCGATGGTTGATGAAACCAAACCCGTGCGCGAGGTTCTGACTATCGCAGCCACTCAGTTGATAACCTTTTTTGTTTCCGATTTTAACCAGCAAGTTTTTAGGGTCTGCGTTGCTGAACGTGATCGTTTTCCTGAATTGGGTCGGGCGTTTTATGAGGCTGGGCCGCAAAACGGGCAGCGCAGGATGGCCGAGTATCTGGATAAGGCCGTGGCCAAGGGCGAGTTGGCGATCGAGGATATTCAAATTGCCGCAGAACAGTTTGCTGAACTTTGTAAGGTACGCTTGTGGCTACGTGCCGCCTTTGGAATCCAGAAAGAGTTCAGTCAGGAAGAAATAGACGAGGTTGCCTTGCACGCGGTTGATATGTTCCTTGCCCGTTACGGGGTCTGAATCCTGCACCGGCGTCAATAGGTCGTTCGCATCTGATAGCCTTGGTGAAATGTCATTCTGACAAAGGTCACGGGTTTGTTCTGAAACCACGTGGTGCGTTCCAGCTGGAACAGCGGCGTTCCCGACGGCACCGACAGAAACTCCTGTAGCTGGCCTGCCGCAGGCACGGCAGAGAACGCGATTTCCGCATCCGAGAATGGAATTTCGGACAAAAGCCACTCATTGGGGCCGACGGTCAGAAAATCCTGATCCATCACATGCGGCACCGTATCCGTGTTGATCCAGCGTTCTTCGAACTGAAACGGGCGGTTGTCTGCGTGGTGCATGCAGTTCAGATGCAACACCTGTGCCCCCTCTTGCAGCCCCAGCTTTGCCTGCAGCCAGGGCGGGCAGCTGATCATATTGCGGCTGACCAGAGCATAGCGGTATTCCGCATTCATATCCTCGATGGTCTGGCGTACCACGGTGATCGGCAGCTTCGCCTGTTTCACTGGGGTGGTCACAACACGGGTACCACCTTTGCGGCGACGCGTGATGATGCCTTCATCGGCCAGTTCGCGCAAGGCTCGGTTGACGGTGGCGCGGGCACAGCCAAACTCGGCCGCCAGTTCCAGTTCGGTTGGTAACAGACTGCCCTGTGGCCAGATGCGTGTTTGAATGCGGCTCAACACCTCATCCCGAATATCCTGAAATCCCATGTTCTTTTGTGCGCTCACAGCTTGCTTGGCCTTTAGTGGTGTTCATAAGTAGTTTATGTCTGTATATTTGCATAGGCAAAGAATTTGGCCGTCAATTGCCTAAAGTGCTGCCAGAAGAGTGCGCATCGCGTTGCGATAGTTCGCAATGATCCTGTCACGTTGAACATGCCGCCCGCTTTGAACCTGATGTCGGCCAGCGGACCACAGGTCAGTGATAACATGATCTTTGGCGGCAAATACCAAGCCGTCCAGCAGTTGATCAGGCCGCAGCGCGCAAAGCGACGGATGCTGGCTGTCAATAGCGACCAGATCGGCCAGATTACCCGGTGCGATCTGCCCTGAATCACGGGCGAGCGCCTGCGCCCCGCCTGCGGCGGCATTGGAATACAGCGACTGCCCGACCGATCCTTCGCCTGTCACCAGCACATTGCGAGACAGATCGCGCAGGCGTTGCGAGTATTCCAGCGTCCTCAATTCTTCGGTCAGTGAGATCAGCACATTCGAATCCGACCCAACGCCAAACGCGCCGTCTGCGGCCAGATAGCTGGGGCCGTTGAAAGGCCCGTCGCCCAAATTGGCCTCGGTCACCGGGCACAGCCCAGCCACAGCGCCGGACCGGGCCATGGCCAGTGTTTCGCCTTCGGTCATTTGGGTGGCGTGGATCAGGCACCAGGTGGTATCGACCGGGGCATTGGCCAGCAACCATTCGACCGGGCGTGCGCCGAGCCCGGCTTGCACTTCGGCCACTTCTTTGGGCTGTTCGGCAATGTGGATATGAATTGGGCCTTGGCCTTGTGCCCGCAAGACCTCTGTCAGATCACGTGGGCTGGTGGCGCGCAGAGAGTGTGGCGCGATGCCAACCCGGCAATCATCGGGCAGGTTCGTGGCCGCTGCTCGTGCCTGATCGACCAGTGCGCAGAACCGATCAACATCATTACCAAACCGTTTCTGACCTTGCTCCAAGGGGCGTTCTCCAACGCCCGCATAGGTATAGAGCACGGGCAGGTGAGTCAGGCCGATCCCCGTTTCAAGGGCGGCGGCCATGATGCGGTCGCTTAGCTCAGCCACGTGGTCATAGGGTTGCCCATCCGGCTGATGGTGCAGGTAGTGAAACTCGCCCACCGCCGCATATCCGGCCTCTTGCATCTCCAGATAGACAAGCGCTGCGATGGCCTGAACCTGATCCGGGTTCAAATGTGCAGTAAAGCGATACATCAGATCGCGCCACGTCCAGAAGCTGTCGCGCCCCGCTAGCCGGTATTCTGTCATCCCGGCCATGGCGCGTTGAAACGCATGGCTGTGCAGGTTGGACAGCGCAGGCAGCAGGGTGTCAACACACGAATCGCCAGCTTGCGGCGTGGTGTCCAGCGTTAGCTTTCTGATCCGTCCATCCTTGATCTGCACCCTCAGATTTCGGGCCCAGCCCGTATCCAGCAAGGCGTTCTGTGCGAAAACGGCGGTCATGAGACTCTCCCAAATATGGATAGACAATAAACATAAATGCATATACTGGAAAAGAGAGAAATTGTGATGTGAGAGTCCCATGCAGCCCCAGGATCATCTTTTGACTGATTTGCGTGCCGCGACGATGTCAGGCGCTGATGCCTATGGGTTGATTGACGATGCCGCGATTGCCGTTCAGGCGGGAAAAATCGCTTGGGTTGGTCCGCGAGCGGATGTGCCTGGCGCTTACGCGGGACTGCCACAGCGCGCGCTCGAAGGTCGATTGGTAACCCCTGCGCTGATCGATTGTCACACTCATGTGGTGCATGGCGGCCATCGCGCGGTTGAGTTTGAGATGCGCCTGAACGGGGCCAGCTATGAAGAGGTTGCGCGCGCGGGTGGCGGTATCATTTCGACCGTGACTGCAACCCGTACCGCCAGCGTTGCCGATCTAATAGCGCAGGCCTTGCCGCGCGTGGACGCCATGCTGGCCGAAGGTGTGGCGGTAATTGAGGTCAAATCAGGCTATGGGCTGGATCGAGACACCGAACTGAACATGCTGCGCGCCGCCCGTGCATTGCCGCAGCATCGTCCAGTGAGGGTTGTGACCAGTTTTCTAGGCGCACATGCTGTGCCAGCAGAATATAACGGTCGCCCCGACGCCTACATTGCCGAGGTCTGTATCCCGACGCTGCGTGCGGCCCAAGCCGAAGGGCTGGTGGATGCGGTGGATGCGTTCTGTGAGGGCATTGCCTTTCAACCTTACCAGCTGGTGCCTCTATTCAATGCGGCGCAGGAGCTTGGCCTGCCGATCAAACTCCATGCCGAGCAGTTGTCCAATCTAGGCGGGGCGAAGTTGGCGTCCTCATATGGTGCTCTGTCGGCAGATCACATTGAATATCTTGACGAAGAGGGGGCGCTCGCCATGGCCCAGGCGGGCACCGTCGGTGTGATCCTGCCTGGCGCCTTCTACACCCTGCGCGAGACGCAGGCTCCACCCATCGACCTGCTGCGTAAACACAATGTGCCGATGGCGCTGGCAACGGATTGCAATCCTGGCTCGGCTCCGATGACCTCGTTGCTGTTGACCATGAATATGGCTTGCACTCTGTTTCGCATGACACCCGAAGAGGCATTGCGGGGTGTAACCACCCATGCCGCCCGTGCCTTGGGGCTGAAAGACTGTGGCCAGATTGCCCCCGGCTTGCGCGCCGATCTTGCCGTTTGGGATGTGACCCACCCTGCCGAACTGGCCTATCGTATCGGATTTAACCCGCTTCATGCCCGCATCATCGGAGGTGCAGATTGACCACCCTGACACTCACGCCCGGCGCTGTATCACTGGCGCAGCTGGAACAGGTCTATCGCGAAGAATGCGCTGTCAGGCTGGATCCGGTGTGCCGGCCAGATATCGAAGCCGCTCATGCCCGCATTGCCGATGCGGCTGCGGGTGAGGCGGCGGTTTACGGGGTCAATACCGGCTTTGGCAAACTGGCCAGCGTCAAGATTGCAGCGGAGGATACGGCGACCCTGCAGCGCAACCTGATCCTGTCACATTGCTGTGGCGTGGGGCCTGCCATCGCGCGGGCGCATGCGCGATTGATGATGGCGCTGAAACTGCTCAGTCTCGGGCGTGGCGCGTCCGGTGTGCGGCTGGAGCTGATCGATCTGCTGGAGGCGATGCTGGATAAGGGCGTAACCCCGGTGATCCCAGCGCAGGGGTCGGTCGGCGCGTCCGGGGATCTGGCGCCGCTGTCCCACATGGCGGCGGTCATGATGGGCGAGGGTGAGGCAGAGTTTGGCGGCAAGGTCATGCCCGGCGGTCCTGCATTGGCGGCTGCCGGTCTGACGCCCGTGGAACTGGGCCCCAAGGAAGGTCTGGCGCTGATCAATGGCACCCAGTTCTCGACCGCCTTTGCGCTGGCGGGCCTGTTTGGTGCGTGGCAGGCGGCACAGAGCGCATTGGTGACGTCGGCGCTCACCACCGATGCCATCATGGGATCGACTGCGCCTTTGCAGCCCGAGATCCACACTCTGCGCGGCCATCGCGGCCAGATCGAAGCAGGGGCAACCATGCGCGCGCTATTGGCTGGATCGGTGATCCGCGAAAGCCACCGCGAGGGCGATACGCGGGTTCAGGACCCGTATTGCATTCGCTGTCAGCCGCAGGTTGTTGGGGCCGCAATGGATGTGCTGCGCCAGGCGTCGTTAACGCTTGAGATTGAGGCGAATGCCGCCACCGATAACCCTCTGGTCCTGACCGGCGCCGGGCTGATCGTCTCGGGCGGCAACTTCCATGCCGAGCCGGTGGGCTTTGCCGCCGATATGATTGCGCTGGCCGTCGCCGAGATCGGGGCGATTGCCCAACGTCGGATTGCGTTGATCGTGGACCCGGTGCTCAGCTTTGATCTGCCGCCCTTCCTGACGCCCAATCCGGGGCTGAACTCGGGTTTGATGATTGCCGAGGTGACAACGGCGGCCCTGATGAGCGAGAACAAACATCTGGCCAACCCCTGCGTGACGGATAGCACGCCGACCTCAGCCAATCAGGAGGACCACGTCAGCATGGCCGCCCATGGCGCGCGGCGATTGGGGCAGATGGTGACCAATCTGGAGCGCATTCTAGGGGTCGAACTGCTGTGTGCGACGCAAGGGGTCGAATTCCGCGCGCCGCTGCCCACCAGCGAAACCTTGCAGGGTGTTATGGCTCAATTGCGCGCGGTTGTGCCGCCTTTGGGCGATGACCGCTATACCGCTCCGGATATCGAGGCGGCGTCGGCCCTGATTGCCAGCGGCGAGATTGCCCATAACACGGGCGTCGACATGCCAGGGCTGGGCGCATGAGCGACCCGGTTGAGATATCCCGAGGCACGGGCCCAATCGTTTTGGGCTTGCCCCATACCGGTACATATGTGCCGCCCGAAATTGAGGCGAATCTGAATGATCGGGGCCGGACGCTGGCAGATACGGATTGGCATATTCACACGCTCTATGAGGGGCTGCTTCCCGGTGCCACGACGGTGCGCGCCACGTTCCATCGCTATGTGATCGATGCCAATCGCGATCCGTCTGGTGCGTCGCTATATCCCGGTCAAAACACTACAACTCTGGTCCCGCTGACCGATTTTGATGGCCACGGACTCTGGGACCAGCTGCCATCTGACGCGGAAATCGAAAACCGGCTGACCAAATTCCACGCGCCGTATCACGCCGCCCTTGAGGCCGAAATGGCGCGGGTCAAGGCGATCCATGGGGTCGCTGTTCTTTATGACTGCCATTCGATCCGCAGCCACATTCCCTTCCTGTTCGACGGGGTGTTGCCTGATATGAACCTCGGCACAAATGACGGCACAACCTGTGCCCCCCCAATTGAGGCCATCGCGCATGAGTTCGTCGCTTCATCACCTTATAGCACCGTCCTGAACGGGCGTTTCAAAGGGGGCTGGACCACTAGGCACTACGGCCGCCCTACCGAGGGCGTGCACGCCATTCAGATGGAACTGGCTCAATCCACCTATCTCAGCGCCGAAACGGCCCCGTGGACCTATGACGCCCAAAAAGCCAGTCGGCTGCGCCGATGGCTCAAAGACCTACTGGATGCGATCCAGGACACTGCATTGGAGATTGCCGCATGACTGATCCTCGCAAAAACACCCGTGATATCTTTCCGCCCACCGGCCCGGAGCTGAATGCCAAAAGCTGGATGACCGAAGCTCCGCTGCGGATGATGATGAACAACCTGCACCCGGACGTGGCCGAAAACCCGCACGAATTGGTGGTGTATGGCGGCATCGGGCGCGCGGCGCGGACGTGGAAGGATTTTGACACTATCGTGGCCAGCCTCAAGGACCTTGAGGAAGATGAGACACTGGTGGTGCAGTCCGGCAAACCGGTGGCCATTGTGCGGACCCATTCGGACGCACCACGGGTGCTGATTGCGAATTCGAACCTCGTGCCGCATTGGGCCAACTGGGATCATTTTAATGAGCTCGATAAGAAGGGTTTGATGATGTACGGCCAGATGACCGCGGGCTCGTGGATTTACATCGGCACACAGGGCATCGTGCAGGGTACCTATGAGACCTTTGCCGAAGCCGGGCGTCAGCACTATGATGGCGATCTGACCGGCAGATGGATTCTGACCGGGGGTCTGGGCGGTATGGGTGGCGCGCAGCCGCTGGCCGCCGTTTTCGCCGGGGCCTGCTGTCTGGCGGTCGAGTGCAACCCGGACAGTATCGATTTCCGCCTGCGCACCAAATACCTGGACGATAAGGCCGAGACGCTGGATGAAGCGTTGGAGATGATCGACCGCTGGACCAAGGCGGGAGAGGCCAAGTCGGTCGGACTGCTGGGCAATGCCGCCGAGATTTTTCCCGAAATTTACGCGCGAATGCAGGTCGGTGGCATGCGGCCCGACATCGTCACCGATCAGACCAGCGCGCATGACCCGGTCAACGGTTATCTGCCCATCGGCTGGACTATGGCGCAGTGGAAGGACAAGCGCGAAAGCGACCCCAAGTCGGTTGAAAAAGCCTCGCGCGCGTCGATGAAACAGCACGTGGCCGCGATGGTCGATTTCTGGAACGCGGGCGTACCGACGTTGGACTATGGCAATAACATCCGGCAAGTGGCGCAGGATGAGGGTCTGGAGAATGCCTTTGCCTTCCCCGGCTTCGTGCCAGCCTATATCCGCCCGCTGTTCTGCCGCGGTATTGGTCCGTTCCGCTGGTGTGCGCTGTCTGGCGACCCCGAGGATATCTACAAAACCGACGCCAAGATGAAGGAACTGTTCCCCGAGAACACCCATCTGCATAATTGGCTCGACATGGCGCAGGAACGGATCGCCTTCCAGGGTCTGCCAGCACGTATCTGCTGGATTGGGTTGGGTGATCGACACAAGGCTGGGCTGGCCTTCAACGAGATGGTGCGCAACGGTGAGTTGAAAGCACCCATCGTCATCGGGCGCGACCATCTGGACAGTGGCTCAGTCGCCTCACCGAACCGCGAGACCGAGGCGATGAAGGATGGCTCGGACGCCGTGTCGGACTGGCCTTTGTTGAATGCGCTGGTCAACACTGCTTCGGGCGCGACCTGGGTTAGCCTGCATCATGGCGGTGGCGTAGGGATGGGGTTCAGCCAGCACGCGGGCGTTGTGATCTGTGCTGACGGCACCGACGAAGCCGCCAAACGTCTTGAGCGGGTGCTTTGGAATGACCCGGCCTCGGGCGTGTGGCGTCACGCAGATGCGGGCTATGACATCGCCAAGGATTGCGCCCGCGCACATGGGCTGCGTTTGCCGGGCATTCTGGGTTGATCGCGGGCAAGAGAGCCGGGCTAAGTCAGGTCCGGCTCATGTGACCTGACCGACGTCAGCGCCGCGCGGCACCAGACGCAATCATGATCGGAAAGCGGCGTTCCCTCGTCTGAGATTGAGGTCAACAGCCCCTTTTCTTCACAGCTCAGATCGCGGCCTGCCAACCAATCCAGCTTCATCACACGCTGAGGGTGTGGGGTGATCAGGCTGGGGCGGGTGGTCGTTCCGTCGGCTGTGAAACCCCAATCGTAACCATGCGTCCCGGCCAGACCAAAAAGGCTCTCGTTCTGCCAGTTGAAATCCGGAGGCAGGTGGTTGCCGGTGTTCAAATCCCCACCGATCAGAACCGGCAGGCCCGGCGCGAAGCTGTCAATTGCCCTAAGCAGGATATCGAACTGCGTGTGGCGATGGGCGGCATCCGCGTTGCTTTCCAGATGGGTGGACACGACGCAAACCGGGCCGTTTTCCGTAGGCAGAACAGCAGCGATGGCCATACGGCCACCGACGCGCGGCTGGTCGGGATCTGCGGCACCTTCATCGCAAGAGAACCAGTGGCCATGATCGTCCAACCGAAACAGGGCGGCGCGTTCAAACGGCACCGAAGACAGGATCGCATTGCCATGCCATCCCAGTGCGTTGAAGTCGTCTTTGCAGAAATGGCGCTCGGTCGGGCCGCCCAGATCGAGTTCGTGAAACTCGACCCCAAAGGCGTAGACCATTCCAAGGGCATCTGCCATCGCTTCGGTCGTGTGCCGTTGCGATGTGCGCGCCATGCCGTGATCGACCTCGGACAGGAGAACAACATCGGGGCTGATCCGACCAAGATGCGCGGCGGTCGCCTCGGGGAATAGGCAGCGTTCCACATTCCATGCAGCCACGGTGAACTGCGCGGGCAGAGTGGATATCTGCGCCTGCCCGCCAAGCTGCAGCGCATTCATCGCTGGAATATCGCGCAGCAACTCCCGATGCGCCGCAGCGGTTCGCGGGGCGGACAATATACTTAACCGCTGATCCGGTGTTACAGCGGGAAGCACATCCAAAACGTCTGTGATCAAATGACTTTTCCTGTTTCCACATCAAACAGACGCAGCGCGTCGGGTTTCAGGGTGATCTGGGTTTCGCCTGTTTGGGCCGCGTGATCTTTGCTGACCAGAACCGTGAAGGGCTGACCGCCAAGCTGACCGTGCAGCAACCGATGCGCCCCCAGTTCTTCAAGGATATCCACCTGAAACGGCACGGAACCCTGACCTTCCAGCTCGATATCTTCGGGTCGGATGCCCAGTGTAACCGGTCCGTTGGCCGAGGCGGGCGCGGTCATGATCCCGTCATAGCCGTTGATCCGCACCTGGCCTTGATCGACCTGCGCCTCAATCAAATTCATCGGCGGCGCACCCATGAACGAGGCGACAAAGGTCGAGGCCGGGTTGTGATAGATTTCAGAAGGCGTGCCGATCTGCTCAATCTGGCCAGCGTTCAGAACGATGATGCGGTCGGCCATGGTCATGGCTTCGACCTGATCGTGGGTCACATAGACGGCCGTCGTGCCAAGGCGGCGTTGTAGGGCCTTGATTTCGATCCGCATCTGGTTGCGCAACTTGGCGTCAAGGTTGGATAGCGGTTCGTCAAACAGGAACAGCGCCGGATCGCGCACAACTGCGCGGCCCATCGCAACGCGCTGACGCTGACCACCCGACAGTTGCGCCGGCTTGCGATCCAGATACTCGGTCAGATTCAGCATCTTGGCGGCGTCTTCGACCTTGGCGGCGATCTCGGACGCGGGCGTGCCGCGGTTCTTCAACCCGTAGCCTATATTCTTTCGGACAGTCATATGCGGATACAACGCGTAGTTCTGGAACACCATCGCGATGTCCCGGTCCGCCGGGTCTACGTTGTTGACCACCCGGTCGCCGATTTTCAGCGTCCCTTCGGTAATATCCTCCAGCCCTGCAATCATCCGCAGCAGGGTGGATTTACCACAACCCGACGGACCAACCAGAACGACGAACTCGCCGTCCTGAATGGTGAAACTGGTGGTTTCAACCGCTTTGAAGCCGTTGGGATAGACCTTGCGGATGCCCTCTAATGATACCTGAGCCATGCGCGTATTCCTTATTTGTCGGATTCTGTGAGGCCCTTGACGAACCAATTCTGGAAGAAAATGACGATGGCCACCGGCGGGATCATTGCGACGATCGCCAGTGCCAAAGCCTGCCCGTGTTCAGGGATCTGACTGTCAGTGTAGGTCAGCACGATCTGCTTGATACCGCGGACCAGCGTAAAGAAGCTTTCGTCTGTCGTGATCAGCGTTGGCCACAGATACTGGTTCCAGCCAAAGACGAACATGATGATGAAGATCGCGGCGATCATCGTCCGGCTGAGCGGGACGAGGATGTCGACAAAGAACTTCCACGGACCTGCACCATCGATCCGGGCGGCCTCGGCCAGTTCCTCAGGGACGGACATAAAGAACTGTCGGAAAAAGAAAGTACCAGTGGCCGATGCGATCAGCGGGACGATCAGACCGGTATAGGTGTTGGTCAGGCCCAGCTTCTGGATCGCCTCATACGAGGGCAGAATCCGTACCTCAAGCGGGAGAAGGAGGGTGGTAAAGATCACCCAAAAGGCCAGCGTGGCAAAGCGCAGGCGGAAATAGACGATGGCATAGGCTGCCATCATCGAGATGATGATCTTGCCGACTGCGAAGCCGATGCCCAGAATGAACGAGTTCATCAGCATCAGCGTGCCGTCGACGGTTTGGGTAAATCCGCCTTTCTCGAACATGGCGGCGTGGAAGTTCTTGCCCAGATCGTCGCCAAGGCCGATCTGAATGCCCTGTCGATGGATGGTCACCGCATCATGGCTGGCGGTGGTCAGCGCCAGCAGGGGCGGCAGGATCATCAGCAACGAGCCCAGGATCAGCACAAAGTGATCACCGATGGTCTCCCAACGGATTTTGCGGGGGCGGCGGGTGGTTTCGGTCGTCTCAAGGGTTGTGTCAGCCATTGTTCGCCCCTTCAGGTATAGTGGATCCGGCGCTCAACCAGCCGGAACTGAAAGACGGTGAGGAGTAGAACCAAACCCATCAGAATGACGGATTGCGCGGAAGAGCCGCCCAGGTCATTGCCTCGGAACCCGTCCAGATAGACCTTGTAGACCAGCGTCATCGGATTATTGCCCGGCTCACCCTTCATCAGCGCGTCAATCACACCGAAGGTGTCGAACAGCGCATAGGTGATGTTGATGATCAGCAGGAAGAACGCGGTGGGGGCCAGTAGCGGGAAGGTGACCTGCCAGAACCGCCCGGTGGCCGAGCGGTTGTCGATCATCGCCGCCTCGCGCACCGAGCGCGGGATCGATTGTAGGCCCGACAGGAAGAAGATGAAATTGACAGGGATTTGCTTCCAGACCGATACGATGATCATCGCGGTCGCGGTGGCGTTGTAGTCAACGCCCAGTTTGAAATCCCAGCCAAACATCTGGAAGAACTTGGTCATCGGGCCTGTGCTTTGGTCAAAAAACAGGATGCCCAGAAATCCGGCAACCGGAGGCGCGATGGCGTAGACCCACATCAGCAAGGTGCGATAGGTCTTGGCGCCGCGCAGGACCTTATCGGCCTTGACGGCCAGCAGCAGCGCGATGGCCAGTGAGAAGAAGGTAACCAGAACCGAGAAGACAATCGTGAACCAGGCAATGCGTTTATACTGATCATTGCCAATCAACGACGTATAGTTCTCGGCCCCGACAAAGGTTGACCCGAATCCGAACGGGTCTTGCAGAAAGAAGGACGATTGCAGCGCCCATCCCGCAGGCCAGTAAAAGAAGATGGCGATGATCATCAACTGTGGCAGCAGCAAAGCCACAGGAAGCCAGACATTATCAAAACCCGCGCGTTTCATAGGTCTTCCAGTTGCAGAAAAGGGGGATGGCCGCACCCGAAGGCGCGACCATCCTGGGGGTGATCCCAGGGATTAACCCTGAGTCTTTGCAAAGCGGGCCAGCAATTCGTTGGCTTCTGCTTCGATGTTCTGGAAGGCGGTTTCCACGTCGGTTTCACCGGTCAGGATACGGCCATATTCGCGGTTCATGATGTCGCGGATCTGGACATAGAAGCCCATGCGGTAGCCTTTGGTGTTGTCGCCTGCTTTGGCGGACAGCTGGTTGACGCCAACTTCGGCTGCCGGGAAGCGGTCATAGTGGCCGTCTTTTTTGGCGACTTCGTATGCAGCTTCGGTGATCGGCACATAACCGGTTTCCTGATGCCAGAAATACTGGGTTTCAGGCGCGGTCAGGAAGTTGAAGAATTCGGCTGTCGCCTTGTTTTCTTCATCCGATTTGCCCGCCATGGCGAACAGGGCCGCACCACCGATGAACGTTTGTGTCGGCTCGGCTGTTACGGCTTCCCAATAAGGCAGCTCGGTTGCGCTGAATTCAAACGGCAGGTCTTTCTGCAGCAGGCCCCCAAACGAGCCGGAAGACCCCAGCCACATGGCAACTTTGCCTTCTTCGAACGGCTTGGCGTTGTCGCCCCAGCCGGTGCCGTACCATTCAAACAACCCGTCTTCTTTCCAGTCGCTCACCGCCTGGAAATGGGCCTTGATGGCGTCGTTGTTGATCAGGATTTCGGTGTCGGTGCCGTCATAGCCGTTGTTGTTGGTCGCAAACGGCAGGTTGTGACGCGACATGAAGTTTTCGGTGAAGATCCAGGGCAGGTGCGACTGGCTGAGCGGGATATAGCCTGCGTCTTTCAGCACCGGTGCGGTGGTTGACTGGAACTCTTCCCATGTCTTGGGGGGTGTAACGCCCGCAGCTTCCAGCGCATCTACATTGTAGTACATGATAGGTGTTGACGAGTTGAACGGCATGCCGATCATCTTGCCATCGCTGTCTGCGTAGAAGTATCGCACGCCAGCGATGTAGTCATTGATGTCGAAATCAACGCCATTGTTAGCCAGCAGATCCTGAACCGGGATAGTCGCACCTTTTGCACCGATCACGGTGGCAGCACCGGCGTCAAACACCTGCATGACGTTGGGCTGTTCGCCAGCGCGGAATGCAGCGATACCGGCGGTCAGCGTTTCTTCGTAGCTACCCTTGTAGACCGGAGTGATTTTGTATTCGTCCTGCGAGGCGTTGAAATCCTCGGCAATTTTGTTGACGGTCTCGCCCAGCTGGCCGCCCATTGCGTGCCACCAGGTGATTTCGGTTTCGGCAAAGGCTGCGGTCGCGGTAAAGGCGACGGTGGCAGCAGTTGCGCAGAACTTAAGGTTGGTCATTTTGGTTCTCCGGTTCGGTGTCGAGCTCTTTCAATAAAGAGCTTGTAGGCAATTCGATGCCAGATTGTGGTGCAGGTCCCCCCTGCGGTGTTGGTGTTGCACAGCATTCGATCACATCGTGGAGAGCGTCCGAAATCTGCACACGTGCTCACATACTGTTAACGTGTGACAGTTCGATGAAAGATTCCTAGCAATATTGACAAATTCCACCAATTCGAAGGACAGGTTGGGCGTGGCTCAGGATCATGACAAACCAGCCGATAGGCGCCGCCGGGTAACCGCGCAAGCCGTTGCAGATGCGGCTGGTGTGTCGCGTTCAGCGGTTTCACGCGCCTTTACGCCGGGTGCGTATCTTGATGAAAGAAAAAGAAAAATTATCGAGAAAGTGGCCCATAAAATGGGCTATCAACCAAATGCATTGGCTGCCGGGCTGAAGGATGGGCGCTCGCATCTGGTGGCTGTCTTTGTCGGCAATATGCGTAGCACATATGATTCCGAATTCGTGAGCGCTTTGGTCGGAAAACTGAACGCTTTGAACAAATGGCCGATTCTCATTGATGGCGGGGATCAGCGTGCAGAAGACGCGATCGAGCAGGTTTTGCGTTATCCTTTGGACGCTTTGATCTTGCGTGGTGGCAGCATGCCGCGTGCATTGGTCACGCGGTGCACAAAGTTCGGTGTGCCGATGATTTCCACAGGCCGAATCGTCCAGGCGCCGGGTGTCGATAATGTCTGTTGCCGCAATGCCGACGGTACGGGGCTTGCAGCTCAGGTGCTGATCGACAAGGGGCGCACACGGTTTGGGTATCTGGGCGGCGCGCCCAGTTTCTCGTCATCGGTCGAGCGTAGATCGGGTGTGATCGGGGTTCTGGACGAAGCAGGATTAAACCTGATTGCCGAAGCCACAGGGGATTTCACGGTTGAGACCGGGCACGAGATTGCGCTGAAACTGCTTACCGAGCACAAGCTGGACGCGTTGGTCTGTGCCAACGACGCCAGCGCGATCGGTGCGCTGACCGCCGCGCGCGAGCTGGGTTTGGATGTTCCGGGTGACCTCTCACTGATCGGGTTTGACGATATCGAAATGGCAAGTTGGCCGAATTTCGATCTCAGCACCGTCAACAACCCGATTGATGATGCGGTTGATCAGGTCATTGCGTTGCTTGAACGCAGGCTGGCAGAGCCCGGTAAGCAGAGCGAAACCATTATGATCGATCCGTTTTTCGTCCCGCGTGGAACGCATTAGGGTCAACCGTTTCGCGCTGATTTGAACAGGTACAGGAATACGAAAAGCGACCCGATAGAGGTGGTCACGATGCCGACCGGTAACTCCTGAGGTGCTAGCAGCAATCGGGACACGATATCCGAGGCGGTCAGAAGGATGGCGCCCACGATGGCCGAGGTGATCAGCAGGTTGCGGTGAAGTGTTCCCGCTATTCCACGCGCGATATGAGGGACCATCAGGCCGACAAAGCCGATGACACCCGCGACTGACACGAAGCTTGCCGTGGCCAGGGCCGCAACAAAGAACATGCGAAAGCGCAGGCCCTGTACAGGAATGCCAAGCGTCGCGGCGGTGAAATCTCCGGTCAGAAGGGCATCTAGCCAGCGGCTGCGATAGAGTGCATAGCCCAGGATCAGGGCCAGCCCGATCACGACCAGTGGAAACGTCTCCCACCGCGCAAGGCCCAGTCCGCCCAGCATCCAGAAGATCACAGAATGGGCGGCGCGGCTGTCGCCGGCAAAGATAAGATAGTTGGTGATGGCGGAGAACAGGAAAGACACGGCAAGCCCCGCCAGGATCAGCTTTTCCGGTGCACTTGTGCGCAAACCCTGGACCAGGGCCAGCACGATGCCTGATGCGATCAGGCCGCCGCAGAAAGCCGCCAGCGGTAAGGTCCAGAAGCCCAGTACATCGCCCGTGACCGTGATAACCAGCACAGCGCCCGCAGCCGCGCCCGACGAGAGGCCGAACAGAAAAGGATCGGCCAGATCGTTGCGCGTGGTGGTTTGCAGAACCACGCCCACAACACCAAGCCCGGCACCGATGACAGCGGCGAACAGCGCACGGGGCAGGCGCAGATCAAACACGATCCGATGCAGCGGCGACATCTCGCCTTCGGACAGGCCAGTTCCCAGACCGATGGCAGCAATGACATCGGCCACGGGGATCGGGGTGGTGCCATAAACCGTCGACAGCAGCAAAAGCGCGGTCAGAACGGCCGCCCCCAGCACAACTATCCGGCCCGTATGGACCATATCAGTTGGTCGCCATCGGGTGCATCGCATCCGCCATTTTCTGGATCGCGTCGATATTTGCCGGTCCCGGTGTCAACTCTTCGTAACGCAGACCGATCCAGCGTTCATTTTTGACCGCATCTGTTTGGGACATCACTGGGTGCTCTTGCAGGAACGTGAACGTATCCTCTGCCCCGTTGCCGGTCTGATAGTCAAGCAGCACCAGGAATTCCGGGTTCGACGCGGCAACCGCCTCCCACGAGGTACGGCCCCAGCTGGTCTCCATGTCATGGGTGACGTTTTCGCCGCCAGCCGCTGCGATCATCGCATCGGGGATGGCGAATTTGCCAGCGGTGAAGGGCGCATCCGCTGGACCGTCCAGCAGGAAGACACGGGGTTTGGCCAGATCGGCGGTTTTGGCTTCGATGGCAGCCAGCTGTTCTTTCCAGCCTGCAACCAGTACCTCGGCCTTCTCCTCGACATGCATGACCTGACCCAGACGCAGCACATCGTTGAACAGCAGGTCCATGCTGGCCTCAGGGCGGTCTTTGTCCAGATGCACGCAGCTTTCGGTCAGGATCATGGTCTTGATGCCGAACGGGGCCAGGGTGTCCGGCGTCACGTCGCCGCCGGGCTTCATGCCGTAGTACCAGCCCGCGAAGAACAGGTCGGGTTCGGCCGCGACCAGGTTTTCGACGGTTGGGTATTTTGGTGCGAGCTCGGGGATGTCGCCGCGCAGCTTGTCGAAATCTGGGCTGGTCTTGTACCAGCCGGTGATTCCGGTCAAACCAACGATCCGGTCTTGTAGGCCAAGCGCAAAGGCCATGTCGGTCATGTTCATATCATGCACCACCAGCCGTTCGGGCATGGTTTCGAACACCAGCGGTTCGCCGCAATTGTCCACGGTTACCTCATGGGCTGCCGCGCTGCTGGCCAAGCCGGTGATCATCAAAGCTGACCAAAGTTTTTGTTTCATCAATCTCTCCTGTTAAGATGAAAGCGTTCGTTTCCGGATATCCAGCGCCGGGATCACGCGCCCGTCGTGCTGGAAGCACAGGTAGTCAACACCAAACGTGTCGCGCACATGATCTGGCGTCAGGATTTGCTCGACCGGCCCAAATCCGGTCATGCGTGCGGATTTCATCAGCGCGACATGGCTGGCAAACTCGGGGATCATGACAAGGTCATGCACGATCATCACGACCGTCACACCCAGGGCGGCCACCAGCGACAGCATATGCCCCTTGGCATCCGGGTCCAGATGATTGGTGGGTTCGTCCAGAAACAACAACGAGGGGTTCTGAGCCAATGCACGCGCAATATGGGCGCGCTGACGTTCCCCGCCCGAGAGCCTTTGAATCGGCTTATCCGCCAGATGGGTCAGCTCGGTTGTGCGTAGAACGCGCTCTAGGTCTCTTTTGTGTTCCTCGCTCGAACGGTCGCTTTGGATGGGGATCTGACCCAGCGCGACATAGTCGCGTAGCTTCAGGCGACCGTCGGGCAATTCCTGCTGGCCAACAACCGCGATGGTCCGGGCCCGTTCTTGTGCAGACAGTTTGCGCAGGCTTTGACCGTTGATCTGTACATCCCCCAGCGCAAGACGCTCGACCCCGCAGAGCAGGTTCAGCAGTGTCGTTTTCCCAGCACCGTTGGGACCCGCGATCGCAAGGATTGCACCCTCTTCTAGTGCGAATGAGACACCCTGTAACAGCGCATCGCCGTTCAACGCGTAGTATTCTAGGTTTTCTGCGACCAGAAAGCTCATGCCTTACCCCTTTTGGGAAGACGGGGCAGGCGGGCGAGCGTTTTGAACAACAAGGCGGGGGGGCGATCTGTTGCGCTGGTCCAGCCGCTTTCACTGTCGCGGAACTGATGGGCGAAGGTGGCGATTGCATCCAGATCGGCGGTGCTTTGAATATCACCAAACAGGTATTGCGCCTTGCCTTCGGCCTGCAAGCCTATGGCCATGGGGCGTTCGCATCCTGCCATGCAGGGGATCAGTCGGGTTGCGACGCCCTCGGGCAGCGAAGCGTCCAGGGCGTTTTGGGCCGCGCGGGCTTCGATCTCTCCCTGGCAGGTCGAGCAGATCAGCACAAAATGGTCAGGTGTTTTGTCCACGGCTATCCTCAACGCGCAAAATGCCCGCATAGAAAGTACCGGTCCCGTAAGGGCGCAAATCTGCCATCAATCCTCCTTCCAGGACGCCCCGTCCCGGGTTGGTTTCACAGGTGATGGCAGGTCTCCTGACTTGCGGGTCGTTGCTTGGCCAACCTTCCCGGCCTTTTCGGGCCAGTGGTGATTTGGCGTTGCTCACCGCTTACAGTTGCGGGGGCAGTCACGGATTTGGCCTGACCCGGGTGTCCCGGGGCCGCACCGTATTCCCATTTTCATCCCGCAATCAAAGTAGCGGGAACCATCACAGGCCAGCTATTCTGGACAAGACACGCTTGTCAAGCAATCGCTGAGAGGCTCGTGTCAGATACGGGGTGGATCAGTAATCCGCAACCAGCAGGAATTCGGCCTCGGTATCTTCTTCGATCGTGGCAAAGCGCGGGATGGGTTGTTCGAAGACGTTATCGGTGCGGTCGTCGTTTACGGTTGAGACCTCGCCGATTAGGCAATCCCCGCGCTCGGCCCAGAAGGCGTGCCAGATACCGGGCATCAATGTTACGCTTTCGCCGGGTTTCAGGCGCAGCAACTCACCAGGAGTGATGGTGATGTCGCATCCATCACTGGGAACCACAACTGGTGTGTCGCGGTCGACGCTGCCGTCGGGGTCCGAGGCATAGATCTCCATCACCAGATCGCCGCCGCCCCGGTTGATGATATCTTCGGCTTTGACGATGTGGCGATGCATTGGCGACAGCTGCTTGTCGCGCGAGATCAGTAGTTTCTCGGCATAGAGCATTCCGCGGCCCTGGCTCAGATCATTCTCATCCCCATTGCGCAGGGTGAACAGGAACAGGCCAAGCTCATCAAATTTGCCTTGCCCGTAATCGGTGATGTCCCATCCCAGCCCCCGGGCGCGGATCGTGTCGGCCTTGGCGCTGCGCATCTGATCCGGGGACCAGTCGGCAAATGGGGGCAGGATGAACCCGAAAGACTGGATAAAGGCTTGTGCATCGGTCTTGATGCGGTTGATGTCGGAACGTTTCATGTGACTTCCCTTTTTGGGACTAAAGCTCATGCGCCCAGGGTGGGTTGGCCCCGGCACGCGACACGGTGACTGCTGCAACATCTGCACCCAACGCTAGAGCGGCGCGCAGGCTCTCTGTTGTCAGATCGCGCAGCGCGGGTTTGGTCAGATGCCCAGAACGGTGAAGTTCGGCCAGTACACCAGCGTTGAACGTATCACCCGCCCCCACCGTATCGACAACCTGAACCGCTTTAACCGGTATCGTGGTTTCCGAGCCATTGCGTAGATAACCTGAGGCCCCCTGGCTACCACGTGTGACAATCACAACCGAGGGCCCGGCTTGCAGCAACAAAGGCACTTTCTCGGCATGGGATTCGGGCCCCGGAATGATCCAGTCCAGATCCTCATCCGAGACTTTGAGGATATCAGTCTGCGCAATCATGGCATTCAAACGGGTGCGGTATCTGGTCTGATCCTGAATAAATCCCGGTCGGATGTTGGGGTCCAGCATCACGGCCCGATCCGCCCCGTGATGGCTCAGCAGGGCAGCATAAGCATCGGCGCAGGGTTCGCAGGCAAGACTGATACCGCCTAGATACAGGGTCGAGATCGCAGGCAATTGGTCGGGCAAATCCTCAGGCCGTAGCATGCGCCCGGCAGTATTTTCGTCAACAAAGTTGTACGACGCGTGTCCATCGACCAGTTTCACAAACGCCAAAGTGGTTGGGCGGTCGCTGGTGATAACATGGGATGTATCCACATGGCTCGCTTTCAGCGTTTCTGCCAATTGTTCACCAAACATATCGGACGACAAGCCGGTCAGCATGCCAACAGGCGCGCCCAATCTCCCCAACGCGATCGCCGTGTTGAAAATTGCACCTCCAGAATGGGGTACATACCCTTGGGCACCCGAGACTGTAGGCTCGGTGATCATATCGATCAGCGCTTCTCCGCAGCACAGGATCATCCCGCGTTCCTTCATTGAGAATTGTCAGGCGGTTCTACCGCATGAGGGCATTTTTGCAGAAGTTGTTAGCGCCAACAATGCCAAATTCGACCTGTTCGGAGACATAGAGATCCATTCCGCGCCGCAGCTCGCTGAACCGGCCACCATTGTTGAAGGCATCCAGAAAACTGTCTCCGAACAGCCAACGGTTTTTTTCCGCCACGCCGCCGACCAAAAAGACGCCCCCAATCGGCATCAATGTGACGGCCATATCCCCTAGTAGAGCGCCCAGATGCGTTGTGAACAGCGCTGCGGTTTGGACTGCGTGCGGATCAGTACCGGATCGTGCATCCTGCAGGATGTCCCGTGCCGGGCGCGCGGAGATATTGGTTTGACCCGCCGCCATCGCCACTGCTCGGTACAAGATTGGCAGTCCGGTGCCGCTGAGAAACATCTCGGCCTCCAAGCTCAGGCTGTCGCCAAAGAAGCATTCGGGTGCGATACGCCGGGCCGCATCAAAGATATCAACCTCATCCCGGTGGCGCGGCGCAAGGCCGACATGGCCTCCTTCGCCCGAGACGGTGTGATAATGTCCTTCGGAATAGAGCAATGCGCCAACACCCAACCCGGTTCCGGGTCCGACCACCAGTCGGGTACCAGGCGGAGGGGTATTCGCGCCTTGTAGAACGGCGACGTCCTTGTCCGTGACCTCCGCCACTGACCAGGCAGCGGCGGTGAAATCGTTGATCACATAGGTGTGCCGGGCGCCGGTGGCCTTAACCAGTTCGGCCTCGGACAAATCCAGATTTGCGTTCGTCAGCTGGATAACGCCATCCTGAACGGGGCCCGCACCTGCGGCAACAACTGCCTGAGGGTCGGTTCCGACGTCATCACGTAGACTGTGAAACGCTTCCAGCAGGTCGGGCAGGGTGCCGGTTGGATGCTTGCGCAATTCGGTGAGTGCACCGTTCTCGACAACCCCAAGCCGGGTATTGGTGCCACCGATATCGGCCACCAGATTCCAATGCTCGTGGACTGCCCCCGCTGGTTGCGCGAGTGGCAGGGCAACAGGATTCCCTTTGGCCAGCGCGGCTTTTAGGGCGAGATATGAGGCTTTGGGTTTGCGTTCCAGCGTCTCGAAATCCACATCGATCAGACCGAACCGCTTCTCATACCCAAAGGCCCATTCGTAATTGTCGAGAAGGGACCAGACAAAATAACCTTTGACTGGGATCTCTTGCTCCAATGCGCTCTGAACCGCAGTAAGATGCTGGTTCAAATAGTCAATTCGGTCATCATCCTGATCCCGTTCAGGGCTGGCCATGCCGTTTTCGGTTACAAACAGAGGTAGGTTGCCGGTGTATTCCTGTGCGGTGCGCGTCAGGAAGCGGGTGAGGGCGGCCGGCTCGATCTCCCATCCCATCTGGGTTTTGGGCAAAGGTCCGGGAACCTCTTTCAGGCTGGGCCAGGTGGTATCAGACGGGGCAATCAGCTTCCGGGTATAGTAGTTCAGCCCACACCAATCGACAGGTGCGCCGATGGTGTCAAAGTCGTCCTGCCATCCGGTCGGCAAATAAGGCGCGAGCCCCTCCAGAACATTCGCCGGATAGGCCTTCTTGAACGCACCACCCAGAAAGAACCGGTTATAAATCCCATCATACAGATCCGCGGCCTTTCGCGCCTCTGGGCTGTCATCGGCGGGTTCGGCCCATTCCAGATTGAACACCGCACCGAGATTGGACATTCCAAGCCCGCGCATTGCTTGAATGGCGCGACCGTGGGCCAGCAGTACGTGATGCATAGCGCGGGCGGCAGCTCGGATATCGCGCATGCCGGGGGCGTGGTGGCCTTCGAAATGGCTCAGCCAGCTGACGCACCAGGGCTCGTTGATGGGGGCGACGCTATACATGCGATCCCCGATCCGGCCCATGATGATCTCGGTGAAATCTGCAAACCACCCGGCGATATCGCGGTTGCGCCAGCCACCCAGATCAGCAAGGGCCGATGGCAATTCCCAGTGATAAAGCGTTGCGCATGGGCGGATATCGCGCTCTAGCAAGGCGTCGGTTAGCCGGTCGTAGTAATCCAGCCCGGCCTGGTTCACTGTTCCGCGCCCTTCGGGCAGCACACGGGCCCAGCTGGTGGAAAAACGGTAGCAATCAAATCCCGCATCGCGCACCAGATCGAGGTCTTCCGGGAACCTGTTCAGGTGATCGCACGCGAGATCGCCGTTTTCCTGACGCACAACATTGCCGGGGGATGCGGCGAATGTATCCCAATGGGTCTGGCCAGCCCCGCCCTGAGCGTGGCCTTCTATCTGATAGGCAGAGGTTGCCACGCCAAAGAGGAAGTCTTTGGGAAAGTCAGTACGGGTATATTTCATTGCTAGTCCCTGTTGGGCGCCGGGCCTGTTGATCTGCCTACTACCAGTTCAGCTTCCAGCAATCTAGTTTTGGTCGGCGCATCAGGGGATTTGATGCGTTCGATCAGCATATTGGCCGCTATTTCCCCGGCCTTGCGAACAGAGGAGCGGGTGGCAGTAAAGATCGGAACATCCTGTCCATTCTTGAGATAGGACAGGTCATCGTCATGGGCGATGACGGATACATCGCGGCCCATTTGCAAGCCCGCTTCGTCAATCGCGCGCCGAACGCCTATCGCAGAAATCATCGAAGAAATCAGGATTGCGGTTGGTGGATCGTCAAGGTCAAGCATCGTGCGTGTCTCGTGGTGGCCATAGACTTCGGTCATCTCGGCGCTGCGCATTAGATCAGGATCAGGTGCAATACCTGCCTGCGCCAGCGCAGCGAGATAGCCATCACGGCGGCGCTGGGCGAAATCCATGTCTTCAAGGCCGTTAATCAGTGCGATGCGCCGATGACCCAGATCCAGCAAGAATTGGGTTGCCCGTAGGAACGAGCTTTTGTTGTTCACATCAATCCAGTCATAGGGCAGGTCAACACCGGTCGAACGGCCATGCACAATGAACGGAACTGACATCTTGCTGAGTACCGAGATTCGATACTCGTTCACTTTGGGGCCCTGCAAAACCACGCCATCAACTGCACCGCGCTGGAACAGGCTGCGATATGCTTCTTCGATCGAGGTGTCATCGGCATTGGTGAACATCATGTCATAGCCATGCTCGGCATATGTTTTCACGGCGCCAGCGACGAAATCCCCGAAGATGGGGTTCACCATCTCGTGCTGCGACGAACTGGGGATGACATGGCCGATGACCATGGATTTGCCGGTTGCCAAGCCCTTGGCGCGGCTGTTTGGGCGATAGCCATGTTTGGACGCTGCTGCCTGAACGCGCGCGCGCGTGGCCTCATTCACTTCCGGATAGCCGTTCAGGGCGCGACTGACAGTGGTCGGCGAAAGCCCAAGCATATCCGAAAGTTCTTTTAGCGTCATAAGGTGCTCATATTCTGCAAGCGCTTTGAGTTTCTCAAACTCATCTGTTGCGTTTCGTCATACTCATAAAATACGCCATAAAAGTAAAGGTTATTGAACGAAAATTTCAAGAGCCCCCGGAATCGTTGACTTTGAAGCGTAAACGCGCAACTTTACATCTATCCAAAGCGCTTTGGATTGCGGTAGGAAGCTATATTGCCGTGATTCTCGTGTCGGAACGCGTGGCAGATACGTCGCGGATCGGGTCGGGCCCGAACAACTAAAAGCTTGATAAGCTGTGGGAGGACATCATGAAGAAGTCGTTTTACGCCAGTGCTGCGGCACTGGCGCTGAGTGCGGGGGCGGGATTGGCGCAGGCTGATCTGACGTTTACGCCGGGCGAAGGCCCGTTCAATTGGGACAGCTACAATGCCTGGGCGGAAACAGCGCCGGATCTGAGCGGCCAGACCGTTACCGTCTCGGGCCCCTGGCTTACGCCGGAAGATGGCTATTTCAACAACATGACCGCCTATTTCGAAGCGGCGACGGGCGCAGATGTGATCTATACCGGCTCGGACAGTTTCGAACAGCAGATTGTCATCGATGCCGAGGCTGGTTCGGCCCCCAATGTTGCAGTGTTCCCGCAGCCTGGCCTGGCTTCGATCATGGCGTCGAAAGGACAGTTGTCCCCCCTGGGCGACGACATGGCTGCCTGGGTCGGTGACAACTACGCCGCGGGTGAGTCCTGGGTCGATCTGGGTACCTACAAAGACGCTGATGGCAACGACCAGATGTACGGCTTCTTCTACAATGTGAACGTCAAGTCTCTGGTTTGGTACAACCCCGAGAACTTCGAGGATGCCGGATATGAAGTGCCGACGACCATGGAAGAACTCAAGGCTCTGACCGAACAGATCGTTGCAGATGGTGAAACGCCCTGGTGTATCGGTCTGGGGTCCGGCGCCGCAACTGGCTGGCCTGCGACCGACTGGGTTGAGGATATGATGCTGCGCACCCAGCCGCCGGAAGTCTATGACCAATGGGTTACCAACGAGATTCCGTTCAACGACCCTCGTGTCATCGCTGCAATCGACGAATTCGGTTGGTTTGCGCGCGATGATGCCAAAGTCTCCGGCGGTGCAGGTGCGGTTGCCTCAACCGATTTCCGCGACAGCCCCAAGGGTATGTTTGCCTCACCGCCTGAATGCTACATGCATCGTCAAGCGTCCTTCGTTCCGGCCTTCTTTCCGGAAGATGTCGAATTCGGTCTGGATGCAGATTTCTTCTACATGCCGGCCTTTGCTGACAAGGACCTGGGTAACCCGGTTCTGGGTGGCGGGACATTGATGGCTGTAAGCAACCCCTCCGACGCGACAACCGCGTTCATGGAGTTCCTCAAACAACCCATCGCGCATGAGATCATGATGGCGCAGACCGGCTTTCTGACACCGCATAAAGGCGTAAATACAGAAGCTTATAAGGATGATACCCTGCGCGGTTTGGGGGATATCCTGCTGGGCGCGACCACGTTCCGTTTCGACGGGTCGGACCTGATGCCAGGTGCTGTTGGCGCAGGCACGTTCTGGACTGGCATGGTCGACTATACAGGCGGCAAATCCGCCGAAGAAGTCACGGGTGAGATTCAATCCTCCTGGGACGCCATCAAATAATCTGACAACCCTTTGGGCATCCCGCACGCCGGGGTGCCCATGCCTGTCGCCGCGAGGGAGGATAGCATGCATCCGGCAATACAAGGCCTGCTGACGATCGCCATTGGTGTGTCGGGATGTGTGGGCTACTTCTACCTATCCAACCAAGTGCTGGACAAATTTCTGTTTCCAGCGCGCGGTCCAAATGCTGGGCGCAATATCAACCGCGCCAACATGATCCGGCCCTGGTTGTTTCTGCTGCCCGCCTTGCTCGCGCTGGGTGTGTATCTGGCCTATCCGGTTGTCGAAACCCTACGCCTGTCGCTGACCGACCGCGTCGCGGGTGGAGGCTATGAATGGGCCGGATTTGATAACTATGTGCAAATGGTTGCCGAACCCAAGTTCTGGGAGGCAATGCGCAACAACATGCTGTGGCTGATCGTGGTTCCGGCCATGTCGACCGCGTTTGGTTTGCTGGTCGCACAGCTGACGGATCGCATCCGCTGGGGCAATGTCGCCAAATCGCTGATCTTCATGCCGATGGCAATTTCATTCGTTGGGGCCTCGGTGATCTGGAAACTGGTCTACGATGCGCGCCCGGTCGATCAGGACCAGATCGGCGTGCTGAATGCGATCTATATCTTCTTCGGTGGCGCCGAGACGCACACTTGGCTGACGCTGCCTTTCTGGAACAACTTCTTTCTGATGATTGTTCTGGTCTGGATTCAAACCGGCTTTGCCATGGTGATCCTGTCCGCCGCCCTGCGCGGCATCCCGGAGGAAACCATCGAGGCCGCGATTCTGGACGGGGCCAACCCGTTCCAGATCTTCTTCAAGATCAAAGTGCCGCAGATCAAAACCACGATCATGGTTGTCTGGACCACCATTACAATCGTGGTTCTCAAGGTCTTTGACATCGTCTTTGCCATGACCAACGGTCAGTGGGAGACGCAGGTGCTGGCCAATTACATGTACGACAAGATGTTCCGTGCCAATGACTGGGGCGTGGGGTCGGCCTCGGCCATGGTGATCATGTTGCTGGTCACTCCGATTTTGGTCTGGAACGTGCGCAATGCGCGCAAAGAAATGCAGTAGGAGGTTGGGGATATGAGCGATATTGCGGGAACCCGGCCAGCCCTTCGCTGGGTTGTACATGCCTCGGTGGTGTTTCTTGTCGTGCTTTGGGTGTTCCCAACGCTGGGCTTGTTGATCTCGTCTTTCCGAACGGGGGATCAGATTGCCAGCAGCGGCTGGTGGCGGGCTTTGTTTCCGTCAGAACAGAACCTGACCCTACGCGCTGCCGGGCCAGACACGCAGGTCTCAACCGACGGGATGTATGTCATCGAAGGCAATGTTTTTGACGGTGAGAAGGCCTCGGACATCAGCAGATGGGGGGTCAACTCTCGGGCCATCGATGCCTTTGCCCCCGGCGAAACGGCTGAGCTGCGCCGCGGAGGGACAATAACGGTTCAGGCCAACGGCGACTACCGGATGGAGAACACAGAGGCGTTTTTTGGCAATCGCGGTCCCCGAGTGTTTGTGACCACCACCTTGCCGCCCGAGTTCACGACCGAGAATTATGCCCATGTTCTGTTCAACGCGAACAGTGCCGACAGCATGGCTAAGGCGTTTTTCAATACGTTGACGGTGACGATACCGGCGACGATCATCCCAATCCTAGTTGCGGCCTTTGCGGCTTACGCGCTGGCTTGGATGGATTTCCCGGGGCGGGCATTGTTGATCGCTGCCGTTGTTGGTCTGTTGGTGGTGCCGTTGCAGCTGGCTTTGATCCCGCTGCTGAAACTACACCTCAATATCGGGATCGGCAAAGGGTACCTGGGGGTTTGGATGGCCCATACCGGTTTTGGGATGCCTTTGGCGATCTACCTGTTGCGCAACTACATGGCCGGATTGCCACGCGATCTGATCGAAAACGCGCGGGTGGATGGGGCGACTGAGTTCCAGATTTTCACCAAACTCATCCTGCCACTGAGCTTTCCAGCGCTGGCATCCTTTGCGATCTTCCAGTTCCTGTGGACATGGAACGATCTGCTGGTTGCCAAAGTGTTCCTGATAGACTCATCAGGTCAGACGACGGTGATGACCAACCGCATCGTCGAACTGCTGGGAACACGCGGCGGCAACTGGGAAATTCTTGCCACGGCGGCCTTTGTATCGATTGCCGTTCCGCTGGCTGTCTTCTTCGCAATGCAAAAATACCTGGTCCGGGGCCTGTTGGCCGGATCTGTCAAATAGAGGCGTCTGATGAACGTGCAGAACACCGCAGAACTTTCCAAAGCAACCAAAGTGTCGTCCGAGTGGTGGCGCGGTGGGGTGATCTATCAGATTTACCCGCGCAGCTTTCAGGATAGCAATGGCGACGGTATTGGTGACCTTAAAGGCATCACGCAACGGCTTGATTATATCGCGTCGCTTGGCGTGGATGCGATCTGGATATCGCCGTTCTTCAAATCTCCGATGAAGGATTTTGGCTATGATGTCAGTGACTATCGGGACGTGGATCCGATGTTTGGCACTCTGGCTGATTTTCAGGAGCTTCTGGACAAGGCGCATGCCAAGGGACTGAAGGTCATGATCGATCTGGTCCTGTCGCATACGTCGGATCAGCACCCTTGGTTCAGTGAAAGCCGTGCCAGCCGAGACAATTCTAAATCCGATTGGTTCGTCTGGGCCGACCCCAAGCCCGATGGGACGCCGCCGAACAACTGGCTGTCGATCTTTGGCGGTTCAGCCTGGCAATG
The DNA here is from genome assembly GCF_059610045.1 of Ruegeria sp. YTSA168. NCBI lineage: Bacteria > Pseudomonadati > Pseudomonadota > Alphaproteobacteria > Rhodobacterales > Roseobacteraceae > Ruegeria > Ruegeria sp. YTSA168. The sequence goes on from NZ_JBXWMW010000002.1 coordinate 93,893, forward strand.
GGATTCTCGCCGTCTGCAATATTACTTGCATAATTTCCTGAGTTCACAGCCCGATTTGAATTTCCATTGCCGTGAGGTGCAGGATGCCCTGCTGGATATGGCACGGTTCTGGTTGGAACTGGGGGTTGATGGCTTCCGTCTGGATACGATCAACTTTTACTTTCACGACAAAGAGCTGCGGGACAACCCAGCCCTTTCGATCGAGCAACGCAATGCCTCGATCGCGCCGGCCGTAAACCCCTATAATCACCAAAACCATCTGTATTCCAAAAGCCAGCCGGAAAACATCGCGTTTCTGGAACGCCTGCGCGCCTTGACGAATGAATACGAGGGCCGTGCCTGTCTGGGTGAGATCGGCGACGCGCAGCGTGGGCTTGAGATTATGGGAGAATACACCACCGGCGATAAGCGGATGCACATGTGCTACGCGTTCGAGTTTCTTGAGAAACGGGTGCTGACGGCAAGCTATGCCAAGCAGGTTTTTGACCAATTATCCGCAAAGGCGCGGGATGCCTGGCCCTGCTGGGCGTTTTCGAACCACGATGTTGCGCGCCACGCGTCGCGCTGGGACCTCAGTGAGGCTGCCGCCCGGCAATATGCGGTGCTGATGATGTGTTTGCGCGGTTCGGCCTGCCTGTATCAGGGCGAGGAGTTGGGACTGCACGAAGCGGATGTTCCGTTCGAGAAGTTGCAGGACCCCTATGGCATCGAATTCTGGCCTGAATACAAAGGGCGTGACGGGTGCCGCACGCCGATGGTCTGGGTGTCGCAGGATGAGCAATCCGGGTTCAGCGCAGGCGAGCCCTGGTTGCCGGTCAGCGCTGCACAGGCCGAACAGGCTGTTGACCGGTTAGAGGCTGATCCGCAATCGATGCTCAACCATTATCGCCGTGCCATTGCTTTGCGCCACGCGCATCCGGCCCTGGCGACCGGCGCACAGACACAGATGGAGCAAGTCGGAACGGTTCTGACCTTCCTGCGTGAAAATGAGATTGAACAGGTGTTCTGTGCCTTCAACCTGGGATCGGATGCTGCGGAGATATCGCTGCCTCAGGGCCATTGGCGCGCCATTGGTCAGGATCTGGGCGCGGTCGAGGGCGAAGGTCAGATCGCGCTGGATGCAGCGCAATTCTGCCTGATGGTCAAGGAAAAGGGGTAAACCATGTCTGAACTCAAACTGACGGATGTTGCCAAATCCTATGGCCCGATTGATGTCCTGAAACATATCGATCTGGATATCGATCAAGGCGAGCTGATCGTTTTTGTCGGTCCTTCGGGCTGCGGGAAATCAACGCTGCTGCGGATGATTGCCGGGTTGGAAAAAATCACTGGCGGCACGCTTGAGATTGAAGGGCAGGTCATGAACGATGTCCCGCCAGCGCAGCGCGGCATTGCCATGGTGTTTCAGAGCTACGCGCTCTATCCGCATATGACGGTGCGCGAAAACATGGCATTTGCCCTGAAGATCGCCAAGATGCCCGCGTCGGAAATTGATGCCTCGGTCGAGCGTGCCGCGCAGATTTTGCAGCTTGAACCGTTTCTGGATCGTCTGCCCAAGGCTTTGTCAGGTGGCCAGCGCCAGCGCGTTGCCATCGGCCGCGCGATTGTGCGGGACCCCAAGGTCTATCTGTTTGACGAGCCGCTTTCGAACCTTGATGCCGCGCTGCGTGTGGCCACCCGGATCGAGATCGCACGTCTGAAAGAGGCGATGCCCGACAGCACCATGATCTATGTGACCCACGATCAGGTTGAGGCGATGACCTTGGCCAGTCGCATCGTTGTTCTCGCAAACAAGGGTATTGCGCAGGTTGGTACGCCGCTGGAACTTTATGAGACACCCGACAATGAATTCGTCGCGCAGTTCATTGGATCGCCCTCGATGAACCTGCTTCCCGGGCGGATCACCGGCACTGGAGCGACAACCACGATTGCGTTGGCGTCAGGGGGAACTGCAGTTTCGTCGATCCCGACTGAGGCCAGTGACGAAGGGCGAGAGGTGAATATCGGCGTGCGTCCCGAAGACCTTGTGCTGACCGAGGAGACTCCGATCCTGACCGGAACCGTGGATTTCACCGAAGCCCTGGGTGAGGTGACATTGCTCTATTTCGAGAAATCCGAGGGGATCGAGTCATTCATCGCCAAACTGCCCGGCATACAGCGCAATCTGCGTGGTCAATCCGTATCGGTGACGGCGGCGCCACACAAGGTGCATCTATTCCATAACGGCATGTCAATGAGACGGCACAGCGCCTAAACTGGCCGTGGCGTTCCCCCGAGGGGCCACGTAGCTGGATTTCATAATGCCAGATTCGGTTCGTTTGTTCGACGATCAGATAGTGATCAGGCGCCGGACGTTTCGGATTATGTCTTTGCCTTTCGCAGACCGCTGGCGAGGTAAGAGTTTGCTGTATAGCGTTGTTCGAGCGGGTCCTGGTTTCCACGACAGAGCGGAGCGCCAGTTGGCGACCAGGCAATGATCGCCATAATATCGTATATATATCAACATTATAGCGCCGCCTCTAAGCTGCTTTGGTGGGGTTCATCTCGTCTTTTGGTGTTCGACTGGTCTTGCCCAATGCGATAGGTGCCAATCGAAATGCGAACTGTTAGCTGGGCAGATCACCATTTGTTATTTGGTACAAGTATGTTGTTGGTCCTTTTACAAACCCGGCCTAAGGTGGATGCGTCTGGCATATTTTGAAACATGTCGACGAAAGAAGCCGGACATGATTGCAAACTGGACTCATCAAAACTGCCAACTGTCACTTTCGAGCAGACAGCTCTGCCGCGAAGGTCTAGCCTGCAATCAAAACAAAAAAATCCAACGGCTAACCATGGGAGATACAAAATGGTCGATCGGAAAACTCTTTCCAGACGCACGGTGCTGAAAGGCGCAGGTGCTGCTGCTTTGGCGGCCCCGCTTTACAGCAAAAGCGCGCTGGCATCGTCGGGCGAAATCAACATTCTGATGTGGTCGGACTATCTGCCGCCCAGCTTTATTCAGGAATTTGAAACGCTGACCGGGATCAAGGTGAACTATACCGGTATCGGATCGAACGAAGAAATCATCAACAAGATGAAGGCCACCAAAGGCCAGGGCTTTGACATCGTGTCGCCCACCAACAACCGCTCGCTTCAGTGGGAACCGCTGGAGCTGCTGCAACCGTTCGACATGAACAAGGTGCCGGTTGATCTGGTGAACCCGGCGATGGCGAAGATCGGTACCGATGCGTGGAACTTTGGCGACAGCGGCGCGCATTGGCTGCCGCATATCTGGGGCACCGAAGGCATTGCTTACCGTACTGACCTGTGGTTGCCCGAAGGTGACGCGCCATCATACGGCGATGTCTGGTCCGAAGCGAACGCGGGCAAAACCATGGGTCGCGCGCATTCGATGATGCTGGGTGCAGGTCTCTACATGGAGCGCGCGGGCGAGATGGAGCCTGGTTCGGTCTGGGCCGCTTATGGCGACGAAGACACCATGCGCAAGGTCTGGGGTCAGATCACCGATTGGTGCGTTGCGCGCAAGGATCGGATCAAACTGATCTGGAACGACGCCGACACCCAAAAGAACGGTCTGCTGAACGAAGGTGTGGTCGTTGGCCAAACTTGGGACGGCCCGCCGCTGGCGTTGAAATCCGCAGGTGAGCCTGTGCACTATCAAGCCCCGGTCGAGGGAGCGATGGCTTGGGTCGACGGTATCTCGATGCCGACCGGTGCGCAGAACGTTGAACAGGTTTATGCCTTCATCGATTTTGCCTATCAGGCGAAACCGGCGGGCGTTGCGATTGACAGCCACGGCTACAATTCGCCTGTTCTGGGTGCTGACCAGTATTCGGGTGACACCTACAAGAAGAACTTTGCGGAAGCCTATCCAGGTGACTCGCTGGCCAACCTCAACCCGTGGCCGGCCGAAGCACCTTGGTATGCGGAAACGCGGACCGAGTTCGTCAACAAGTTCAAAAGCGCCTGATCGCGTAACATCTGGTCCCTCGCCATTGGGCGAGGGACTAAACCCTGAGCGTCGCAAAGGCGCCTCAGGCCCTATCCGCGTGCCAGCACAACGCGCGCCAGTCGGAGATATCTAACATGAGTGCAGGGGTCGGAGTAGATCTGGAAAACCTGTGGATCCGTTTCGGTGATTTTGTCGCCGTGCGTGATGCCAATGTGAACATCAACGGGGGCGATTTCTTTTCGTTCCTTGGCCCCTCGGGCTGTGGCAAGACCACGATCCTGCGCGCGGTCTCGGGGTTTTTGGACCCTAGCGAAGGTAAGGTTCTGATCGGTGGCAATGACATGCGGGGCATTGGTCCCAATAAACGCCCGACCGCACTGATCTTTCAGAACCTTGCGTTGTTTCCGCTGATGAAGGTTTGGGAGAACATTACCTTTTCGATGGAAATCAACGGCGCGAGCGCCGCGGAACGCCGCAAGCGCGCTGATGAGCTGCTGGATATGATCGCGTTGCCGGGGCAGGGCGACAAGCTGCCCAGCGAGCTTTCCGGTGGTCAGCGTCAGCGGGTGGCCATTGCACGCGCGCTTTGTGCGGAACCTGATGTTCTGCTGCTGGATGAACCGCTTTCTGCGCTTGACCTTAAGTTGCGCCAGCATATGCGGACGGAACTGCGCGAAATTCAACAACGCGTCGGCATTACCTTTATCTACATCACTCATGACCAAGGCGAAGCGCTGACCATGTCGGACAATATCGCCGTGATGCGTGCGGGAGTGATCGACCAGATCGCGGATGGCAAAACCATCTACAACGATCCCAACACCGCCTTTGCGGCCTCTTTTGTGGGGGAAAACAATGTGTTCCGCGGCAAGATCAAGCAGGTCATGGGCAATGAGGCGATGATCGCGACCAACCGGTCCGGCGATCTGGTGGCGCGCATCTCTACCGCCAATCAGGGCAAACTGAAAGAGGGTGACGACGCAATGATGTTCGTCCGGCCCGAGGCGTTTGCCATCGCGCCTGATGGCAGCACCGGAGATCACTTTGTCACTGCGCAGGTGAAACACGAAGAGTTTGAAGGCAATGTCTTCAACATCTTCACCGAAGGGGATGGGGGCAAAGAGATTAAAGTCTCGCTACCCAACCTCGGGCAGTCCTTCGAAGACCACACTGGCCAGATGATCACGTTGGAATACGAGACCCGCAATGCGGTTCTGGTTCCGGCGGGTGAACTGGCGGCAGAGTAAAGGGTCAGACAAATGCCCCAATTTCTGAGGGAATTCTTCAACCGCAATGGCACCGGCATGGGTTTGATGATCCTGGGTCTGGTCCTGTTTTGGACCATCGGCCTGATCATCCTGCCCCAGCTATCTATGCTGGACTTCTCTTTCCGTCCAAACTTGCCCCCGCCCGAGATTGGTGGGCCAAAGGACGTCTATACGCTGGAGAACTATAAATATCTGATCTACGGGCCAGAAGGTGGCAGCCAGGATTACAACGCAGTTGACCTAAGGGTGTTTTTCCGCACGCTGCTGGCGGCGGTTTGCGTGACGATCTTTAACCTGATCATCTGCTATCCGATTGCCTATTATTTGGGTCAAACCAAAGGCAATCACATCCGCATCTTTGCGATCATGCTGATCATTCCCTACTGGATCAACGAGATCCTGCGCGCGTTCGCTCTGCGCATCATCTTCGGAGAAACCGGCGTGCTGAATACCCTTTTCATGGGGCTGGGCATTTGGGATGTTCCCTTTGACTTCATCCGCAACGACATCGCGCTCTATGCAGGGCTTGGCTACGCCTACATCCTGTTGATGATCTTCCCGATGTATAACGTGATAGAAAGCCTGGATAAAAACCAGATCGAAGCTGCACGTGATCTGGGTGCACCGTGGTGGAGGATTCACTGGCGAGTGGTCATTCCTTATGCCAAGCCGGGGATCAGTTCGGGCTGTACGATGGTCTTTATGCTGAGCGCGGGCGCGCTGGCCGCACCACAAATCTTGGGCGGGCCGTCTAGCCTGTGGTTTACGCAACTGATCTATCAGCAATTCAACGACAACAATGACTGGCCGCAAGGGGCTGCCTACGCCATCGTGCTGCTGGTGACCTGTATCCTGTTCGTGCTGGCCGTGATGCGCCTGTTCAAGGTGAATATGGGGGATATCGGGAAATGAATAACTCCTTCCTCCGCATAAGCATCTGGGTCTATCTGGTCATCTTCTTCCTGTACCTGTTGGGGCCGCTGGTGATCATGTCGGTCACTGCCTTTAACTCTCCCAGTTTCCCAAGGATGAGTCCGTGGGAATGCCTGACCTTCCAGTGGTTCGGAGAGCTGTTTCAGGATCAACGCATCCTGAATGGCATCAAGAACTCGCTCATCATCGGGGCCGGGACTGTTGTACTGTCGGTGGCAATGGGTCTGGCGGGTGCGTTGATGCTAACGCAGATCTGGCCCAAGCTGCGGGCGACCTATTACACGGTCATCATCGCGCCGATCCTGATCCCGGGTGTTGTCTTGGGTATCTCGACACTGGTTTTCTGGGATCGGATCAACCGGATGCTGGGGCTGGGCGCGGATAGTTTCCTGTCCAATGGCATCTTCCTGACAGTGATCGGGCAATCCACCTTTATCGCTAGTTATTGCATGCTGGTGCTGGTGGCGCGTTTGCAGCGCTATGACACTGCGCTGACCGAGGCCGCACTGGACCTGGGCGCCAGCCATGCGCAGGCGTTTCGCAAGATCCTGCTGCCTTTCATGCGCCCGGCGATTGCTTCGGCGGCGGTGCTGGCGTTCCTCGCTTCGTTCGAGAATTACAACACCACCACATTCACCTTTGGTGAATACCCGACGCTGACCATCGAACTGGCTCAGAAGGTGCGTTATGGTATCACGCCCGCGATCTCGGCTCTGGCCTTTATCATCGTGGCGTTGACCGTGTTCTTCGCCTTGCTGAACGAAGCGAAGCTGAAACGTCAGGAACTGGTCGCAGCAGCGCGCAAAGAGGCCACGGTGGAAGAGCTGGCAGGCAAGATCAAACTGCCCGGCTTCTTCTCGGGGAATATGGCTGCGGTTCTGGTTGTGGTGTTTGCGGTGGCGACGATCACTGTGGTTGGCACCGCCACCGCCTATGATCCGGGTCAGTGTATCGCCGACGTGCGTGCGCAAAAGCAGTTGGAGGCTGAACAGCGTATCCAAAAGCTGCGTCAGGAACGCGAGGAGCGTCGCAAGCAGCGCGAGGCCGAAGAGGCCGAGCAAGGCGGCACGCAAACCGCACCGAAACCGTCAAACAACAGTGGTTTTGGGAATGTCTTTGCCCCTAACACGCTGGGTGGTGATGAAAGCTCTGATTCCGAAAGTGAGCCGTCGAATAACGGTGGGTTTGGTGGGGTCTTTGACCCCAACAGCCTGCAGAACGACTAGGCGCGGGGCCTAAGCAAACCTGCTGCCGCCCGAATGGATTTAGCTCTGTTCGGGCGGTATGCGTTTCAGGATCGCCACATCGCAACCCGCGATTTCGTGCCCGTTCCATCCTACCGCATTGGGGTTGTAGTTGATCAGGAATGTATGCTCTGAGGTGTCGCGGCGGCGCAGCCCTTCCGGCATGGGCGTTAGGATCAGGCCGGTCTGCTCAGCGGCCATTGCTAAGATGCGGTCCCAAAGCTCTGGGTCAGGGAACCCGGCCAAATACCACAGACCACCTTCACCCTTTATGGCGGGTGTTCCATCCTCGAAACTCAGCACTTCCGGGGCGCTGCCTGTCAGCCGGTCGATCCAATGCTGCGCGGTGCCGCCTCCGGTCACGGGGCGGTTGATGTTGGGCGGAAGAGTTTCGACCAGTGCGACGTCGCAATTCAGACCGGCCAGTCCGGGTCGTCCGGTTGTTGGGATCTGAAAATCATGGGTAATCGCGCCGCTGCGCGGGCCAAGAATGGCCAACTCACAGGCATTGGTCAGGCGCTGTTCCAGATCACCTTCTACTGTCGCCAGACCCGGTGCCAGGATCAGTTTGTAGCCCTTTGGAATGGCTTTTGCCGACACAATATCGACCGACAGCCCTGCACGCCGCAGCGCACGATAAGCCGAGAACACAAGCCGGAAGTAATCAAACCCAGCCCCCTGAGGTTGTGTTGTCCAGGCCCAGTCCGAGGCATAGTCGAACAGGATGGCAACCTGCGCTTGTTGCTGTTCCACCGCGCCCAACATTGTCAATTCATTGGCTGTTTGGCGCGCTTCGGCCATCGCAGGCGCATCTGCGTTGTTAGAAGTCAACAGGCCCGCATGCATCTGTTCCTGCGCAAAGGGGGCCTGCCGCCAGCGGAAATAGCTGACAACCTCGGCCCCATGCGCCACGGCCTCAAGCGACCAGAGGCGGACCATGCCGGGCAGGGGGGCAGGGTTGAAGGGGGCCCAGTTCACCGGGCCGGGCTGTTGTTCCATCACCCACCAGCGCCCGTGTCCGACTGTGCGGTACAGGTCATGGTGAAAGGCTTGCATATCGGGATCACCCTGTTGCAGATATCTGGTCTTGTGGTCCAGATCATCTTCCAGCCGGTCCGACAGGAACCCGATCGGATAGCTGTCCCAGGTGGCGATATCCAGATCGGCCCCCACATCGAAATGATCAAACTCCAACACGCGGCCCATATAGTTGTGCAACAAGGGCGCATCGGTCAGCGGCCGAAGCACATCCACCTGAGCCTTGTTGAACGCCACAACCTGATCCGAGCTAAAACGACGGAAGGCCAGCACATGCGCCGGGTTTGGTTCGGTCACGGTTAGGTTGGGCAGTTCGATCTGGTCGAAGCGGTTGTACTCCATCGACCAGAACACATTGCCCCACGCCTCATTCAGCGCTTCAATCGTGCCATACTGATCCGCCAGCCAGCGCTGAAACGCGGCAAGGGCGGGGGTGCTGTAGCTAAGCGTTGTGTCATGGCAGCCATATTCATTGTCGATCTGCCAAGCCGCGATATGTGGATTGCGACCGTAGCGTTCGCCCATGATCCGGGTGATACGGGTGCATTCGTTGATATAGCCCGCATGGCTGAAACAGTAATGTCTGCGCGAGCCGAACTTGCGCAGTTGGTCTTGCGGATCGACAGCCAGCATGTCGGGATGTTTGTCCAGCATCCAGCGGGGTGGGGTGGCCGTCGGAGTGCCCAAAACCACCTTCAGCCCCGCCGCCCCCAGCGTTTCGATTGCGCGATCCAGCCAGTTGAACTGCAGATTGCCGGGTTGTGGCTCCATCCGGCTCCAGGCGAACTCGCCGATCCGGACCCAGCGCAGGCCGGCCTCAATCATATGCGCGGCATCTTCGGCCCAAACAGCCTCGGGCCAGTGTTCGGGGTAGTAGCAAACGCCAAGTTCGGGTTTCATAGAAGGACTCTGTGTTCTGCCTGACCTTGCCCGACATTCGGGGCAAAAAAGGTCATTCCGTTTGTGGGTTGGTCACCAAGCGCCTCAGTACTCAGCCCCTCGCGGGCGGTTGTACAGAAAAGCGTGCTCAAATCGTCGCCGCCAAAGGCGGGACACGAAGTATGCGCGGCGTCAAATGTTACCGCGTGCTGAAACTGCCCCGAAGGATCATAGCACGCAACCCGCGCCGCGCCCCATTGTGCGATCCAGATATGGCCCGCTGCGTCGACAACTGCACCATCCGGGTGCAGGGCCTCATTACGGAAATCCAGAAAAACCGAAGCCTCACCCTCAGGCCAGCCTGTATCAGGGTCTAGCCCCCAACGCATGACTTGCTGTGTCGTCGTGTCAGCATGGTACGCACAAGAGCGGTCGGGCGCGAAGCAGATCGCGTTTGAGATCGTGACGTTTGGAACCAGACGGCGCAACTCACCCTGCCAGAACCGATAGATCGACCCGGCATGTGGTTCTGCCTGTTTGCCCATGGTTCCGATCCAGAACCCGCCCCACGGATCAGCGCGCCCATCATTGGAACGGGTTGCCGGGTTGTCAGCTTCCAATGGGCATACAAGCTTCTTCTCACCCGTTTTCAGCAAAAACCGCCACAATCCCGTCTCCGATGCGATCAGAAGGGTATCTTTGTCTACCCAACCCGCTGCCGACACATGTTCCGCGAAATCCCAGCTGTTCTGTTCATCCCCCTCGCGGGTCATCAGACGTTTGTTGTTGATATCAAACCAGAAAAGCTGCTGCCGTTCCGGGTGCCATAAAGGCCCTTCTCCCAAATCACAGGGGCGGTTGTCAAATACCTGACTCATCCGATGGCCGAGTCATAGGCGTTGACGATCTGCTGTGCGCGGTCGGCAATTTCAGAGAGGCCCATGCCCGGCTTATAGAGCGCCGAGCCAATGCCGAACCCATCCGCACCGGCGGCAATCCAGTCACCAAAATTCTCAGGTCCCGCACCGCCGACGGCGTAGACCAGCGTTCCCTTTGGCAACACAGGGCGCAATGCGGCCAGGCCCGTTGTCCCGGCCATCACGCCAGGGAACAGTTTCAGCCCCGTCGCACCTGCCTTCAGCGCCGCAAAAGCTTCGGTGGGGGTGAAGACGCCCGGCCAGCTTTGCATGTTCAATACTACGCTGCGCGCAATCACTTCGGCATCGTAGTTTGGTGAAACTATCAGTTTGCCGCCGACGCGTGCGACATCTTCGACCTGTTCGACAGTCAGAACCGTTCCGGCCCCGATCACTGCTTTGTCCCCAAAGGACATGGCCAACTGGCTGATGCTCTCCAGCGGATCGGGCGAATTCAGCGGAACCTCGATCTGGTTGATACCGGCGTCGATGATAACGCGGCCAACGGCTTCGGCCTCCGACGGTTGCAATCCGCGCAGAATGGCGATGATAGGGCGGCTCATGCGGTTTGCCTCGTCAGGCTGCGGGCCAAGGCCAATCCGGCCAAGGTGACCTCGGTGGCATCGGCGGTTTCGACAAATGCGCCCTGTGTTTGCAGCGCTTGAGCATAGATATTGGCGACCTGATCTGCACCGATGATGGCCAGTTGCTGCCCCAGCCAATAGGCGCGCGTGGCGGCCAGTTCGGCCCCGATCAACAGGCCAGACAGCCGTGCACGTGCAATGGCTCCGTCCTGCCCCTGCAACAGATCTGCAGCACGCAGACCAAACAGACGCCCGGCAAGGTTTTCGGGCTTTGACAGCGTGTCTGCCAGCGCCTCGGCAAAGGCCGCGTCATCCCACCCCTTACCGACCGAGTGCCTCAGCACGGAGTGCCCGCCCAGCAGTTCAAACATCTCTCCGGTCATGAAGGTGCGAAAGCTGACAACCTCGCCTGCGCTAAGCTGCACCCATTTGGTGTGCGTGCCGGGCAGGCACAAAACCCCATCCCAATTGGGTCGCGCAGCCACAAAACCGGCAATTTGTGTCTCTTCGCCACGCATGACATCTGGTGGTGCCGTCTGTTTCAGGCCGGGTACAACAAAGGCGCGAATGCGGGGATCTGTGTCCGGCACGCGCACCGGGACACTGGGCACCGGTTCTGAGGGTACGGCAACATAAGGGGCCTCAACCCAACCCTGGCGTGCGCCGACCATGCCGCAGGCGATGACATCGATCGGACCATCGCTCAACCATGGTTCGACCAGTGACAGAAGTGCAGCCTGAAACTCACCTTTGGCCACGCGCGACATGCCCTTGTCACACTGCGCTTGATCCACGGCCCTGTCGCCCTGCATGGCCCAAGCCCGTAGATGGGAGGTTCCCCAGTCGACAGCAATCCACTCCGCCTTCATATCCTCACCCCGATACCACCACGCCGCCATCGACTGCCATACACTGACCCGTCATGGCGCGGCTTGCGTTTGAGGCCAAAAACAGCGTTGGAGCAATCATGTCCTCCGGTGTCAGATGTTCTTTAAGGCACTGGCGGTCCAAATGGGCGGCCAGGTCCTCGGGCGTGGCCCACATATCCAGTTGTTTCTGAGTCAGGACCCAGCCTGGGGCCAGAGCGTTCACGCGGATGTTTTGTGGCCCCAATTCGCGCGCCAACGAGCGTGTCATGCCGGTGATGCCGGCATTCGAGGTTGTGTAGATCGGATAGCCCGCATTGCCCATAATATAGCTGATCGAGCTGAAATTGACGATCGCGCCGCCCTTGCCCTGCATCTGGCGTGCCGCCTCCTGACACGCAAAGTAGTAGGCCTTCAGATTCACCTCGATCATCCAGTCCCAGAATTCGGTGGTGGACTCTTCCAGCGAGTGGCGTTTGTCATTGGCCGCGTTGTTGATCAGAACGTCCAAGGGACCATGTGTCTCGGCTGCCTTCTGCATCGTGGTGTGCAGCAGTTCGGTATCGGTCATGTCGCCCTGCATGAACAGCGGTGCGCGCCCGTGTTTGTCGCGCATCTCTTCGACAAATCCGCTGGCATCAGAGCGGCCAATAAAGGCCACATTCGCGCCTTGGGCCAGAAACCCATCGGTCAGGGCGGCGCCAACACCCGAGCCGCCGCCGGTGATATAGACCGAGGCCCCGTTCAAATCGTGGAATGTCGCGGGTTGGGTCATCAGTGGCTCTCTCTGGTCACAAGGCGGGTATCTTTGCCGACAAGGAAATCAAGATCGGCACCCTGATCGGCTTGCAGCACGTGATCGATATAGAGTTTTGCATATCCGCGCGTGTAATGCGGATTATCCGGTTGCCATACCGCGCGGCGGGCGTCCAGTTCCGCTTCATCAACCAGCAGATCCATCTCGCCCTGGCTGGCCGAGATACGGATGCGGTCACCGGTTTTGACCAGCGCCAATGTGCCACCGGCCTGCGCTTCGGGGCTGACATGCAGGATGACGGTGCCATAGGCGGTGCCCGACATGCGCGCGTCGGAAATGCGGATCATGTCTCGCACGCCTTGTTTCACCAGCTTCGCCGGGATCGGCATGTTGCCAACCTCGGGCATACCGGGATAGCCCTTGGGACCACAGCCTTTCAGGACCAGAATGGTCTCGGGTGTCACCGGTAGATCGTCGCGGTCGATATTGGCTTTCAGGTCTTCGATGTTCTCGAACACATAAGCCTCGGCCTCGGTCTCCAGCAGCGCGTCGGTGGCCGCCGAGGGTTTCACGATGGCCCCGTTGGGCGCAAGGTTGCCGCGTAGGACACGCAAGCCTGCGGCAGGTTTTACCGGATCGTTGAAGGGGCGGATAACGTCTGTGTTGAAGCATTCAGCCCCATCGTAATGGGCCGAGATATCCTTGTTCAAAACTGTCTTGGCCGGTCGCAAAAAGGATTTGAGTTCGTTCAGAACAACCGGCACGCCGCCTGCGTAACAGAAGTCTTCCATCAGGTATTTGCCCGAAGGCATGCAGTTTACCAGCAATGGGATTTCCGATCCGATCTCGAAATCCTTCAGCGTCAGGTCAACGCCGACGCGGCCCGCCAGCGCCAAAAGGTGGACCACAGCGTTGGTCGAACCACCGACCGCCGCGTTCGCCAGAATGGCGTTCTCGAATGCTTCCTTGGTCAGAATGTCCGATGGTTTGAGGTCTTCGTCCACCATCTCGACAATTCGCTTGCCGGTCAGATGCGCCAGCGCCATGCGGCGCGCATCGACGGCGGGCAGGGCAGCATTGGTGGGCAGAGACATGCCCATCGCCTCGACCAGTGAGGCCATGGTTGAGGCCGTGCCCATTGTCATGCAGACCCCGGCGCTGCGCGACATGCCAGACTCGGCGTTCATGAAATCTTGCAGGGTCATTTCCCCTGCGCGCACGGCTTCGGAAAACTTCCACACATCGGTACCCGAGCCGATATCCTGACCGCGATACTTACCGTTCAGCATCGGGCCTGAACTGACGACAATTGAGGGCAGATCGACTGACGCCGCGCCCATCAACTGCCCCGGTGTGGTCTTGTCACACCCGCCCAGCAGCACGACACCGTCGATGCCATAGGCACGGATCGATTCCTCGACATCCATCGCAAGCAGGTTGCGAAACAGCATGGCGGTGGGTTTCATCTGGGTTTCACCCAGCGACATGACCGGGAATTCGACCGGAAAGCCTCCGGCCTCCCACACACCGCGTTTGACGCCCTCGGCCAGATCGCGCAGGCCCGAGTTGCAGGGGGTCAGCTCCGACCATGTATTGCAGATGCCAATAACTGGACGCCCGTCAAACGCGTGGTCGGGAAAGCCTTGGTTCTTCATCCACGATCGGTGAATGAAGCCATCCTTGTCGAGTTTTCCGTACCAATGCTGTGAACGGCGTTTCTTCGTCATATGCGGGGCCTTTCAAGCGGCGCGGGCCGGGCGGCACCAATCGGGCAGCCAGTCGGCATGGGCGGTCAGCAGATCGGTGACAAGGCTGCGAATTTGCCGCAAATCCAGTTCGGCGGCGGTGTGCGGGTCCATCATGGCGGCGTGATAGATGTGTTCTGGGTTTTGCTCAACCAGTGCGCGCACCGTCAGTTCCTGGACGTTGATCTGGGTCCGCATCAGGGCGATCAATTGAGGCGGGATATCGGTAACCACCGATGGCTGCACGCCGTTGCTGTCTACCAAACAGGGGGTTTCCACCGCAGCACCCAAGGGCAATTGTGGGATTTGGCCGGTATTGGGCAAGTTGCCGTAGGCCACATAGGGCGTGTCAGTGACGATGGCGTTCATAAGATCGGCGGCGAATTCATGGCTGCGGCAGACTTCGATATCCCGACCATCGGTCAGTGTCTTGGCTTGTTCTTTCCAGCTTGCAACCTGCTCGACGCAGCGGGTGGGGTATTCGTCCAGAGGAATCGAGAATTGCTCGATCAGATCTTCGCGCCCGTCCTTGATGAACCACGGAACGTATTCGGCAAGATGCTCGGAGCTTTCGGTGCAGAAGTAACCAAGGTGATCCATGACTTCGTACCGCACCTTGTTTGGGCAGCGCGGCATCAAAAGCGGGGCTTTGGGCAAGCGCCCGCTGGCATATCCTTGTCGCAGAGCAGGGTAAAGGTCGCGGCCCTGATGTTCCAGTTTTAGGAAGAACGCGACGTGATTGACGCCTGCGACCTTGTAGCGGAATTCATCCTTGGGCAGGTCCAGGTCATGGGCCAGTTCCTCGACCGTGTTCTGGACCGAGTGGCAAAGCCCCACATGTTTCAATATCGGGAATTGCTTGGCCAGCGCCCATGTATTGATCGCCATCGGGTTCACATATTGCAGCAGTGTCGCGTTGGGACAGAGTTGAATCATGTCGCGAGCGACATCCCATAGGACCGGAACCGTACGCAATCCGCGCATGATTCCACCAACACCCAGTGTGTCAGCGATAGTCTGGCGCAGGCCGTATTGTTTGGGGATCTCGAAATCGGCGACCGTGCAGGGCGTGTACCCGCCAATCTGAAAGGCGGTGATCACAAAATCGGCCCCGTCCAGCGCGGCACGGCGATCGGTATGCGTTGAAACGGTCGCGCCCATGCCGACCGAGCGGATCATAGCACGGGCCACGGATTCGCTTTCAGCCAGACGTTCGGGATTGATATCCATCAGCGCGAAATGGCTATCGGCCAGCGCAGGGGTCAGTAGTGTATCACCCACGATGTTCTGCATGAAGATCGTGGAGCCCGCACCAATGAAGGCGATCTTTGTCATTGAGGCAAACCTTTGGTTTGACGTTATTTTACGGCACCGAGGGTCAAACCCGCGATGAAGTGTTTTTGCATCAGGAAGAACATGGCCACCGGCGGCAGGGCCGCTACGATGGAACCGGCACTCATCAATTGATAGGCGGCGCGGAATTGCGCGTTGAAACTTGTAATCCCTGCGGTGACAGGCTGACTTTCAGCGCCTTGGGTTAATACCACGGCCCAAAAGTAATCGTTCCAGATGAAGGTGAAGATCAACACGCTGAGCGCTGCAATCGCCGGCTTCATCAGCGGCAGCACCACGTACCAGAAGATGCGCCATTCGCTGATGCCTTCAACCCTCGCCGCCTCGATGAGTTCGAAGGGCAGCGCGCGGATGAAGTTGCGCATGAAGAGGGTACAGAACCCGGTCTGGAAGGCGATGTGGAACAGCACAAGGCCGGTTTTGGTGTTGTAGAGACCCAGCTCCAGCGTCAGGTCACGTACAGGTACCATCAGAATCTGGAAAGGCACGAAGTTGCCTGCAACAAACATGAAGAAGATCCAGAGGTTCGATCTGAACTTGTAGATCCCCAGCGCAAAGCCGGTCATGCTGCTGAGCGCGACACACCCGATCACCGTTGGCACCGTGATCAGGAACGAGTTCATCAGATAGCGTGGCATGTCCGAGTTGAAGAAGACCTGCCCATAGTTGAACGCGCCTTCGAAACTGGATGGCATTCCCCAGTAGTTGGCATTCGTAAAGTCAGCAGCGGGTTTGACCGAGAACAAGGCTACCGCCAGCAGCGGCCCTAGCCACAATAGCAGCGCCAATGGTAGCATGGCCTGATAGGTGATCTGCGCCGCGCGGGGTTGTTTTTCGATGGGTTTGGGAAACATCTCAGTGCCCCTTTTCTTCGCGGTACATCGACCACAGGAAGTAGGCGATGAAGCAGAGCATGATCAGGAACAGGATCACCGCGATGGCGGCGCCGTAACCCATACGGAAACCGTATTCCGACAGGGCGACCTCGAACATATAGTAGGCCAGCACGCGCGACGATCCGAACGGCCCGCCCTGAGTCATGATCGAGATCAGGTCGAACGACCGCAGCGCGCCGATGATGGTGACGACAAAGGCGATAAAGGTGGCCGGGCGCAGTTGCGGCAGGATTATGTGCCACAGCATCCGCCCACCTTTGGCGCCGTCCAGCCGTCCAGCCTCAATCTGTTCAGGGTCCACAGCGTTCAGGCCGGTGAGATAGAGGATCATGCAGTATGCGGTTTGCGGCCAGAGACCTGCGAAGATGATGCCGTATGTTACAAACCTCTCATCGCCCAGCACGTTGAGAGGGCCCATGCCAAAGAAGCCTAGAAACTCGTTCAACAAGCCGAATGTCGGGTCGTAGAACCATGTGAAAACAAGGCCGACGACAACCTGTGAGATAACGAAAGGAAAGAAAAACAACGACTTGTACAGTCGGATGCCCCAGACTGTCTGGTTCAGGAACAGCGCGATAAACAGGCCCGCAGGGATCGCAGCCAGATAGAGGAGCAACCAGATCAGGTTGTTCTTCAGCGAGATATAAAACGCATCCCGATCAACCCATTCCCAATACAGGTCCTCGTAATTGCGAAAGCCGACATATTCGGCCGCGCCCAAACCGTCCCACTCATAAAGCGACAGGTTGAAGGACTGGAAAACCGGGATGATCACATAGACCATGAAGAACAGCAGACCCGGGGCCAGAAACAACCACGGTGCAATGCGCTGTTGGTTGCGGTGGAACCAGCTTTCCTGTTCTGGGGTGTCTGCGGCGATGGTCATGGCGACATTCCGGGTTTGGTGGGGTAAAGGCGGGCTGAAGCCCGCCTTGCGATTGCGTATTGGGTAGGCCGGGTCTTAGCCCGGCCCGATCGGTTTAGTTGTCGTAGATGCGCTGGCGCGCCCGTTCCAACTTGGCAAGGATACGGTCAGCGTTGTCGGGTTTGACCATGAATTCCTGGAAGCCTTCCATCGACGCTTTGGCCATTTCCGCAGGCGCGTCACGATCCCAGAACTGAGCAACGCCACCGGGGCTGTTCGACGACAGCATGGTAAAGCCCTGCTGCAGGAACTTGTCGTCATCCACCGTTGATTGCGCGTTCACCGGCAACTGACCCAGGTTTGCGCCATTGTTGATCTCGGTCTGTTCATCCGCCGAAACAACGAAGCGCAGGAACTCGCGCGCGGCTTCCTTGTTCGAGGCATTGGCCGGAATGTGGAACGTGTCGGTCGGCGCGTCCTCAGCCAGTTCGACATCGGGGTTGATGGCAACGAACTGATAGAAGTCCAGTTGATCATCCGTCAAACCTGCCTCGCGCAGCGGTGCTACGGCAAAATTGCCCATCAGGTACGCGGTGGCGTCTCCGTTGACCATGAAGGGCAGGGCTTCTTGCCAGCTATAGGTCTGGTGATTGTCGATGAAGGCACCCATGTCGATCAACTGCTTCCAGTTGGCGAAGGTCTGCTTGACCCGGTCGTCTTCCCAACTGATCTCACCATTGGCGAGTTGGTTGTGGAAGTCATAGCCATTGGTGCGCATGTTCAGGTAGTCGAACCAGCCACCAGCGGTCCAAAGGAACTTCGTGCCGATGGTATAGCAGGCACGGCCGGAATCGACGATCTTCTGACAGTTTGCCAGTTCTTCTTCCCAGGTGGTCGGCTCGCTCAGGCCCAGCTCATCAAAGATGTCTTTGCGGTAGTAAACACCCCACTGGTAGTAAGTATAGGGCACGCCCCATTGTTTGCCGTCGATGGTCATCGCGCCTTTGGTCGAGGCTAGGTTATCCGCAATCTCAGGCTCGGCCCAAAGGTCCGAGACGTCTTCGAACAGGCCTGCTTCGACGTAAGGTTTCATCCGGTTAGCGGCATACCATGTGGCCACGTCCGGTGTGTCCGCCGTCAGGAAGTTTCGGATCTGAGTCTTGTAGGCTTCGCGGTCGATCACGGTGGTTTCAATCTCGAGCCCTGGGTGCTCGGCCGCAAACCGCTCGATCATCGCTTCCATCGTCGCACGCGGCGCCGGGTTCGATGTATCGAGGAAAATCCGCAGCTCGCCGGTGAGCTCGGCCGCAACGGGCGCAGCAAGTGCCACACTGGCCGCCAGAGCAGCCGCAGTGCGCTTGAACATGGAATGCATGGTTTCCTCCCTTAAGCTTCCATTCGGGTTCCATATATTGAAACCTAGTTTTATATATTGAAAACTACACATCGACTCGGCTAGTCTTGTCAAGACCCTCGTGAGGATGGGGAGGGTCAAACGGAGGAGATCAAGCACCCGTGGCAGGTGACGGAACAATAGGCAAAGCATGTGATGTGCTGGATCAGGTGGCGTCGTTCGAACGCCCGGTTCGGTTTGCGGAACTGCTGGATCGCAGCGATTTTCCCAAGGCGACGCTGTATAGGTTTTTGCAAAGCCTGACCAATCAGGGCATGCTGTCCTATGACCCGGATCGGCAGACCTATACGCCCGGTTTACGATTGGTTCGTTTGGCCCATGTGGCCTGGACGCAAAGCTCTCTGGCCCCAATCGCGCGGCCATTTCTGGATGCGCTGAGCCGGGAAACAGGTGAGACAGTGCATCTGGCCCAACTCGATTCCAGCCAGGTCCTGTATGTCGATAAACGAAATGCGGCACAGCCGGTCGAAATGTATTCGCAGGCCGGCAAGGTTGGTCCCGCCTATTGCACAGGCGTCGGCAAGGCGATGATGGCGTTTCTGGGTGAGGACGCGCTGAACAAAGCAGTGTCACAGCAAAGCTATCATCGTTTCACTGACAAGACTTTGACTTCGGAGCAAGCTCTGCGTGCTGATCTCGACCGTATTCGCGCGCGCGGTTTTGCCGTCGATGACGAAGAACATGAGCCCGGAATCATCTGTATCGCCTGCCCGATCCTCACCACCGGTGGGCGTATGCTGGGCGCGATTTCTGTGACTGGCTCAACCGATCGAATGAATTTCGAACAATTGGAAGCCTGGGTTCCCCGGGTTCGGCGCGTCGCCGAACAGATCGGGGCCGAGGCACAGGCGTGGCGGTTCCCCGAGACCCGCCCGAACACTCTGGACGACAGGATGCAAGGGACATGACAGGTGTAACTCTGAACCAGGCGATCAAACGGTATGGCCAGACCCAGGTCATCCACGGGATTGATCTGCAGATCGAAGATGGAGAGTTCTGTGTGTTTGTCGGGCCATCAGGCTGTGGCAAGTCCACGTTGTTGCGGATGATTGCGGGGCTAGAAGAAACGTCTGAAGGTCAAATCCATATCGGCGCACGCGAGGTGACCCATATGGATCCGGCCAAGCGCGGCGTGGCAATGGTGTTTCAGACCTACGCGCTGTACCCGCATATGACGGTGGCTGAGAATATGGGGTTTGGCCTGCGCATGAACGGCGTGGCCAAGGGTGAGATCGACAGGAAAGTACAAGAAGCCTCGAATATTCTGAAGCTGGACCAGTATCTGAAACGCAAACCCAAGGCCCTGTCCGGGGGGCAGCGTCAGCGCGTGGCCATTGGGCGTGCGATCGTGCGCGGCCCCGAGGTGTTTCTGTTTGACGAGCCTTTGTCGAACCTAGACGCCGAGTTGCGGGTTGAGATGCGCGTGGAAATCGCTCGTCTACATCAGGAAATCGGCGCTACGATGATCTATGTAACCCACGATCAAGTCGAAGCGATGACCATGGCCGACAAGATCGTCGTGCTGCGAGACGGACGGATCGAACAGGTGGGCGCCCCGATGGACCTGTACCGCGATCCCGACAACCGCTTTGTGGCTGGGTTCATCGGATCGCCCGCGATGAACTTTCTGGAATGTGACTACGCCGACGGCCATGTTACGCACCCGGCACTTAGCGGACCGTTGCCGGTTTCGGCCGCAGTGCCCGCTGGGCTGTCCAATGTGACTCTGGGCATGCGTCCTGAACATATCCACATCGACCGTTCCGCCGAAACTTGCACTGTCGACCTCACCGAAGCATTGGGAGGTGTGTCCTACTCCTATCTGTTGACACCCAATGGCGACAAACTGATCGTTGAAGAACGCGATGACCAGCGAAGCACCACGGGTGAGCGCATCGGCATCTCGGTCGACCCTGCACGCATGATGGTGTTTGATCCTGAGTCCGGGCTGAGGTTTAGGTAAGTAATTGTGACCTTTCTGCATCGCTGAGGAACAGTTGGGCGGTTTTCTCTTGTGTAGTGACAGCTGAATACCACTTTAAAGTGTGTATTGCTGTTACATAGGAGATTGTATGCACGTTCGTCTTGCTGCTTTGCTTATCATCGTAGCGACACTTATTTTGTCGTTTGGTGGACCTTCCAGATCAGCGCTCAGCGCTTCGGATTTGGCCTCAGTTTGCCAAAGTAACTCGGCAAAACTATCGAACGTCATCAAGGCGTGCACCGAACTTATTGAATCGGAAGACGTTACAGCCGAACAACTGGTCACCTATCTTAGGGAACGCGGTTGGGCGTACTACTGCAACGGACAATATGAACTGGCTATTGCAGACGACAACCATGCGCTTCGCTTGCGCGCTGACGACGCGAAGGTTTTGGTTGCGAGAGCTTACGCACACTCGGCTATGACGAACTTGGACGCGGCGCGAAGTGACTATGCGCAAGCGATGCGCATTGCTCCTGACAGCACGCATGTCCTATTTAATAAGGCCAAGTTCGACCAAAAAAATGGCAATCAGAGTGATGCAATTGAGGGGTACGAACGGATCCTCAAAATTGATCCCGACCACGACAAAGCCGGACAGCGGTTAGCTGGGATCCTCTTCAAGCGCGAAGCGTTTCAGGAGGCGCTTGAGTTTTTGGAAGGGAATCGTGATCGCTGGGCGGATAAGTCATGGCTGCATTCGCAGTTGGGCGCACTCCACATTGTTCACACAAAGGACTTAGAAGCAGCTCTTCGCGCGGCAGACGCCATTCAAACCTTGGATGCCGATACTGAAGATCAGTGGCTGCCTTATGCGCTTATTCATCTGAACATCGGAAGTGATCGCGAAGGTCTCGCGTTCGTCGAAAAATTCGTCCAGTACTTGGTATCCCAGGAAATCGCTGAGATCAGTTTGATTGACCGATTTGAATGGATGTTGTTTGGTTCGGCAGATTTCGAATTGATGCTAAGTTCTGTTGTTCGAGCAAATACTCTTGAACGATTGGGCCGTCGCGACCTCGCACGGCACACTTTTCATGTATACTTTGAAACTGCGGACATTGACGGTGTTATCGAAATGAAGAGACTTTTGAACAATGCTGACGGTGAAGTTAAAGATGTCCCAAGGCAGACCTTAGACGCGTTGATTGACCAATATCTGGAACACAAAGATCTAAGGCTCAAGTGGCTGCCCGCGCCCGAGCTTTGACCACTTATCTATTCTTGGCTGCTCCAACCCGTGGCAAAACGCGCCTTCTTAGATGATTGATTCCCTTTCCAAGGTCATTTAAGGGAGGCCCTGTCAAAACAGAGTCACCCAGGGGCGTTAGCTTACGCCGACCCCTCCCGCGCCGCACTGATGTGGCCTAACTCTTGGATCGCACGCCCCGAAAGGCTTAAAAAAGGTAAAAGAATATGGCAGATAAATCGAACTTCGACATATTGTATACCATTGTAGACGAAGCGCCTGAGCTGGCCAGCGCCTCGTTTCTGCCCATCATTCGCAAGTTCGCATCGGCGGCGGGTGTCAGCGTTGGCACCAAGGATATTTCGTTGGCGGGCCGTATTCTGGCGACCTTCCCGGAAAACCTGACAGACACTCAACGCATCACCGACGATCTGGCCGCTCTGGGTGAGCTGGTAAAAACACCCGATGCGAACGTGATCAAGCTGCCGAACATCTCGGCGTCTGTCCCTCAGTTGGTGGCGGCAATCGAAGAGCTGCAGTCGCAGGGCTATGACATTCCGAACTACCCCGAAGAGCCTTCGACCGACGAAGAAAAAGCGATCCGCGCGCGCTATGACGCAATCAAGGGCTCGGCCGTGAACCCGGTTCTGCGCGAAGGCAACAGCGACCGCCGCGCGGCGCGGGCGGTGAAGAACTATGCTCAGAAGAACCCGCATTCGATGGGGGAATGGGCGTCGGACAGCAAAACCAAAGTATCTTCGATGCCGGGCAATGATTTCTACGCAAATGAGAAATCGGCGACCATCACGGCGGCTCAGGCCGGTGATGCGAAGATCGAATTTGTCGGCAAGGACGGCAGTGTCACCGTTCTGAAAGACGGCTGGCCGCTGGCCGAAGGCACCGTAGCCGACGCAACATTCATGTCGGTCAAAGCCTTGTCCGCCTTCCTCGCCGAGGCCATCGAAGACACTAAGAAAGACGGCACCATGTTCTCGCTGCACATGAAGGCCACGATGATGAAGGTCAGCGACCCGATCATCTTTGGCTATGCGGTCAAGGCGTGGCTGGCCCCGGTGTTTGAGAAATTCGGTGCCGAGCTGAATGAACTGGGCGTGAATCCAAACTCGGGTCTGGGTGATCTGTTGGAGCGTGTTCAGGGCAATGCTGACATCATGGCGGCCATCGACGCGATCAAGGGCGACCGCCCGTCCATGTATATGGTGGACAGCGACAAAGGCATCACCAACCTGCACGTTCCGTCGGACGTGATCATCGATGCCTCGATGCCTGCGGTGATCCGTGCGGGCGGCAAGGGCTGGGACGAGATCGGTGCCAAAGGCGACACCAACTGCGTGATCCCCGACCGCTGCTATGCGCCGGTTTATGATGAATCCATTAAGTTCTTCAAAGCCAACGGCGCGCTGAACCCGGCGACTGCCGGAGCTGTGGCCAATGTTGGTCTGATGGCTCAGAAGGCCGAGGAATATGGCTCACACCCGACCACATTCCAGGCCCCTGCCGATGGCACGATCCGCATCGTTCTGGCCAATGGCGAGGTGCTGCATTCGCATGACGTCGAAACGGGCGATATATGGCGGTCCTGCACAGTCAAGAAAGCCCCCATCGAGAACTGGATCCAACTGGCGATGGACCGTCAGCGCCTGACGGGGTCCGAGGCGATCTTTTGGCTGGATACCAACCGCGCCCATGACGCTGAGTTGATCAAATACGTCAAACCCGTGCTCGAGGCGGCGGGCGTGGCCGACAAGTTCCAGATCATGGCCCCGCGAGAGGCGACCCGTCAGTCGTTGGAAACCATTACTGCGGGCAACGACTCGATTGCCATCACAGGCAACGTGTTGCGTGATTACCTGACTGACCTGTTCCCGATTTTGGAACTGGGCACCTCGGCCAAGATGTTGTCGATCGTCAAGCTGATGAATGGCGGCGGTCTGTTCGAAACAGGTGCTGGCGGCTCGGCCCCGAAACACGTGCAGCAGTTGGTTGAGGAAAACCACCTGCGTTGGGATTCCATGGGTGAATTCTGCGCCTTGGGTGAATCGCTAAACTTCCTGGCCGATAGCAAGGGCAACACCAAGGCGGGCGTGTTGGGCGCGGCCGCCGAAGCTGCAACGCAGGGCATTCTGGACAACAACAAATCGCCCAGCCGCAAAGTCGGACAGCCTGATAACCGCGACAGTCACTACTGGTTCGCCCGCTATTGGGCGGACGCGCTAGCTGCGCAAAGCAACGATGCCGATCTGGCCGCAGAGTTTGCACCGGTTGCCAAAGAACTGGCGGCCAAAGAAGAGCAGATCCTGGCTGAACTGGCAGCGGCCCAAGGTGCTGCAGCTGATCTGGGTGGATACTATCACACCGACCCGGCAAAGGCGGCAGCAGTGATGCGCCCCAGCGTCACGCTGAACGCCATCATTGACTAAACGAACAGGCCCGCGCCACATCGGTGCGGGCCTTTCCAAACCTGCCCTAGAGCAGGCGATTTTTGTATGTCATAGTCTCGACCAACCAGACCCCAATAATGGCGGGGCGTGATTTGGACGCGTGGACGTGATGACGAACGAAACTCAGCAAAAGACCCATACCAGTGGCGCCAAAGTCCTGTTCTTTGGCCGCGAGGATTGTGACGGCACGCAAAAGGCGCTGCAGTTTCTGAACTATGCAGGCTTTGACGTCAGTTATGTTGAATCCAAAGGTCTCGGGCATGGCCTGCCCGACTGGGTACGGGACTGGCGGGGTGAGTATATCTTTTGCTTTCGCAGCTACTTTATTCTGGATCAGGCAATGATCGACGCGGCCTCGGTTGCTGCGATCAACTTCCATCCGGCTCCGCCGGAATACCCGGGCAGTGGGTGTATCAATTTCGCGCTATATGAAGGGGCGGATCAATACGGTGTGACGGCCCATTTGATCAACACCAAAGTCGATAACGGCGCGATCATAAAAGCGCTGCGGTTTCCGATATTGCCAAAGGATGGATTGCGGTCTGTTCTGGCGCGCACGCATCTGTATCTTTATCACCTGTTGCAGGAGGTGATCGGTGGGATCGCAACCGGTGGCGAATCCTTCCTGACAGATCAAATCAAAGCCTCGGGCGACGAAGCCTGGCGCGGTGAGGCACGCAGGATGAAAGAGCTTTCCGCCATGCAGCAATTGCCGTTGGATATCGGCGCTGAGGAGTTCAAGCGCCGCCTGCACTCGATGCATCTGCCGGAATACCCGCTGCATATCGTTTTGCATGGGCGCAAATTTGCACTGCTGGGTGAAGCGGATGAGGCTTAGGGGCAGGCTACATTGGCTGGATCGACATGCATGCGATCCACAAATTCAGCATCCGGGGTAAAGGCGGCAACGCTGTTGTCCTGAAGGAACTGTGCCACCAAATTTGCCACAGCGAAACTGCCGATCTCTTGCAGATGGTGGTCCGGTGTGCCGTACAGTTCTGCTGTCGGACGGTTCAGATCTTCGGATATCGCGACAAGGCCCGGTTTCAGGTTCAGATAGGCAAATCCATTCTGTTCGGCGGCCCCCGCAATCAGGCGACGCACCGCGTCAGAATACCCAACCGGGTCATCCCGGAAGGTGATCGTATCCTTGCCCAGGAATTCCGAGATATCGGGCAGAGAAAACACAATCAACTCTGCGCCTTGATCCGCGACTGACTGCGAAAGGTCCGCAAGGGATTGAAGCAAAAGCGCCTCTTCCATATCGGTCGGGACCGACGGGTACAGGTTCTGATCAAACAACGCGCTTTTGAAACTCAGCACCAGTTTGCCGACGTAGAGCTTTGCAAAGGCGCGTTTCAATCGCTGTGTGGCTGTGGGTTCACGCGAGCTTGGCTTGGGCGCCTGCTGCCATTTCCGAAACCGCACATTATCGACCAGATCGTTGCGATTGAATATGAACAATAGCACCGTTTCGTGCGGTACTTGGCTTTTGAACTCATCATAGGTCAGCGCGTGTTGCAGCGTGCCGTGGCCGCCGGTACCCAGATTGACAAAATGCGTATCTTCCGACCATCCGGACAAAAAGGCAGGGATGGTTTCCGTCTCGTCAGATAAGCTGCCGCGAATGAAAGAATCCCCAAGCACGATCACACGCTCTTGCTCATCACCTGGGTCGAACACACCGCGAAAGCCCTGTTCGTTGATCTTGACGAATGTGGCGATATCGTTGCGGAACTCAAAATAAGACTGATTGGGCGTTTCGCGTGAGTACACCACAGGATGCGGGATCAGACGCTTTGGCCCACCTATGCAGAAATAATTCTCGTCATTGACCAGAGGAACATTTGCCAGATCGCGGCTGATATGCGGTTGAAAGCCCAAGGGGTCAAACAGGCGCAATGCCACCTCAAGCACAGCCAGACTGATCAGCGTACTGAGGCATATGAGGAAGAAGTTTTTGAGCACGAACGGGTTTCCCCAACTGATAAATTTAGTCCAACCGATAAACAGCGTATTCAAGTAGATTTGGTGCAACTGCGCGGTAATACCTGACTTTTATCGCGGCTTGGTTATTTCTGCAAAATCTTTCTGGAAATCAGAAAGTTGATCGTCATCCCCGCCAGTGTTGCAATCGCCAGCGCGATGATCGGATATGCATTCGCGAACTCTGAGACGTAGAGCACGACGAAGAACGTGGTGAAGTTGGTGATCAGGCCCAACTGCATGCCGCCCAGATAGCTTAGAAATTCGATGAAACTGGGTGGGGCTTGGGTTTTAAATGTAAACGTTCGGTTCAGATACCAGGTGAAGGTCACCGATGTCAGGATGGACAGGCAGCGTGACAGAAACGTGCCCGCGCCCAGCGTATCCAAGGCCGTAAACACCCCGGCATCCACGAAAAATGCCAGGGACCCTACAACTGCGAAGGCCAACATATGCCGGTATGTCTCACTTGAAATCACGTGCTGGCTCCGCCTGGAAATTCGTGTGGGCATCCTGCACCGATACGATGTGAAAGGGAAAGGCCGGAATCCTTGCTCCTTCGCGCTGGTTGGTGCCAAACCACAGTGAATTTGCCGCGAAGTGACAGGAGTTTTTCAATTCGATCAATTCTTTGCCGGAAAGCGCCGATGCGACAGGTTTGGGGTGTTATACCCGACAAGCTGCGCTAGGGTCTGTTCCGGAGGGTTGAACAATCCCTTGTGTTTCGTATTTCGGTTTCGACATGATTAGGTCCAGCATGCATGTTTTTCGCAGTTTTCACCTCGCGTTTCTGAGTTTTCTCACGGCGACTATGCCTTTCACAACAGGCGCGGTGGCAGATGAGTCTGACAAAGGGCAGATCGCGTTTCCCGGAGCCGTGGGGTACGGAAAATACGCCAATGGCTGGCGTGGCGGCAGCGTGTATTACGTGACCACTCTGGCCGATTCCGGCCGTGGCAGCCTGCGCGAATGCGTGCAGCATCCGGGTGTCGGGCGAGTCTGTGTGTTTGCCGTGTCTGGCACCATCGTCGTCGATAAACAGCTGCGTGTTTCGCCCAATACCTATATTGCCGGGCAAACTGCACCGGGGCAGGGGATACAGCTGCGCGTGGGGAATGTGCAGTCATCACCGCTGATGGTGTACGATTCACATAACGTGTTGCTGCGCTTTATGAAATTTAGACCAGGCCCCAGCAAGAAACCCTCGCCGAGTGTTGATGGGCTGGGCATTGAAAGCAGCACGGATGTCTATGTCGACCATGTCTCGGTCGCATTTGGCGTGGATGAAAACCTTGGGATCGGCAGTGAACGCTATGCCAGCCATGACATCACCATCGCCAATACGATCCTAGCCTATGGTCTGGACAAATCGAGCCATACAGAGCGGCGGCATTCCAAAGGCGCTCTGATTTGTTCCAAGGATGGGGCGGTCTCAGACTGTGGGCGGATCACCCTTACGGGGAACCTGTTTGCCCATAACCGCGACCGCAACCCCGATGTATCTTCCACCGCTCTGGGCCCCGTCGATATCGTGAACAACGTGTTTTATGACGCCTCGTCGCAATTTGGTGAATTTCGGAACCTCTATGGCGATACATGGATCAACTATGTCGGCAACGTAATTCTGCCCGGGCCGAGTACAAGAAACCGCCCGCGCCCTGCTGCGATTGAAGTGTTTCCGGTCGAGCCTAATAATAAGCTTGAGGTTTTTGCTGACGATAACCTCTATCTGGACAATCGGTTGGACCTGCTTTGCGACAGGTCGAAACAGGGGCGTGTGGTGGATGTTGCGGCCCGAGCCAGTGTTGTCTCTCGTCCCGCCTTTCCTTTGTCGCTCACGCCGGAACCTGTCTCGGGCGTATTGGAGCATGTGCTGAACAACGTTGGTGCGCGCTCAGGGCCGGATCAAGAGTTGGACAGCCTGGACCGATTGATCATCGAAAATGTCCGGGGCTGTGACGGGCACAGGATCGACCACCCAGATGAGGCCGGAGGTTGGCCTGATCTACCCGAGATATCCGCTCTGAATGACCGCGATCTGGACGGGTTGCCGGACGCATGGGAAGAGGCCCGTGAAGGTCTGGACCCAGATGACCGCAGCGACGGCTGGAAAGACCGCGATGGCGATGGCTGGTCAAATCTTGAGGAATATCTGAGTGTTCTGGCAGGTGATCTGCTGCCATGAAGCACTTCCAGTTCATATTGAATCACCAATACCCTGCCGCGCTGCGCGCTCTCGGGACATTGGTGATAGCGTGACCACTCAATGAAAATGGAAGTGCTCTAGGCCATCCATTCCTGCTGCCAGAAATGGTACATCAGCACCACCCACAAATGTGGACCCCAGTTGCGGCGGCCTGACAGATGCTCGGACCAGCGTTTGTTCAGCTGCGCCCGGTCGACTGCATCCAAAGTACCGCTGTTTGAGGCAAAGACATCATTGGCAACGGATTTCAGCGGCCCCCGCAACCAATCATTAAGCGGGATGCCAAAGCCTTGTTTTGGCCGGTCATACAACGCTTTCGGCACACGTTTGTCCAACAGGCGGCGAAGGGCGACTTTACCTGATTTACCATCATAGCGCAGGGTATCTGGCGCGCGCCAAGCGGCCTCGACCACGCGGTAGTCCAACAGTGGTGCGCGGATCTCAAGCCCGACTGACATCGAGGCACGGTCGGCTTTGACCAGAATGCTTTCGGGCAGATAGAGCTCGGAATCGAGCAGCATCATCGTATCAACGGGGCCGAGTCCATGCGGCAACGAATGTGATCGGAACAGGCCCTGATCGGATGCAGATGGAGGGGTCCACAAGGTAAACAGCGCATCATACCGGCTGCGGAAATCCGGGTGGCGGGCAATCGCGGCTACTTTCGACAACCGATCGGGCGTGATCTGATCCCGCATCGAGGCCGGAGCCAACGGTTTTAGAAGTGTTGCGGCTGCCTGCGTCACAGCCGCAGGTGAGGCCGCCAGAACCGAGGCCGCTGGACCGGGCAGTTTCGCACTGATCCGCTCCATTGCCATCATGCGGGCATAGCGTTCATAACCGCCGAAGGACTCGTCTCCACCATCACCTGACATCACCACCTTCAGCTTTTCGCTGGCCAGTTGCGATACCAGTAGCGTCGGAAAGGCCGAGGGATCGGCGAAGGGCTCATCATAGACCTGTGGCAGCGTCTGCAATAGATCAAACGCCATCTCGGGCGTCGCGGTGACCTCATGATGGTCAGTGCCCAGATGTTTGGCAATCGCGGCAGCGTGATCAGCCTCGTTTGTCGCGTCATGGTCGAAACGAACGGTGAAGCTGGTGACTTTGCGCTCGGATTGCTGCTGCATCATCGCTGTGATAAGGCTGGAATCGATGCCGCCGGACAAGAACGTGCCGACGGTCACATCGGCGACCATACGCTCACCTACTGCCGACATCAGCGCTTCTTCGATGCCTTCTAGTGCTTGGGCCTCATCTGCGTAACGATCAGCCCGAGAGGTTTCGACCCGATCCCGCAGATCCCAGAACCTGTGCAGACCAGTAACCAAATCCTCAGCAGAGGATGGGGGTGCATCCAGCTGAACCTCAACCATCGTGCCCGCCGGCAGTTTCATCACATCGCGGTAGATCGTCAGAGGGGCCGGGATAAAGGCATAGCGCGCATATTGCTCCTGCGCGCGGCGGTCGACCTCGGGCACGCCAAAAGCCGCATGGGCGCGTAGCGCTTTGAGTTCCGAGCCGAACAGCAGATTGCCACCCTTGACGCCCAGATAAAGTGGCTTTTTACCCAGCCGATCCCGTGCAAAGATAACCCGGTTCTGTTGTCGGTCAAACACGGCAAAGGCGAACATGCCATGGGCCAGTTCCAGAGTTTTGCGCACGCCCCATTGGTCCATTGAGGCCAGCAAAACTTCGGTGTCCGAGGTGCCCCGGAACGTTACGCCCAGATCGATCAACTTCTGGCGCAGGTTGAGGAAGCCATAGATTTCCCCATTGTAAACAATGCAGTAGCGACCGCTGGGCGAGCTCATGGGTTGCGCGCCGGTCTCAGAAAGGTCGACAATGGCCAGACGGCGATGCCCCAAGGCCACGCCTGTTTCGGGGTCTACGAACATGCCATCCGCATCGGGGCCGCGATGCGCGATGCTGTCACACATCTGTTTCAATGCGGCGGTGCCTGCGTCACGACCGATTGGGTTGAATGCAAGATATCCGGCGATGCCGCACATGGCCCTGTCTTCCTATCCGGTATGCGGGGCGGTCGACGTCCCGGCCTTTGGTGCATTGCCGAACAAAACCGCGTCGTATGACGCTGCAATCGCGGCAAGTGAGTACTGCGAGGCGATGCGCTGCCGGGCTGCCGCGCTGCGTTGCGCGTAGGTTTCGGCGCTCCAGTTCGCGGCATCTGTCAGGGCCTGACCTAGTGCCTTGGCATTACGGGCAGGTACGACATAGCCAATATCACCTGCGATCTTTGCCGCGTCTCCGACGTCAGTAGTTACAACAGGGCGGCCAAAGCTCATTGCTTCGGCTATGACATTTGGGAAACCTTCGGTGCGCGAGGACAGAACGAGAAGATCAATGCTGTTATAAAACGTGGTCATGTCGTGCAGATCACCGCAAAGCGTCACGCTGTCTTCGGGAACGCCGGCCTGGGCCATCAGTGCGCGAAGGGCTTCGTTCTCGGCTGTCACACCATCCCCGGCCAACCGGGCGGTCAGATCTGGGATCGTTTGGCGCGCGATGTCAAAAGCGCGGAAAAACGTCTCAAAATCCTTTTGCGGATGAAACCGTGCGGCCAGACCAATCACGCGCGCAGGGCCAGGTCTGGGGGTTGGTGCGTCGGGCAAAAGAAAACCGTTCGGCACGACCGAAGCATTGTTTTGTGCAAATCCGTATTTGCCGTGTTGCTCCAACGCTCGGGTCGAGTTGTAGATGATCCCATCGCAATACCGCGACAGTTTTTGTGAAAGGCGCACGGCGATCCGGGTGCTGCGGGTAAAGGCGGCGGGGTCATCCAAAGCCTGCCGAACGGTCCAGATCACTGGCGCATGTCGCAGTGACAAAACCTGCGCGATCAGGCCAACAACCATGGCGTGATACATCCAGCACAGTACCACATCGGGTTTATGGGTCCGGATCAACCGCGCGATCTGCCAGATGGCACGGGGAAAAGACAAAGGCGACCGGGCCCGCAGCGAGATGTATTCGACCTTCTCATTTCCCGCCATTGCGCGGCAACGGTCGGACACTTCAGTCAGCGCCACCACAACCGCGCGTTCGCCGGAATGCGCCAGCAGCCGCGCCAGCATCGCTTGCGCGCCGCCCTGGGTTGAGAAATCTGTGACCACGTGCAGGATCATTTATCCCGCCTTTTGCCCTGCCAGGGCTTGATTGCCTACGTCAACGATGACCTGTGCAAGACGCGCGATGTCTTCTTGCGACCAGCCGGGATCAACAAGAAACGCCAGGCTGGTCTCGCCCAACTCACGCGCCACCGGCAGGCGTTCAGCGGGGCCAAGCCCATGTTTGCGGAACGTATCTTCAAGGTAGATTTCAGAGCAACTGCCTGAGAAGGCGGGGAATCCGGCCTGCGTGATCTCGGCAATAATGCGGTCGCGCGACCAGCCCGAGGCCAGGGCCTGCGGGCGCACGAAGGCGTAGAACCGGTAATAGGCATGTGTCATGCTGTCGGGTGGGATTGGCACGATGAAGGCGGGGCAGGTTGCCAGCGCTTCGCCCAATATTCGGGCGTTGGCCGTGCGATGCGCGCGCCAATCGTTCAGACGTTGCAGTTGAACACGGCCCAAAGCCGCCGATGGGCCAGTCATGCGCAGGTTGGTGCCGGGCCCGGAATCATGCAGCCAGCGGAACCCTGGGGGATGATCGGTGTTGAACACCGTGTCATAGCCCTTGCCATGGTCCTTGTAGCTCCAGACTCGCGACCAAAGCTCATCGTCATTGGTTGTCAGCAATCCACCTTCACCGCCCGTGGTCATGATCTTGTCTTGGCAGAACGAGAACGACCCGAATGTGCCGATAGTGCCCATGTGGCGGTCACCGATCATCGCGCCATGGGCTTGCGCGCAATCCTCGATCACCCAAAGATCATGCGCTTTTGCCAGATCCATGATCGCATCCATATCACAGGGCCAGCCGCCCAGATGCACCGGAATGATCCCGCGTGTGCGCGACGTGATCAGCGGCGCGATGGTTTCGGCGGTGATGTTCTGGGTGACCGGATCGACATCCGCGAAAACCGGTACTCCACCCTCCAGCATCACGGAACTGGCCGAGGCAATAAAACTGCGGGGCGTGACGATCACTTCGTCGCCGGGCTCGAGGTCCAGCACATGCAGTGCCGCATCCAGTGTCACCGTGCCGTTGGCCATGGCGATGGCATGGGCAGAACCCGTATAGGCGCGGTATTCATCTTCGAACGCACGTACATCCGGTCCGGTCCAGGCGTTGACTTTGCCCGACGCCAGAACCCGGCTAACCGCATCAATCTGTTCCTGATCGTATATGGGCCAAGATGCCATTTCGAACTCTCCTGTCAGACTACGGTTCGGACCAGAACAAACCCTTCGGCCGCATGCCGATGAACGGTTGCACCGCGTAGGGTCGCCAACGCGCGCAGACTGTCGACCGACCGTTCGTGCGGGGCTTGTTTGGCCTGGCTTTCAAACATCGCAAAAGCCGTAAGCTTGCGTTCCAGCGTGTCCGAGATATCTACAAATACATTGGGCACGAAAGGCGGGGTTAGATACGGCGCGTTCCAGTTGGTTTCCGACAACGTCTCGTAGGCTGCAATGGTCGCCGGGTATTTGTCCTGATGCGGACGGCTCGCCACGAGGCTGGACAGAAATGTCAGTTGGTGATCCATGTGAATATCGCCCGGATGCGGCGCAAGGATCAGGTCGGCCCCCAGATCACGCACCAGTTTGCCCAAAGCGCCATTCAGATCGGAATGCGGCTGTTCCGATAGCTCAGCCGCGGTGAAATCTAACCAGTGCGTCTGCGTCACGCCCAGATAGTCATGGGACTTACGCGCCTCAGCGCGGGTGACCTCGGTGTCCTCATCCCGGAATTTCGGTGGCTTTGCACGTGTCACCACAACCACATGTACCTCGCGGCCCGCATCGGCAAGCCGGGCGATTGTACCACCCGCGCCCAGCACCTCATCATCGGGGTGAGGGGCGATGACCAAGGCAGGTCCGGCCCCGGCGCTTATGAGATCGGTGGTTATCATGACGTTTTTCCCAATTTCGAATGTATGGCCGGGGGAATATCCGCCCCGGACCATTCCAGAATATCAAGGCTGCGCCCATCCCCGCAGGCGACGGTGAAGTTTTGGCCATCAATGTCCTGCACCTGACCGGGGAGGCCGATATAGTAACCGTCAGGTTCCGAGAATTTGGCCTTTGTGATTACAATCTGCCGACCATCCGAGCCCTGCGTGAATGCCCCTGGATAGGGCGGACCAGAGGCGCGGATCAGGCATTCGATCTCTTCGGCCGAACGCGTCCAGTCAATGAGGCCGTCTTCGGGCCGACGACGCGCGCAAATGCTCATCCCTGCGTTGGGCTGAGGTTCGCGCGGTATGTCTCCCACGGCAATCTGCTCAAGCAACGGGGGCAGCAGGCCCGAGATGGCGCGCAAAGAGCGATCATAGAGCTCGCGCGCAGTGACGGTGTTTGGATCAACGGCATAGCGCGCCTGAGCCGCAATGGGCCCATCATCGGCACCTTCGCCAAGCCAGAACAGAGACGATCCGACGTTTCGTTCCCTCAGCAACACGGTCCAGGGTATAACCCCACGCCCGCGCAGCTTCGGCAGGGCCGAGGGATGAAAGCCGATGCACCCCAGCTTGGGGATCGCGCGAAAGGCTGGGCCGCAGATTTGCGACCAGCCGATAACCATGATCAGGTCGGGCTTTAGGGCCTCAATCCGTGCGATGGTTTCGGGGGCATTGGTCTTCTCAATATGTTCAACGGGGACGCCGTAGCGATTGGCCACAACGCTTAGATCAACAAAATCGGAATGCCGATGTGACAGATGGGGCGGCAATGTCATAACCAGGTCGGGGGCATGCCCCGCAGCACATATCGACACCAATGCAGCGTGTGAGGTTTCGACAGCCCCGACAAATACAGTTTTCATGCGGGTGACCCCTGGAACGAAGATTTTTGTGGCGGATGTTGCTGCAACCAATCCGCGGCAGCCTTAATCCGGTCTGTGCGACGGTTCTCGCCGCGCAGCGCAACGCCAACGGTTTCTGACATGATCTGCAGATCCAACGCTAAAGACCGATGTGCCACATACCACAGATCAAGGCTGAGTTTTTCGGAGTTGCTAAGATTTGTGTTGCCACTCACCTGCGCCCAACCGGTCAGGCCGGGCCGAACCGAACAGCGATACTGCCCCTCGGGCCCAAAGCTTTCGATGGTTTCGGGCAGCAGGGGGCGCGGACCCACCAGCGCCATGTGACCGCGCAGAATCAGCAGCAATTGCGGGATTTCATCCAGACGTAAGCGGCGGATCAGGGCTGTGGCACGGGTTTGTCTTTGATCATCGGGCAGAAGCGCGCCATCCGGGCCGCGTTCTTCGGACATCGAGCGGAGTTTGAACAGATGGAACTCGCGTCCGCCCAGACCACAGCGGCGCTGGGAAAACATCAATGGCAACCCGACAGAGGTTGCGACAATCAGACATGCAATCAGGAAGAAGGGCAGAGAAACAAGACCCAACAGGAGGCAGAGCAGAATTTCGGGTACTCTATTCACAGTTCAATCCAACTCAGAACACACGCGGCGCACCGCAACACTTGAAATCAACAAACAAATCACCCGCCAGCGGCAATAAGTAGATCAGCCGGGCAGCGACTGCCTCAATCTGTTCGAATTGGATGTGTTTTGCAAGAAGTCTGCGGCGCTTTGATCGAATCAAGCCGGTTGCGTAGAAAGTCGGGAATTTGGTGCCGGCATCACAGCGAATTCCGTGAACGGTTTGGTGGGTCGCAGAGCATTGTTTCGGATTTGCGGCAGCGCGCGGGATTCCCGTAACGACGGGCCGTTTCCCTTGTCACGTTGTACAGGAGTGCTTAGCTTGAGATTGTGGGCTTGTGCATGTCTGATCCGGGCCCAATCATTTTTTGACGTACCGCTAAAAAAGCTTGCGTTTCTTGTGTATCGAAGATCACAGAACCACCAGTTGGTTTGTAGTACAGATCGTAGAGTTAGTGAGTTGGGAGACAGAGGTTTGAAAGCCTGTTTCAAAGTAATTTTGGTGATGTTCACTCTGGCGGCGAGCACCGTCTGGGCCGAGGGATATCGCCTGCTGCCGCAGGATCGGCTGTCTCTGAAGGCGATGCGCTGGGATGCGGAGTCCACAACTTACATAAGCTGGACCGGTGTGACCGGCGAATACACCATCACCGGTGATGGTGATTTGATGATTCCACTTGTCGGCCAGGTCGAAGCCGAGGGGCACACCCCGGCAGAGCTGGCAGCGGCGCTGGAGTTGAAATTCCGCCGTCAAATCGGCATGGTTGAACCGCCGCGCATCGCGCTGGAGGTGATTGGCCATCTGCCGGTCTATGTACTGGGCGACGTGAATTCCCCAGGCGCATACGATTTCCACGTGGGTATGACTGCGCAACAGATTCTGGCGCTGGCCGGCGGGCCAATCCGCCCGCCGATTCAACTGGCAACGGGCAATGATATCCAGGTGTTGCGGATGGGTGGTGAGATTCGCCTGCTGGCGACGCAGATTGATGAGCTGGAACAACAGCGCCAGCGACTGATTGCGGATCTGTCCGTTCTGGAAGGCGATGACGAAGGCGCTGATCTGACAAACGCGCCCGAAGGGCTGGAAGGCGAAATCCTACAGGCCACATTGGCCGCGCGCGAAGGGCAGGGCGAACGGATCAGGGATCTGCAGGCGCTGCTGAAAGAACAGATCGAAAGCCTGACACAACAGCTTGAGTTGCGCGACACGCAGATCGCTAACGTATCGAAAGAACTGGAGAATCTGAATTCTCTGAGGGAAAAGGGCCTGACCGCGTCGAACCGTGTTACCGCGATGACCAATGCGCTGAACGATCTGGAGTCAAAGCGCCTTGATCAGGAGGTCGCCTTACTGGTCGCGCGTCAGGACCTCAACCGTGCGCAGCGAGATGAGTTGCAACTTGATGACACGGCGCGTTCGGATGCTTTGGTGAAATTGAATGAGGTTGAAAGCCAACTGGCATCGCTGAAGACCCGACTGCAAACCGCGTCGACCCTGCATGGTGAACTGGCCGCCGCCGGTTATCTGAGCGAGGATGACATTGCCAGCGAGACAACGATCGAGTTCATCGTCACTCGCGGCGGAAATGTTCAAACGCAGCGTGTAAAGGGAACCGATCCGGTGCAACCGGGTGATACGATCGAGGTCGTCAGGAAAACGGTTATTACGTCGAATTGAGTGTTAAATGTATTCGGGCTCAGGCCCTTGGGAAGTTTAGTTAACGAGTTTCATGATGACATTGCCCGCTGACAGACCCGTCGATTTTCTGATCATAGGTGCTGCAAAATGTGCGACTACGTGGTTGCAGCATTCGCTGACACAAACCCCGGCCATCTATATGCCCGGGCCCGAGCTACACTTCTTTTCTCGTGAATACGACAAAGGTTTGGGTTGGTATCGGGATCAGTTCGACGGATGTGAACAGGCTGCGCTAATCGGTGAGAAGTCGAATTCTTATCTGACAGTACCTGAGGCCGCGCAGCGCATTCGGGATTTTGCGCCAGATGCGCGTTTGATCCTGCAAATGCGTGATCCGGTTCAGCGCGCCTATTCGGATTACTGCATGCTGTTCCGCCGTGGAGAGGTTTCGGACCGGATCGAAGACTACCTAAATCCGGCGCGTGCGGCGGACAAACGGTTCCTGTCTGATGGGCGCTATGCACATCATGTGGCGCGGTTCTATGATCTGTTCCCGGCCGAGCAAATCCTGTTGCTGGCCTATGAGGATATTCGTCGCAATCCATCCGGGAACCTGGAAAAGGTACGCGCGCATCTCAACCTGCCCGGTAAACTGGAAGCGCCGGTGAAGAAAAAGGTCAAGGACAAGAACGCTGCGATGGTGCCTTTGCCGCTGCGCAAAATCCTGGGACCGGTTCGTTCTGTCATTGATCCTGTTCGGCATACGTGGCCGGTTCGGTCCTTGCGCAATGCTGTCGCCCGTCAGGTTCAGTATCCGCCACTGTCAGACGATCTGTCGCGGCGCCTGGCCGAGTTCTACGCCGAAGACATGGCCCGCATCGCCGAAATCGATCCCGGCATCACCGACGCCTGGAGCAGTGCCAAACCGCTTGAAATGGCTCGAATCAATTGAGTTTTGTTGTGTGTCATAAGTCACATTGCGTTTCCGGTCTGGAAACAAAGGCGCCAAATCGCGTAGCGCGTCTCGTTCGATCAGATGTTTACAAAAAGTTCTCAAACAGACCGAATGCTGTGCGAACATTGGCAAATAAGACATTTCTTTGGTCGAACGATGCCGGAAAGGTGAAAAAAGCGTTTTGCTCCGGTGTTGGCTATGCTAGATTTTAATCATATTGAAACCTTAGCGGTCACGTTGGCTGCTAAACATTGTAGTTTGGTTTGTACGAGTGAGAAAGGGTTGTGGCGCAAGGTCTGATGATTTTCAAACCTGAGCCGGTCTAGGGGGACCTTACAAAATTAATCAAACTTGCCAGCAAGTGGTTTCTGCTGGCGCGTGAGTGCGGCTTTGACGGCTGATCGTCTGTTTTCGATCTGTCCAGCTGAGTCGGGTAGTAGTGGGCAATTTGTACGCCGGAGTACTGAGTATGTATGAGCGTGAGTTGGTTAAGCTCAAGAATGGGTCTGTTAAAGATACTGCGATCGAACCCGATCTGAAACTGGGCGACATCGGATCCACATTGAAGCAAAAACTTATTGAGCTGAGCGCAAACCGCCGCTTGGTTATTGGCGATGTTGTCGCCTCGGCTGTTTCCGTTGTGATGGCTGTGGTGCTGGCGAATGGAGGCGCTTTGCCTGCGGCTGCGGCTGCGGCACTGATCCCGTTGGTTCTGATGTCCTGCCTGATCGCACTGGCGATCCTGCCGATGTCGGGCATCTATAAGCGTCACACCCGGTCCACGTCGCTACGTGATGTGGCGCTGATCGTGCGCGCTTCGTTCTTCTGTGTCGCAACGCTGGCCCTGTTTGGCATGGCGGCTGCAGTCACTTCGCATGTTCCGCTTGCTGTCTATGTCATTCAATTCTTCCTGATCGTGCCTGCACTGGGCAGCCTGCGCATCATTGCCCGCAGCACCGAGTTCAAGCGCAAGGTTCAGGGCTGCACCGCAAGTGAAAATGGCAAAATCCCGGTGATCCTTGTTGGCACTGGCGCCAGCAGCGACCTTTTTGTTCGTTCGCTGCGCAACACGGAATCCAAATATGAGCCCGTGGGCATCATCGATGACGCGCGCAACACGCAAGGCCTGTACTTTCACGACGTGAAGATCATCGGCTCGCTGCTGGATTCGGACGCCGTGATCGAGCGGCTGAAGTTTGATGACAACCTGCCTCAGCGTATTCTGCTGACCGAGCCGGTCACCCATTTTGAAAGCGATGGCATCCGCAAACTGACCCGCTGGGCCGAAGCCAACAGTATTACCGTGTCACGTCTGACCGGTCTTGAAGAACTGGGCACCGAAAGCAACGGTATCCGCACGGTGAACCCCGAAGACATCCTGGATCGCCCGCAAAAGGCGGTTGAGCGTTCGATGCTGCGAGAGATGTTCAAGGATCGCCGTGTGCTGATCACCGGGGCCGGCGGATCGATCGGCAGCGAACTGACCCGTCAGATCGCTTCGTTCGAGCCAGCGGAAATCGTCATGATCGAAAACACGGAATACAATGCCTATTCGATCGACATGGACCTGAGTCAGAACTTCCCCGAAGTCCCGCGCCGCATCTATGTTGCCGATATTCGTAGTGCTGACCGTGTGAACAAAATCTTTCAACGTCATCGTCCCGAACTGGTGTTCAACGCGGCCGCGCTGAAGCACGTGCCGATGGTCGAGCTGAACCCTTGTGAAGGTGTTCTGACCAACGTGATCGGCACGCGTAACGTGGCCGATGCCGCGCGCAACGTGGGTGCCATTGCGATGGTGCAGGTTTCAACCGACAAGGCCGTGAACAGCACCAGCGTCATGGGCGCAACCAAGCGTGTTGCGGAGTTCTACGCTCAGGCGCAGGACCGTGTAACCAATGGCACTGATGAGGCCACGCGCTTCTTTTCGGTCCGGTTTGGTAACGTTCTGGGCTCGTCGGGTTCGCTGATCCCGCTGTTCCAGCGCCAGATTTCGGAAGGCGGCCCGCTGACGGTCACCGACCCGAAGATGGAACGCTATTTCATGACCATTCGTGAGGCCGTCCAGTTGACGCTGGTTGCGGCAGCCAAAGGTCTGAACCTGGAAAACAGCCACGGCGAAATCTTTGTTCTGGACATGGGTCGCCCGGTGAAAATCGTTGATCTGGCCGAGCGTATGATCCGTCTGGCCGGTC
The DNA here is from genome assembly GCF_059610045.1 of Ruegeria sp. YTSA168. Taxonomy (NCBI): domain Bacteria; kingdom Pseudomonadati; phylum Pseudomonadota; class Alphaproteobacteria; order Rhodobacterales; family Roseobacteraceae; genus Ruegeria; species Ruegeria sp. YTSA168. The sequence continues at coordinate 133,795 of NZ_JBXWMW010000002.1, forward strand.
TGGTTCCTTACAAGGATATCGACATCAAGTTCATTGGTATCCGCAAAGGCGAAAAGCTGTATGAGGAACTGTTCGATGTGACCGAGGAGCATCGCGAAAGCGGCATCCCGGGTGTGGCATCGGCGATCCCCGAAGGTGTCTCGGTCGCGCGTTTGCGTGCTATGATCCTCAAGCTGGAACAGGCTGCGCTGGATGGCGATGATCTAGGCGTTAAAAAGCTGCTGAAAGAGCTGGTGCCGGGTTATGGTGTCAACGGTTTGCGTCCGATTGAAACCAAGGATCTGATCAAACCTCGAACCAAGTCGAAGATCACCGCGATCCCAACCGAAAAGATGGTCGGCACCTTTGCAAAATCCGATGCTTTGGAAACCGTCGGTGGCCATTAAGGGTATTGTCTGAAGTTATTGATGTGTCGGCTTTGACCCAAGCCGTGTGTGTTACGAGTAAATAAGGGCTCTTGCGAGCGTTTCTTAAAATGTCAGAACTGAGTCAATCTGGCGTGATCACCCCCACCCGGCACGGGTGGGACCGGATCCTGCGGTTTATCGGGGCCGGTGTGATCAACACGCTGTTTGGATATGCCGTATTTTCGGTACTGGTGTGGTTTGGAGCCCACCCTCAGGTGGCGCTGGCCATCCAATTCGGTGTGGGGGTTCTTTGGAACTTTCAGGTTCATGGTCGGTTCGTTTTTTATGTTCAGGGCTATGGGCGGCTGCCGCATTACGCAGTGTCCTACATCATCGTTTATGCGTTCAACGCGGCGCTATTGTCGGGTCTTTTGCAGATTGGGTTTGATGCCTATCTGGCACAGGCCGTTGCACTCGGGCCGACTGTTGTTTTGTCTTATGTCCTGATCTCACGCGCTTTGCGTCCCAGCCCGCAGAAAGGGGTGTAATGACCCACTCCGTCGACCCCGGTCTGAATATTGATCAGGACGCCCGTGTCACCCGGCGCTATGCTGGTGGCATGTTGGCACGGTTTGCAACTATTGGCGTCTTGGTCGTCCTGTTTGCTGCACTTTACGGGCGTATCATGGGATACGGCCTGCGTCGGGACGAGTTGATGTTCGTACCCCCAGCTGAACTTTTGGGCTATTGGAGCCTCTACAGCGATTTCTTCTATAACCACGTTCCGAATTCTGCGTGGTATTACAGGGGCTTCTACCTGTTGTTCGGAGGCGATGGCCTGCTAGCCTCGGCCCGTTCTGGACAGTTCTGCGCCTGGTTGTTGCTGGCCTCGGGTATCGGCTGGGCGACCTGGCGGATCTCCGGCTCGCGCCTTCTGGCGGTGTTCTTTGTTGTCGCTCTTGTGGTCAATGAAACACTGCAAGCCCAGGCCGGTATGGCCGCCAGCAACAACCTGTTGCCTTTGCCCTTTGCTGCATGGGGGCTTGGCCTGTTTATAGTTCAGACCCTCAAGGATCGTCCGGGTTTCCTTTGGTTGGTGCTGTCCGGCCTTTGTCTGTCGATTGCTGCGGGCATGAAGGTCAGTGCCGCGATGTTCATCCCACCGGTTGCCATCGCCGCATTCCTGCTGCCTTGGCATCTGCCCTTTGCGGCTCGACTGCGTGGGGTCGTTCTGCCAGTGCTGATCGGCGGGTTGATCGGGGCCATTCCCCTGTTCTGGTATCTGGCCTCTGACCCTTCGGATTTTCTGGCGCATATACTTAAATTTCACACCGGCCCGCATGTAGCCTATTGGCAGGCGAACGCCGGGTCCGAGCCGGGGCTGGCCATGGGGATCGGTGGTAAGGTCCTGTTGGCCTATGCAACCTGGTTTGGGGGTGCGGCCTTGATCGGATTGATGGCGCTGTTCTTCATTGCTGTACTGGCTGGAAACACAGCTCTGCATTTTAGCCATGGAACAGGTCAGATCATAACGGTTCTGGCCCTGCTGGGCATAACGGCGATGTTTAGCTTTGTACCGACTCCGGGATTTCCTCAATATTTTATCCAGCCGCTGATCGCTGTGCCACTTCTGGCTGCTTTGATCTATCGCCTTGTTCCCGCTGAAAAATCTGCGGCTATTGTACCTCTTTGCACGGCGGGTTTCGCATTGATGGTGTTGCTGGGCGCGCCGCGACTGGCACCAGGGCTGCTGAAGCTTGCGAATCCCGATAGCTTTACAGCCGCCCGCATTGCGCAAGGCGCGCAGGCACTGCAGGACGTGGTCGCGGACAGCGCGATCCCGGATGGCCCGGTAGCGACCTTGATGCCGCTATATCCGTTGGAAGCCCATTTGCCGGTCTATGCTGAACTGGCCACGGGTCCCTTCGCATATCGCATCGCGCCCTATACCGACCCGGATCTGGCACAGCACTATGTCATGGCCGGGGCAGATGATCTTGTGGCCCTGTTTGATTCCAATCCGCCCTCCGCTTTCCTTTTGGGATATGATTCCACGCTTGAGGCACCATTGTTGCGCTATGCGGAAACAAATGGCTACGCTGTGGTGCCAAAAGACGGGTTAAGTAACCGCTACGGAAAAGGTGTGATATACTCCAAGCGCGCGGGAGTGGCAGATTGATACGAATGCACCACCCACCCCGCCCCAGCAACAACAGGCAATCCGCCTTAACCCCGATGTAACATTGAAGTTTAGTTAAAGGTATTTTGAGGGAGTAGCACAGATGAAAACAGTACTTCTGGCAGGAGGATTGGGATCGCGTTTGGCCGAAGAAACGGTTGCGATTCCGAAACCAATGGTTGAGGTTGGTGGACGACCGATTATCGCGCGGGTCATGGATATTTACAGCCATTTCGGCCATCGCGATTTTGTTGTCGCCGCAGGGTACAAAGCCCTTTTGTTGAAACAGTTTTTTGCCAACTATCACCTGATCGCTAACAACATTTCGGTTGCTTTGGATACAGGTGAGCTGAAGCTGGTGCCGTCGGCACCGGGTGGTTGGAATGTGTCGGTTGTTGACACCGGCGCGCACACCATGACCAGCGGGCGCATTCGTCGTCTGAAGGAATGGCTGGACCCGGGTGAGACATTCATGTGCACCTATTCAGACGGTCTGGGCAACATTGATATCAACGCTCTGATCGATTTCCACAAATCCCACGGGAAGCTGGCTACTGTCACAGCGGTGCAGCCTCCTGCGCGGTTCGGCAACATTGAACTTAAGGGCGACCGGGTCGATGCGTTCACCGAAAAAGTGCGCCGCCGCGAGACCTGGATCAATGGCGGGTATTTCGTGTTCGAACCGGGGGTCATGGACTACATGGTTGACGACAACGAGCCGCTGGAACAGTCGCCTCTGTCACAAATGGCCCGGGACGGAGAACTGATGGCCTACCGTCATGATGGGTTCTGGCATCCGATGGATACGATCCGTGATCGCAACGCGCTGAACGCGCTGAGCGAAGAGGAAACGCCTCCATGGATGCAGTTCGGCGATCAATCTTCAGCCGAATACCCGGTTGCAATCTGAGGGCAAAATGACTGCACATCAGCATCAGATGTTCGGTGGTCAGTTCAATGGCCGCCGTGTCCTTGTGACCGGTCATAGCGGGTTCAAGGGCGGCTGGATGTCGTTGTGGCTGCAACGGCTTGGCGCACAGGTGACCGGATTGTCGCTGCCACCCGAGCCTGGCCCAAACTTCTATGACAGCTGTGATCTGGCCCAGGCCACCGACAGCCGGTTTGCAGATATTCGCGAGCCTGATGTCCTTGCCAGCACGCTGGAGGGAGTAGATGCCGAGGTTCTGTTCCACATGGCTGCGCAGCCTCTGGTGCGCAAATCCTACCGGGAACCGGCAGAGACCTTTGCCACCAACGTGCAGGGCACCGCCAATGTGCTGGAGCTTGCGCGCAAGATGCCGTCGCTCAAGGCTGTGATCGTGATCACCAGTGACAAATGCTATGACAATCGCGAGTGGGTCTGGGGCTATCGCGAAAACGATCCGCTGGGCGGCAAAGACCCCTATAGCGCATCCAAAGCGGCGACCGAACTTGTCGCCCAGTCCTATGCGCATTCCTTCTTTTCTGACCCGAACGGTCCGCAGCTGGCGACGGTGCGCGCCGGGAACGTGTTCGGCGGTGGTGACTGGGGCGAGGATCGTCTTGTCCCCGATATCATCCGCGCCTGGGGCAAGGGTGAACCGGTTGTCATTCGCAACCCCGCCAGCGTGCGCCCCTGGCAGCATGTTCTTGAGCCTGTCTCGGGCTATCTGCGCGTGGCTGAAAAGATGCTGACCGACGGTGCGCCTTATGCCGGGGCGTGGAATTTTGGTCCGGATGTGTCCAGCACCGTGGATGTGCGCCAACTGGCGGACATGATCCAACGGGCCTGGGGCGATGGGGCGCCTATGTTCAGTTTCCCCGATCAGGTTGCCCACGCCCCGCATGAGGCCGGTATCCTGCGCCTGGACAGTACCAAAGCGCAAACTCGCCTGAACTGGCGCCCTCAGTTGACGCTGCAAGGGGCCATCAACCTGACTGCGGATTGGTACAAAGCCCATGCAGCGGGGAAGAACATGGCGCAGGTCACCGCGACACAAATCGAATACTTCGAAACCCTGACAGCATCTGACACACATGACGCGACCCCGGTCGCCGCACAGTAAGCTGCGTATTTTTAAGGAGCGCCTTTTATGAGAGTGAACTACGGGCAAACCGTCCATGGCCAGGAAGAGATCGACGCCGTTGTCGAGGTTCTGAAAACATCGACCCAAATGGGGCCCAAGGTGCGCGAGATGCAGGCCAAGGTTGCCAAGCTTTTTGCCAAGAACCACGGCATCATGACCAATTCGGGCTCGTCTGCAAACTATCTGGCGGTTGAGATTCTGGACCTGCCGGAAGGCAGTGAAGTCATTACGCCCGCCCTGACGTTTGCCACCACCGTAGCACCGTTAGTGCGCAAGGGTCTGATTCCGGCCTTCGTGGATGCCGCCGTGGGCACCTATAATATCGATGTGGATCAGATCGAACGGATGATCACGCCGAACACCTCGGCCATGATGATCCCTTCGCTGATCGGCAACCTGCCGGACTGGCGCAAAATCCGCGAACTGGCGGATGCGCATGGTCTGAAAGTGATCGAAGACAGCGCCGACACGCTGGACGCGCAGATGGATGGCACCAGCACGGGCGTGTATTCCGACGTTTCGACCACCAGCTTTTATGGCAGCCACGTGATCAACGGGGCTGGCAATGGCGGCATGCTGTGTGTCAACGATGACGAGTTGGCGCGCAAGGCGCTGTTGATGCGGTCCTGGGGGCGCAGCTCGTCCCTGTTTGTTGAATCTGAGGCCATCGAAAATCGGTTCAATGTACAATTGGATGGTATTGAATATGATGCCAAGTTCCTGTTCGAAGCGTTGGGCTTCAATCTTGAACCGTCTGAGATCAGTGCTGCCTTTGGCCTGGTACAGCTGAGCAAACTGGATACCAATATTCGTCTACGCGAAGAGGCGTTCGCGGCTCATCTGGAGTTCTTCAAGCAGTATGAAGACTGGTTCATCCTGCCCCGTCAGCTGCCCGGTTCGCGTACTGGCTGGCTGTCTTTCCCGGTCACGATCCGCGATGGCGCGCCGTTTACGCGCCGCGAGATGCAGATCTTCCTGGAAACCGCTGATATTCAGACCCGTCCGGTCTTTACCGGCAACATCCTGCGGCAACCGGCCATGAAAGGTGTTGAATATCGCACCGACCCGGCGGGTTATCCGGTCTCGGACGAAGTGATGCGCGGTGGTGTTCTGCTGGCGTGCCATCATGGCTTGGTTCAGGCACAGATCGACTTCATGCATGAAAAGCTGACAGAATTCCTGCAGCCTCATGTCGCAGGGCTCTCGCGGGAGGCGTCCTGATGCCACTGGCCCCGACCGAGGCGATCCGGGATCTGATCCGGGATGATTTCAAACAGGGCACCGGCCCCTGTGCCGTCAATGGCGGGGTACCGGTCTTTGTGAACTATGAAACCTCGGTCATCGAGCCACCCAAGCCCACGGATATCGAAGTGGAATCGCAGATTCACCGGCGCAGCTATCGCGGGCCGGTGAAGCTGTTAAAACGGCTGGCATCGCCCATCAAACAGGTGACCTTGCGCAATGTGGATCGGTTCCTGTCTGAAATTAAGTCACTGAACCCAAACCCGCGTGTTCTGATCGTGGGCGGCGGTAGCGTCGGGCAGGGGATGGGGAAACTCTACGATGACCCCAGCGTTCAAATCTTTGCCTTCGACATCTACCAGTCGCCAAACATCCAGTTCGTTGCCGATGCCCATGACATCCCGATGCAGGATGACGTATTTGATGGCGTGATCGTTCAGGCGGTTTTGGAACATGTGCTGGACCCCCGCCAGGTCGCGACCGAGATTCATCGCGTGCTCAAACCAGGTGGGTTGATCTATGCAGAAACCCCGTTTCTGCAGCAGGTCCACGAAGGGGCCTATGATTTCACCCGCTTCACCGAAAGCGGCCACCGTTATTTGTTCCGCGCGTTCGATCGGATCGATTCGGGCGCCAGCGCGGGTCCGGGGGTGCAGTTCATGTGGTCTGTCGACTACCTGTTCCGGGGTCTGTTCCGGTCTCGCACGGCGGGCAAGATTGCCAAGCTTTGTGTCTTCTGGGCGCAATATCTGGATCGCTTGATCCCTGAACCCTATCGTGTTGACGGGGCCAGTGGCGTGTTTTTCCTTGGGCGTAAGTCCGATGCGGTCCTGCAACCGAAAGAGGCGGTCTCGCATTACCGGGGCGCGCAGTAGTTATGATGCGTGTGCTCATCACCGGCGCAAACGGCTTTATCGGTTCGCATCTGGTGCGGGCCTGCGTTGCTCGTGGGGATGAGGTGACCGCATTGGTCCGCCCGGGATCAGGCATTGATCGGTTGGCTGATGTGGCTGCGAATATCCATTTGGCTCGGGTAGCGTTGACCGACACTGCCGCAGTCGCGCGCGCGTTTCACGAGGCCCAGCCTGATCTGGTGTTTCACGCGGCTGCAAATACCCGCATTCCGAATAGTCCGGATCTGAGTGATGCGCCCGATAGCCTAAATGAAAATGTCGACAGCATTCTGTCAGTTCTGAGTGCTGCGGCAGAGTGTGAAACACCCCCCGGTGCATTTGTGCGTTTGGGCACCATTGCGGAATATGGGGACAACCCGGTTCCCTATCTCGAAACGCAGTGTGAAAAGCCGCGTGACAGCTATGGCACCTCGATGCTGACTGGCACAAAGTATCTTGCGATGTTGCAGCCCCGCCTGCCATTTCCAGCGGTGACGGCGCGCTTGTCGCTGACTTATGGTCCCGGTCAAACCGGGCAGCAATTGGTGCCTTACTTGGTTGAAAGCTTGCTGACCAACAAACCCGCCCAGATCGGCCGCCCAGATGATGCGCGCGATTTGCTTTATGTATCTGACGCCGTGCGTGGGTTGTTGATGCTGGGGTCTGACCCAAAGGCCGCCGGCCCGGTCGTGAATATCAGCACCGGCGTGGCGACAAAGGTGCGGGATGTGGCCAAGATAGTGCAGCGTTTTTCGAACGCACCTGAGGATTTGCTGCAGTTTGGCTCTCCCGCTGGGGCGCCGATCGATTTGATCAACCATCCCGGCCTGATGCAATCCAGCTATGACTGGGCGCCCGAAACCAATGTGGAAGACGGGCTGAAACAGACGGTCGAATGGGCTATGCGCTCAGCAGATGCGACACTGACAGGATCCGTCTCATGACACTCGTTTCCATCCTTATCCCGGCTTACAACGAAGAAGACAACGTGCGGATGGCCTATGACCGGGTCGTTCAAGTGTTCGAAGGGCTCGACGGGTATGAGCCCGAGATCATCTTTACCGACAATCATTCGGAAGACCGCACATTCGAGCTGCTGTCCGAGATCGCCAAAGAGGACTCGCGCGTTCGCGTCATTCGGTTTGCGCGAAACATGGGGTATCAGGCGTCGGTCCTGACGGCCTATCGCTCGGCCAACGGAGCGTGTGCGGTGCAGCTGGACTGTGACATGCAGGATCCGCCCGAGTTGATTCCACAGATGCTGGATCTTTGGCGTCAAGGCAATCACGTGGTTTATGGCATTCGCCGCAGCCTGCCGGATGGGCCGTTGGTGGCCTGGGCCCGGCGCGCCTTTTATGCGTTGATAGACATGATCAGCGATGATGATCTGCCACGCAATGCCGGGGAGTTCCGTCTGACCGACCGCCGAATTCTGGAGGAGCTGCGCCGGGTCGATGACCGCTCACCCTATGTCCGGGGTCTGATCAGCGGTATGGGTTTCAACCAGGTTGGATTTGAATATGACCGAGTGGCGCGTACCGCCGGTGAATCCAAGTTTCCGTTCCGCGCGATGCTGTCTTTGGCTGTTGACGGGTTGATCAACCACTCGTTGTTGCCCCTACGGCTGGCGTCGATGATAAGCCTGACGGTCGGTCTGTCGATGTTCCTGCTGATGGTAGGTTATCTGATTGCCAAGCTGGTTTTTGGTGCCGAATGGCCAGCTGGTTTTGCGACCACCACCATCTTGCTGCTGTTGTCGATGACATTGAACGCCATGTTCCTGGGTATTTTGGGGGAATACATCGGTCGTATCTTCCTGCAATCCAAAGACCTGAATCGCCCTATTATCGAACATGAACTCAACAGACCGGGACCCAGCGAACAGCCTCTGACACAGCCCCTGCGCGAGACTGAAGAACCGCGCAAGAAGATGTCAGGATAACACCGCGTGAAGATCCTTATCATTCAGGGTGGATTTGGCGCGGGCGGAGCGGAGAAGATCGTATCGATTTTGGCCGCGCATCGTGCCGAGCGTGGGGACAAGGTTCACGTGGCTGGTCTGACCATGCCACCCGGTGGGTCGTATTTCCCGTTTCCCGATGAGGTTACGCTTCACGTGGCGCAGGCGGGTGGCGGGCAACTGGATCGGCTGCGCCACATCCGATCAGTGATCCAGCAGGTTGCCCCAGATGTCATCGTCAGCTTCCTGACCAAGATCAACGTGCTGACCTTGATTGCGACGCTGGATCGTGCGACCCCGGTGATCATATCCGAACGAAACAACCCGCGCGCGCAGACCGCCAATCCGGTCTGGCGTCACGCTCAGAACCTGCTTGCACGGCGGGCCCGGACGGTTGTGATGCAGACACAGCGCGCCAGCGAGGATTTGCCGCGCGCGATACAGCGTAAGGCGCGGATTATCGCAAACCCGTGCGCATTGCCCACCGGTGCGCGTGAACATCTGGGCTCGGGATCGTCTAATCTTGTTGCGGTGGGGCGTCTGGATCACCAAAAAGGATTTGATTTACTGCTTGATGCCATGCCGCAAATTCTGGCGGGCAATCCCAGCGTAAGGCTGACCATCTATGGCGAAGGTCCCGCGCGCAAAGCGCTGGAGGCGCAGCGGGATAGGCTGCAGCTTGGGGATGTCATCTCAATGCCCGGTTCCAGTGCTGCGCCGGGGGAATGGATGGATAATGCCGACATTTTGGTTTTTTCATCGCGTTACGAAGGTTTTCCCAATGTTCTGGCCGAAGCCACTGTCACAGGATTGCCTTTGGTTTCGTTCGATTGTCCCTATGGTCCGCGCGAACTGATCCGACACGAAGAAAACGGTTTGCTGGTTCCGCCCGAGGATGTGGATGGTCTGGCGCAGGCCGTTCTGCGTCTCTCCGCATCGCCCGATCTGTTGCAGAAGATGCGCGATGCGGATCTGGAAAGCAGGGTCTGGCTGGCCCCCGACAACATCCTTGCAGAGTGGGACGAAACAATTGACGATGTGGCCTAAGGCCCATTCTACGCACTGACACAGCGAAGGTTTCACCGGGTGAGTTATTTTAGCACCAAATCAACTAGGACCAGCCCGATCCTTACATCGGTGGATCGGAGTGTGCCGTGTTGCAAAGTGTGAATACCATGACAGCTGAACAAGACGTTCCGATGCGCAAGATCGCGGTTGTGGCCAATCTGACCTCGTCCCTGATCAATTTCCGCTATGATCTGCTGCGCGAGTTGTCGATGCGCGCGGAGGTGATCGCCTGCGGCCCGGAACGTCACGCGCCCAGTGAAGAGGCGTTGCGCGGGATCGGAGTCAAATTCGTACATTTTCCTTTGGCACGGACCGGGATGAACCCGATCGCGGATCTGAAAACGCTACTCAGCTTGCGCCAGATCTTTGCCGATTTCGCACCGGATACCGTTTTTGCCTATACGATGAAGCCTATCATCTATGGCTGTCTGGCCGCGCGCCTGGCTGGGGTTCCGCAAAAATACGCGATGTGCACAGGCCTAGGCTATGTATTCAATGCGCAGAACACCAGCCTGAAACGCTGTGCCGTCCGCGCCCTGTCGGCCAATATGTACCGACTGTCTTTGCGGGGTGTGGATGAACTGCTGGTCTATAACACGGTTGACGAACAGGAGTTCAAAGACCGTCGTATGGTCGGGCAGGGTACGCGGCTGAGCGTTGTGCCAGGGTCGGGTGTCAATCTGAATAAATACGCTCCGTCTGATCCATCAGATGGCCCGCCGGTCTTTCTGATGATCTCTCGCTTGCTGAAAGAGAAGGGTGTTTTCGACTACGTTGAAGCCGCCCGGCTTTTGAAACAGGATTACCCGCAGGCCCGGTTCCAGTTGCTGGGCCCGATGGATGCCAACCCAGATTCCGTGGGGCAGGCAGAAATCGATCAATGGGAGCGCGAAGGTGTGGTGGAGTATCTGGGCGAAACAGATGACGTCAGACCTTACCTGCGCAATTGCTCGGTCTTTGTGCTGCCATCGGCCTATCGCGAAGGAATACCACGCACGATCCTGGAGGCGATGTCGACAGGGCGCGCGGTTGTAACGACAAACGCGCCTGGATGCGCCGACCCGGTGATCGAAGCAGAGACCGGTTTTGTGGTTCCGATGCGTGATCCGCAATCGTTGAGCCAAGCCATGGCACGATTTCTGAAAAGCCCCGAGTTGATTCCGCAGATGGGGCAGGCCTCCCGCAGCCGGGCTGAGGCTGTTTTTGATGTCCGGCGTATCAACACCATTCTGCTGCGCAAAATGGGACTGCTGCGACCCGACCAACAGCTCTACTCATCTTCCGAGTGAATATCTGACCCGCGCGTAAAGTCATGCGGAATGTTGAAATAGTTGATTATTTACAACATGATAATCGGTATTTTTGCGAAAATCAGCAAACCTACGGGATTCCCCTAATATCCGCGGCCCTCAAGCTTTGGTAAGTTAGGTGCAACCTGAGATAACTACCGGTGGCGCCTTCGGGCACTATCACTCACTCGAAAAAATGACCAGCATTTGGGGTGCTGGTCATTTGCTTTTTCAGGGGTCTGAATAGGGTCAGTTTGTTTGGCGATCAGGCATCTGATACCCGTATTGGCCAAGGTCCAGGCCTGTGAGTTCTTGCAAAGCTAAGTTGGATTCGGCGAAGGCCCCATCAAACTGTTCAGCAGCATATTTGGCCGTGCGCCGTTCAATCATATTGTCCAGAGCGGTTGGAAAAATCCGGCTGAGTGGGCTGCTAAGCTTACCGAACCTACGGGATGCGTTCGGCAAAGGAAGAAATGCTCCGGCGCTGAGCTGGTTTCTGCTGAGCGTCCTATTGACGACCCGCTGAAGCACCTGAAAACTTTGTGACCGTTTGGTATTGGTACGGTCGAACCGCTGTTTCGGGGCAGAAACACCCAATCCGCCGCAAAGCTGAGCTACAAATGCGTCCGAATCCCGGACGAATTGTTCATAGGTCAGCCCATGCACGCGGTCTTCTCCGAACAGCGTTTGATAATATCTGAACAGGCGGTGGTAGTGATAGAATTCCGGGCTGAACATGGGCACGCGGCGCATCATCGGCTCGACCTGAGCGATGTATCGCTTGAACGATTTATGCCCACCATCGGTGATATACTGGCTGTACATGGAAAGGATACTGGATAGCTGTTCGCGGAAGACGATCAGCACATGCGCATCCGGAAATGTCTTCTTCAGGCGGTCGGCGATCATCGGGCTGTCGAATCCTCCGGTTGCCGGATAGCCCGAAAACCGCTCATGCGAGAACACGGCTACTTTCCCTGATCCATGCGCAGTATCTAGGAAATCAGCGTATTGTTCACGAACCGCTTCCGGATCAAATGTCAGAGGCTGCGGCAATACGAATCTGTTCGACAAGACATATTTTGGCTCATCCGGCGGGGTGGCAAATGGCCCATCAGCTGCCGAAAACAGCTGTTTCTGCAACGCAGAGGTCGCGGTCTTGTGGTAGCCAATGTGTATGAGAACTTTTGCTTGTTCCATATGGTGTTAATCAATACCCAAACTCAAATCGCAACCAAACGCGTTCGCACCAAAAAGGCAAGTCTTCGCGACTTTTCCCCTCTGCATTCCCCGGCCCCTATTGTAAACTCCCCATGTGGAAAGCAGGATTCCAAAAACAGGGCTGGATTTCGATATCAAACTGCGCTTTCGTAAAAGGATACAAGTCCAAAAAACAAAATGATAGAACTAGTGACAGTTTGGAATCGCCAAATTTTGAAGTTTAGTGAGTGACGAAAGGTATTTGACCTGAGACGAGTGCCAAGGTTGTTTTGCACCATGTTATGTTCAGGTGCCCGGGGCAAAACCCGGTTAGAACATCCATCAAAACTATGACCCGCTTTGATGCCAAATCCTTGATTGGGCGGCTTGCAAAGAACATGTCCTGGCTGTTCTTGTCCCAGATACTCATCGCGGTATTTGGGTTGGCGACCCTGATCATCACCGCACGTGCGGTGGGCCCTGCTGCGGTGGGGATTTTGGCTTTGGTTGATGCCTATGTGCAAGTACTGGACCGCTTGTGTCGGCTGGAACCTTGGCAGGCCGTGATCAAATACGGCAGCGACGCGCTGACCGAGGAAGACACCAACCGCTTTGCGCATCTGATCAAACTGTCTGTTGTCATAGACATTTTAGGGGGCATTCTGGCAGGTGCAGTCGCCATCGTGCTGGCCCCGTTTGTAGCCCCGCTGATCGGCCTGCCCGAAGATGGCGGATCAACCTATATCGTTCTTGTTGCCCTGGGATTGTTCCTGTCGCTGCGGCCCACTGGTATTGCGGTGCTGCGAGTGCATGACCGGTTCGACCTGCTGGCTGTGTCAGACATGGTGGTCGCCGGTTTGCGCCTTGTGGGCACAATCATCGTGTTCCTGCTGGATTTGGGGCTTTGGGCGTTTTTGGCCCTGATGCTGATGCATCAGGTTTTGACCGGTCTTGTTGCCTTTTGCCTTGCGCTGCGCGAGCTGAAACGGCGAGGTGTTCAAAGCTTCATGGGGCTGAGCCTCAGAACGGCGCTAAAGCAGAACCCCCGGTTCCTGCGGTTTTTGTGGAATTCGAATTTCAACGTTGTGTTGCGGCAATCGACCCAACGGCTTGACGTGCTGGTCGTGGGGGCGCTGCTGGATGTCACCTCGGTTGGTTTCTATCAAGTCGGTAAACGTATCATGACGAATATCGTGCGTATCGGCGGCCCGATCCGGCAGGTCCTGTACCCTGAGATGACGCGACTTTGGTCCGCGGAGGAGTACACCAGGTTCTGGAAACTTGTGCGCTATGTTTCGCTGGTAATGTTGAGCGTGTCTTTGGTGATTTCGATCCCGCTGGCGTGGAAAATGTCTGATCTGGCGATCTTGCTGTTCGGGTCTGAATTTGCGGACGCTGCTCCTGTTATGACAATCCTGATGTTTGCGGCGGTGATCTATCTGGGCGGGCTGTCGTTAAATCCAACCATGCTGAGCATGGGCCTGGATCGGGCGTTGGTGCAGACGACAATGGTGGCGACCGGCATATTTGCGCTGTCGTTCATACCGTTGCTTTATGTTTTGGGGATCGAGGGTGTCGCTCTGTCCCATGTGGTTTTCAACATCGTCTGGACGACAGGGTGCATCTTTGCCATCCGATCTCATCTGGCGCGGCAATAGGGGATCGCCCACACAATATGAAACCACGTTTGAAGACCCCGATTCATCAGTGATTTAAGATTAACGAGAAAACAAATGACCAAACGAATCCTGTTTCCTTTTGAAGGGGACACCGTCATCGGTGGCAGCCATGTCTCTGCCATGAAGTTGGCCGCGGGCTTGGACAGATCGAAATACGAACCCTATATCATCGTTCATTATCAGGATGGTCTGGCGGGGGAATACGCCAAATCACTGGGCCTGGATTATGAGGTGTTAAAGCAACCGGCGCTTATGTCGCCGGGGCAGATCAAATATGACGGGGATTGCGGGCCCGCAAAGTATTTGATGTCCAGCGTTCCGGGGTTCATCTCGGTTCTGAATCGGATCAAACCGGATATCGTCCATACGAACGAAGGCCGCATGCATTCTAACTGGGCCTTGCCGACAAAACTGTCGGGTCGCAAACATATCTGGCACCACCGCCAGGACCCAACTGCCTTTGGGATCAATAAGCTGGCCCCGGTCCTGTCGGACCATATCATCAGCGTCTCGCATTTCTCAAAGCCTAGAAAGCCGGTGCGGTCTGTGGACAAGAAATTCACCGTAATCCGTAGCCCGTTCGATTTTAACCCCAACCCACCCGATCCTGCGCAAGCACGGCAGGACGTGTTGGACGAACTGAATCTACCGCCCGAGACACTGTTACTGGGGTATTTTGGAAACTATGTTCCGCGCAAACGCCCTGATCATTTTGTCAAAGCGGTCGCCGCGATTCAAAAGGCCATGCCCGATGTGCCGGTGCACGGCCTGCTGTTCGGCAGCGTCGGTGAACGGGGTGGTGAACTGGAGAAAACCTGTAAAGACTTGGCATCCGAGGCATGGATGGACAGTCAGATTCATTTCATGGGTTTCTGCCAGCCGATTGACGGCTACATGGCCGCGATGGACGCCAATCTGGTCACCGCGTTGGACGAACCCTTTGGGCGCACACTGATCGAAACCATGTATCTGGGTACCCCTGTGGTGGCCACGCGGCACGGCGGCAATGTTGAGGCGATTGTGGAGGGTGAGAACGGGTTTCTCGTTGATCCCTTCGACGCCGAGGCGTTTGTCGAACCTGTCAAACGGATGCACAGTGACACAGCGCTGAAGGAGTGGATCATCGACGCCGGCCAACGCTATGCCCGAGAGAATTTCGGGATGGCCATTCACATCGACGGCGTGTGCAAGATCTACGACCAGCTTCTGGGCTGAACCTGCACCGCGCCCAAAGTCAGTCTTTGGATGCCTTTGTCTGAGTGACACCGGGGAATTGCAGATAGGACAGGCGCCGAATCTCGCGCCGTCCGCGCGCCAATGAATCCAGGATCAAGGCACAGACAACCGACAACATTGCAGCCACAAACCCTGCAACTGCCACAATCAGAGATGGGAACCTGCTGACGATCCCGGTTTGCAGGAACTCGTTCAAGACCGACAGGAACACTGACAACGACGGCAGAAAGAAGATCAGAGCCAGTGACATGAAAAAGACCATCGGCTTTTCTTCTTTGATCAACAGGCTGATCATCTTGAGAATGCGCCAACCATCCTTGAAGGTCGAAAGCTTCGAGGTTGATTCCGGCAGGCGCGAGAAATAGCTCGTCTGAACTTCGCCAATGGGCATACGCATCTGCATCGCATGGACCGTCAGTTCTGTTTCGATCTCAAATCCGTTCGACAAAGCGGGAAAGCTTTTGACAAAGCGACGGCTGAATACACGATAGCCTGACAGCAAATCGTTGATCTTGTCGCTGAAGAAGAACTTGACCAAGCCGGTGAACAGCGCGTTGCCGAACTTGTGGCCCCGCCTATACGCCTCAGTCTCTTTGTTCACGCGCGCACCGTTCACCATATCCAGGTTCTGCGATACCAACAGCTGAACAAGCTGTGGCGCGGCGGCGCTGTCATAGGTCGCATCCCCATCGGCCATCACATAGACATCGGCCTCGACATCCGCGAACATCCGACGGACGACATTGCCTTTGCCCTGCAGATTTTCGGTGCGAACCACGGCGCCCGCCTCACGTGCGACCTGCGTGGTGTTGTCGGTCGAGTTATTGTCAAAAACATAGATCGTCGCGTCCGGAAGGGCCGCCCGAAATTGCGCGATGGTTTCACCAATGGCGACCGCCTCGTTATAGCAGGGCAGGATCACCGCAATCTCAAGCCCCCGCGGCCAGAGCGCTTCGTTGGTGCCAACTTCATTTTCGGCTTTCGTCATAAGCATGACGCGCCCCTCAGCTTAGTTCAGTTGAGGAAGTGTAACCGCAGCGCAGGCCCGTCGGCACGTCGTTAATTGCCCAACGTGTTCAAAAGAGTTCCATCTGTTGTACGGATGACCTCGGTCAGGTTCAGTTCTTGCGTCAAATCGTCCTGTGTGGGCAGGTAGAACCGCCACGTCACATCATCGAAATAGGCAACAACGGCCGTTCCATTTGCCAAACCTTCCCGCATTTCACCCAGCGTTTTGGCGTAGGGGCGTTCGGGGATTTCGAACCCCGTGCGTCGGTTGAATTTCATCGGCAACCAGGTGGTTTTGTACCCGGTGACCAGATGAACCACGTCTGGCGCGTTGGAATACACAAATGTCTCGGGGTCCAGTTTGCTAATCTCAGCCGCCAGCGGCGATTGATACCATTTCGGTCCTGCGAAAAAGATGCCCTCTTCCCGGAACTCGGTAATCAGGTTTCCGGTTCTGGCTATATTTGAGATCAGAACCAATGCACCGAGCCCTATCAGAGCCAGCCCGGTCCAGCGTTGTAGGCCGTCGCCTACCACAAAACATGCGCAGTAGTGGGCTCCCATGATGATCAGCAGCACATAGACTGGCGCAAAATACGAGGGTTTCAACGGTAGATTTGGCTCGATCAGGATCGACAAAAGCAGCAGCGCGAAATGGCCGAAGATATAGACAGTCGCCAATAGTGGAAACGCCGCACATCGGTGATCCGCATCCGGCGCGCGTGTGACAACACGAGTTATGGTTTCGTACCAGACGATCCAGATCAGCAGACCGATCAGAACCAGGCTGACAGCGATCTTCAGGATATCGGGCACCACATTTGGGAAGAACGACACCCAGATCGAGTTTGCGCCCTGTATCAGAATGGCCCATGTCGCGTTGCCCAGAAACGCAAATTCCCGTCCAAGCCCCGATCCTCCGGCGGCGGCCTCAAGATACGACCACAACATCAGCGGGGCGATCACCGCGGCCAGAAAGGCTCCTGCATGCAGTAGTCGGGGTTTTACACCCTGCGGTCCCAGGAAGAGAGCTGTCAAAACCCCAACAACCCAGATAGGCGCGCCGTTGAATCGCGTCAGGAACACGAGAACCGACACAAGCCCGGCCAGGATTAGAAACCGCACAGCACCCGTGCCAGCATAGACGCTCAGCAGCGCCAGTGTCAGCAGCATCAGAAAGATGAACATCCCTTCGGACAGGACGGTTACATGTAGTTCAAACACCAAGGGAGACGTTACGATCAAAAGCGCCGCAAAACCGGCGATCAGCCGGGATGCCCCCAGCCCGCGCGCCAGTGTAAATGTCATCAGGGCGTTCAGACAAAGGAAAGAAAGGTTGACCACGGTGGCTGCTGTCAATGGACCCATCCCAAGACTTTCGACGATGTCGATCGCCCAGATATATCCTGGCGAATGCCCCTGAAAATAGAATGGAAACCCAAGGTAAGAGGCCGAATCCGGACGGACCCCAATACCCCACGGTGTTGCGGCAAAGAACAAAACCACGGCCAGCAGCACAATCACCGCGCACCACATGATATCTGGTTTTTCTACGTGAATAGTATCGGCCGTTCTCATTGCCGGCCTCCCTTGATACGTGCTGAACACAAACTCATTACTCTTCATCACATTACTCGGAATTGAACTGTTTGTCCGGGTGCCCGAACATAGATACTTTCAACCGTCGACAACCTCGTAAAACGTGTTTCCTGCTACAAAACCATCCAGCCCGACCTGCCGCGCATAATGCGCAAGATCGCTGGAGGTGTTGATAAACCCCGAATTTCGAAAGTTCAGTGAAGTATTGCACAGAACTCCGGTGCCCGAGATCGATTTAAATTCGGCCAGCAGGTCATAGAAAAACGCGTTCTGGTCGCGCCGAACGGTCTGCACGCGGGCCGAGCCATCCACATGGGTCACCGCTGCCAGTTTCGGGTCAGTCACCTGATGAAAGCTAAGCATGTAGGGCGATGGGCCCTTCATCGCGAAATGCAGCGCCGTGTCCTCTTCCAAACAAGACGGGGCAACGGGGCTGTTTTCTGCGCGTCCCTTGATCCGGTTCAGCCTGGCGCGCGTCTCCGCCTTGAACGGAGCCGCCAGGATCGACCGATTGCCCAACGCGCGCGGTCCGATTTCGCAATTGCCTCGCGTCCATCCAATGATCTTACCGTCGTAAAGCGCTTGCGCGACGGTCTTGAGATTCAGTTCCGAGGCCTTCAGCCCCTCCAACTCAACCTTGTCGTCAGAGAAAGACTGACCAGAATAGACAGACCATTCCAGTTTGGCTTGCCCCGTATAGTGTCGCATTGCATCGACCGCCGTGCCAATTGCGCAACCCGAATCTCCCGTGGTCGGCGGTACAAATACCTCTCGGAACAGGCCGCTGTTTTCCCATTGTGCGTTCCAATTCCCATTCAGGCCGCAGCCGCCGGCGATCAATAGCGGCAAACCCTCTTTCAGGTTCTCCTCGGCGAAATGGTGAAAGCGCGAGAATATGGCATCTGACAGTTTGGTCGCCAGATTCTTGAGCCTCTGACTGTCGGTGCCGATATTGAAGAACGGGGAGTTTACGAACGAGCTTTTGCGCAAGGGGTGCGTCGCCAGATCAACCGACAGGATCTGATCGATAAACGATTGTTCATCTTCATCTACCGGACCAGCCTCGCCGAAGGCGCAGGCGGCCATCAGGCGACCTGGGTCCGACGGGCGCATCTCGCCGCCCGAAATGGGAAACTCGGGATCGGCCAGAGCATAAAGAAACGCGAATCGGCTGCCCGGTGCGGTCATCACTTGGCCTCGGTGATGAATGTTCAGATCGCGGTCGATTTCATAGAAATCGCCCAAGGCGCCTTCCCACAACAGCACGTAGCAGGGCTCGCCCTGCGCAAAGGGCGACAGCGCGTAGCTGCACCAGATATGTGCCCGTTCGTGGGTCGAAGAGTAGTAGTCGACTGTTTTACCAAAGAAGGTGCGTTTGCCCACGCTTTCCGAGCCCTGGCCGATGCCGAAATACCCCGCACCCGAGGTGGTGACATGATCCATCCCGCTGCTGGACCAGCCGCTGAGTGCCAGAACCTCGGGCAGATCCTTGAACCAAAGCCCGGCATCAATGAACGTGTCAGGAGTGACCGGCGTGTAGCGGGGAAAGCTGTTCTTTTCGGCCTCATACGAGAACAAAAGACTTTTGCTCGTACAATCGATTCCCGCCACTGTTCCATCATGGCCAGATTTGAACGACAGAATCTTCATCCCTTGTACCTCGTAAATCGGGTTGGTGTCTTGTTCATCAGGATGCGCCGCCTTCAAAAGGCAGTTTTCGGGGCGGTGCCCGTCATAACACTTTGTTCTTGCTACGCTCTTTCCATAATCCCGCGAAATCGAACGGGTTGGAACATTGGCGGATTGGGAACATACGCTAACCTGAAAATCAAAAACCAAACCAAATGCCAAACTCAACGGCTGCAACCTATCAGACCGAACAGGGGTCTTGTAAACACTCTTTTCCGACAGCGCCTTGTTTGGCCGAGTGCAGGATAAAATCGTAAACGGATTCGGTAAAATGAACCGATTGTTCGCAGTTCAAAACCAGTTCGCTCAAAGGCATATTTGCGGTGTATTGCACTTAACCTTAAACAAATGCCTTGATTTTCAGGCCGTTCAGCCAGTTTCCGCAGACTTACGTATTTTCTACCACGCTTGTGTGATCTACATCCTTGCACAGCGAACGCGAAGGCCGTTACGGTGTGCGCGTTAACGGCAGTTTATTTGGCCAAGGGTGTTTTAGGTTATGTCAGTAATTTTGGGTTTGGCAACGATGAACAACAGCGCAGCGGCGTTGTTTCTGGACGGAAAACTGGTTGCCGCAGTTGAAGAAGAGCGTTTGACTCGGGTCAAGAATGACGGTGCTTTTCCCCATCATGCAATCTCGGAAGTGCTTCGGATCGGCGCTCTGAAATTCGCGGATATTGATGAGGTCGCCGTGTATTGGCAGCCTTGGCGCATGGCCGGGCGAGGTATGGGCACGGTCCGCAAGATTTTGCAAAGCCCATCAGCCGCCAAAGGCGTGACCGCGCGAATCGGCGCGTTGTTCTCGTCAAGCAGTGGTGGAGAAACGCCGCAGGACAGCGGCTGGATGGACCTTTTCAAAATCCGCAAGATTCTGACCTCGGAACATGGGCCTTGCGATTTCAAATTGCATTACATCAATCACCACCTGACCCACCAACTGTATGCCGAGGCCATGCGCGATTGGGACAGTTTTGTATCGCTGTCTTACGACGGTGGCGGCGAAGAAAGCTCGACCATCGTGACCACGATGCGCAATGGCAAGCGTGAGCAGATTGCCGATCACCGCTGGCCAAATTCTTTGGGTCACTTCTATTCCGCTTTCACCGGTTTCCTGGGCTTCAAGATGCTGGAAGGCGAATACAAGATGATGGGGCTGGCCCCCTATGGCAAACCGATCTACCGCGATGCGATCCTGAAAGAGATCCTGCTGCTGGAAGACAATGGCGGCTACCGGGTTAACACCACGTTGTGCGACTATCACTCGGCGCTGCGCGGTGTCTTCCACCCCCGTTTGGAAGAGCTGTTCGGTAAAGCGCGTGAGCCTGGTACAGTACCGAATGAACGCCATATCGACCTGGCCGCGTCTGTTCAGGCTGCGTTTGAGGACGCGTTGCACCACGTGCTGGAGCCGGTCCGTAAAGCCAATCCTGACCTGCGCAAACTGGTTATCTCCGGCGGCTGCGCGCTGAATGTTACGGCCAATGGCACGTTGATTTCGAACGGCACGTTTGATGAGATCATCATCCCGCCCGCACCACATGATGCCGGTTGTGCTGTTGGGGCGGCGCTGGCCTGTATTCCGCATGATCAGATCGACATGGCCTCGGTGCGCAACCCCTATCTGGGGGCCGAATGGGATGAGGCGTCGATCACCATGGCGCTGAACGACTATTGCGCGCAGCCTCAAATCGCGCTGCCACAGGATGAGCTGCTCGAAAAGGTCTCGGACCTGTTGGCAGATGGCAAGATCATCGCCTGGTTCCAGGGTCGGGCCGAATTCGGACCACGGGCTTTGGGCACAAGGTCTTTCCTGGCTGATCCGCGCAAAGACAGCATTCGCGACGACATCAACGCTAAGATCAAGAAGCGTGAGCATTTCCGCCCCTTCGCACCCAGCGTTGCGGAAGAGGCTGCCGCGGACTTTTTCGAGATCGACCAAACCAGCCCTTACATGAACATCGTGGCCCGTGTACGTGACGACCGGGCAAAAGACATCCCGGCCATCACCCACACGGATCAGACCGCGCGGGTACATTCGGTTTCGCCAACGGCCAACCCGATCTATCACGCCTTGCTGACGAAGTTCGGTGAAAAGACTGGTGTGCCGGTCCTGCTGAATACCTCGTTCAACATTCAGGAACCGATTGTCTATTCGCCGCTCAATGCCTGCGCGACCTTCGCGGCTTCGGGTGTGGATGCGCTGGTCATCGGCGATTTCGTCGTGCTGCGCGAGGCGTTGAAAGAGGAAAGCCCCAGCAAAGCAGTGGCGTGACCGCGTGTATCTGAGCATAGATTTCGAGGATTTCGCGCACGACCTGAAGCGCGATCTTGGTATCTGGGAAACCGGTCCATTGCGCGCAGACGCCCTGTGGCAGAGCTATGAGCTGATTGAAGGATTCTTACAGGAAAACGGTGGCCCCGGCGGACGCAAGGCCACTTTTTTCTGCACAGGCGTGGTTGCGGAACATGCCCCAGATTTGATTGCGCGTATCGCGGGGCAGGGGCATGAAATTGCCTGCCATTATCACTATCACGACAGCATGAACCGACAGTCGGCGCAGACCGTCGATACCATGCTGGCGCGCGCGAAAGATCATCTGCAAACAGCCGCAAATGCCCCGGTCAAAGGCTTTCGTGCTCCGAAGTTCCATGTGAACCGGGATACGCCTGAACAATACCGGTTGATCGAACGGCATTTCGACTATGACAGTTCGTCTTTCTTTGGATCGCCCGATCAATGTCGGGACTTTGCGCAGAAGATGCAGCTGTCAAAGCTGCGCGTGCTGCCGCTGTTTTCCTCTCAATACAAGGGCAGGGGGCCGCAAATACGTCTGGGCGGTACCTATCTGAAACTTGCACCAGATAAGGTGGCGAAGGATCTGATTGCTCAGGCAACCACCAACGGATTGGCACCCCATATCTATCTGCATCCGTATGAGATATCAGGCCACCAGGCGTTCCGCGTATCGCGGCAGGAACTGGCTGCGCTGGGGGCGAAAACTTCCGCCTATTGGGTGCTTCGGCAAAATCAGTGGCTGCGGTTGGGTGGCAAGCGATTGTTGCGCAAGATCGCCCGGTTGCTGCCACCCGAAGGGTTGTCTGGGCGGCTGGATCAATTTGTCGCTCAATAAAAAGGGGCCGATCATCGGATCGGCCCCATAGTGTCAGCTGAACCGAGGGTCAGTTCGAAGCTGCAATCAGTTTTTCATTGTGTTCGCGAAGCGTGTCCGAAACGATCGCATACCATTCGCCGGATTCACGCATTTCATTCAGGCCTTTGTTCAGCATTGTCAGATACTTTTTGCCGAATGGGTTGCTGCGATGTGCGATGAAACGCAGTGACGACAAGCTCGTTACATACGAGTTTTCGACAAGGTCATTCTGGTTCAAACCCATTTCAGACATTGTGTCCGAGAAAAGCTGAACTTCGAATGTTGCAACATCTGCAGTGCCGGTCAGAACTGCATCAAGGCACTCACGCGCAGTAATCGGTTGCATCAGCGAAATGCTTTCCCCATCTCGCAGGCCTTCCTGTTCCAGGTCGTGGATAAACCAGCCATCCATGCGGCAGATGGTTGCGCCTTTCAACTCATCAAAGGTTGTTGCGCTGGCGTATTCACTTTCCGGGATGCTGTAGAAACCTACGACAATATCATAGACAGGTACTGATGAGTCGAACTGAGTACAACGAACCTCAGTTTCCCAAGACCACTCATATGTACGGTTGGTGCAGTCGGGCATGTTCCACGCCATTGATACATCAAACGCTCCAAGGGGTAGCAGCGTTTCAAGATGGGAATTCCAATCGTCCACAAAGCTGACCGAGTAATCGACCGCGTTGCCGCCACGTTGTAGAGCCGTGGTTCCAAGGCGGGTGATTGCACCACCACCATTCAGCGTTTCATCTGCGAACGGTGCCCAGCCGTTGCCAGTTACAAGTTTGATTGGCGGCTGATAAACGTTCGAACGCTTAACATTGGCTGCACGCTGTTCTTCCGCTGCAATGATTTCTTGTGCAGACTGACCGTTGGGCAGGCTACCATCATCACAGGGCAGGGCCAATACCAGGCCAGGCTCAAGCGAGTTCGGGTTACTGATGATGTTACGGTTTGCGTTGAAGATGGGCTGATAGTTCGAAGTGCCGTATGCCGCGATGGCAATGGTTGCCATTGTGTCGCCATCTGCAACCGTATAATTCGTACAGGCCTGCTGCGCGGCGGCTGCACCAGCACTTAGCGCAGTGACGGCAGTGGCCGACATCACCACTTTCTTAATATTGAATTCAAACATGTCCACTTCCTCCAGACTTGTAGGTTTCTTAGGCCGTGCCGGGCCTTATCCATTTTCCATTTGATGTCGCAGAGCGGTCGAAACGATATCGCGCCACTCTCCGGATTGCTGCATGATTGCCAGTCCCTGATTTAGCGTCTCCAGGATCGCTTCCCCATCAGGGTTATCTTTATGGGTCATGACGTTAAGCGACTTTACCGCCGCCAGGTTGGGGTTCTCGATGATACGGTGTTGGTATCCCAGGCGCGCTATAGCCTCTTCCGCCAGATGAGCTTCGATGGCTACGATATCGGCGCGGCCTTCTATCACAGCGTGAAAACAATCATCCGGGTCGACCGGGCGCAACAAGGTGATAACCGGCTCGTAAAGGCTGACGGCATCCATATGCGACAGTGACCAGCCTTCGGGGCGGCAGATCGTTGTTCCGGCGAAATCCGCATAGCTCAGCGTCTGTTCGTAGCCAGAGCCTTCGCGTGCGAAGAAGGAATCCACAACCTCGTAGAACGGGTTTGAGAAGTTGTAGGTTTCGCAACGGTTCCGGTCACTTTCAGACAGAGCTTCTGCCTGTTCGCAATTTGGGCGGGACCATGGGAACGTGCCGTCAAACGCCAGCGTCGGCATCAACAGGTCCAGATGCGAGGACCAGTCGTTGACGAACTGGATTTTGTAACCTTGCTCGGGCGCGGCCCGCAGCATCGCGGTTTCCACCAGGTGGGTGTACAGCCCGCGGTTCGGCAGCGATTCATCGGTGAAGGGCATGAAACCACCGCCCGTGATCAGCAGAAGCTGCCGGTCTCGGATCTCGGGCCGTTCGCCAGTTTGTGCCTGACGGATCAGCGCGGCCCCTTCGGCGCGTGCGGCTTCAATCTCTTCCTTAGCTGCAGCCTTTGCGGCGATCACGGCATCTTCGCTGGCTTTTTGGGCTTCGGCTTCGGCGGCGGCCACCCGTGCTTCGGCATCGGCAATGGCTTTGGCTGCACGTTCTTCGGCTGCTTTTACCAGTTCAGCGGCCATTTCAGTCGCCAGACGCCCTTCTTCGGTATCGACCAGAACCGATGCACGACCGATATCTTCAAGACATGGCATGGTCAGCACATCACCAACGCGGATGATGTTGGGGTTGGTCCCGATAACGTCGCGGTTGGCGTCATAGATGACGCGAAAATCTTCGGTCGAATAGACCTGGATGGACAATTCACGCAGGCTGTCGCCACGTTGAATTTCATAAGTCGAACACGCCTCCTGCGCCCAGGCCGCGCCGGTGGCAGCGGCAAGTGCAAGGCTGGATATGATAAGGTGTTTTCTCATGGTCTGGTTGCTTTGCCTGTTATGATTTGTTTGGTTTCGCGACCGCGATTGTCAGGTTGTCCTGATCGGGGTTGGCCTTGGCCAGAACGGCCTGCAGCAAGGCGTCGGCGATGTCTTGCGCCAACGCGTCCTGATGTTCAGACAGCACGCCTTGGATTTCGCTGTCCGTAAGGGTTTGCAACCCATCGCTGCCGAGAACTACGATATCGGCAGCGGTCAGGTTCAGCGGATCTTCGGGGCAGTCTACCTTTGGGATCGCGCCGCCCATGACCACCGAGGTCAGCTGATTGCGATCCGGATGCGCACGGGCCTGTTCTTCGGTCAGTTTCCCTTGTGCAACCTGTGCATCGATCGCAGGCGCCATCGAATGGTCTTCGTTCATTTGCGACAGCGCGCCGTCCCGGAACAGATAGAACGGGCTGTCACCGATCGAAATCCAATAGACGCGATGGCCCAGCAGCAGCACACCCAGCAGCGTTGAGCCCATGTTAAAGCCCAGGCCCTTTTCTTCGTTGTGGCTGGCAATGGATGCATTGGCCTGCATTGCCGCCAGAGGCAGCGCATCAACAAGCGCGCGTTCGGACAGTGTTTCAACATCCAACTCGTCATCCAGCGCATCACGCCAGGCGTTGATCACCAGCTCCGAGGCGACCTCGCCCGCTTCGTGACCACCCATGCCGTCGGCGACCGCAATATAGCCCGCATCGACGGCGTCAAAGGTCCGCGCGGCGACAGCATCTTCCTGCGAGTCGCGCTGACCCTGATTCAGGATCAGGGCAATGTCATATGCCGGAGTCGCCAACATCAGTTACGAATCCCTCCAGTCGAAACCGTCATCACAGAAGGCCATGAACCGGATCGAGGTTTCGCTGATACGGATCAGATCACCGTTGGTCAGGGCGATGGTGCTGAGAACGGGTTTGCCGTTCAGACGCACCAGGTTTGCCTTACCACCATGACCCAGATAGCATTTGCGATCTTCGGGGTCATAGGCGATCACGGCGTGGTTTTCGCGAGAGATGCCGGTGTCGCCGAAATCAAGCTGGATTGCCTGATCGTCATTCCGGCCAATCTGCATCAGGCCTTCGGTCAGAGTTATGCTGGCCCCACGGCCAGGCCCGCCGGTCACGACCAGCCAGCCGACCGGGAAGGTTCCCTGCGCGGTTTCCGTCTTGGTGACGGGTTCGGCAGACTCCATCACGTCCTGTACATGGGTATCGGCACGTTCGAAACCCAGGAAGGTTGTTTTTACGCGCGACCGGCGATCCGTGGCAGGCGCTGCCGCAGGTGTCGGTGCAGGTTCTGCAACCTCTTCTGCGATCTCTGCTGCTGGCGCTGCGTCTTCGATCGGCGCTGCCGGGGCTGGATCTGCTACCTGTGCACTGGGTGCTTCGGGCGCCTCGCCGATGACATCAACAGCGTTTTCGGCGCCAAGGCGCAGTGTTACAACCTGATCATCTTCGGCAGGTGCTGGTTCATCGATCTTTACCTCGGCCGCTTGAATTTCTTGAACCGGCTGCTCGACAGGTTCTTCGGCCTCGACTTCGGGCGCTTCAACCGTGGCCTCTTCTGCGAAGTCCGGCATCTTTTCTTCGGGCATCAACTCATCCGATTCCTCATAGGTTTCGGATGTCGCATTGCCACCAGCCAGCGCTTCGCGCAGGGCGTTGAAATCGGCGATGGGTTCTGCAGTTTCCTCGGCAGGTGCCACGCTTTCGGTAGCGTTTTCTTCTTCTGTTTTGCCCGCGCCTTCTAGAAGCCGGCTCAGAGGGCTTTTGTATTTGAACATGGCGTCGACACCTTCATTTGAACGGCACGCGAACTACGTGCGTTGGGGCTGGAACTTACCTCTGCGCTATAGGCGCAGCGGCACTTATCATTTGGAAGACCACAAGAACTCTTAACTCTCTGCGACGGTCCGGTCCCCGTCAGTTCGGCCCGAGACTGGGCCATTCTCAGCAAACACAACGCTGGCAGAATTTTTGCGAACCGGTCTGATCACTCCTGTGCAAGCGGCATCGTCGCAGCTGTTTCGGCCCCGCCGCGCAGAACGGAAAACCGCGCTTCGGTTTTGTTCTCGGACACAAGTGCAGCCAGTGTTTCGTCCAGGCTTTCGGCGGTGTTCAGGCTTGTTCCGGTTTGTGTTTCACTCAGCAACACATCCCCATCACGAAGATCGCCCGCAGCCTGTCCAGGCACGCTGGAAACAACGGTTTGCCATCCGTCGGTCCCATCGCTGCGCACTGTGAATTCATAGCCGTTCTGCAGCCCGACCGCACGGATTGCGGGCAGCGCCATCAAACCGTTCTGAACACGGGTCTCACCCCGCACGCGGTACCGCGCCGCAACGCGGATGTATCCGTCTGGGTCAACCTTGAAGCCGTCCAGAACCTGCCCAGCAAATGATGCGTCAGAGCGGATTTGATCACCGTTCAGCGTGAACATCGTCGCGCCGCGTTGAATCCAGTCGCCAATAACTGACATGTCTTGACCCGAGTTCACGGCGGTCACGGCAAATGTGTCGCCGGTAACCGCACGGCGGCGCGAGACGGTGAAGGGGATGTCGACATCCCAATGCGCGAAGGCGACCTGATCCTGAACAAGTTCACCAGGATCCGCCAGCTCGGCAGGGGCTGCAACTTCGGGTGCTGTGTCGGCTTCGGCGGCTGCTAGTTCTGTGTTGGTTGTGTCAACTGCGGCTGCATTTTCTTTTGCAGCATCTGTGGTCGGTTCTGCGGCGGCTGCTTCTGTGGCAGCCGGTTCCGCAGGAACGGAGGTTGCCTGCTCGACAGGCGCCTCTGAAGTGTCTTCTGTTGCAGGTGTAGCGGCGGTTTCCGGTGCAGCAGCTGCGGTCACTGCTGGCTCTGCCACTGACGCCGTTGCGGTTGTTTCGGGCGCTTTATCGCCGCCGGACATAACGAAGTAGCCACCTGCGGCAATGGCCAAGGCTACGACAGCCACGCCCACCAGTAGTTTGCCATTTCCGCCCGACCCGCTTTGAACGACGGTGTCGACCGCGATCGGCCCGTCTTCCTTTGCGGTAAACTTGGCCAGTTCGTCTTCTTTTTTGTCGTCATTGCCAAGCGCGATATCCGAATTCCCCGCCAGCAGTGCGGTGACGACGGCTTCGGCATTCTCGGTCTCAGCCTTGATCCGCTCTTTCTCTTCTTCTTTGTCCTTGCGATCCATGCCCACGATGACCGAGATGGGGCGGTAAGCAAACGTATCGAACATCACACCTGGGCCACGGAACATCCGCAGCCAGTCCAGGGCAGTTTGCAGTCGATCCGTAGCGTGAACCTCCATCGCCTTGTCGATCGCTTCAAGGAAGCCATCAGGGTAGCCTTCGAAGCGGCCGGTCAGCGGTTCATACGGATCGTCCTGGCCGTTGTTGAACGCATTTAGGCGGGACTGGCCATCAACCGGGCGCTCTCCGCTGATCGCGTGATAAAGCGTGGCTGCCAGTACATAGAGGTCACTGCTCGGGTCCTGTTCCGCCCCACGCACATAGAACTCATGGGGGGAATACCCGTCTTTGATTACCCGCAGGGTCAACAAGGCTGCGGATTTGTTTGCTGCTTGCTCGCGGGCCGCGCCAAAGTCGATCAGGACGGGATCGCCGTTTTCATCAATCAGAATGTTGTCGGGCGAGATATCCCGGTGCAGCATACCGCTTTGGTGAATGAACGACACCGCCGACAACATCTTTTCGGTTACCTGGACGATGAAGTCCGGGCCGCTTTCTGTGTCGGGGTTTTCCATATAGTCCAGCAGATCGCATCCACGGATCAGGTCCATGGCGATGTAGGCTGTATCGTTGTCTTCGAAGACCTGATGCACATCGACAATGTTGGGATGTACCAGGCGGGCATGGTTGCGTGCTTCCTGAATGAACAGGTCGATAATGGCGCGCAAGTCTTCTTTGAGGGCGGGATCATTTGGTTCAACCAGATCGCCATTGCGACGGCACAGGGCGCCCGGGAAACATTCCTTGATCACCACATCCCGCTCAAGGCTATCCCGCGCAAGGTAGGTAATGCCAAACCCACCATTGCTGAGAAAGCGAAGGATTTCGTACTGTCCGCGCAACAGCTTTGCGCCGGGTTCCAATCCTTCGATATGTGGTTCGTCGTGCGATGCACCGACTGCCTGGTTGTGGCTCATTTCAATCCGCCCGTTCTACACATTTTTGCGGTAAAACAACCGGGCAAACCGCCCGAAACTTACAACCCAAAACAACCGCAGGTCACTTGAGAACGGTTAGACGTTTCAAATTAGACTTTATTGGGGCCGCCCGATGGCTTCACTATGGATCGTTTCGGACGTATATCAATATATTGATTTCCTATATTTCAGAGATCAAGATATTGATTTTTAAGATCGTCAATCCAAAGCTTCTTACCCGGATTGGAGCGTTCTGGTCGACGATTCCGAAACTGTTAAGAATCGGATTTGGGCGACAACGAATCGCTGCGATGCAGCTCAATCTTCACGGGAGTCGTTTAGGTGCCGGTTTTTGTCTGCGCCGTGACTACAGTGCTACCTGCCCAGGCCAGGTTGTCGCTCAACTGAGCCAGGATGCTGATGGCATCTTTCAGCGGTGCGTTGCCGCTTTCGAATTGCAGCAACAACAGAAGGTCTGTGGCCTTCTCGAATTCAGCCGGAATCCAGTCGGCCTCGGGGTCGATTTCGCCGCCCTGTTCCAGACGCTCGGCAAAATCCTCGACAATTTCCTGACAGCTTTGCAAGAACGTCGCTGGTTCCATATCCGCGTTTTCTCGCAGATCCTCATAGATGCTCGCGATTGCGGCAAGCCAGTCTTCTAGGATGGGATTGTTCAACGGGGGTAGAGCCGCGCCCAAGGTCGATTGCATATCCGCGTTTTCTGTTCCGGATGCTTTCGGTTCAGACTCTTTCAGAGCTTCAAGGAAAGGCAGGAACTCCTGTTCGATGTCTTTTCGCGCGGCGTCCAGATCACTTTGGCGGCGGCTTGATGCAACTTCCAGCACGTGTTCAGCCAGTGTTTGGCCACCACAGGTTTCCCACAGAGCAAAATCCGGCTCGGGTTCTTGCGCCATTGCGCGAACAGCCACGGGTGTGCCAATCGGGACAACAGCACGGAACATCCCGTCTTTTTCTTTTTTCAAACGTGCCAGAACGCGGTCGATTGCCTCTTCAACAGGCGGCAAATCTGCATGGGTCACTGCAAGCAGGCTATTCTGGCGCAGCTCAGCGGGTACCTGCGCCCACAAATGCCGTTCTGTTTCACGCCAGGCGTTTGTGCCGTTGGTGCACCAGATCGCACAATCCACGAATTTGAGCAGGTCCAGGGTCTGCTTATATGTATCGTCTAGCGCCCCCGATCCGGGCAGATCGAACAGCGAGATTTCTTTGAGCGCTGGGGTGTTCAATCCAACTGAGATAAAATCGGGCTCATCAGCGGCTGCCTTTTCCAATGCGATACCCGAGTAGGTCTTGGGCTCTTTATTCCACCAGCCCACTGTTGTTTCGGGCGTTTCGGCATAAGCAACGATGACCAAAGGCAATTTTAGATGCTGCGGACCAGTGGGCAGGATATCTGCACCAGCCAACATATTGGCAAGGCTGGATTTGCCTGCGCCGAATTCCCCTGCGAAACCGATGTTCACCGCATTCGACAGACGTTCGGCATGCGCCAATGCGCGCGCGCGCAGATCCTCTAGCGCGGCGTCCGCCTCCATCTTCTCTGTCGCGGTCAGGAAGCGTTCGAGTTGACGCACTTCCTGCTCGGTCCCTGGAAATTCAATCATTCAGCAGCCTCTGCCAGTCTGTCTTCCTGATGTCCGGTGCCAAAGATAGCCCCAAGATCATCACTGATACGGCGTGCACGGTCGAGCGCGTCCTGTGCTATCGCCTTTGCGTTGGTATCGTCTGTCCCGGCGCGATGCTGCAGATGGCCTGCCAGCAAGGCCAGATAATGATCCAACACGGTGTTAAGCCGTTCCAGCAGATCGTCACGCGCAGTGTCGATCAGATCGTCACCCATCAGCTCGAATTCCTGCGTGATCATCCGTTCCGCGCGCGAGACAACGCTGTTGCGCGAGATCAGCCTCGACAACCAGTTTACACGCAGTTCGACCGTGATGCCACGGGTTAGCGCCGTGGTGTCCGGGCGGAACCAGCGCACGGCGCTGGTGTTCATGCGATTATCCACCGGTTCCTGCCAGCCGGGTAGGGCCCGCAACGCCGCGTTGCTTTGCATGTCGATTGTGTAAAGCTCGCTCAGAACCCGTTGCCGCACCACTTGCGAGGCACCTTGAACCAGTTCCCGCATGCGATCCCTTAAAGGCGTGAAGTTCAGTTCTGTATCCCCTTTGGCCAGCAAGGGAGACTTTCCTTCAGGACCGCGCACAACAGCCGAGACGGCCTCGGAAACGGTGTCATCCATTACCCCGCGCAGATTGGACAAAACCTCGTCCATTTCATGGGTAATAGTCTGTTTCTTCTCGGCAATCAGTGCGCGCAGATCCTCAAGCGTCTTGTCGTTTTTCTCGACGCTGACAGCTGTTTCTTCTGCATCAGCCTCGAGGACTCGCAGATCAGCCTGCGACCGTTCCAGTTCGGCCTGGGCAAAGCTGTTCAGGTGTTGCCAGGCCATACGCAATTGTTCGTCATGCGGTCCTTCGATCAGGGCCTGCGTCACATGACGGCGTAGGTCTGGCAAGCCTGAGGCGATCATGGCGGCAAAACGCAACACCGCCTCGCGGCTGATCGGGCCGGGACCCTGCTTGATCTCTTTCACACCGTCCAGATACTGTCGCATCTGTTCCGGATGCGCCCGCAACCAGGACAAAACATGGTCGTGGTTAACACCTGTTTCATCGCCTGTCAGCGCATAATGCGCCCATTGCGCGCTGCCCATCAGCACGTCGATATCCGAGTTGCCCAGGGCCTGTTCCAATCCGTCCAGCACATCGGCGCGTACTTTTGTCGCGTCCTCTGCGCCATCGCTGAGTTCATCCACGCGGTTGATGAAAACCACGATCTGACCAAGTTCAAGCGCTTGCATCAGGCGGAACAGTTTCAGGTCGGCACGAGAAAGCGCCTGATGCGCCGACAGAACCACCACAAAGAAATCGGATTCTTTCAGGTACTGGCGCGAGATTTCTTCGCGGATCAAGAGAGGGTCATTAACACCCGGCGTGTCTGTCACCGTCAACGGGAACGGGAAATGGCCGATGTCAAAATAGACCTCAGCCTTGCGGGTGATGTCGCTGTACAGCCCCCGGTCACTGCCGGGATCCAAAGGGCCGTCCTCGGTCGGGTCGTCGCCGGCGCAGACATACCGGGCCAGATCGTCGGAATTCAGCTGTTCCAGATCATGGTGTTGACCCAAAAGCTGTTCATAGCTGTCGCCCAGACGCCGCTGCGCGCGGGTTTTCATCGCCTCGACCTGCTCTTCGATCATTTCGCGCTTATAGCTGTCCTCGTCATCCGGGAACATGTTGCGCAACTCTTCACCTTCGGCGATCAGCGACTGCCATTGGTGGTTGTCGAAGAAATGAAATTCGGCCCCTTCGGTCCGCCCCGAAGGGTGCCCGAAATGCATATCGGTGATCACCGTGGTCCACGGGTTCACATCAGATGGCAAATATTCGGCCTGACCTGTGAAGCCATTGATAAGGCGGGATTTACCAGCCTTGATTTGTCCGACAAAGGCAATGGACGGTTTCAGATTTGAAAGATCGCCGACAATACGCGAGATGAACTGACGGGTTTCGTCATTGCTCGTCTCATTCATGTCCTCGGCTATGCGGATTAACTCACGACGATTGGACTCACTCATACTGGGTATCCTAACAACACATTACTCAAAAAATTTGGTGGTTTAAAAACATAGAAGGCAGTCATTCTTCTGCCTCCTGCAACGTGGTCCACAAGTTGACCACGGCCCCCAGTTTGCGCGCCTCGTGTACAGCGAAGGCGATGTTTTGACCGTCATTGACAACGGCCAGTCCTGCACCCTTTCCACCGGAAGGGCGCATTACGATCAGTTGGGGTAAGCCCAACCCTGTCTTGGTATCTTTGTCCCAGCCAGCCAGATCGGCTGCAAAGCGGGTCAACAAATCCTGATTGGGATGCAGTTTGGCATCTGGCGCGCAATCTTCAGCGGCCAGTACCAAGGCGCCATCCTTGGCAGCAGCTAAAACGCGCCCCAGAGCAAAGCTATCTGTCCCGTCAAAGAACGCCTGTGCCAGCGAACCATTACCATCAGCCTCTGGTGCGTCTTCCGATGTTTCCGGCACCGGCTCCTGTGTTTCCGGCACGACCGAAATTGTGGGCTCCGCGGCCAGTTCAATTGCGGCGCAGGCGGTTCGGATCTCACGCAGGGTGACACCCACGTCATCCGCTTCGAGCACGTTGTCGGGTTTCAGAGACAGCAGCTCGAGCGGGGCGGGGGCTAGGGCGATATCCGAGACAAGCTGTGCCAGGTTGTCAATCAATTCTGGACGCGGTGCCGTTTCGAAATCTGGGACGGGGCCGGACATAACGCGGAACACATCCGTCACGCGCGAACTGTTCACTTCTAGTGCAAGACAGTCGCCATTGGCAGCGGTGAATTCCAGGCGGCGTGGCAAAATCGTACTGCGGATCACGCGCAGAACCTCGGTCCGGCGCGCCTCGGGCGTGTCGCCGACAATCATCACAGACGGCGACAACCTGGCAACCGAGTTGCGCCCAATATCCTCGAGCATCGCGAGTATGTCTGTATCCATCATACCGTGATCCTCATCACTCTGGCTCAAACCGCGGCCGCAACGGGCGCGAGACTGAGATGTGATTTCGTCAACGCAAGACCCACATTCGCACTGTTGCGGCAGATATAGCAGACCACATGATCGGGGTATTCCCGCGTGCGCAGGAAGATGTTCAGCCGGTCGTTTGAAAACACCGCGATCTCGCCGAACCCATCGGCGTCAGAGTCTGTATCCGCCTCGCGCAACAATGCTTCGAAGGCGGAAACGCCGCGCCCCTGAAACAGGTTGGCCACTGCTATAGCCAGTTCATCCAGATCAATCGTGTCGTCCGACCCCTTGATGCAGGTCCCCAGCAACATCCCCGTTTCCATGTCGATATACCCGGCTGCAAGGCAGTCGGGTATTGTATCAATAGCAGCGTTCAACGCATCATATATCGACATGTAACTAACTGTTTTACTTCGCTAATAGCCGGTTACCCGGATTTGGTTTCGATTACAAGACATGCCATTCCATCCCGCTGTTTTCGTTGGATTTGGGGATCGAACGCAACGCTTCTTTGGTTTGTTTTTCAGTATGCTCTGACGCGATTTGGTCGAATTCCTTGAGGAACGCTTGAAACACCCGCATCAGCTCACTTGGGTCATCCGGCAAGATTTCGTTCTTGGTCACCTCGGTCCACATCGCGTAAGCGCTAATCGGAGCGGAGCGATCTTCCGTCAGTGCATCCAGTTCAACCAGTTGTGGTTCGGTTGATTCTGCGGGTGCCGTGATCGGAGAGAGCTCGACCAAACCATGTGTTTCGGGTTCGGGCTCATAGTCTTCCGACGGCGCTCCCTGCTGTTCTGCCATCAGGGCTGCGATGGAAGAGGTGGAAACCTCAGCATCCCGAATGTCGGCTTCCGGCGTTTCAACTGCGGGTTCCTCAGAGGTTTCAGACGTCCCATTCAGCGTGTTGCTGAGCGATGCCAGCACATCGTCAGAGGAGGGGTCATCAGCCGCGTCCACCGAACCAACTTCGGCATCTGATACGATCAGGATGTTTTCGACCTCGTCATCAGTGTCTTCGTCATCCAGAAGGTCGTAATCATCGATTTCAGATGTCGGCTTCGGGACCGCGTCCAGTTCCAACGGATCTTTGGCGGTATCGCGAAAAAACGCGCGCAGGTCGTCATCCTGCGTCTCGGAAACCTCTGGGCTTGCCTCGGGCTCCGGGGTCATTTCGGCCCGCAAACGATCCGCCTCGGCGGGATCGATACGCGGACGTTCGTCCTCATCGGCGCGACGTTCAACACGGGCAGGTCGCACCGGGAAGCTGGTGACAACCGAGGCGTCACTCTCCGCCTCGTCCACCGGGTTCACCAGCTTGAGCGGTGCGGGTGTCTCGGCATTCGGTCGCGAGGCATTGGAGGCCTCAGAGTTTCTTGCAGGCCGCAAGGGCTGTATCTTGGTTTCGCCTGACAGGCCTTTGTCGATCTGATACCGCGCAAGTTGGTCGGCCCGGGCATCCATGATATTCTCGGTGATCTCCAGGAAGCTGTCGATCATCTTGCCGCCACCGCTACGCGCCCACATCTCGGCATCACCGGTCTTGTCGCGGGCCTCAATCGCATCGCGGGCCGAGAACAAGATCGAGCGATTAAACAGATGGCCCGCCTCGCGATTTACGCGGCGCAGCACCTTTTGCCGGTCTTTCTGACCCAGCGCATCCGCGCGGGTGACCAACAGCAATGAGTTGTGTTGCAGCCGTTCCGGCAAGGAGACCCAGGTTGCACGCTCGGTTTCGCGCCAGGCTTGCGTCGCATGGGTACACCATAAAACGCCATTGGCCTGACCAACCGCACGCTGCCAGACATCGGTTGAAATTTTCGGATCGGAAATACCGGGTGTGTCGATCAGATCGACCGCTTCCAGAATATCGGCCTCAAGAAAAATGCGAATGAACTGCGCATCGTTCACGCCCACGGATTCAAGCTGGTCCAGATCGATCAGTTCTTTACTGCCATCATGGCGCTTCACATAGGCTGACTGATTGCCCCAACTGAACCAGACGGGCGGCAATTGCGTCGCCGTGACTTGTGTTGGCAGCGTATGGGTGCGCAACAGAAAGTTCATCAGGGTGGATTTCCCGGCGCTGAATTCACCCATAAGGGCGAAAACGGGCTTCCGGCGTGACCAGTGCTCAATCCGTTCCCATGCCTGGGGAGAAACGAAACGGTTTTGTGTGTCTTTTGCCATTTTTCTACTTACGCCGCTTCGTTGCTAAGGTTTTTCAGGATGTCGCCCAGAATTTCGTCGCGCGACTTCTGCAACTGCAGATTCGCCGCCATAGCAGGAGCTTGGTTGCCACCTTTTTCGGCCGAGGCCGAGATGTTCAGCAATGTCTCTTTCTGTTCGCGCATAAAATCAGACAGCCCGGCACGTACGTTTTCCAGAACCGCTGCGACCTGATTTTCCTCGATGTCCTTGGTGATCGAATTCGCCTCGGTCGCGATCAGCCTCGTGTAGTCAGCGGCATAGGCTTCGAATCCTTTGCGCTTTTGCCACCATCTGCGCCACCATGTGCTTTGCAAGTCCAATGCAATGGTGCGCCCGATTCCCAAGGGGGGCGGGACGCGCGGCACAATGGGCGCTTCGATGCTGAATTCACCCAGATGGTTGCCCAGAAGCTTATGATAAAGCGCTTCGACATCCGCCGCTGCCGAAGCATAAAGCGCGCCCGCCTCTTTCTTCATCGACCGGGCAAAGCTGAAATAGGCGGCCTTTTGCAAGGTCCGTAGACCCGCGGGATCATATTGCCAGGTGCCTTCTTCCCCATTCATTTCAAGATGCGCAATCAGCGAATCCGTTGCACGTTTGACAAAATTGGCTTCGGCCGAATTCAAGCGCTCAATCACCTTGTCGCGTAACGCGGCGGTCAGCTCAGCGGCTTTCTTGTCGTATTCATCGGAGACGGTGGAGATCGCCTCTTCCGGGGATGCGCCGCCCAGATCGCGGACAACACCTTCGTTGCCGGACAGGGTTTTCGCAACGGCCGTTGCGCGAATCTGGCTTGCAATATTGCGTGCACGATGGCGGACGCGATCCACTAGCCGCGCGCCTGCGCCATCGGCAATCCGTTCGTTCATCGCCAGCAGCAAATCAGGAAGCCCGGAGAGCGCCCAGATTTTATCCAAAGACGCTGCTTGATCGCCAAAACCGGCGGCCAGATAGAAGGTGTTCAGCACCTTTCGGGATTCATCGGTCAGGATGTCTGGATTCCCGGTCAGAGCGGCTTCGGCCCACAGGGCACTGCCAAACACGATGCTGGTATTTGCATCGATATTGTTCTGCTTCAGGGTTTCCTGAATGCGATCGCGTATTTCTGGGACCTGATTGACCGGATCAGCCAGTTCATCAATCCGGTTCACGAACAAAACGATCTGCCGGTTTTCGAACTGCGCGATGATCCGCATCAGCGCCATGTCCATCGTGGTCAGCGCCTGACTTGCAGCCAGTACCACGACACAAACTTCGGATCCACGCAGGCTGCGCAGGGTGATCTGCTCACGCACCATGAAGGTATCGTTCACACCGGGCGTATCACACAGCTTCAGCGAGATCGGATATTGCGGTATGTCCATGTACAGTTCTGCAGATTTTGTCACATCCGCAAAACGGCCGGTCTTGGGGTCGATATCCGGGTCGTCTTCGTCACCCAGACAGACATAGCGCTGAATCAGCTCTTCGTCGAAATAGTCGTATTGGTGGCTTTGCCCCAGGATCAGATCAAAATGCTTGCCCAGCCGTTCCTCTGATTTGGCTTTCATTTCAGCGACTTGACGGCGGATGTCTTCCATCTCATCATCCGCGCCGGCGCGATTGGCCAGTTCACCAAGACGTCCACCGCCAACCATCAGGTTGTCCCATTCTTCTTGCTCGAAGAAGGTAAACTTGGACCGCGTATCGCCCGGCGTGCGGGTGTTGATGTTCAGCGTGGTCACAACCGAGGTCCACGGGTTCACATCCGAAGGCAGCAGGGCAGGGCGACCAGCCAGAATATTCACAAGCGATGATTTACCCGCTTTGACCTGCCCAACCATGGTGATGCTGGCAGAGAAATTCTCGATCCGCGTTTTCAACGTCGCAAGTCGGGCCGTTGACCGCGCATCGGCCACTTCTGTCAATTGGTCGATCTGAGCCGTTAATAACGACATTGCCGACGTCATCGGGGCAAGTGCCTCGTTTCCGACAGACAAAAGGTGGTCGTTGCGCGCCATGTGTTAGCCTCCGGTGCCAGTCGCAGCGATTTGCGGAGCCTGCGAAACGCGGCCTGCGGGCATGTTGGTCAGGGTGTCGATACGGGCGATCAGATCCAGGGCATTGCCCAGAATTTCTGCCTCGTCCCGAGGAGAGATGGTTTCATACGCATGGGAATCAGCCAGCACCTCAATTGCGCGGAAGCGATCACCATTTTCGAGGCAGGCCAAACGCCGGCCGGTTGGAAACCCGTCCGATTTTACTGCGGGCAGGGGCATACGTGCGTTTGCTAACAGGTAGTGTTCACCCGAATGGGTGCGAAGGGAGATACCGAAGCCTGTATCGGGATAATCCCGGTTCAGAGACTTCAGCTCACCGATGAAGCTTTCGCGAGCGAAGAAAACGGCCTCTTGCTCGGCAGCGGCGGAGTTATTCATGCTGGTCACATCAAAGACCCTTGTTACTGGAGTTGAGCGGAAGACTCGTACAGGTGCCAAAATGGCGAAAAAGGACTCATTAACTCCTTTGACCAAGAAGCCCGGCCAAGGCGGTGTTATTTTGACGCGAATAAGATATTTTGGTGCTTGAATTGTGGCGTAAATATGAAGTGACGTGCATAGGAATGCCTCAACCTTGAGGCGAATGGTTAACGGGCACGTAGTGTTTTGTGGTTTGAATATTGCGCAGGTGCCGTGCGGTGGGCAATTGCCAAACAACCCATTGCGGTCTTCGCAAATCCGTAAATGCCTTGTATCTATACAAAGTTCAGGTGCGGCTAGTGCTGTTCTGCGAGGTATTTGGATTTGGGCTGATTGCGCAAACGCAGAAAACTTGAACCGACGAAGTCAGCTGAATTTGTTTTGCACACCATGGTCCGATCGATACAACGTAAGCGCGTTTTTCCTGTTGGTTGAAAAATAGCGGTCCGATCAGGTGAATTGGCACTGGATATCTGGGTTTTGGGTGCGCAAATCTAAGGATGACAAACCAGCCTTCCAGTACCCATAGGATATGAACGGAAACATCCTGAGGCTGATGCCTTTCTGGCGATCTGGCCCAAGGGTTTCTAAAACGCGTGGGGTCTCTTGATCAAAATCTTGGGTTGGGGTGAATTTTACCTCTCGCGCTCCGAAGGAAGCTTTGCTATTGAGCGCTCCAGTCCGGCACAAATGTGCCCGGTTGCGGGTGTGGCGAAATTGGTAGACGCACCAGATTTAGGTTCTGGCGCCGCAAGGCGTGGGGGTTCAAGTCCCTCCACCCGCACCATTTAGATTTAACTAGATTTTCTTCCATTTTGCTCTTCTGGCCTCTTTGTCTGAATTGTCGAGTTTCGCACTTTCACGTTCTGTTTCTGTTTCGTTTCACCTCTCCCTCTTTTCTTGAGCACGTCTTGAGTTTGCCTTTTGATTTGCTTGAGCGCGGTATTTCTGGACCATCGCCAATGTCTTGTGTCCGGTGACGGATTGGATTTCTGCGTCGGTGCAACCCGCCTTAGCCAAGAGGCGCGCGGCTGTATAGCGCCATCCATGTGGTACGAGACGATTCTCCCCTCGCATAATCCCAATAGCCGTCCGAACGTCCTCTATTGCTTTTTGCACGCCACGCTTGCCGATGGGTTGGGTGAGGTTTACCCCCTTCGACAGGCACAGCCACGTGCGAATGCTGGATAAGGTATCTGCCTGTCGCGGGGTGATCGAGCACCACCGCACGATAGTCAACTGTCTCACCGGTTCTTTGATGCACGATGCCAGCCTGATACCGTGCAGCTTCTTTAAGCAGTTCAGCCATTGCGAATCTCCTACGGTTAAATCCGGCCAGCGAAAGGGGAGGTGCACTCACACACCGATTTGTGCAACAAAGCCGGACGCATTCGGAAGGTTCTAGATTGTTCCTTTCCGGCGTACCATTATTAATTAAACATAATCTATATTATGCGACTTTTTCTGCCCTAACGTGAAAGGGAAGAAAATGCGAAACTTTATTGTTCAAGAAATGCTGAAACCCGGCATTCATCGCCTTGGCACGGCTGCGGGGTCGTTCATTGCCAGCGTTAGCACTTATGCTGGGCAAGAACAAGTCACGGCAGCTATTGTGCTATTGCTCGGTGTTGGTGCCGATCTGCTTTCGCGAAAGCTCCTGTAATGGGTATCTTTAGCGCGTTAATAGGCGGATTGTTCGGAAAGCGTAACAGCGATAAAAACGCAGATTCTACGGTTCGGGCCCAACAGCTAGCTAACGATCAAGCAAATCAATCCGCTTCGGATGCTTGGAAGCGTCAGCGTCAATGGGTCATGGATTTCCCGTGGTTAACGCGCAATGCGGGACAAAACTCAGGGTTTAACCCCCTGACATTGTTGCGGGGAGCAAGTGGAACCGGCGGTGTACCGCAAGCTTCGACCCCTGCCCCGCCCCTGTCCAGATCAGGTGAACTGATCGGGCAGGGTATCGGCGGTGCGATAGATACGCTTTTTAATGGAAAGCAACGCCAAATCGATGCGGAACGCGAGAAATTGCAGGCCGAGATCATGCGAGAGGAATTGAAAAACCTTCAAAGCAACAATAGGTTGATCAAGCGGAATAACTTTGGCTAGAGGCGCATTTTATCCCAATGTTGGCGGCGGAACGGTTTAGCAATTCGCTAGATGCGTTCAATCGCTCATGGGAAGAGCAACCGCCAGATAATCAAGGCGGCGCCCCTGTCCCGTTCTTTAAGCCATGGAACTTTGATCAAGCGGCAGAAATCGTTCAGGCGCTCGGCCTGCACGGCAAGCAAGGTCAACCGATGACCAATGATTTCATCATTGAGGCATACAATGTCCTTGTTAATTGGATGCGAGCATCCCGGTCAGAGAAAATCACCAAACGGGAACTGACCGATACCACCTTGGCAGAAGCATTCTGGAAGCACGATGTCATGTCACATGTCGTGCCTAGCTTCGAGCAAGCGATGATAGATGCCGAGGTGCCGCTTACCTTCTCGAATAGCACGGCACCCGTGACAGGTCTCGGAGTCCTGGCTACGGCAGCGCAGAACGCACATTATGGTCATCACGCAAATATTCTCTCTTTGGAAACCGAAGGGTTCACCAATAACCCACAGGCGTGGGTTGAGAATGAACACAACAATGCAGGCGTTATTATTGAGCGCGATCCAAATACGGGATTGCCGCTCATATTGGCAGATCTTGGCGGGAAAGGCCTTAAAACCGGAGCTCATAACCGATGTTCCAACTGACGTTATGGTCGCCCGAATTGCTGCCCAATCCGGTTTCATCGGTGATTTCACCATAAAGCTGCGAGTGATCTGACAGAGCGGCAATGCCACCTATGCTCATGGCTGCGCTGTCCTCGCCATACGCCACCGATGGTGCATTGCCGAACCCCTGGTAGAGGTCGATTTGACCATAAAGCAGCGAGTTATCTGCAAAGCTACGTTCAGCACGCAGTCCTAACCGAGCCGTCAATGCGTCATCATCCGCCAAGGAGCCGATCCGCGCAACCGCAGCCCGATCTGCGACATTGTCCAAGTTGATATCGCTGTACATGACCTGCACTTGTGGGGTCAGCGTCCATTCATTCTGCAGCGTGAACGACTTACCGAGTTCAACAGATATCTGATAGCCACTGCCGTCGACATACAATGCATCCTGGCCATTCAAACCGATGCTGCTGTCGAATTCCCCATACCGAAACTGCCCGTCGATATAGAACTGGCTGTCCGCAACCCAAAGCGCGCTCAGGGTGGTGTCGAAGGCGTCGGCTGAAACATTGGCGTTGGCCAAGCGAGAGCTGACGCTAGATGTCAGGATGCTGGTACCAATCTCCAACCCGCCAAACAGCTGTCCGCCTGCGACCTCGCCAGAAAGAATGTCCTGATCATATCGTTGCTCATCGCTGTACGTGGATACACTGCGATTGGCATTTACATCGACGTAGTTGCTGGCTTGCGAAACAGATGAGCGGACATCCGGTGCAAAGTTGATTTGGCCGTGATCACTCAATGGGCCAGCCATGGACGTTCCGGCGCCTATGGCAAGTGCAATGACCGTAGCCGTTGTGATCATTACCTTTTTCATCTTTGACCGCCTTTCAACTGAGCGTGATTGTTACGCTGTGTGTGCAATCAATGTGATGCGCTGCTGGTCAAATTGATTGCGCTGGCGGGTCAAGGTTTTGAGAAAACGCATCAATTGAACGCCCGATTCCGCGTATCTTGCAGCCGGGCGTTCTTTGTCAGGCAAATGTCGGCTTGGCGCGTGTGATGGCAAAGCCTATGGTCAGTGCGTGACGCAAGAAGCGGAAGGTCTCAGATACGG
The DNA here is from genome assembly GCF_059610045.1 of Ruegeria sp. YTSA168. NCBI lineage: Bacteria > Pseudomonadati > Pseudomonadota > Alphaproteobacteria > Rhodobacterales > Roseobacteraceae > Ruegeria > Ruegeria sp. YTSA168. The sequence goes on from NZ_JBXWMW010000002.1 coordinate 176,141, forward strand.
CTTCGCCATCCTTGCCTTTGGCACCCAACGCGAACTCTTTCTCAATAACTTTAAGCCGTTTGAATTTAGCCCAGTATCTGAGTATTGCGCGGCTGCGCGGATAGTCTGGCTCGGACCAGCATTGATTTCAGCGCATTCTTTCCTCAGCGAGAATATGCTGACCTGTTGGTGTTCAGAGACGAGTACTACCAAGCCCCGACGTTGGCAGCCGGGGCATGGCATTGAGTTGATAGCACATCGCGTTTTCATAGGGCATCCATGCCTGGATCAACACGATCCTGCCGCGTCCGAGTGCAATTCACAGATCCTGTTATTTAGTAAGCTTGAGTAGTCGCCATAGAACATAGTTTCATCTATGTGCACATCCGAATCCATACCAATAATCAAGGTCATAGAACCATCTTCATCCATCTCGATGACTTCAAATTCGGGCAAGTACGTGCTTGGGCTTGAACCAACCATTTGAGTCGTACCTTTGTACTTATCTGCATTCTTGGCGACATTCCCGATTTGGGTATTTGTTGAGATACTGTGCTTTGCAATCCCACGCTGACCGTGGCCGAACGATGGGCTGGCCATGGACGCTCCGGTACTCATAACAAGCGCGAACACTGTGGCGGCTGTGATCATTACCTTTTGCATATCTTAGTTCCTTTCAGTTGAGCTTATTTGAAGCACTGCATGTGCATTCAACTTGGCAGTCCGCCGCACAAATTTATTGCGCCTGCACGTCAAGGTTTTGCGAAACGACATCAAGTGCACGCCCATTTGCAGCATCGCCCGAAACGGGCAAGCCTCATTCGACTCCGCATTGGTTTCGCGACATCCCCCTTGCAAAACGGACTCGGTGCAAGTCGATTTTGCGCAACAAGGTCGACGTCAAGGCAAGACGCAGCATCAGTTATTTTGGGCTCCCCGTGGCGGTTTCGGAAGTGCATTTGCTGTACCTTTCTTCCCGCCCGTCAGACAATCGAACCCATCCGCCGCCGCATCCGCATAGTTCCCGTGCGCCGCGTTGACCCCAGCAGACGCGCAGGACAGCGCCTGATTGATCCGAGCAGCCAGATTGGCGGTGCCTGCAGCGACGCTCCCGATCACGCCTTTGCGAATGGCCTGTTCGCCCTTCTTTTGCACTTGGGCTTCGCTGTTTGATGTCAACCCACTCGGATCGGTCCAGTTGTACGGATCGTTGCTGACATAGGCGTAGAGGTTCAGATCCCCCGCCGCGAACCCAATCGGGTCGCGTTGCAGGAACTGTCCGGTCGCCGGGTCGTAGTGGCGCGCGCGGTAGTAGATCAGGCCGGTCTCGGCATCGTGCTCACGGCCGGTATAGCCATAGCGCTGCTCGATGGTGGTGACGGTCTGGCTCTGCACGCCAAAGGCGTCATAGTCATAATCGGCAGCAACCGCCCCGGTCGACAGCGAGACCGCCGTCAAGATCGAGCCCAGACGATTGGCAAACAGCCCATAGGTCGAGCCAGAGCCTGCGTCGGTGGTCCCTGCGTAGCTTTCGAACTCTAGGTTCCGGACCTATTAATTTGGTTGTCGCCATCCCGCCTGCGTGATTCATACCCGCGAGTTTCAGGGGTATAACATGAGCAATTTATTCTGGTTGACCGACGAGCAGATGTCGCGGCTTCGGCCTTACTTTCCAAAGAGCCACGGCAAGCCGAGGGTTGACGACCGGCGTGTACTGAGCGGGATTATTTTCATCAACCGCAATGGGTTACGTTGGTCGGATGCGCCTCGCGAATATAGGCCGCCAAAGACGCTGTACAACCGGTGGAAGCGGTGGAGCGATATGGGTGTGTTCGCTCGGATCATGACCGGGCTGGCTGCGCAGGGAACCGATCATAAGACCATCATGATCGACGCAACCTACCTCAAAGCGCACCGCACGGCCTCCAGCCTGCGGTTGAAAAAGGGGGCGTGGCAGGCTGATCGGACGCACCAAGGGTGGCATGAATACGAAACTGCATGCCGTTACCGACAGTCTCGGACGCCCCATCCGCTTTTTCATATCCGCCGAGCAGGTCAGCGATTATATGGGGGCCAGAGCTTTGGTGAATAGGCTGCCATCGGCTGACTGGCTGCTGGGAGATCGAGGCTATGACGCAGACTGGTTCCGTGAAGCCCTTAATGGCAGGGGAATAAAGCCCTGTATCCCAGGTCGAAAGTCACGCGACAAGCCTGTCCGATACGACAAGCGCCGCTACAAACGACGCAACCACATTGAGATAATGTTCGGACGCCTGAAGGATTGGCGGCGCGTCGCCACCCGATATGACAGATGCCCGAAGGTATTCCTCTCGGCCATCGCTCTCGATGCTACAGTCCTATTCTGGCTGTAAATCAATGAGTCGGGAGCCTAAGGTCATTGACTTTTTGAACCAATGGAGGACGGCATATTGAGGATATCAGAAGAGAACCCGACCGTCCCATTTTCTCTTTAAAGCGTTTCGGTTTGAACCTGAATCGCGTGGGATTCACATGAGGGCCGATTTGTGATTCATCCTGTTTGGGAGGATGGATTATGTCAGCACCTTTGCCATTGGCGCTTCGGGCGTCGTTTCTGAGATACATTGAAGAAGGGTTAAGCGGGCGTGCGGCCGCGTTGCGTCTGAAGGTATCACCCGCCACGGGTGCTCGGTGGGCACGACAGGTGCGAACCAAGGGTCATGTAGAACCGACACCCCAGGGTCCGCCACGCGGCAAGGGGAAGCTGGCACCGCATCAGGCTTTCCTTGAAGAGCTGGCCGCACAGGACCCCGACATCACGCTCTTTGAGTTGCGCGATGCGCTGGCCGATGCAGAGGGCGTGCGTGTGCACCATTCTTCCATCGCCAACCAGCTGTCCCGGCTCGGGTTCACGTGCAAAAAAGTCGCTGGTCGCCACCGAACGCCGTCGCGCGAAGGTAATGCAGCAGCGCGCCGATTGGTTCAGGCACCGGCTTCCTGCCATTGCCGCCCTGCCTGAGCGTGTTGTCTTTATTGACGAAACGGCCGTGAAGACGAACCTGACCCGGCTATCGCCTTCTTGCGTGCGGGCAAGCCGGTAAAGGTGAAGATCACAGCCTATGACTTTGCTCGTTATGGTGGGTTGGACGGTGAAATCCTGCGCATCGGCGCAGATACCATCACCCGGTCTGAGCGAAATGATGAAGAGGTGTTCGTCGTTGAGATTCGCACTAGCAATACCATGCTCGACGGGCAAGGAATTGCCGTTGAAATCATTCCAGGTATGATCGCAGAGGTGGATATTTTATCCGGCAAGAAGTCGGTGCTGGACTATATCCTACAGCCCGTTGTGAAGATCAAAGACCAGGCCTTACGAGAGTAGCGGGGGCTACCCGATCGGCCAACCAGTGTGCAGCCTATTTCCAAGCGACATCGCCAAGAAAGATGTAGCCCGCCCCGTATATCGTCTTGATCAAGCGCGGGTTTTTGGGGTCCTCACCAAGCTTGGTTCGTAGCCTTGAGATGCGCACATCCATGGCGCGGTCAAAGCTGTCCCCAGCTGCGCCACCCAGAGAATCCTGCATTTGTGCACGGCTGATCAGGCGTTTGGGGCTTTCCAGAAACAGGCGTAAAACCTCTCCTTCGGCGTGGCTGAATGGTATTTCGGCCCCGGATTTGTCCTTCAGAAGATACCGATCAAAATATGCTGCCCACCCGTTAAACTCGGCAATATTGGTGTTCGAGGTTTGACTTCGCGGCGTGCGTAACCGCGCGCGAATACGCGCCACAACCTCTGTTGGATCAAAGGGTTTGGTGATGTAGTCATCCGCTCCCAATTCCAGCCCGGTCACGCGATCCTGAACTTGCGCGCGGCCCGACACAATGATCACGGCCGCACCTTGTTCCAGTGCCAATCGATGCACCAAGGCCAGGCCATCCGTATCCGGCAGGGAAAGATCCACCAAGCAGACGTCAGGTGTTATCTGGTTCAGCGCGGCCTCGAATTCGCGGGCTCGGGAATAGCTTTGGGTGCGGAACCCAGCCTCTTCCAAAGCATATGTCAGGATGTGCCGAATCTCAGGTTCATCATCCAATATGGTTACCAACGGCTGGGTCATCAGGCGGCCTCGGTTCGGACAAGGGCGGATAACTGTGCCTTGGAAAATGGTTTGCTCAGTACGGGTGCCATGGCCAATGCCTGTCGGTGCAGAGGATCGGTATATGGTAATGATGTCATCAGTATACAGGGCAAGCGAGATTTGAGTTGAGATAACAGATCAAGCCCCGTCGCCGTGCCTTCAAGTCGAATGTCGGACAGCACCATGACAATCCCTTCAACGTTCTCGGTCAGAGCCAGAGCCTCATCTGTAGATGTTGCCTCGATTACCGAAAAACCGAGGTCGATCAGCATGTCCCGGAATTGGCCGCGCAGATCGTCGCTGTCTTCAACCAATAGCACAAGCCCCTCTTGCGCGGGTGGCGCGGGGCGGTAGGGCAAGCGCAAAATCACCGATGCGCCTGAGGGTGTATTGCGCAGGTTCAGGTCACCACCTGCCAGCTTCACGGTGTCATATACCATCGGCAAACCAAGGCCCGATCCATCGCTGCCTTTCGTTGTGAAAAAGGGGTTCAAAGCCTTCTCCAATGCCTCAGACGAAAAGCCAGAACCGGTATCGGAAACTGTGATTTCGATCCAGATATCGCCGATTGCATGTGCGCTGATCGTCACCTGCCCGGTTGTGCCACAGGCATCACGCGCGTTCAGAACAAGGTTCAACAGCGCATCCTGAAGCATCCCTGGATCAAGCATAAGCGCCTGATCCGGCAAAGTATTCACGACCGATAGCCCAACGCCACGCGGCAAAGACGGGGTGGCCACAAGCCGCAAGTCCTCGAGCAAGCGGCGCAGATCGGTGGCTTTCGGCTGAGGTGTTCGATGGCCTGTCATATCAGCAATTCGGTTCAACAACTGCCCACCCCGCCGCGCTGTTTTTTGGGTCGCTGCGATCAGCGCATGGGCGTCGTCGGGTAACTCCATCTTGTCGAGCTGGGATTGCATGCCCAGGATAATTGTCAGCAGATTGGAAAAATCATGCGCCAGGCCATTTGTCATCTGTGCAGCCATTTCACGGCGGCGGGTTTGTTGCAGGGCGACACGGGCCTGGGTTTCTTCGGTGATATCCACTGACATCACATAAACGCCCCCTGCCCCGTCCGGTGTGAAAGACACGCGGATGCGGCGCGAATCCTGATCCTCGGTGAATTCAAACACGGATGTTTTTCCGTTATAGGCATTTTGCAGATGATCACTGACCCGGGCAAAGGCGCTTGCCCCCAAAGCCTCGGATATGTGAAGGCCCAAAATCTCGGATGGCCGCCCTGGCATGACAGAGCTGAGCCGCCGGTTTGAATAATCATATCGCCCCTCGCTGTTCAGGTGTGCGATATGGGCCGGCATCATCTCAGTCGTCAGACGGGTGCGGGCCTCAATCTCGGTTAGCTCACGTTTGGCTTCTTCCAGCGCGGTGATGGTAGCGGCCAGTTGCCGGTTGGTGGTCGAAAGCTCTTCGGCATGAGTGAGCAACTGACCTGACAATTCCTCGGACCGCGCGCGCAGCAGGTTTTCGGCACGTTTTGCGCTGGTGATATCCGTATAGACCGCCACCCAACCGCCCTGAGGCAGCGGTGCGCCTTCGATCGAGACTACCTGACCATTTGCGCGCTTGCGTTCCATATAGTGGGGCTCGAACGCCAGTGCCTGTTCGACGCGCAGATCGACCATGTCTTCGACACTGCCCTCATCACCGTACTCTCCACGGCTCGCCAGAAAATAGATCGTGTCCCGAAACAAGGCGCCGGGTTGCACCAATGCATCGGGAAGGTCGAACATTTCTTGAAACCGCCGATTGCTAAGGACCAAGCGCAACTGGCTGTCATAGATGGAAAGCGCCTGGCCGATCAGATTCAGCCCGGCGGTTGTCATCGCCTTTATCCGTTGTTCGGTGATGCGCAAATCCACCCTCCCCTATCCTACCCGTATCACCTGATGAACAGCAGGTGTAGAGGGGATCAATGCCGTGTGCGCATCTTGGGCCCATCGGGCGTATTGGAATGCAGTGACAGCGTATGGTCCATGTTCCGCATCCGATGGCGCAACATCTGCCTACACAGGTGTGCAAGGTCAGCGGCATAGGCGGGGTCTTCTGCCACGTTCTCAAACTCGCCTTTTCCTTGATGATCGAACAAAAGCGGCGGCAGATCGGCTGCAAATTCGACCAGTGTAAAGCGATCATCGCGCAGGATACCCAGACAGGAATCGCTGTTTCCGGTGCCAAGACGTTGTTGCCATAGGGTCGGGTTTTCAGGCTCGGAAAAATCTAGTTCGCTGAACGAATAATCCCGCCAATCTTCAGGCGCCTCACCCCGTAGCAGCGGGATCAGAGACCGCCCATCCATTTCATTTGGGATTGGTTGCCCCGCCCAATGGAGGATCGTTGGTGTGATGTCGATGGATTCTGTCGGTACAGTGATTTCGACACCTGCCTGGGCCTGGTTGCCGGGCATCCGGATCATCAGCGGTGTATGGTAGGCTGCATCATAGACCGTCATCTTGCCCCAGCTGTGACGGTCGCCCAGCATTTCGCCATGATCGGCGGTGATAACGATCAGCGTGTCGTCATACTGCCCACTGTCTTTAAGATACTGAACAACGCGGCCGATGTGATGGTCGACCTCGGTGGCCAGCCCGAAGTAGATCGACCGCAAGGTCTGTATGTTCTTGTCCGTCGGTGCGATGTCGTCAAAGCCGTGAACGAAATCGGTAGGTGTCGGAAAGTCCAACATAGGACCAAAGAACGGGTGATGTGCTTTTTCGGCTTCGGGCGTCTTGAACCGCTTTGGCAGAGGTAAAGTGTCAGGGTCATACATCCGATTGTAGGGTGCCGGGGCGACAAGCGGTGGATGCGGGCGGATGTAGGTTAGATGCGCAAACCAGTTCTGATTTTGGTAAGGCGCGATGCCGTCCAAAAAAGCGTCGGTCAGAAAGGCGGTATCGCTGTCCTCAGCACGATAGAGCGCAGGGTCATTCAGCTTTGGCGCCTCCCCAGAGGGCGAGACCGGTTTATAGACATCCATATAGGTGTCGAACGCATAGCCCTGTTTCATCAGATGCGCCCGCCAGGGATAGGATTCCTCCAGCCGCATCTCGACGACTTCAAGAAACCCTTCCATTGATTGCTCATAGGATTTTAGCACCGGGTCGTTTGCATCATGAACCCGCGGGTCTGCCGAGGTGTCTGTGTAGCCAAACAGCATTGGCATATAGCCTGCTTTGCGCATCTCGGTGGCGATGTTGGGAATGTCGTGCCGCAATGGGGTGCCATTGCGGACAGATCGATGGTTCATCGCATATTGCCCGGTCAGCAATGAAGCGCGCGATGGGCCACAGGGATTTGTCACCGAATAGTGACGTTTGAACGTCACAGAAACATCCATGAACGCGCGCAGATGGGGTAGATCAACATGATTCGCCAACGCACCGAACAGACAATCCGCCCGCAGCTGATCAATGATAATGAACAGAACTTTTCCGGCCTGGCCCATGTCGCGCACTCCGAATCCGCACCCGAGTTTCAGGTGCGGACTGTGTCGCGGAACGGCTAGCCTCGCAAGGGTTTAGTCCAGCTCGTACTTGGTCTCGTAGTTTTCCTTAAGCGCGGGGTCCTGATCTTCTTTGCGCAACAGGCAGTTGCCGATCGACAAGACCTCGATATCGGTGCCCATGAAACAGCGGAACGCATCGGTGGGCGTGCAGACAATTGGCTCACCCCGCACGTTGAACGAGGTGTTCACCACCAGAGAGCAACCCGTCAGGTCTTTGAACTTTGAGATCAGCGCGTGATACGCTGGGTTCGTGTCTTCATGCACCGTTTGGATACGGGCCGAATAGTCCACATGCGTCACAGCCGGAATATCCGACCGTTTGACGTTCAGCTTGTCGATGCCAAACAGGGCATTTTCCTCATCCGTCATCTTACGGCGGATTTTGTCCTGAACATCGGCCACGATCAGCATATAGGGGCTGTCGCCATCCAGCTCGAACCAGTCGGCTACGTCTTCGCGCAAAACAGATGGCGCAAATGGGCGGAAGCTTTCGCGGTATTTGACCTTCAGGTTCAAGGTCTTCTGCATCGACTCGGATCGTGGATCGCCCAGGATTGAGCGCGCGCCCAAGGCACGTGGTCCGAATTCCATGCGCCCCTGGAACCAACCGACGGCTTTGCCATCCGCCAATGCTTGCGCCGTCTGATTGACCAACTCACCGTTTTCATAGGTGGTGAACTTGGCGCCTGCGCGGCTCAGTTCTGCGGAAATTGCGTGATCTTCGTAACGCGGGCCAAGGTAGGAGCCTTGCATTTGATCGCCCGATGTGGCTGCACGCGGATTGCCCAGCTCCTGGTGCCAGGCTGCATAGGCCGCCCCCAGTGCCCCGCCGGCATCACCGGCAGCAGGCTGCACCCAGACATTGTCAAACGCGCCATCGCGCAGGATTTTGCCATTGGCCACACAGTTCAACGCCACGCCACCTGCCATACACAGATTTCGGATGCCGTGTTCCTGCGCCAGATTGCGGGTGATGCGCAGCATGATCTCTTCGGTCACGGCCTGCACGGATGCGGCGATGTCCATATGGAACTGCGTCAGCTGGTCGGTTTCAGGCTTGCGCACCGGTTGGCCGAACAGATCCTCCAGCGCCTTGTTGGTCATGGTCAGACCGGCCGTATAGTTGAAATACTTCTGATTGAGGCGGAATGAGCCGTCCTCTTTCAAATCAACCAGGTGCTCAAGGATCAAGTCCTTGAATTGCGGCACGCCGTAAGGGGCCAAACCCATGACCTTGTACTCACCGGAATTCACCTTGAAGCCGGTGTAGTAGGTGAAAGCAGAATAGAGCAGGCCCAGCGAGTGCGGGAAATGCAGCTCTTTGACCATGGTCAGCTCGCTCCCGCGCCCGATCCCGACGGTCGTGGTGGCCCATTCGCCAACACCATCCACCGTCAGTACAATCGCTTCGTCGAAGGGAGACGGATAGTAGGCGCTGGCCGCGTGGCTGACGTGGTGTTCCGAGAACAAAATCTTGTCGACGGTGAAATCGGGATCGATCTTGCGAAGCTGTTTGTTCAACAGATCTTTCAGAAACAGTTTTTCCCGCAGCCAGACCGGCATCGCCATTCGGAACGAGTTGAAACCGCGTGGCGCCACCGCAATGTAGGTTTCGATCAGGCGTTCAAATTTTAGAAACGGTTTGTCGTAGAAGACAACATTGTCCACGTCGGCTAGGGTGATCCCTGATTCGGCCAGAACGTATTCAATCGCCTTTTCCGGGAATCCGGGGTCGTGTTTCTTGCGGGTAAAGCGTTCTTCTTGCGCGGCGGCAATGATCTTGCCGTCGCGCAGCAGTGCTGCGGCGCTGTCATGATACAGCGCGGAAATGCCCAAAATGTACGTCATGGATCAGAACAGCGTATAGATGAACGGCGCGATTGCCGAACCTTGGCTGAGAACGATCAGGCCACCGAAGATGCCCAGCACCACAAGGATGGGCAGCAGCCAGAACTTTTTTCTGATCTTCATAAATGACCAGAGCTCGGAAACGAATGTCACGTCTGGTACTCCCTTCTTTAAAACTGTTGTTTCATACTGCCGGGCTGATCCTTGCGAACAACCCAATAGCTTTCTGCGGAACTGTCTAATTTCTCAGACAAAAGGTCTTTTCCCAACAGGCGCGCCACTAGTCCAAAGGGCACAAATGTCGTGATGAAAACCAGGAACATGACGATGGGCGCCACGATGGCCCCCAGCAACATTCCAAATTTGAACCAAAGCCGATTGGGCTTGGTCAGAACCTGCGGAGCAAGGAAGGTTACCGCAAGAATGGCCCCCGCGATAGCAAGGGGTATCCACCGCACGGTACCGCCGCCCCAGAGGGGCCAGAGTGCGATGATCAGAAAGACTGCCGTAAAGACAAATCCGAACCCACGTTCGGATCCGATTTCGACATCTACATTGGCTTGATGGTCAGACATGAAACACAACCGAATAACAACAAACAATTACGGCCATGAAGATACCATTACCCTCGGTTGAAACAAGTGAATTAGGTCACTCACCTTCGGGAAATTCATCCACTGGCGCCAACCAGTGTCACACGTGCGCCATCCCAATCCTTCAAATCGGGGCACAATCGTACAAACCCGTTGCAGCAGATCCGCTTTTTCCGTCACATGCAGGCATGACACCGCCTCAGATATCGTCTTCGCAGGAAAGCGGCCGCACGGTTGTGCATGTTTCGGGCGCATTGCTGACGCAGTCGGTGGAACATGTCGAACGTGACTTTGGTTCTATTCAAGCCGTTGGGGGTGATGTGACAATCGACCTGTCCGAGATCGAGGCATTGGACACAAGCGGTGCCTGGCTGGTGGCCGACCTGTCGCAGCGGTTCACCGCGCAGGGCGCCCGGCTCCAGTTTCTGGGCCTCAAACCTGCCCACGCCGCTTTGATCGATACAGTGTCACATAGCATCCCCAAACAGCCCGGTCGGCTGGACCCGCCCAGAACCTTTGCAGATTGGGTCGAAAGCGTGGGTCGCGGCACATACGGCGCTTTGCAGGACACAATGTCGATCCTCGGGTTCCTGGGGCTGACCCTGCACCGTCTGGCCCGAACTGTCGTGATGCCGTGGCGGCTGCGCCGCGCCGCGCTTGTGACCCATATGGAGGAAACCGGTCTCAAGGCGTTGCCGATTGTTGCGCTGATGGGGTTCCTGATCGGTGTAGTGCTGGCCTTTCAAGGAGCCACGCAGTTGAAACAGTTTGGGGCCGAGATTTTTGTGGTCGAACTGATTTCGATCTCGATCCTGCGCGAACTGGGCATTCTGCTGACCGCGATCATCGTCGCAGGCAGGTCCGGATCGGCCTTTACCGCTTCAATCGGCTCGATGAAGGTGCAGGAAGAGATTGACGCCATGCGCACCCTGGGTCTGGACCCGATAGAAGTGCTGGTGATCCCGCGCGTTTTGGCCCTGTTGATCATGCTGCCAATATTGGGGTTCGTGGCCGATATGGCCGGCTTGTTCGGTGGCGCGCTGATGAGTTGGATTGATCTGGGGATCAGCCCGGGCATGTTCCTGACCCGCCTGAACGAAAGCACGGGGGTCTGGCAACTTGCTATCGGTCTGATCAAGGCGCCGTTCTTTGCTCTGGTCATTGGTGTGATTGCCTGTTGGCAGGCAATGCAGGTCAAAGGATCGGCGCAAAGTGTCGGGCAGCGCACGACCGCGTCGGTGGTTCAGTCGATCTTCATGGTGATTGCAATTGACGCCCTGTTCTCGATCTTCTTCTCGCAGTTGGGGATCTGAGATGGACGGTACGGTGCAGCATCATTCAACGCCGGCAGACACGCAGCGAGAGGCCGTGATCCGTGTGCGCGGATTGCGCAATCAGTTTGGCCCTCAGGTTGTTCACGACGATCTGAACCTTGACGTCTGGCGCGGCGAGGTTCTGGGCATTGTTGGCGGTTCGGGTACCGGTAAATCCGTATTGTTGCGGACTATCGTGGGGCTGAACAAACCTGCTGCTGGCAGTATCGAGGTTCTGGGCGTTGATGTCTTGAACGGCCCTGAACAGGATCGCAGGCGCATCGAACGCCATTGGGGCGTGGCGTTTCAGGATGGGGCATTGTTTTCATCTCTGACTGTCTTACAGAACGTGATGGCCCCGCTGCGCGAGCATACGGGGATCAGCGAAAAACTGATGGAGTCGCTGGGTGGCCTCAAGATCAGCCTTGTAGGGTTGCCGCAGTTGAGTTGCGGTAAGTTCCCATCGGAATTGTCAGGCGGCATGCGCAAACGGGCGGCGTTAGCGCGGGCTTTGGCGCTGGACCCCGAGATTGTGTTTCTGGACGAACCCACAGCTGGGTTGGACCCGATAGGGGCCGCCGCCTATGATGATCTGATCCGAGAACTACAGCAGGCGCTAGGGCTGACGGTTTTCATGGTGACGCATGATCTGGATAGTCTGTATGCGATTTGCGACCGGATCGCCGTGCTTGCAGAAAAGCGTGTGCTGGTTGAAGGTCCGATAGAAGAGATGACCAAGGTCGATCATCCTTGGGTGCAGGAGTATTTCACAGGCCCCCGCGCCCGCGCGGCGCAAGATAAAGGGCAGGACAGGTAGAGGCGATGGAAACCCGAGCGAATTACATTCTGATCGGTGCGTTTACTCTTGCGGGTATTTTGGGTGCCTTTGGCTTTTTCCTGTGGCTCGCGAAGTTCGAAGTGACGCGCCAATACGCCTACTATGATGTGTTGTTCGACAATGTGTCGGGCCTGTCTGCGGCTGGTGGCGTAAGCTACAATGGTCTTCCGGTCGGGCAGGTGATCTCGTTGAACCTTGATGAGGACGACCCGTCGAAAGTTCGGGTCCGGATCGAGGTTGATGCCGATATCCCAGTTACAAAAGAGACCATAGCGCAGCTGCAATCTCTGGGCGTGACCGGGGTTGGATATGTGGAACTGACCGGCGGGTCCAGCACGGCAGAACGGTTGTCTAACAATAGCGTCATCAAAAGCAAACGCAGCACCATTCAATCGCTTTTCGAAGGGGCACCCAAGGTTCTGGACGAGGCCGTCAGCCTGCTGCAAGAGCTGAACGCCATCGTTGATGAGAAGAACCAAAAGGCAGTGTCTGATATCCTGGCCAATCTGGCTTCGGCCACCGGGCGGCTGGACAAGACACTTTCAGATTTTGAATCCGTCTCAGGCAATATCGGAGAGGCCGCCAAGCAAATCGGCGATTTCACAACAAAGCTGGACCCGTTGATCAGTGCCGCGGAATCCACGTTACAGACGGGTAGCGAGACGCTGAAATCCGTCAAATCAGCGTCCGACACTGCCAAAGAAGCGCTGGAAGAGGCGAAGGTTACACTGGCAACAACGAACCGGACCATCGAAGAAGATGTGCGCCCGTTTATACAGCGCGGGTCGAACCTTGCGGATCATCTGACGCGGTTGTCGGAAGAAGCCAGCGTGTCACTGGGCGTGATTACCGAAACGGTCACCAATGCCAATACAACGCTGGGCTCAATCACATCGGCCATGGATTCGACCAAAGGGGCTTTGGCCTCGGCTGAACGGGCCTTTGACTCGGCCAACCGCATCATCGAAACGCAGGTCGCCCCGGTTGCGCAGGATATCAGCCGCGCCGCCAATCAGGTGACTGAGACCGTCTCAGGTATCACCGCTAAGATCGACCAGATTTCGGACGATGTCCTGAGTGCATCGAATTCGGCGAAAGAACTGATGGCAACCGTCGATGGCATTGTCCGGGACAATCGCCGACAGGTTTCAGATTTCCTGCGGGTCGGATTGCCGCAATTCGTGCGCTTTGTTGAAGAATCCCAGCGGTTGGTCATCAGTCTTGACCGTCTTGTCGACAAGGTTGAGCGCGACCCGGCACGCTTTTTGTTGGGCACCCAAGCATCGGAGTTCCGTCAATGATCAGGCCTTACTTTCTTATTCTGATGACGGTAGCCCTTGGTGGCTGCGCGGGTTTGGGTACGTTAAAACAAGCATCCAAACCCAATGACCTGTATCTTTTGACCCCCAAAAGTACGTTTGCGTCCTCGTTGCCGCGTATTCAGATGCAGATCGTCGTAGAAGAACCAACTGCAACTGCGGCGGTGAACACCGACCAGATTGCGGTTCAGCCGACACCGCTACAGGTTCAGTATCTGCCTCGCGCCCGGTGGGTGGATCGCGCACCGCTGATTGTGCAGGCTCTGTTGGTCGAAAGCTATGAGAACTCAGGCAAGGTGGCCGCAGTCGGGCGGTCTACCGTAGGCTTACGCGCAGACTATATCATCGTCCCGGATTTGCGTGAGTTTCAGGGCATCGTGACAGCCGAGACTGAGAACTCGAAAACCGTGCGCGTTGACGTTCGGATGAACATCAAGATTGTCGATGCGTTTGAGGACAAGATTATCGCCTCCAGCTCGTTCCAGGAAAACGTGGTTTCAGCTAGCGATCAGACACCGGATCTGATCAATGCGTTTGACCTTGCGCTGGGTCGAGCAATGCGAGATTCAGTGGAATGGAGCGTGCGTCGGATCAATACGCACGCCAACAGTCAGTCCAGTTCGACCATCAATTGACGCCGTTAGAAACGCGCCGCGGATGCGCGGTTCCAATCCGCTGTGTAGTTGTCCGGCGCGGTGCCAGACAAAAGCGCGCCTTCTTCAACGAAAGTGTAGATTTCGGCATAGGAACGCTCAGTCTCATCTGCCATGCGACGGCGGATATCGCCGGGGTGCAGGTCCGAGACTGTGGCTTTGCCCATTGCGCCAAGCAGTTCCCGGAAGCTTTCGAGTGTGGCATCGTGATATCGGTGCACCCGCTGGCGTTTTTGCGGAACGTTGACCGCCCTGCCCCGGATCGGATCCTGGGTGGCTACGCCTGACGGGCATCGGTTGGTGTTGCAATGCAACGCCTGAATACAGCCTACCGCAAACATCATCGCACGGGCGGCATTGCACATATCCGCACCCAGGGCGAATTTCTCGACCATGTCGTAACCTGTGGCCACTTTGCCTGCGCAGATGATCCGGATCTTGTCGCGCAACCCAACCCCCAGCAGGCAGTTGTTCACAAAGACCACCGCCTCATTTACAGGTAAGCCTAGGCGGTTGGTGAACTCGACCGGGGCGGCGCCAGTCCCTCCTTCGGCGCCATCGATGGTAATGAAGTCGGGCAGAATACCGGTTTCAAGCATTGCTTTGCAGATCGCCATGAATTCGGATGGTTGCCCGATGCACAGTTTGAAACCAATGGGCTTGCCACCTGACATTTCGCGCAAGTGCTGTACAAACTCCATCAACCCGGTTGGACCGTCGAAAGCCGAATGAATGGGTGGTGAGATCACGTCCTGATGCTCGGGCACGCCACGGATTTCGGCGATCTCTTTGTCAACCTTTGCGGCGGGCAAAACGCCGCCATGCGAGGGCTTAGCCCCTTGGGACAGCTTGATCTCGATTGCTTTGACAACATCCTTCTTGGCCTTTTCGGCGAACAAATCTTTGTCAAAGCCTCCGTCGGGAGTACGACAGCCAAAATAGCCGGTACCGATCTGCCAGATGATATCTCCACCCTCGGCAAGGTGATGCGGCGACAATCCGCCCTCACCGGTGTTATGCGCAAAACCGCCATCCTTGGCTCCGCCGTTCAGCGCCCGGATCGCATTGGCGCTGAGCGCGCCGAAGCTCATGGCCGAAACATTCAAGCGTGATGCGTTATAGGGCTTTTCGCATTGCGGTCCGCCCAGCATCACCCGTTCTTCACTCTTATCCACTTCTTTCGGGGCCAGAGAGTGGTTGGAGCGATGATAGCCCACGGTCGTGATGTCATATTGAGTGCCAAACGCCTGTGTGTCGACCTGGCCTTTAGCGCGGGAATAGACAAGGCTGCGAATGATCCGATTATACGGTCGCCCGCTTTCGTTGGTTTCGACGAAATACTGGCGGATTTCGGGGCTGACAAATTCCAGCATATAGCGGAAATGCCCCAAAACGGGGTAGTTGTTCAGCACGTTGTGCTTGGTGGTCAGCATGTCATACATCCCAACCACGGCGTAAGGGATCAGCAGAACCAGGAGCCAATGCGCCGGTGACCAGAAAAAGCCCCAGACAGCCACCAAGGGCAGACAGACGAAACTCAGAAAGTAATAAAGCCTGCGTACAACCATTTCTGATCTCCGTGGGTGAAGTATGTACCAAAGGTGTTGAAGCCAAAGTGAAACCGTTTGGCTTTCGATTGCAAGCCCTTCGGCTCATGGAAATCAAACCGGACGCGTATGTGAAACCTTGTTAAGGCGTTGATTGATCCTGCGTTTCGCAGGCGGTATTCGGATCAGACCACATTAAAGGGCAGCTAACTTGGCGAGACCAGACACCAAACGCGGACGACACGAACAAGCCCTTATGTTTCTTTCTGTGTTTATCGGCGGTGCGTTTGGGTCGTTGCTGCGCGAGGCGTTTGCATTCGAGATCCCCGGCGCGCCTTTGTTGACGGCAACCTTTGGCATCAATGTCTTTGCGTGCTTCGTGCTGGGCTGGCTCTATGCCGTCCGCCATCGGGTTCATGCCCATGTTCTGCATCTGGGTGCAGTTGGGTTCTGTGGCGGCCTTTCGACCTTTTCTTCTTTCGTGGCCGAGCTTGAGCGTTTGGCCGAAGTTGCGTTTTGGACTGCATCTGCCGCTGCAGGGTTGGAGATAGTGTTCGGTCTGGCCGCAGCCTTGGCAGGCGAAGCGCTCGGCCGGCGGTTTCATGCAGGAAGGCCCAGTAATGACTGATCTCTACCTGCATGCAATGTTTGGCCTGGGTGGCGGGCTGGGCGCAGTGCTGCGCCATTGGCTTGCATTGAGGATCACCCACGCACTGCCGCTATCGACCCTGATCGTGAATGTAATGGGCAGCCTGCTGCTGGGCCTTTGGATCGGCTATTTGGGCGGTCCCGTTGAGATGGGGGAAGAGCAGAAGCGCCTGGTTTTTGGCTTTTGCGGCGGGTTCACCACATTCTCAAGCTTTGCTTATCAAACGCTGGAATTGCGCCGCGAACGCACGCTTGCACTGGCGGCGGGCAATATCATGATCAGCCTTGTCCTGTGCTGGGGCGCCTTGTGGCTAGGGTTGGAGCTAACCCGATAGCCGACGGGCCGCCTCGCTTACATCGGATGCATGTGCATGCGGATCGCCAGATTGCCCAGAATCCAGACCGTGCCGAGGATGATGATCAGCAAGACAAGGGTTGAGAACAGGATCAGGTCCAAATCCTCTCGGCTGCTGCGTCTGCGGTCGATATGCAGGAAATAGATCAGTTGAAAGATCAGCTGAGCGAGCGCAAGCAGGCCGATGGTCAGATAAACACCGGTCGTTTCGATCCCCCAGAGATAGGCCACGCCGAACATCGCGAAAGTCAGAAGCAGCGAACCGCCATAGCCGATCACGTAACGCCGCCGCTCGCGCCGATGCATTTCAGAGCGTTTATCCATAAGTTAACCCTCCGAAATAGACGATCGTGATGATGCCGATCCAGATCAGGTCAAGGAAGTGCCAGAACAGCGCTAGCCTGACCACACGTGATTTGACGACATCGGTCATGCCCATAACCCGCAGTTGGATACCCAGCACAATCAACCACAGGCACCCCGCCGCAACATGTAGACCGTGCAGCGGCACAAGGCCGTAGAAGGCCGAAAGGAACCCGCTACGCTGCGGGATGCCGCCCTTTTCGGCCATGGCGATGAAGTCTCGGATCTCCAGAAAAAGAAAGCTGATCCCCAGCAGGAGCGTCACCCCAAACCACAGGATGATCCGTGGTCGTGGCAGATTGTATTTCAGGGCCAGCATCGCCAATCCAACGGTCAGGCTGCTGGTCAGCAGGATCATGGTTTGCGCAAAGATGCTGGTCAGGTCGAACAGCTCATGTGGGCCAGGCCCGCCTGCCTGAGCGTCGATCATGGTGATATAGATGGCGAACATCAGGCCGAAATAGACCAGATCGCTCATCAAAAAGACCCAGAAGCCGAAGGTCACGACCTCGGATGCCTTGTGAGCGCTGGCATGGCGATCGCCCAGATTGATGCCCGGATAGCTATGAGTTGGCGCGCGTTTCAAGTCACCACCTCCATGTCGGGGCGAGCAAGGCCGCGGTTCTCCGGGGCCGTCTCGTGGTCGCGATCTATGGCGGTTTCGCTGTGCACCAGTGCCAGCCAGGCTTCATGCTCGCGCTGCACCTCTTCGGCCGGGATGGTGATTTCGGTACTGGTGTCGAAAGTCCAGAGGATGAACGCCAGGATCATCACCACCGTCAT
Organism: Ruegeria sp. YTSA168; assembly: GCF_059610045.1. NCBI lineage: Bacteria > Pseudomonadati > Pseudomonadota > Alphaproteobacteria > Rhodobacterales > Roseobacteraceae > Ruegeria > Ruegeria sp. YTSA168. The sequence goes on from NZ_JBXWMW010000002.1 coordinate 194,021, forward strand.
TAGAGCAGCCAGCCACCAGATCCACCAGACCAGCGCAAACATCCAGATGCCGCTGGCCACACACAGGATGAAGCCAATTCCGGTGTTGCGCGGCATTTCGATATCCTCATAGGCATCCGGCGTCGGATAGGCCGCGCCGCGCTCCTTGGCGGCAGCAAAATTGTCTCGGTCAGTTACCTGCGGGATGATGGCGAAGTTATAGGGTGGCGGTGGTGCTGGGATAGACCATTCCAGCGTGCGCGCATCCCATGGATCACCAACGGGAACGCGGGTTTTGTCGCGGTTGCGGATGCTGACCCATAGCTGCACCAGCACTGAAAACAGCGCTGCCGTGATGACCAATGCTCCGATCACGGCGACGATCATGTAGGGGTGAAAACTCGGGTCTTCCCAGCTGTAGGACCGGCGGGGCATACCCATCAGGCCAACAAAATAGAGCGGCATGAATGTCAGCATAAAGCCAACCGTCCAGAGTGCGACTGTCACCCTGCCCCAGCCTTCGTGGAGGCGGAACCCGAAGGCTTTGGGGAACCAGTAATTGTAGGCGGCGAGCAAGCCGAACAGAACGCCCGGCAACAGGACGTTGTGGAAATGAGCCACCAGGAACAGAGTGTTATGCACTTGGTAGTCAATGGTTGGATTGGCCAGGATCACACCGCTGAGGCCACCGATGACAAACAGCATCAAGAAGGCAAGACCATATAGCATGGGCACCGAAAACCGAATGCGCCCACGCCAGAGGGTAGCCATCCAATCATAGACCTTCACGCCGGTTGGGATGGCGATCAGCATGGTTGCGATGCCGAATACCGCATTGATCAGCGCGCTTTGCCCCATGGTGAAGAAGTGATGCAACCAGACAGTGAAGGACAGCACGGCTATCGACATTGTGGCGATGACCAGTGAGGTATAGCCGTAAAGCCGTTTGGCCGAGAAGGTCGAGAAGATCTCGGAATAGATGCCATAGGCGGGCAGAACCAGCAAATAGACCTCGGGATGGCCAAAAAGCCAGAACAGGTTGGCGTAGTTCATCATATTACCGCCAAGGTCATTGGTAAAGAAATGGAAATCCAGATAGCGGTCAGCGGCCAGCAACAGCGCCGCTACGCCCAAGGGCGGCATCGCAAAGACGATTAGGATAGAACTGCAGATGATCGTCCAGCAATACATCGGTAGCCGCATGAACGTCATCCCCGGCGCACGCAGCTTGTAGATTGTGACGGCGAAGTTAATCCCCGTCAGCGTTGTTCCGATCCCTGAGACAACGATGGCCCAAATCCAATAGTCCGGCCCGACGCCTGGGTTGAACGCGGCCCCAGTATAGGGTGGATAAGCCGTCCAGCCTCCGGTTGAAAAATGCCCGACAACCAGCGACACCATCAGCATCATGCCGGATGATACCGTCAGGCCGAGGCTGATCTGGTTCATCACAGGAAAGGCTACATCGCGCGCGCCGATCATCAGCGGAACAACATAGTTGGCGATTCCGAACACAAACGGCACGGCGACGAAGAAGATCATGATCGTGCCATGGGTGCTGAACAGCTCGGCAAAGTGTTCGGCCTCCAGAAAACCCTCGCCCGGTCCGGCGGCTTGCTGGGCGCGCATGACAACGCCCTCCAGAACGCCCCGCGCGAGCATAACGATGGCGAAGACGATATACATGATGCCGATTTTCTTGTGATCAGCGCTTGTCAGCCAATCGCGCCACAAGGGCCCCCAAAGCCGAAACCAAGTCAGCAGACCAACCACGGCGATCGCCCCAACAATGACAATGCCTGCGGCGGCATTGGCTACAATTTCGTTTGCGTTGGAGTCCTGAATCAGGCCGGTGATGGGCAATGCATCCCAGCTCAGGCGACCAAAGAAACCGTTTTCTGATGTCATTGGTCGACCTCCTGCCCATATGCAACTGTTCCGGGTTGCTGATCCAGTGGCAGCGCTTTGCCGCCATGGTATCGGTGGAGAATGGTATGGAACAGATCCCCGTCATCCAGTTTGAAATACAAGGCACGGTCAGGCATCTCTGGCGTGCCAAGCGCTGCCTGAACCTCATCCCGGTCCGTGCGCATGGCAAGGGTTTTATACGTTTCCGGGTCCAGCAGGATACCGCTCTGCCGGACCTTGTTGACCCAGGCTTTGAAATCATCAGGGTTCATCGCAAGGGTTTCGAACTTCTGCTTGGTAAAGCCGCGCCCGTTATACTGGGTGTTTTCGCCTTGCATCACTTCGGGTTGGTCCGCAACCAGATGCAGCTTGGTTGTCATGCCCGGCATCGCATAAATCTGCCCGGCCAAAGCTGGGATCATGAAAGATTGCATCACCGTATCGGTGGTCAGTGTCATGGCGATCTGTTGTTTGGTGGGAATTCCAAGCTCACCGACTGTGGCGATGCCAAGATCGGGATAGATGAACAACCATTTCCAATCCAGTCCAACAACCTGCACTCGCACGGCTGGCTCATCACCGAATGGGGCTGAATACGGGTCGAGCCGATAAGTGGTTTTCCACAGATAGAAGGACAGGATAGCGACAATGGCCACCGGAATGCCCCACATCAGCATCTCAAGCCGGGCGGAGAAATCCCAATCGGGCCTGTACGCCGCGTTCCCGCCTTTTCGACGTCGATAGCGCAGTGCGATCGTTGGAACCAAAACCAGAACAGGGATAACGGCGATCAGGATCAGCGCTGTTGCCCGCAGAAGATGCGTTTTCTGCACTGCCGCAATAGGGCCCTGGGGGTCCATGAAGCTGTCACTGGCCCCCGCCATCTGGGTCGACGTGGCCAGAATTCCGAGGGCCGTCAGAACCACATTTGCCACAAGGGACGTTCTGTTCGTGGTCATGCCTGCCCTCTTTTGATTTTATCCTGGTCACAACTATCGGCAGAGACCGCGCATTTCTCAAGGTTTTTTCGAATGCAAGGCGGCATGTCGCGGAGGTGGTTCAATGCCATGGATTTTGATGCGGGTTTCAGTCATCCTTGGCATAAATGATAACAAATTGCCTAAACAGGCTCAGAGCAGGTGATTTCAGATGCGCAAGGTGCTTTTTCTTCTATTTTGCCTATGCTTGGCCAGTGGCGCGGCCGCGCAGGATCGTGCATCAGTTGAACGGCAGTTCCAGTCCTGGCTGGATCAGACCGTTTGGCCGCAGGCTCGCGCCAAGGGTGTGTCGCGCAAGACGATGAATGCGGCCTTTGACGGCGTTACGCTGAATTGGGACCTGCCCGACCTTATCCCTCCTGGAAGCAAAGCGAAGACACCCAAAGCCCAAAGGCAGGCAGAGTTTGGCTCTCCCGGGAGGTACTTTAATGCGGGGTCGGTTCAGGGGGCCACATCTGTGGGTCGGCAAATGGCGCGCCGCCATGCGGCTACCCTGTCTCGTGTCGAGGCGCAAACGGGGGTCCCAGCTCGCATCATTTTGGCGATCTGGGGTCGCGAAAGCGGGTATGGTCAGGTTCCAATTCTGCATGATGCGTTTCAGGTTCTGGCGACCAAAGGGTTCATGAGCACGCGATCTGAGTATTTCACAACCGAGTTGATCGCCGCGCTGCAAATCGCCGAGGCAGGGCATGTGCGCGAAATGAAAAGCTCTTGGGCCGGAGCTTTGGGGCAGCCGCAATTCATGCCGACCAACTTTCTGACTTATGCTGCGGATGGAAACGGGGATGGTCGGGCCGATATCTGGGGGTCTGCCGACGACACAATCGCGTCGATTGCGAACTATCTGGACCGGCACGGCTGGGTTGAAGGTCGCGACTGGGGGTTTGAGGTGACGGTGCCAACCTCGCTATCCTGTGCGCTTGAAGGACCAGACCAAGGGCGTGCCATACAGGATTGGGCCGCATTGGGTGTCAGTCGCGTTTCGGGCAAACCCTTCCCAAACCACGAACTCAAGGGTGAGGGCTATCTGATGATGCCTGCTGGTCGCAACGGTCCGGCGTTTCTTGTGACACCAAATTTCTACGTGCTGAAGGAGTACAACAAAAGCGATCTTTATGCCCTGTTTGTGGGCCATGTCGGAGACCGGATTCAGTATGGTGTCGGAGATTTCCGGGGCCGTTGGGGCGCGGTCGGGGGCCTCTATCGATCAGACATCGCAGCAATGCAGCGAGCGCTGGAACAACAGGGACACGATGTCGGCGGCGCCGACGGGCTGCCGGGGTTCAAAACCCGCCGATCAATCGGGCGATGGCAGGAGGCCACGGGCCAAGACCCCACCTGTTTCCCCGAGAAAACGATGAAATCACGTCTGAAAAACTGACAGTGATCAGGATTTTGCCCGTTCGGTGAACAGTGCGTGACAATTCAGCCAGATTGAAGATCGGATTTTGACTCTGCCTCCACTAGATGGCACGATTTGACCTATTAGTTCCCGAATTCTCGGGCGTTATTGATTGATCCGGTTGCGCAGCCTATGAGGATACACCGGTCAGGCTGCAATCTACCGGCATGTTTACGATTTGAGAGGCACCATGACACGCAAGGTCACCAAAGCGATTTTTCCTGTTGCGGGGCTGGGAACACGATTCCTGCCTGCGACAAAATCTGTTCCCAAGGAAATCATGACCTTGGTTGACCGCCCGCTGGTGCAATATGCCATCGACGAGGCGCGCGCCGCCGGGATCAAAGAGTTCATTTTTGTCACCTCGCGCGGGAAATCTGCGCTTGAGGACTATTTCGATCACAACCTGGTTCTGGAGCAAGAGCTGAAAGCCAAGGGTAAAGATGAACTTTTGGAGACGCTGAACGCGACCAATATGGAAAGCGGGGCCATTGCCTATATCCGTCAGCACAAAGCGTTGGGCCTGGGGCATGCCGTCTGGTGCGCGCGTCGTCTGATCGGAGACGAGCCCTTTGCCGTGATGTTGCCAGACGACGTTATTGCAGCCGACAAACCCTGCCTGCAGCAGATGATCGAAGCCTACGAGGAAACCGGTGGCAACATGGTTGCTGCTATGGAAGTTCCGCATGAAAAAACAAGTTCATACGGTGTGCTGGACGTGGGTGACAATGTGGGCACGGTGGTGCGCACGCGCGGTATGGTGGAAAAGCCCAAAGCGGAAGAAGCGCCTTCGAACCTTGCCGTAATAGGGCGCTATGTTTTGGGCCCGTCGGTGCTTTATAATCTGAACTCAATGAAATCCGGCAGCGGTGGCGAAATTCAGCTGACCGATGCGATCGCAGAAGACATCCGGAACGGTGTTCCAGTCTTTGGTTACAAGTTCGACGGTCAGCGCTTTGATTGCGGCTCAAAAGCCGGATTCCTGCAGGCTACTGTGGCCTTTGCACTGGCGCGCGACGATTTGCGTGGCGATTTGAGCCAGTATCTGAACGACATCGTTGCCACGGGAAAAGCGGCTCAGTAGGCACTGGCCCATCCCCTTAACGGCGATTAAGGCGATACATTCAGATAGCTGAAGCTCAAAGGCATGCGCATCATCAATACCGTCTATCCCGTCATTCTCTGCGGTGGGTCAGGGACCCGTTTGTGGCGCCTGTCCCGCAAAAGCTATCCCAAGCAGTTTGTGCCGTTGGTGGGTGAGACCAGTTTGCTGCAGGACTGCGCGGTGCGGCTCAGGGGACCGAAGGCCGCAATCTATGTCAAACCCTTGATTCTAAACAATTAAGCCTTCTGCTTTGTGTTGCCCGAACAGTTGATGGGCGTGGGTGTTGGTCCTGGCCCGATCCTGATCGAACCCGAAGGGCGCAACACTGCGCCTGCCGTTCTGGCGGCTGCCCTGCAGCTATCCGACAGTGACCCAGAGGCCATCATGCTGGTGGCCCCGTCTGATCATGTGGTTCCCGACAAAACCGCCTTTCACGCCGCCGTTGCATGCGGAATCGAAGCGATTTCTGCACGCAGAGATCTGGTTACGTTTGGGATCACGCCCGACCGGCCTGAAACCGGGTATGGCTATTTGAAACTCAGCCAGACGCCAGACGCTTCGGGCGCGGCCATTCCGCTGGATCGGTTTGTTGAAAAACCTGATCTGGACAGCGCCAAGGCGATGCTGACGGATGGCAGCTATCTTTGGAATTCGGGCATCTTCCTGTTTGCTGTACGTGACATCATCGCTGCCTTCGAACTACACGCGCCCGATTTGATTGAACCTGTCCGGCAAGCGGTGGAACAGGCCCAAAGCGATCTGGGATTTTTGCGCCTGGATGCCAGCGCCTGGGCCAAGGTCGATGACATTTCGATTGATTACGCGGTGATGGAAAAGGCGGCAAATCTGAGTGTTGTCCCCTACGCCGATGGTTGGTCCGATGTAGGCAGCTGGACCGCCGTGCATGAGCTGAGCGCACCCGACCCGAGCGATGTGGCCACGACCGGAGAGGTTACAACCATCGATTGCCAGAACGTTCTGATCCGTTCAGAATCCCCGGCGCAAGAGGTAGTTGCCATGGGTTTGGAAAACGTCATCACGGTCGCCATGCCCGATGCGGTTCTGGTGGCAAGTATGGACCGGGCGCAAGATGTCAAACAGGCGGTGAGTGCGCTGAAGGCCAAAGGTGCAAGGCAGGCGGAATCGCTGCCCGTCGACCACCGTCCTTGGGGTTGGTTTGAAAGCCTTGTGATCGATGATCGGTTCCAGGTCAAACGTATCCACGTAAACTCCGACGCCGCACTAAGCCTGCAGTCCCTCCACCATCGCTCGGAACATTGGATCGTGGTCAAGGGCACGGCCAAGGTGACGATTGATGATGAGGTGCAGCTCGTATCGGAAAACCAGTCAGTTTATATCCCGCTGGGTGCGGTTCACCTGATGGAGAACCCGGGCAAAGTGCCCATGGTTCTGATCGAAGTGCAAACCGGCAGCTATCTGGGTGAGGATGACATCATCCGGTACGAAGATATCTACGCGCGCAATTGAACATAGATCGTAGCACGAGGTATCACGCGCGCGACCTCGGATTTATGAGCGATGTGCCGAATTCGGCATTATTATTTCCAATATGGAAACAAAATCCTAACGCAGGGTAAATCGGGCGATCTGCCCGGTCAGACAGGATTCATGTGCATCGCGGCAGGGTGGCGCGCAATAGAAATGTCGGACCGACAGCTACAGGAGGACGCGCCCCGTGTCACAGAACTCACCCCGATTGAACCTGCCATTCCTGCAACCCTCGCAGGCGCAAAAGCATGTCACCCATAACGAAGCGCTGCGCCGTCTGGATCTTGTGGTGCAGCTGGCTGTCGCTTCGACAGATGCAACCACGCCACCGGCTGTGCCGGAACAGGGTGAGATTCATGCACTGGGTGCAAGCCCTTCCGGCGACTGGGCCGGTCATGGCAGAGAGCTGGCGGCTTGGCTGGACAATAGCTGGAATTTCGTCACGCCAGAGACGGGTTGGCGCGCCTGGGACCTAGCGGCTGGCCAGCAGAAAGTCTGGGATGGTGGGGCTTGGATCACCCCTCCTATCCCGACGCAGAATCTGGATGGTGTTGGTGTGGGCACCAGTTCAGATGCCACCAATCGCCTGTCCGTGCGCAGCGCGGCCACATTGCTGAGCCATGATGGCGGTGGGCATCAGTTGAAAATCAACAAATCCGGTGCCTCTGACACCGCATCGTTGTTGTTTCAGTCCAACTGGACTGGCCATGCCGAGATGGGTTTGAACGGCAGCACGGGTTTTTCGATCAAGGTATCCCCGGATGGCGGCAGTTGGACTGACGCGCTGAGCATTGATCCGGCCACCGGAACGGCCACGGGCGCGGCGGTCCAGACCAGCGCAGACGACACAACCGCCGGACGCCTGATGCGCGCAGATTACGGTTATGGTCCGGGCAATCTGCTGGGCACAGTTTCCGAGGTTTCGGGCACCCCCACAGGGGCCGTGATCGAACGGGGCAGCACTGCAAATGGCGACTACATCCGCTTTGCTGACGGCACGCAAATCTGTACTGCCGTGTTGCCTGCAACGGATTGCACAAATGCCGAAGGTGCGCTGTTTGCAAACGCCGCAGCCACCTGGGCCTTTCCGGCCACATTCGCTGATACCCCTGCCCTCAGCGGCAGCGGCGGAGCCACATCGCGCTTTGTTGGATTTGATGCGCCGTCCACATCTCAGGTCAGCTACCAAGTGCTGTCGACCGCCTCTGACGCTTCGACACGTTCGCCGACAGTTACCGCCATAGGCCGCTGGTTCTGATTGAAGCCACTGGCGCGCAGACCAGATAAGGGAGCGCAAGCGCCAGTGTTCCAGTCCGTCTAAGACCGATCGGACAAGGCCCCGATGTTTGGGTGCACCTTGTCCGGTTGCTGTTGCAGAACGATTCGCGGCGTTTTTCAATGTCCGTTAGATTGCGATAATACAGACAGAGATTTGGGTTTGTTTCGCGTGCTTCTTAAATAATTCAACGCAAGCGGTTCGTGCCAAACGATGGCGCGCGCAACTTGAAACCATGCATTCACGCTCGTGTTCCAACAGGAATTTGACCAGATACGTCCCACCCTTCTGTGCTCCACAGGGTCGCATCGTCTGATTCTGTCTCAAAAACCAGCAAGAAACTGTGTAATGCAGGCGCAGGCCCGAGTCAGGCATTGAAACCCTTCGCAGTTTCTTTGATTGTATGCGCGCCGCAGGCGGTAATTGGTGAGAAGGATTTTTAAGAATGCGTATTGCGATGATCGGCACTGGCTATGTGGGCCTGGTGTCGGGCGTGTGTTTCTCGGATTTTGGCCATGACGTGATCTGCGTCGACAAAGCCGAAGCAAAGATCGACATGTTAAAGGCTGGCGACGTTCCGATTTATGAGCCGGGCCTTGATGTGTTGATGTCCAAGAACGTGGCCGCTGGGCGGTTGAGCTTTACCACCGATTTGGCTGCCGCCGTCGATGGTGCAGATGCGGTGTTCATCGCCGTGGGCACGCCGACACGGCGCGGCGATGGTCATGCGGATCTGACCTACGTGATGGCCGCAGCGGAAGAGATCGCGCAGGCCGTGACAGGTTACACCGTCATTGTCACCAAATCGACCGTACCAGTCGGCACAAACCGCAAGGTGCATTCGGTTGTTTCAGCAGCCAATCCCGATGCGGATTTCGATGTCGCTTCGAACCCGGAATTTCTGCGCGAAGGCGCGGCGATTGACGATTTCATGCGCCCAGACCGCGTTGTGGTTGGCGTTGAGAGCGACCGCGCGGCTGAGGTAATGGCCGAAATCTACCGCCCGCTCTATCTGCGTGACTTCCCGATCCTGACCACCGATCTGGAAAGCGCTGAGATGATCAAATACGCAGCCAACGCGTTTCTGGCGACCAAGATCACCTTCATCAACGAAATCGCGGGCCTTTGCGAACGGGTCGGCGGCGACGTGAAAGAGGTCGCGCGTGGCATTGGCCTGGATGGTCGTATCGGCAACAAATTCCTGCATGCCGGTCCGGGCTACGGCGGGTCGTGCTTTCCCAAAGATACCGCCGCGCTGGCGCGGATCGGTCAAGAGCATGCGTATCCGATGCAGATCACCGAAACCGTCATTCGCGTGAATGATGAGATCAAAAAGCGCATGATCGAGAAAATCCGCGAAGCCTGTAGCGACAGTTTCAACGGTAAAACCGTTGCGATGCTGGGTGTGACGTTCAAGCCTAACACCGATGACATGCGCGATGCGCCGTCGCTGACCATCGTCCCGGCCCTGATCGGCGGTGGGGCCAAAGTGCGTGTGGTGGACCCGCAGGGTAAATCCGAAGGTGAGGCCCTGTTACCTGGCGTCGAATGGTCCGATGATCCCTATGCCGCAGCAAAAGGCGCCGATGTGGTCGTACTGCTGACTGAATGGAATGAATTCCGGGCGCTGAATCTGACGGATCTGGCAGAAGCGATGAACACACCTCGCATGGTCGATCTGCGCAATATCTATACTGAAAGCAAAGCGCTGAAATCCGGTTTTGAGACCTATGTTGGTGTCGGGCGCTAAGTGCCTGACCCTTCAAGCTTACATCTTGGAATAAAGCGGAACAGAGCTGTCCGCCCCTTCGGCCAACGCTTTGCTTTGGTCCAACCGCACTTGTCCATACAGCGCCAGAGCTTCGGGCGAGAACAGCGCGTCCGGGGCCTGGACGGGTACGAAGTTGCTGTGCGCATCCGATCCCCGTGCCAACATGGCATAGTCACGATCTGCCACCAGTTGCTGCGCTCCGGGGCTGAGATAGCGGATCGCCAACCCGATCCGTCGGTCATCTGACGCGTTTGGGCCCGAGCCATGGATTGTCAGCCCGTGATGCAATGACATCTGGCCGGGTTTCAGTTCGATATGAGTTTTCTCGTCCTCAGAAACGTCGACGGCCACCTCCTGACCGCGCGACAACAGGTTTGTCTCGGAATAGGTGTCGGTATGCGGCAGGATCGGGTTCTTGTGGCTAGTGCGGACAAAATCCATGCACCCGCTTTGAACGGTGGCGGGTGACAGCGCGATCCAGGCCGTCACCTGATCAGGCGTTTCGCCCATGCCCCAATAGGTCAGGTCTTGATGCATGCCAACCGTTTGCTTGGTCTTTGGTTCCTTGATAAAAAATTCGGCGGACCAGATCATGATATCTGGGCCCAGAACACCTTCGACCGCGTCCAGAATGCGCTTGTCTTGTGCGATCCGGGCTGCAAGGGGAATCACCAGATGGGCGTTGACCCGCTTATAGGTGTTCAGCGGCAATGGCAGGTCTGCTTCCAGCCAGTCTTTTTCGATCTGTTCCAGTTCTGCGCGGAACTCTGCAGCTTCGTCTTCGGAAAAGACCGAAAGAGGGAACAGAAACCCATCCTGCCAATACTGGTCAGACTGTTCCTGGGTCAGTTTATAAGCGTTTGACATCCCGGCACCTGTCGCTGTGTTCCGATAGAAGCCCTGCTGGGGCACCGCCCAAAACAGCGCTACTTGACTGTAAGGCTACGGTTGGTTCGGCCCATATGCCTAGCCCTTCAGCGACATTATGTTGCCTGTAATAACCACGTGCTTAGAACCGAAATTGTCTTTGTCACGGTGCGCAGTGGCCACGTTCCGGCAAGTACGGCTGCCGGATCACAGCGCTGCTGTCCAGACGCGATACCGCCCCTGACCTGTCACTTCGCGCAGAAGGCCGCGGCGGCTGAACCGGTCGATATTGCGTTGTACTGTTGCACGCGATGCTTTCGTCAATTCTTCGGCCAATGGGGCCGAGACCATCGGCCATGCGGTCAGCACATCAGTCAACAGGGGCGGGGTGCGACCTGATAAACCTTCTGTCGCTTCGCGGGCCCGTACCTCCCACGCATTGACGCGATCGAGATGCAGCAATGCGGCCAAGGCTGCCTGCCTAGCCCCGGTGATCCATGCTGCGAGTTTTTCTTCGGGTTCGCCCATCCCGCGCAGTGCGCCGGGCCCGGATAGGGCCAGCGGCATGAACATGGCCCCGCCACGACCCATCGAGGCCGCATGACGTGCGGCGATGATCGCGGCTTCGGTATCTTGCCCGATCCCGTCCGAGACAGCGCGCCAGGCGTGAAAGGCAATTGCGGCCTGTGTTACCGGATGCAGGCCTTCGACATTTTCCATGACCTCGGCCAGATCAGCTACAGCCTCCGGAACCTCTTCGATCCCCTGCGCCATTCGGTCCAGAAATGCGCCTAACCCGGCCTGCCATCCACCAACCGACGGACCCGCGCCCGAGGTCAGGCGGCGCACGGCCCACCCTGCCCGGTACAGGGCTTGTGCGTCATCGCTGGTCGCCCCAATGCGCAAGCCTGTCCACAGGGCCAGTCGGTCGACACCGATCCGGTCGCCTGTCCACCAGCCCAGATCCGAGACGTCCATCAATGCCAGACGGTGGGTCCACCCATCGGGTCCCGCCCGCAAACGTTCATCCAGCGCGCCAAAGGTCAGGGCCAGATCGGCCAACTCTGCGGACAGTGTAGCCTGGGCGGCCCGCCAATCGCGCGGGTCGAACAAAACCCGATTGTCCTGCCGGGGGCCGGGAGGCAGAAAATCCTCTGCTGCGTCCTCATCCTCAGGAGGGAGAAACCAAAGGTCATCCTCGTCGGATGGATCAGAGTCATAGATGCTTGGCGGTGTGGCCTCTTCGACCTCTTCCTCGGGCAGCGGTATGACAGACTTGGACTTCATGCCCGCATTCTTTGGGCATTTCGGGCGGTTCACAAGTGGATTTTTCTAACCCGTAAATGTCCGGGACAGAACATCCAGTTCACCGGTCAGATCGGTTTGTGGATTGCTGCCCAAAAGCATGTAGCCATATCCATCCTGAGCCCATGTCACCGTGGCCAAACCGCTTAGCACCGCCGATTTGGCTGGTTTGTTCGCGGCGTCAGGTCCTTGCCGGATCACGCAAAAGGCCACTGGTTGCCCTTGTTCATCTGCAAACACGATCTGGATCAGCGGCTTACCCTTGAACGATAAAACCTGCGCCCGCCTCAACTCAAGCCCCGGCAACGCCTCCAACGTATCTCGATTCAACGAACGGCCTAGTTGTTCTTCGGCCATTGCAAACTGCTTGTCCAAAGTTTCGGTCGACGCATCCAGCGGAGCGATTGTGTCGGGCACGTAGAGTGACTGATAAATTGCGGCCTGTTGCGCCCAGCCCAACGGTGCGGGTCGCATGGTCCACCAGGTCGCAGATGCGGCAATAATCGCAACACTGGCCGCAACAGCGGCAAGCCGCGTCAAACCCATACCAGTAGGCCCGGAGGTTTGAGCGGCAGGTTCAGGAAGAACCACTTCGGGCGCTTGCGCAGGAATAGCTTCAAAAACCCCCTGCACCATACCGGCAAACGGATCCAGCGCCATTAGACGCTGTTCAAGCTCTGGGTCCGTTTCGACCGCCTGCTCGATCTGACCGGCCTCGGCCTCTTCCAAATTGCCTTCCAGATACGCCAGAAGCGTCTCGTCGGAAAACGTCATTTGCCACTCCGTTGTGCGGCGCTTGCCGCATCTTGCTGCATTACGGTTTTCAGTTTTTGCCGGGCGCTGGACAGCCGGCTCATGATTGTGCCGATGGGAACGTCCAGCAACGTGGCGGCCTCGCGGTAGCTGTAGCCCTCGACAAAAACCAGCATAACCGTTTCCCGCTGCGCTTCTGGCAGCTGCATCACTTGGGTAAACACTTCAGTGGCGAAAATATTCGTTTCTGAATCCGGGCCTGTTGCAACCAATTCGGATTCGGGCGTCACCGACAGCGCCTGTGCCCTGCGCACGGCGCGAGATCGAACCTCGTTCAGCCAGATTGATCGGCAGATGGTCATCAGCCACGAATCCAGTCGATCATGCGATGTCACCTGATGATGACGCTCAAGCGCGCGCAGACACGTGGCCTGAACCAGATCATCGGCCACATCCGACGCACCCGACAGCGCCAAAGCAAAACGCCAGACGCGTTTGGAATGCGTCTGCACTGCGGTTCTGACCGCCTGTTCCGAGCTTGTTTCACCCGCCATCGAATAAAATGCGACCTGTGTGTGTTTCATGTTCACGGACCGGGCCCGCGCGCTCAGGACTGGCATAACCCGAGGAGGAATGAAATGAAACATCTGATACATGCGGTCACGATCGCGTCGGCAATTATTGCAGGCCCTGCCCTGGCCGAAGGCTGGACCTTGGTGCAGGACGGCTCGCACCTGGCCTATGGCAGCATCAAGAAAGACACGGTGGGTGAGATCAACAGCTTCACGTCGCTGAGCGGGATGGTCAGCCCGGATGGTCAGGCCGTTATTGAAATCAACCTGTCCTCGGTCGAGACCAATATCGATATCCGGAACGAACGCATGGTCGAGTACGTCTTCCGCAAGGCAGGCAGCGCGACGTTGACGGCTGAGGTCGACATGGGCGCATTGACCGCCCTTGACGTTGGGCAAACCACAACTGTCGACAGCGAGGCAGTGTTGTCGCTGGCTGGGACGGATGTTGAATTTGACGCTGAACTGTTCGTGGCCCGCCTGACGGAAAAATCAGTCTTGGTCACAACCAACGATATGGTCTTTATCAGTACTGAAGATGCTGGTGTGAATGCCGGGATCGACAAGCTGATGGAGCTGGCCGATCTGTCAGGTATCACCCGCACCGTCCCTGTCACTGCGCGGCTTATGTTCGAACTGGATGGTGAACACGCCAATGCAGAACCTGTGGCCACAACCGAGGTTGCAGCGGTGGCCGTCGAGGGGGATGCGAAAGCTGGCAAGAAAGTGTTTCGTAAATGCAGCGCCTGTCACAAGTTGAAAGAAGGGCGCAATGGTGTTGGCCCTTCGCTGTTTGGTGTTCTAGGGGCACAAGCGGGACAGGTTGACGGGTTTAAATACTCAGCAGCGCTTCAGGACTCTAGCATTACCTGGGACGCCCAAACCCTGTCCGGCTTCCTCGCCGACCCACGCGGTACGGTCCCGGGCAACAAAATGCAATTCCCAGGCCTTAAGAAGGACGAAGACATCGTGAACCTGCTGGCCTATTTGCAGGAAGAAGCGCAGAGCTAACGCGCGCCGCCAATTGCCCAGTCATGCTGTAACGTAACGCTAACGTCTTACATCGCTCTTGGCTGGGCAATGTCTGTGCCGATAGGCTACGCCCGAGACAGGGCGAAGACTTAGTGGATTTTCATCACATATTCTGAATTTTTTCAGAGCCAAGCTTGAACCCAAGTTGGCGGTTCGGGCCTCAACGAAAGATGCCGCGTTTCTCAGTGTTTTGGACCTCGGCAACAAAATTCGCATTGTTCCTCTGCCACCGGAAGTCGCCCTTTACTTGGGTCTTGATACCTTAGCTGGTCAACTAAATGGACAAGCGATGGTCCACTTATCCTTGTGGCGCCAACTTGGCAACGCTTCAAGAAATTGTTAAGCGCGTCTGACCACTTGCGAGACGGAAATCGTAGCAGGCAGCCCAAACAGCACGGGAAAGTTCTGCGTACAGAAAAATTCAAAAAGGCTATTAACGTGTCCTCTGGCAGCGAAATTTTTGAAAAGATTAAGAATTATCATTTTCTGTCCGTCGATATCTTCGATACTGTCTTGTTTCGGCATTGTGCGTCCCCGGTTGACGCGTTCGACTTCATGTCAACGCACGAATCTGTGAGGCAGGTCACGGAGCATTTCAAAGACTATCGCGTGGCAGCTGAAAACCTGGCGCGAGAAGACGCTGCAGAACATAACCGCGAGGATGTCTCGCTGGAAGAGATCTATAGCTGCTTTCAACTACTGACAAATTGCACTCACGAACAACTTGATCAGATCAGGCAACTTGAACTGACCGCTGAGATTGACCTGCTGCATATGTCAAACTTTGGCAACAAGCTCGTTGCCCATGTGCGTGAGACAAACAAACGTTTTGTTCTTACATCGGCTTTGTTGCACAAATCCCGTCAGGGATTCACTGTATGAATGCAGCAAGATAGCCGGAAGGCATGAGCAGTTGGGCCCCCACGAAATACAAGACCACGAACTGGTCGTCGTACAATGATAGCCTGAAGCAGCGCGGATCGTTGGCGATCTGGTTTGATCCCGAGATGGCTAGGACGCCGCCCCCGACTGGCAGGCGCGGCCGCCAATGCAAGTTCAGCGATGCCGCGATCCAGACCTGTCTAACCATGAAAGTTCTGTTTGGGTTGCCCTTGAGGCAAACAACCGGCTTCGTTCAGAACTTGTTGCAGATGGTCGGCCTGGATTGGGATGTGCCCGATTACAGTACACTGTGCCGTCGCCAGAATACGCTGAATGTGAGCCTGCCCCATCGCGGGGGAACCGAACCACTGAACCAGATCAGGACATCGGATCAGTGACCGCCGATGGGGCATACGACACGCGCAAATGTCATGACGCGATTGCCGCCCGCAGTGCCCACCCGGTCATACCACCGCATAAGAGTGCCAGGCCGTGGAAGCCTACGAGCCCTGGAGCCATCGCCCGGAACGATGCGATCAGTGCCTCACGCTATCTCGTTCGAACCATCTGGAAACGGTGGAGCGGATACCATCGCTGGAGCCGCGTCGAAACCAAAATGCATTGTATCAAGTTGCTGTGGCAAAGCCTCATGGCGAGGGACTTCGAGCGGCAGGTTGCTGTGCTCAACTGCTGCACTGCTCTTGGCATACCCGTCACAGAGCCCGTAGGATAAATCCGTCCGGGGAAAGGGGAGTTCCGGTCACAACCGCGTTTGTGCAACAAAGCCGGAAGGATGCCTTATGGGACAGATACGTCACGGCTGCGCCACGACAACGCACGCCATCCGAGCAACAATACAGCGATCGCAAGCTTCGAACGCTAAGCTGAGCCGCGAGCTTGGCATCAACGTGAAGACCGTTGCCAAGTGACGAAAGCGTCAAACGGTCGAGGATAGAAAGACAGGCCCAAAGGAGCCGAACTCGACTGTGCTAAGTAAAGATGAAGAGGCGATGATTGTTGCCTTCCGGCGTCATACTTTGCTGCCGCTTGATGATTGCCTCTGTGCTTTTCAGCCCTCTATTCCTCATCTGACACGATCTTCATTGCACCGCTGCTTGCAGCGGCACGGCATTTCACGCCTGCCCGACATGGGCGGAGACAAGCCGAAACGGCAGAAGTTCAAGCGGTACCCAATCGGCTACTTCCATATCGACATCGCCGAACTCCGGACCGCTGAAGACAAGCTCTTTCTCTTTGTGGCCATTGACCGCACCAGCAAGTTTGCCGTGGCCCAGCTGGTGGGCAAGGCAAACAGGAAAACTGCCTGGGAGTTTCTGGAGCACCTGCTTGAAGTGGTGCCCTATCGTATCCACACTATCCTAACCGACAACGGTATCCTGCGCGCCGAATAGCCCCGAAACAGGAACACAATCCATTCCCGGCCTATGCGCTTTGATATGATCTGCGACGCGAACGGTATCGAGCATCGCCTGACAAAGCCGAACCACCCTTGGACCAATGGTCAGGTCGAACGCATGAACCGCACCATCAAGGACGCAACCGTCAAGCGGTATCGCTACGAGAGCCACGACCAACTTCGTTCGCATCTGACTGACTTCCTCGATGCCTACAATTACGCTCGTCGATTGAAGACACTAAGCGGACTCACGCCGTACGAATACATCTGCAAAATCTCGACTTCAGAACCGGGTCGATTCATTGTCAATCCGATCCACCAGATGCCGGGACTAAACACCTAGTTTAGCGCAGGAATTGGAGAGGCATAGCCAGCGTATGCTCTCCACTACCTGGTTCAAATCAAGAAGACGTCGTCGTCTAGCAGTCCATCCACAAAACCCAACTCGGCAACGTTGGCGGTTCCGATTGGTGTCAGATTCGTGCCCAAGTTGTCAGCGCTCTGCGGGGAAATCCAAGCTATATCCTGCTCGATCTGCATCGACGGGTCATTCTGAATGTCGGCAAAAAGAATCTCGTCGGCTTCGCCGAACCCAGCCAGTGCCGGCGCTGTCTTTTGCTGTTGAGCTAGTTTGGGCAGAGCGTAGCCAACCGTTCCGCTACCGTTGATATCGTATTGATAGAAATTTTCCACATCAATCACATTAGGGATGATTTCTGCGCTCAAGTAGCCACCGTTTCCATCCAAAGTCCATTCCGCATAAGACCCGTCCGTGTGCTTCAGCAGAATCTTGAAACCTCCGCCAAACGCTTCGGTGTGAATAGCTTCCCAGCCGGGCAAGCTGTTGGGGCCGACAACCTGACCATTCAAGGTCAGTGTCTTATCGCCATCAATGATATAACCCGTTTGGGTGGATACAGACAGCGTCGTGCTGCCGTTGCTTTCAATCACAGTTGTCGTATGGCCAACAGTGGCATCGCCATTGAGATCAGCGCCGTAGAATGTCTCGAAATCCACTATGTTGTTGATAATTGAAGCGCTTTCGTATTGTCCGGCACTGTTCAATGTCCACTCGGCATAGGTGCCGTCAGTGTTCTTAAGCAGAACTTTGTACCCGCTTCCGAAGGCTTCGGCGTGAATGGCGCTCCAGCCCGGCAATGTGTTGGGTGTCACCGATTGACCGTTCAGGCTTAAGGCTTTGTTACCGTCGACGATATAGCCTGTTTGCGTAGACAATTGCAGCGCAACAGCGCCGTCATTTTCAACCGTTGTTGTTGTATGGCCAGTTGCGCTGTCTCCGTTGATATCAGCGCCGTAGAAGGTTTCGACATCCACAACATTGTTGATCAGCGTGGCTGCGACGTATTCACCAGCGCTATTCAGCTCCCATTCGGCGTAGGTTCCGTTCGTATTTTTCAGCAGTACTTTGTAGCCACCACCAAAGGCTTCTACTTGTACAGCCGTCCAACCCGGCAGTGTATTCGGGCCGATACTTTGGCCATTCAGAGTCAGCGGTTTGCTGCCATCGATGATGTAGCC
Source organism: Ruegeria sp. YTSA168 (assembly GCF_059610045.1). Lineage (NCBI taxonomy): Bacteria > Pseudomonadati > Pseudomonadota > Alphaproteobacteria > Rhodobacterales > Roseobacteraceae > Ruegeria > Ruegeria sp. YTSA168. The sequence continues at coordinate 212,336 of NZ_JBXWMW010000002.1, forward strand.
GGTTTGCGTCGAACTCTGAAGTGTGACGGTGCCGGCGTTTTCGACAGTTGTCGTGACATGACCCACTGTGCTGTCACCATTCAGCTCTACGCTATAGAATGTTTCAAGGTCGTATACGTTACCTGCGATCGCGCTGCTGACGTAAGCTCCGGTACTGTCCAGCGTCCATTCGGCATACGTGCCATCTGAGTTGCGAAGCAGAACCTTATACCCACCTGAATACGCTTCTGCCTGTATGGCCTGCCAGCCGGGGATGCTGTTGGGGCCGATCTTCTGACCATTCAGGGTCAATGTCTTGGTGCCATCCACCACATAAGCATCTTGCGTTGAAACAGCCAGGTTTACGGCCCCGTTGGTATCAATGTTAGCGAGGAGGACATGGCCGATATTGGCATCGCCGTCGATGTCAGCGCCGTAGAAGGTTTCGACATCCACAACATTGTTGATCAGCGTGGCTGCAACGTATTCACCAGCGCTATTCAGCTCCCATTCAGCATAGGTGCCATTTATGTTTTTCATCAGTACTTTGTAGCCATCACCAAAGGCCTCTACTTGTACAGCCGTCCAACCCGGCAGTGTATTCGGGCCGATATTTTGGCCATTCAGAGTCAGCGGTTTGTTGCCATCGATGACGTAGCCGGTTTGCGTCGAACTCTGAAGTGTGACGGTGCCGGCGTTTTCGACAGTTGTCGTGACATGACCCACTGTGCTGTCACCATTCAGCTCTACGCTATAGAATGTTTCAAGGTCGTATACGTTACCTGCGATCGCGCTGCTGACGTAAGCTCCGGTACTGTCCAGCGTCCATTCGGCATACGTGCCGTCTGAGTTGCGAAGCAGAACCTTATATCCACCTGAATACGCTTCTGCCTGTATGGCCTGCCAGCCGGGGATGCTGTTGGGGCCGATCTTCTGACCATTCAGGGTCAATGTCTTGGTGCCATCCACCACATAAGCATCTTGCGTTGAAACAGCCAGGTTTACGGCCCCGTTGGTATCAATGTTAGCGAGGAGGACATGGCCGATATTGGCATCGCCGTTGATATCGGCGCCGTAGAAGGTTTCGACATCCACAACATTGTTGATCAGCGTGGCTGCGACGTACTCACCAGCGCTATTCAGCTCCCATTCAGCATAGGTGCCATTTATGTTTTTCATCAGTACTTTGTAGCCATCACCAAAGGCCTCTACCTGCACTGCGGACCAACCGGGCAGAGTATTTTCGCCAATGTTTTGACCGTTCAGGCTCAGCGTTTTGTTGCCGTCGATGATGTAGCCGTTTTGCGTCGAATTCTGAAGCGTGATGGATCCGGTATTTTCGACGGTCGTGGTCGTATGGCCAATCGTGCCGTCGCCATTGATATCCGCGCCATATACGGCTTCCAGATCAACAACATTTCCGACAACCACATTGCTGACAAACTGGCCTTGGCTGTTCAGGAACCACTCGGAATAACTGCCATCTACGTTCTGCCATAGCACCCGATAGCCAGAAGCGGTTTCTTCTGCCTGAACGGCGTTCCAACCTGCCAGAGAGTTCTGTCCCATGACCTGACCATTATAGGTCAAAGCGATATTGTCGGTTCCTCCGTCCAAGACATAAATACCCTGCGCTGCGTGTTGCAGAACTGTCCCGTTGGTTTCGACGTCGCTGACCTGCATGGCTTGCATCACTTGCGATTGCGTGAATGCTTGCCCAACATTGGAGAACTCGAATAGTTCCACATCATTGTAAACGGTGAACACGACGCGGGTGATAACATTCAAGAACCCGAAAGTTGCCCCGTTGTCTAGAAACAGATAGCCAGACGTGGCGCTGATGAAGCGGATCGTATCAATGCCTGTGCCACCAGTGAATGACCCAGCATTGCTGGATACGATAGCGATGTCGTCGTCGGCCCCACCGTCGACTATGTCGGCACCAGTTCCTGCAGCGACATGGATCGTGTCATTGCCGCTGCCGCCATTGATCACGTTGTTGTTGGAGCCATTGGACACAGAATAGAAGGTATCGTTGCCCCCGTTGCCAGATAGCCCATTCACCGCAGTATTACCGACGATCGCATCGTCACCGGATCCTCCGGACGCGTTCTCGATCACGACGCCATGCGCGATAGTGAACCCGCCCTTTATACCATAGACAAGCGAAACCGCGCCACCACCCGTTGCGGTGTAGTCAAGCGTTGCTGGACGAAGGTCGAGGACAGCGCTGTTGGCGCCTGTGTGGGACAATGTATCGATCCCACCGGTATCCCAGATGGCCTGATAGCCGGTACCCGCGGTGTTAAAGGATGCCAGCGTGTAGGTGTTGTTGCCAGAGTTGGTCGACGTGTTGGCGCCGTACATGGCTTGCAGGGCGGCAATGTCCAACGCACCCAATCCGGTAGAGCCACCATAGGTTGCGGATACCGGTAGAATTCCATTTTGGCTGGTCCATCCGTCATTATAGGACATGACGGTAAAAATACCCTGGTTCAGGTTCGACACACCAAAGGAGTTGAAGGGGTTGGTCACGCCAGCCATAACTGTCGTACCTAGCCCGTTGTCATGGGGGTGCCCCAGCCCCAAAGCATGACCGATCTCGTGCAGGATTGTCGTGAAGAAGTAACCGCCCGGCGACCCATTCGCAGCATTCCAGTAATCTGTATTGAATGCGCCGAACAAAGGCGCGCCGCCCCCAGGGCCAGGCACTTGGTGAAAGCCCAGTGTCGTCGGGCGACTAAAAAACGAGCTGGGCGCCACAACCTCGATGAGGTCCGCGCTGCCGGTATTGCTTATCTCGACAAAGTTTATGTTTGCCACCGCTTCAATCGCGCTCAACGCCATTCTGAACTGGGCCTTGAGCGTTGGTGTCCAATCACCCGTGTCCAGATATTCGCCAAAACTATATGTGATGGTCGTTACTGTGTTTGGATTCCCATCGCCAAAAACATAGTTGCCCTGAATGGCACTAAGAGGCGACGAGGACGAGGGAGGAGCTACGTAGGTGAACATTTTACTGCTTTCGAAGTCTTACTTTGTTATATGTTTTTCACTAGATGGCTGGTTTGCGCGCGGGAATGCAATACCAGTGTGTTAACGCGGCATCGGTTTCAGGTTAGAAATCGACCCCGGTTACTGCAGAGGCACAGTTCGAAACTGGCGGTAGCACAGTGTTGTATCGGCATCTGACAAGAGAAGGGGTTCATCTAAGTGTTGCTTTACGAATCATATGGTGCGGTCGAGTACTTTTCTCGCCGCAATCTAAGGTCGAGTTGTGGCAATACTTTGACGCGCATCAGCGTCGGCTCAAGCGCTTCTTTAGATCACGGTAGACGGAATGATTAACAATTCGACCAAACGGTGAAGTGTCTCACCCGCCAAGTCACATCAGGTCGTTGATAGAGCGAGAGCCAGGCACAGAAGTAAGCGGTCTTGGTGCATCATCGGCCTTTGATCCATCAGGATGATGGTTTCGGGCGCTGGCGGGCGATAGCCCGGAGCACTGTGTGGGCGTTTTGTGTTGTAATGTCTCCTCCATTGTTCGATCAGGATTTGAGCTTCGCGCAAGCAGTAGAAGATCTCTCCGTTGAGCAGCTCGTCTCTGAACCTACCGTTGAAGCTTTCACAGTATCCGTTCTCCCACGGGCTGCCAGGTTCGATGTAAGCCGTCTTGGCGCCAACGGCGGCGATCCAGTCTCGGACAGCCTGGGCGACAAATTCCGGCCCATTGTCTGAACGTATGAAACGGGGTGCTCCTCGAAGTATGAACAGGTCTGTCAGGACATCGATTACATCGGTCGAGTTCAGCTTGCGCTTCACTCTAATCGCCAGGCACTCCCGGCTATGCTCATCAAGGATGTTCAGCGTCCGAAAGGCTTGGCCATCGTCAGTTCGGCAATGAACGAAGTCATAGCTCCACACGTGGTTGCGATGCTCTGGTCGAAGCCGGACACACGAGCCATCGTTCAGCCAGAGCCGTCCTTTCTTCGGTTGTTTCACTGGCACTTTCAGCCCCTCTCGTCGCCAAAGCCGTTCAATCCGTCCGTCGCTGACAGACCACCCAGCCTCTCTCAGCAGCGCTGCGATCCTGCGATAGCCATATCGGCCGTATTGACGGGTCAGCTCGATCATGTCGGCCACCAGCCGGTCTTCGTCTGCGCGACCTTGTGCGACGTGCCGTTGCGTGGACCGGTGTTGCCCAAGCACGCGGCAGGCGCGTCTCTCGGAAACGTTCAGCTGGTTGCGTACATGGCTGATGCAGGCACGACGACGAGCGGGGCTCAATAGGGCTTCGCGTTCAGGGCTGAAAAACATCCACTGGATGGTTTCCTTGACGCCCTTCATCCTTTGCGGCTTCCGTCAGAATCAGCTTGTCCAGAGTCAGATCAGACACCGCGCGTCTTAGCTGCTCGTTCTCTTTCTGAAGCCGCTTCAGTTCTTTCAACTGATCTACACCCATTCCGCATTCGCCGTTGGGCTCGAACCAATGGTGCCTTCAACGGCTCATTTCTTTCGCCAGCGGCAATAGGTTTGTTCAACAACGCCGATCAGCCTGATCGCATCAAAACGAGACATGCCTTGACCCAGCAGAACCTCAACCTGCCGTAACTTCAAGACAATCTCTTCGGGCTTCGGTCTCTTGTTTGCCATTCGTGCTCCTCCGTTTCCTAAACATAACGGTGGACCAGTTCAGTTGGGGAGGCTCAGCGCGATCCTCAACCCATGGGCATCCATGGTGTCGAACAGAGCATTCACATCCTCGGCAGCAATATCCAGATCGTCATCTGGCAGCCCGACGTAATCATATGCCTCAAGGTCTCGGCTCGAAAGCGTCAGAAACAGGCCGTCCCATTTTCCGCCTTTGACCAAAACGGCATCGCCCCCTGGTTCGGGCTTGAACGCCGCAAATGCCTCATCCGAGAAAAAGCTGATTAGCAGATCATAGTTGCGATCTTCGTACGCGATCTCTTGCCAGCGGGGATGCAAGGATTTTCCGCCTGCACGGACAACAACAAGATTTTCTTTCATGATCTGTCCTGAGCGCCGCTTTGGCTGTTTAGCAGGGGTGCGAGCCCCGCAATTTCGGTGGGTTTGAGGGGATGACTGAGTCGCCCGTAGCTATATCTGATCTGGTAGAGCGCATTGCTTAGAAAGCGCCCCGGAGAGGAACCGCTTTTTTTTTGCTGTTGCGGTTGGCCTCGATCGTGCTGTCAAAAGTTCCGCGTTCTGCAACCATTTGGTTCGCCAAGGTCAGAATTGGCACTTTGTGTTCCCAGTAGAATTTGAGGTCGATATCAACGGGGCGCGCAAACGGGGCATGGACAGCCGCCAGATGTGTCGCCACCGTGCGGCCAATGATATAGCCTGTTGTTCTAGGAGGCAGCCGATCCGACAGGACCAGGCTCTGATCTGCGACCGTCCCCAAAACCTGCTCGCCACTCCCTGCCACGCCGTCCAGTTTGATCATAACGTCTTGATAGCGCCCCGATGACTTGGACAATGCATCCAGAAATTGCATCGGGTTCTGAATGAATGTCGCATCATCTTCCAGCACAAGGGTCAGGGTATCTTCGGTCTCAGCGATTGCTTGCCAGATTTTCAGATGGCCCAAGGCGCAGGCTATTTCATTGCGGCTGAGCGGACGCTTGAACGCGCGCCGGTTCCTTTTGGCATCGTAAATGCGCGATACATCCGCGTCGAACAGTTGATCGCCGTAGATTGCGTCGAAGAACTGAGTGCGGTAGTCCCAGCTGCGTACATTCCGTCTGACATGCGTTACGCCGATCAACGTCCTTTGGAAGGCTTAGAATGACGGCTCTAATCGACACGGGCGGCTTACCTAAACGAAATCTGGCAGGGTTCTAAGGGCCAAGTATAACAATCACAAGCGATAAACGCAGGCTAAACCTGTGCGAACTGCCTGCCCTGCCCCGGCGGCAAATATCCGCTCAGTTGCACAAACTCTGATATCCCTCAAGGATGTAACCGTTGGGATCAGGGCTATCGAAGTACCGAATTGCCTCCATTTGTTCTGCTTGCTGTTGCATCGTGCCTGGATCGTGCCTAACTGTGCACGCCTAACCGATGGCGCGTTGTCGTCGTCCATACGCGACCAATTGAAAGGTCACTCTGTCACGCTTGGGTATCTGCCCTTTTGGCCAAAATGATTTTAGGTTATCTGAGCGAGCGCATGGTTTCATGATCTGGAGAATGCAATGATTAAGCGCGCCTGGAACAAGTGGCGGTCCGGCTATATGGGCCGCCTGATTGGCGAAAGCTTCTATGCACAAGGCTGGATGTACGGGATCGCAATCGTGGCGATGATATTGGTCGCTGCCACCACTGCGGGCGCGGCCTATATGATGGAGTACATCGTCGATGCCATGACCAGCCCGGAGATGCGTGGGTGGGCTCCGATTATCGCACTATCAGTTGTTGGCTTGTTCCTGTTAAAAGCTGCGGCAACCTATATTCAGGCGATTTACCTCGCCCGGGCTGGAAATCGGATTGTTGCTGCGCAGCAAGATAAAGTTTTTCGTAAACTCCTTCGGCACGGTGTCGATTTTTTTGGCCAAAACGAATCATCAGAACTTTTGATGCGAACGACGCACGGTGCACAAGCCGCCCGTACTTTGATCGATGTGCTCGTAACCGGCTTTGTACGAGACCTGCTCACACTCGTGGGTCTGATCGCTGTTATGGTTTATCAGCAGCCACTTTTGTCAGTTATGTTTCTGATTGTCGGTCCGATAGCATTGCTCGGAGTTCGTCAACTGCTGAAAAGTGTGCGAAAGATCATGCAAGCGGAATTCACATCGCTTGCTGAGATTATCCGCGTGCTCCAAGAAACCTCAGCTGGAATCAAAGTGATAAAAGTGTTGTCGCTCGAAGAGTTGATGACGAAACGAATGGATACCGCGATCCGAAAGGTCGAGGCACGCTCCAACGATATTGCACGCCTGCAAGCGATTGCCAGCCCGTTGATGGAGTTTCTGGCCGGTCTGGCTATTGCGGGCGTTCTGATCGTCAGCACACTGGGAATTGCTGGGGCTGAGCAACCCACTGCAGGTCAACTGATGTCGTTCATCACCGCGTTACTGATGGCTTATGAGCCAGCTAAACGCCTGTCGAAGATGCGCGTTCAGATCGAAGCAGCGATGGTTGGCGTAAGCCTGGTATTCGGGTTGCTGGATCAAGAAGACACGATGACCGAGAGTCCCGACGCAGAGGATATTCCGGACGGTCCAGGTGAGATCGCGCTGCGCAATGTGACCTTTGGCTATCAGGGCTCAATTTCAGTGATCGAAGATATGAGCGTAACCTTTGCAGCGCGGCAAACCACTGCTTTGGTCGGCCAGTCCGGGGGTGGCAAGTCTACGATTTTCGGATTGATCATGCGGTTTTACGACCCCAATGAAGGCACAGTCGAAATCGATGGCCATGATGTCCGCCATGCGAGTTTTGCGTCGCTGCGCAAGAAAATCTCTTACGTGGGCCAGGATACCTTCCTGTTCTCGACGACGGTGATGCAGAACCTTCGCTTTGCCGCGCCTGATGCAACCGATGAGGAAATCTTTGACGCGGCCCGTGCCGCACACGCACATGATTTCATTTCCGAGCTGCCGAATGGTTATGATACTCTGGTCGGTGAGAACGGTGCCTTCCTCTCCGGGGGTCAGAAACAGCGTCTGGCTATTGCGCGCGCGATTTTGCGTAAGGCTGAGATTCTGTTGCTGGACGAAGCCACGAGCGCTCTCGATGCAGAATCCGAAAACTTGGTGCGCGAAGCGCTGGATGCGCTGACAAAGGACATGACAGTGGTCGTCATCGCGCACCGTCTGTCCACGATTCTTGAAGCGGACAATATCATGGTGATTCAGGACGGGGCCGTTGTCGAACAAGGCAATCTGGATCAGCTGATCGCCCGCAACGGCAGCTTCCGCAGGCTTTATGACCAACAGTTTAAAAAGAGTGCTGAAAAAACTAAGGTCGCAGAATAAAAAAAACCGGGGCAGCGGAAGTATCCCGAGGCCCCGGTTTTTATTGGATTGTTCACCTGTTCTAGGGCAGATCGTCCAACAACATGGGATACAATAGATTGCCCGCCTGCGGCCCTGCCCCCAGATAGTCGACCCACTGATCCGTCGATTCATTGTAGCGACGATAGCGTTCGATCTTGTCATAGAGGCCATTGACGATGGTCTGCTGTTCAGAAATGGGCAGACGAACCCAATCGTCTTCGGTAATGGCCATAATCTGTGATTTATAAGGCAAATCGGCCAGATACTCGTCCAAAGCCACTGCCACGGCCAGGCTTGGATCGGATTGGCGTGACACCTGATCAGGGCGACGGCTCATATCAGCGGCGACACCTAGAACTTGGGTAAAGAACTGATCAGGGTTCACCACGTTCCGTTCAGCCTGATCCACGATGATCCGCAACGCTTCTTCCAGATTGCTCAGGTCGGCTTTCGAGATCAGCAGACGGATAGACAGTGGTTTCAAACCGGTGCGGTCGAAATCTCGGTCGGCGACATAAGCCTCGAACAGATCGGGTGCTTGCGCGCCTTCGGTCCGACCAAGATAGGCCAGCTGCATCGTGCGGCTGGCGGTGTTGAGCCCGCTGAACAGCCCGCCTTCGGCCTCATCGACGATTGCATCTTCATCCAATAGGGCGTCCCCGTCGCTGCCGCGATAAGATGACGCCTGTTGCGCCACGAACTGACCCAATTGGCGGGCCGTGTCCTTGTAGATGGTGGGATCGCCGTTCTCGATGGGAAAATACAGCGGCGCCGAGTTCGGAAACGCGGTTAGTTGTTTATAGGCCGCCTCGGCCGAGGGGTGATCCTTGGCTCCGCGCGCGGTGCGCAGATGCATGACGGCCATGGCGCCCCCGATCCGCTCGCGAATAAGGCGGTTCAGGCTTTCAGCGCTCAGACCGGTCGAGGAGTATTCATCATCAAATTCGCGCGGACCTGCATCGGTCACCAGAACGATGAACCGGCTTCCAAAGTCGCTCCAATCCATATCCTGTAGCGCATGTTCAATCCCGCGATAGCTGTCTTCGCGGAAATTCTTGCTGCTGGCCTTTGCCTCCTGCATCTGGTCGATCCCGGCCAGGAAGTTTTCGACATTCAACCCCTGCTGCAAATCCACAAAGGTCTTGACGTCATAACCTAGCTCGGGTGCAGCTTGCAGGCTGTCACGATAACCCACTAGGGCAAAGCTAACCGCATCGGCGGCGTCGGAGGACGCTGCCTCGCGGTACACTTCCTGCAGTGCATCGCGGGTGGCGCGGATATAGGGTTCCATGGAAATGGTCGTGTCGACGACAAAGACCACCCCGGTTTTAAGGTCACCCGCAGCCTGACCACTTGGGGCGGCTGGTGGGTTCGGCGCATTTGCGCTGGCGACGGCAACTTGCAGAAGGTTAACGAAGGGCCCGATATCGAACACCGCCTCTTCGGTCGACAGGATCGGCATCACGTACAGGTTCTGCCGTTGATCGATCGTCTCACGCGGGCCAAGGGCGATCACGGTTTCCGACGGTTCGCCGCCTTGCTCGGCCGCCAGTGCTTCATCCCGCGCATCCGCAGCCAGATTGGCGGGGTTTTCGCTTTCGATGATGTCGTAAATCGGGTCGATATCGTTGAAGAACAAAACCCGGCTCACATTGTCACTGCCTTCCAGCGTCGCAACGATGTTCTGGTTCCAGTCGACCGTCGCGGCCTGAGGCACCCACATCAGGTCTTCCCCCCGATCAGTGGCCCCGATCTGCATCCAGTCGCCATCGCGGTCATACACAAAGAATACCTGCAGCGGCGAAAGGGCTTTGCCAGGAGCTTCGCTTTCAGGCTCTGTTCGCGCCTCGATCCGCTCGCGGATCAGCACGCGCTGGAACAGGCTGGTTTTGCCCTCGATCGGCAATGGTGATTTCGACTGCGCCAGAACCGGCCCCGCCAGCGCCAGTGCCGTTACAAGAAGGAGTATCCGTTTCAACATCATATCCGTTTCCTCACTCGCCCAACCTGTTCAGGGCCTCGCGTGCCGGGTCTGATCCCAGATCAGCCGCACGCTGGTAATACCGCCGCGCCGCCGAGGCGTTGGGGCGCGGGAAAGGGGAAGTCACAGTGCTATGGGTCTCGGGGTCATACATTTCGGCAATCAGGATATTGGCGTCCGCCCGGTCCTGTTCCGAAAGTTCCTGATCATTGCTGATGGCAATCAGCGCGCCCAGGGCGGCATCAAGGTTCTGTGCGCCACCCGCCGCCAGCAGATCGCGCGCTGCGGTCAGCGGGTTGTCTGCGGCGACCGCCTCTTGCGCAACGACAACGGACTCGTTGACCTTGGCCGACTGACCACCGGGTCCTGCAAGAAAATACCACGCAGCGCCTGCTATGACCGCCAGCGCCACCACACCTGCGGCGATCATGGGCATATTGCTGCCGCCTGAGGTCTTATCCGACGGTGCTGCGTCCTTGGCGGGGGTCGCCCGTGCCGAGGGCGTTTTTTTCACCTCACCGCTCAAGGCTTTGTGGAACAATCCGGGCAGGTCCGAAGGGCGGTCTTTGGGGTTGGCTTTCAGCAACTGCTCCAGCGCCCATTTCAAACCAGGGGCGACCTTGGGATCGGTGATCTTGACGTCTGCTTTCCGGTCTTCGACCGCTGCGAACCCTTTGCCCTCACCCGGTAGCTCCAGCCCTGAGGTTCGCATCAGAACCAGCCCCAGCGCATAGGCGTCCGTGGCGGTAGACACCTCATTGCCAAACAGGCCCAACTGTTCCGGCGCGCAATAGCGCAGCTTGCCTGCAAAACTGTCCCCAATGATGGATTTGTCCGTGCCAACACTGTCTGAGGCCAAGCCGAAATCAATGAATTTGGCCTGATTGATATCATCATGTGAGATCATCACATTATCCGGGGCCACATCGCGGTGGACGATGCCCAGCTTGTGAATGGCCTCAAGCCCTTGCGACAGGCGTAGACCCAGTTTCAACACATCGTCCGAGGACAGCCTTGCCCCCTTTTTCAGGTAGTGCGCCAACGGATGACCGGGCACAAATTCCATCACCAGGAACAGACGGCCATCCTTGTCCAGCATCGAGGTCTCGAACCGCACCACGGCATCACTGCGCACGGTACGCAGCAGGTTCGCCTCGCGCCGGAACAGATCAACCGCTTTTTGGTTCTTGGCAAAGCTGGGCGTCATGACCTTGATCGCCACCTCATGCCCGCTGGCCCGGTTCAGGCCACGAAATGTGGCCCCCATGCCGCCCTCGCCCAGCAGGGATTTGATCTCATACGTATCCTGCAGAACGCTGCCGGGTTTCAGGCCAAGTACCGAATGTTCCATGGGTGTCCTTACCTCCGGTTTTTCAGGCTGATGGCGCTGTGCTTGCTAAAGGTGCGGATATCCATGATCTGAAAGCAGATACCGGCAAATACCAGCGACGATGTGATCCCGAACACCACCGTCAGGAAAGCGGCGATGATCGTGGTTGTATCCGGACCGAGCGGCGACAGACGCAGCATGGTCACAGCGGTGAAACAGAAAAAGATAATCGACAGCGCGGTGGTGATCCAAACCAGAACCTCCAGCGATTTGTTCAATACATCCCTCATTCTTCAACCTTTCCAAGTCATTCTTCCATGAACGATAGGGCCAGCCCCTGAATATCGTCCGCTATTTGATCCAAATCCGAATATCCCGCGACGCTGCGCGCGCCGATATGATCCTGCACCAGCGCCAGACAGTTTGCCCGCTCACGTCCCCGGCTTTCTTCGGTGGGGTAGATGAAATCGATCTGTTTGCGTAGCAGCACGGGCGAGTATTGATCGACCAACCCTTCGATCAGGTTGGCATATTCAACCACATCCGCCTTTGCTTTCTCTTCGATTTCCCTGAGTTTTGCGGCGGCCTCTTGTCGGGCGATCTCAATTTCCTTCAACAACTCCTGATCCCCGGCGGCGCGCGCCTCGCGTTCGATGGCGTCAAGCTCGGGCTGGATTGTCAGCATTGAGATCAGAGCGTTCAGATAGCGGCGCAGCGCCTGGCCGCAGACCAGAACGCCCGAGGTCAGGATCAGCCTGACCGATTGATCCCTTTGTGCGTTGCGCTCAACCCGGCCCCTGTTCAGCGTGTCCTTGATCACCGCCAATTGCGTCTTGGTTCGATCCGACAGGGTTTCCGCGGATATCTCATCCAGCAACTCCATCGCCTCTTGTTCGCTTGCGGCCGAGGCCAGTCCTTCATCCGGACGCGCCAGTTCGGCGAGCCCGTCCTTCAGCGCCTGATCCTGATCCGCCGAGGTGATGGCCAGGCCCTGCAGTACCAATCGGGTACCGGTGAAGCGATCCGCCGAGGCGGTATTGGACAGGATGTCAAAGGGCGGAACCTCGAACCGGGTCGAGGATGTGATGTCTGCCAAAGGCGTCCGCGCATCGCCACCGCGTTTCACAAAGCCACCGGCCTGACCATGCAGGCGCCCGTGGCGGACCAGAGCAAAAGGATCCCCAACGATCTCGGCTGCATTGCCCAGCATATCATGCAGACCCAACGGGTTGGGACGCAATGAGCCCACGACCTGTAGCTTACCCCCGGCGGAGGCCGTACCGCCATGGGCGATGTATTCATCCTGCGGCGTACCTTCGGGCACCGGAGGCAAGGGGGCACGGAACAGGGATTGATCCACCGCCAAACCACCACGGGCGGAGTATTCCCATTCTTCTTCGGTGGGTAGGCGCAGATAGGCCCGCGTATCATCGACGCGGGGCAGACTGTCGGACGCATTTTCCATCAGCCATAGCGTGTAGGTTTCCGCAAAGCGCTGATAGTCCAGCTTGGTTTGTCCAACCGCCGGGACAAAACCCCGGCGACGCGGTTCCTTGTCGGGGCAGCCAACCATGACCACATCCCATTGCGCCTGCGCCAGCTCATACTTGGCCATATAGAAATAGCCCTTAGCCGCGCCTTCGGGATCGGCAAAGGCACCAGAAACAAATGCTCGGCGCAATCCGTTCAGATAAGGCTGATCGCTGCCCTCCTGCCCCAACACGACCGAGACATCGCCGATGACGCCATCGGTGTTGGGCGTTGCCACCTTGCGGAACGTCATCGCCCCGCCGCAAGGCATGGGCAGGGACAGGTCGCCATCGGCAGGCTGTGGATTAAAGTATTTCTCTCGCCAAGTGATCTCCTGCGCCTGCGCGGTTGCGGACAGGGTCAGAAGACCAATCAGTGAAGCGAGCGCGAGGTGGGTCAGTTTAGGCATGGGTCAAGACCTCCTGAGGTTCGACATTACGCACGGCAAACACCGCCCAGATCGCGGCGGTCACTGCCGTCACGGTGCCAAGAACCAGCGTCGCAATCACATCGCCCGCATAGAGGCGCGCAACGGATTCGCCCGGGGCGGTTTCGAACGTGGCATTGATGGCCAGCAGGAAGGGTAGGATGATGATCAGCGTCGCAATCACGCCGCCCAGCACCAACGCAAGGCTCTGGACCACCGGGATCACACAGCGTTGTCGGTCGGGCATGGTTAGCATGGAAAACAGGCTGAAAATGACACGCTGCCGTTCGACCATCCCGCGCAGATTGGCGGACATCGCCGCCCAGAAGCCAAACATGGCGAGTGCAGCAATAGCTGTGAACAGGATGTTCAGATTGCGCCGGAAGGACAGTAACAGGGCTGCGTTTTCAGCCCGAGGGCGCGATTGCAGCCCCTGTTCAGCCAGATGGGCCGACAAGGTTCCGATATCTTCAAGCGAACGCGCATAAAGCCGAAAGCTGGCATAGGTTTCGGGCTCGGCAACCGGATCGGTCCAGTTTGCGGGGTTCGAGGTCAGATCGTCGCGAAACCGCTCGACCGCCAGAAGATCGGGCAGCGACAGAAAGATGGCAGGACGCGGCCAAATTTCGGGGGGCAATACGCCAATCACCTGCAGATCGCGGCGGGCGTTTTCGCGTTGCCCATCCACTTCGCGCCCGATGATCATGTCAACTGTATCCCCGGCCGAGACCGAAAGGTCCTGCGCCAGCTTGTCCGAGACCCACACGCGACCCGGCGCAACCGCTTCGCCGTCGATCAGCGGATCACCCGCAGCTGAGGGGATCAGAGGCACCGCACGCTCCAACTTGCGCTGCGCCTCATGTCGCACCGCGTTGGCTGATGTGTTGATCGAGCGCGTAGCAGGCACGATGAACCCGACATCTTGCCGCGCGCCCAGGGCGGCGAAGAAGGCTGCATCATGCTGCTCGGCCCCGATGGCTAGGATTTCGCGGTTCGACGGGTCCTCGATCAATCGGCCTACCATGGTGCCGATGATCCCGTTCTTCAGCGCCAGAATGATCAGCAGCGGGCCCAGAACGCCCGCCAGCGCGGCGACAAAACACAATGCCGACTGCCAGTCATGGCGCAATTCGCGCAGGGCCAACATGGCTGGTATCCGAACCATCACGCCACCCTCGCCGCCGCGCGGCCCGCTGTTGAGAAGATCGAATAGGATTGCCCCTGATGATCCAGAAGTCGGTGATCGGCACGTGGGGTATCCGCAAACTCACCCGTTTGCGCCTGATGGCTGGCAAGCACGACGGCCGACCCGGCCTCGGCAGCAAGATGTACGATCAACCCTTCGACCTCGGCTACATTGGCGGGATCGAGGGCGGAAACCGGCTCGTCCAGTAACAGCAACGCGGGTCGTCCCAGCAAGGCTCGCGCGACCGAGGCGCGTTGGCGTTGACCCACCGATAACTGACCCGGTTTGCGGGCGGTCAGGTCCCTTAGCCCCATAGCGCGGATCAGGTGATCCTGCCATTCGACATTTGGCACCTGCCCCGCGACACGCACGGGCAGTTCAATATTCTCCTGTAAACTCAGATACGGCACCAGCGTATTGGTTTGCAGCACAAAGCCCAGTTTATCCGGCCCGGCAAACTCGGCCCTTGGGGTTTCAGGTGTGACGGTCACTCCGTCGATCACATGCAGCATATCCGGCAGGTCCGTCAGCGGAAGCGCCCCGGCAATCAGCCCCAGCGCGGTGCTTTTGCCCGCCCCGCTGACCGCATCCAGAACGATGGTTTCGCCCGCGCTCAGCTCCAGCTCTTCGATCACCACGAAGAAACCGGGCGCGCGTTCGATCCCAAGGTTGCGGATCGACAGGACCGTATCAGGGGCGTTTGAGGACAAGCGCAACCCCCCCAAGCTCGACTTTCGATTTGGTGTTGATCTGCACCGGTTCATTCGGTTTCAGACGGCGGCCATCGACCCTGGTGCCGTTGGACGAGCCCAGATCGGTCAGCATCATCTTGCGCCCCCGCAAGGACAGGCTGGCGTGGCGGCGGCTGAGGTTGCGATCGGTGATGGTCAGCGTGTTCTCGCTGGCGCGCCCGATCGTGACACCCGATTGGAGTTGGGCGGCGCTGAACCGTTCGGATTTTCCATCCATGCTGACGGCCAGAATGGCGCTTCCTGAGGATTTCGCCGATCCACCCCCCCGTGCAGAATTCGATCCGCCGCCGCTTTTGCTTTGCGAGACAACGAAATAGATGCCGCCGATTACGGCCGCACTGGCGCCAGCCAACACGGCCAGGATGATCAGCAGGCCGTTGTCTTTCGCGCCACCGCCCACAAAGTCCGGGTTGTCAGGATCACATTCCTGCTGGTGCGCGTTAAAGGGTATGCCCGCATCCCGCAAAAAACCGGATATTGGGTTTGCGGACGAGGCCCAGAATGTGTTGTTTGTTGGCGTGCGACCATCTGAGTTCCAAACCGAGATGACCGTGTTGATCCCCAGAACCGATCCGCAATAGTCGATCAGGGGGCCGCCAGAATTGCCGGGGTTGACCGATGCGGTGTGCTGTACGATTTCGAGGGTTCGCCCCGTTTCATTGAACGACCCCGGAGCAACCTTGCTGATCGCCCCCTGAGTCACTGTTGTTTCAAAAAAAGGCAACATATCCCGCCCGGCATTGATCTGGTCCGAGGAGCCGGGATAGCCGATGGCAGCCACCTGTTCACCCTTCAGTGCTTTGCCTTCTCGCAGAGACAGAAAGCCGGGCCGATGTCCGCTGGATTCCTGCGGGACAATCCGCAGCACGGCCAAATCCAGCTCGCGCGAGGCATGCAGGACCTTTGCATCATACAGAAAAACCCGGTCATCCTGTTTGAACCCGACCTGTATGTTCAGGCCGCCGTTAATCACATGATGGTTGGTGATGTAGTAGTAACCGCCACCTTCGGGCAGTTCCGACAGGACAAAACCCGAACCAGTCGCTTGCCCGCCGCTGAGATCCACGACGGCTCGCCCGACGGCCTTGTCCGTTTCAGCCACGATATCCGGCGCGATTTGTGCAATGGCAGCACAGACCGTCGCGACCAGCCAGGCAGCTGTAAGACAAAGGGAACGGGTTAAAGTCACAACTTTCACGTCAGTATTCCATATGCAATGACGGTCACTGCCACGATCAGGATCAATAGCAACACAAATATAGAAGCCTTGCGGCCTCCGGCTTTTTTCTTGGAGCGCTGCCTCGGGCGGCTAGCAGGTTTTGCACGGGGTTCTGGCTTCGGTCGGCTTGGGCCCGGCGCCGCTCCATGCAGGTCGATGCCCACAAGCCGGGCATAGTCACGCGCTGTGCGGATGCGATCACGCGGCAGCAACCTACAGCCAAGATCGATAGCATTCAGCAAGGCGTCGTCATATTTCTCCTGAACGCGGTTGCGTTTCAGGTTGTGACGCACGGGGACGTAAGGATCGCGGCCTGTCGCCCGCTTTTCTTTCCAACGCTCCTCGGCGTTGGGCGGAAGGCTTTGCGAGACCATTTCGTAAAGGATGACCGACAGGGCAAACAAATCACTCCAGGGTCCTTCCTGAACGCTGCCAGTCAATCCGGTTTTGTCCGCTGGAAACTGCTCAATCGCGGCGTATTTGCGGGTGAACATCGACGCCAGACCGTTGGATTTTCCCATCAGGCGGGCCGCGCCAAAGTCGATCAAGATGGGTTGCCCGTCTTTGCGGATCATGACATTTGCCGGTTTCATATCGCGGTGAACCACACCGACATCATGCACGGCATCCAAAGCATTCAGCATGGAATGCAGGAATGTGGTGACCAGATCGGGCGGCACTGATCCGCGGGCCTCAATCATGCGCGCCAGCATTCGATCCAGTGGATCGCCGTGAATGTACTCCATCACGCAATAGGCCGTACCATGCTTGCGGAATGCGGCCCGCACACGCATCAGGCCCTGTTGCTGAGGCAGATCGCGCAGAAGGTTGGCCTCTTGCAGAAAGGCCTCAAGCCCCATGTGGAACGACTGCCGCCCCTCGGACGTGGGCGAGACAGCGTTGTCGGGACCCCGATCTGCATAGTCAGCGGGGAAATACTCCTTGATCGCAAACCGCTCGCCGGTTTCGCGGTTGCGCGAACGGTAGGTGATGCCAAAGCCCCCCTGCCCCAATACGTCCCCGAGAACGTAACCGGCAAAGGTTTCTCCTTTTGGCAAATGTACCGACACGGTCAGAACTACCTTCCTTCGCCCTCAGGGTTTTCGACTGGAACATCATCCTCTTCCTGAGGCTGTGCAGGCGTTTCCGGCTCCACCGGCACTGTGCTTTCTGGTTCTTCAGGCGCAGATGGCTTGGTGGGTTGTGGGGGCGTTTCCTCGGGTGCAGGGGGCTCTTCTGGGGTTGCACCCTCAGCTTCGGGCACCTGCGCTTCCGGCTCAGTTAAGGGTTCCCCCTCGATACTGGGGTCGGAAACAATTGGATCATCATCGACTGTGCTGTCACCGATACTGCGTTCCTCTTGTGATGGCGGATTTGGGGCGGGCTCAGGCTCTGGCGTGACTTCGACTGGATCAGGCCGCAGCAACCATGCGCCAGCAGCAGCAACAACGGCCAATGCGCCCAGACCAATAGCTGCATATTTAAGCGTATTCCCATTGCCGCCGGTATTGTGAAACGCCCATTGGCTTCCCCGCAGCATACTGCTCATGCCCTCCTGGACATGAGCGTAGACGACAACGGTTGTGTTATCCTGTTTCGGCTTTCCTTTCGCCTCGACCGCGTTCAACAGATCCGAGGCGACACCGCGCATATCGCGGCTTTTGCCACCTTGAAGGATATCCCGGATTTCAGGCTGCGAAAGGGTATCCAGCCCATCCGAGCAGGAGAGAACCACATCACCCGGTTTCAGGCTGATCGCATTGACGTCAGTCAGAGAAATCCGGTCCCCCATCAGCGCCGAGCGCAAGGCATTGCGGCGTGGGTGGCTGTCCGCTTCTTCCTGCGTGATCTTGCCAGCGGCAACCATCTGCAACAACTCGCCGTAAAGCGAGTGGTCTGCATTCAGCTTTTTCAGGCGTCCGTCGCGCAACAGAAACAAGCTGCTGTCACCGACGGAAACCCAAACCAGCCGATCGCCCAGCTTGAGCGCCGCGATCAGAGTGCATCCCATGCCCTTCAAATCGGGCTGGCTGGCAATGCGCTGGCGCAAGGCTTCATTTGCCGCCGTCAGCGACTCCTGCAATCGGTCCCGCGGGCGCGGCGCGTCCGAGCCCCCGATGAAATGCTTCTTGAACGCCGACAGGGCTAGGTTGGATGCAACCTCCCCCCCAGCGTGGCCACCCATTCCATCGGCAACCAGCATCAGGATGTCGGATTTCGGGTCGCGTTCGTTCTGATAGACAAGATCGAACGCGTCTTCCTGATTTTCGCGCTGGCCGAGGCTTTGTTTGCCGCTGATGATTGTCATCGGGATCAGTCGTCAGCGCTGTCGGCCAGCTCTGACCAGTCAAAATCCTCGTTGCAGAAGGCCACAAAGCGCACATGCGTCTGTTTCGACAACTCGATCAGCGCGTAGTTTTCCAGCGGCATGGTTGTGGCCACGATCTGACCGTTTATACGGCTGATGTTCCGGCCCGTGCCCGGGGCAGCAAAAAACACCCGGTTGGCATCGTCGAAGATCACACGCAAATGGTCCTTGCCGGAAATCATCTTGTCACCGAAATCCAATGCAACGCGCTCGCCACTGTCGCGGCCCAGCGTGTTCATGCCCGAGCCCAGATTGACCGACTGGCCCAACCCCGGACCTTTGACCACAACCAGCCACCCGGTAATCGGGTCGACCATCGGATCAAATTCGGCCTTGTCCGAGAAGTTCTTGGACATACCACCATGGTAGATCTGCGTCTTCTCATCTTCGACATATTCAGTCGGCGCTTCGCTGAAGGACGATCCGCTTGGCATGGCATGTGTCGCCTCGTCATCCGAGGGCGAGATGCTTTCGGTGAACCCGTCATCTGATCCAAAATCCAAATCGTCATTCAGCTCTTCGTCGTCCTTGTCGAACAGCCAGCTTGTCTTGTTGTCGTTGCCCATGTCTTCACCTTTCCTGTGTGTGTGGCCCCGGACTATGCCCGGACCAGTTTCAGGCGAACGGACCCAAGGCCCACTGTGTCACCCACATTTATCCTCTGCGCGCCTTTGATTTTGCGCTCATTGATTAGCGTACCATTCAAACTATCCAGGTCGCTGATGGTAAATCGGCCGTCTGGTGTTCCGCTGAGTTCCGCATGAACGCGCGACACACCGCCATCGGGGATGACCACACCGTTTGTGCTGCTGCGTCCAATGGTCGAGCGGCCCGCTGGCACCGGGAAACGATGCCCGTTGTCCACCCGCACCAGAAAGGCAATCGGCTGGGGCGCAGTGGCCACCGTGCGCGTCTCATCCTGGAGGGGCGGTATGCCGGTTACGTCGCCACCGTCGAAGTCACCTGCCTCCAGATCATCTTCGGGCTCACCCTCTGATCCGCGCCGCGCCAGCAGAACAACCAGCAGCAAAAGCAGCAGCAAAAGAACTCCACCCGCGATGTAGACGTAGAGCGCGGGGAAGCCGAATATCTCATCCTCGGGTTCTGGCGCGGGCTCTGGTTCAGGCTCTGGCGTTGGGTCAACCACGGGCTGGAACTCGGCAGAATAGCTCTTGGTCTGGGTTTGTCCCGGCTGGCCGACAACCGGTTCGATCATTTCGATGGTAATGCGCGCAGGCGCCGGATCACCTACTGGCACAATCAGGCCCGAGCCTTTGACCGAATTGCCATAGGACCGGATGAAATCTGACACCACGGTATTGGCGTCAGATTGATTTTGCAAAAACACCTCTTCCATCAGGCCATTTTGCGGATCGGTCAGGCGTTTCAGTACGTCAATGCCGCGCGTGGTGCGGGCATTGCCTTGTGCCCGCCAGAACATGCCAAGGGCCGAGACCGAAACGCCCTCGCGCTCGGCGGCCTCGGTGATTTCTTCAACCGTGGCCAAACCTTCCTCATCCCCGTCCGTGATCAGGATCAGGTTCTTCAGCAGCACGTCATCTTGCTGGCTTAGCAATTCGATCGCACGGGTCGCGTTGGCGACCAGACGGGTGTTCTGTTCCTTAATCTCGAGCCCCTCAACCACGTCTTCGGCCTGAGAACGGTTGGTCGAAAAGGGCGATAACTCAACAATATCATTGCCGAACCCATAGATCGCGACTTTTTCATCCGTTGGTAGATTGGTCACAACGCGCGAAATCAGCTCGCGCTCGCGGTTCCAGCTGCGCACACGCGCGCTGCGCTCTCCAACGGAGAGGTCAATCAGAACCATTGTCGCCGAAAGGGTCAGGTTGCCTGGGATGTCATCCAGAGATTTAACAAACTCGAAATCGGCCTGTGCGTCGCCAAGCGAGCGAAAGCTCATATCGCCACGCTGATTGCCGGAAGGTACGCGCACGAGGCAGCTGTCCTCGGGTGCGGGATCGGAGGGCGCACAATCCAAGATAGCCAGCCCGGTGGCTGGCGCGCGAGTCTTACCCTCTTGCGCGTGGGCTACGCCCGAAATGACCAAAGCGGCAGCAAGCGCCACCAATCTGCATGAAAATCCGTAGGTCACGATCCCAAGACCCCCCTCAGGCAAGACGTCCCGGTCGTCGCATGTGCCGACAAGCGCCGACCTGACGTGATTAGAATTATATGGACAGCGCGCGATACGCCGACTTGATCCGGCTCAGTTCGGATGAGATCGCCGCAGAACTCGCGCCGCTATTCACGTCGCGCTCAACCGCATTCAGCTGATTGTCCAACGCTTGAACCTGCTGCAGTTTCACAGGATCCGATGCCGATGCAGCCCTCGCCTTTGCGCCTTGCGCCTTGACGTCAGCAATCTGTCTACGCAGCGATGCGATTTCGGTTTTGTTGGCATTGCTCTGCGCCGCCAATTGCGCATTGCGCTGCTCGGCCGCTTTGTTCTGAGCGATAATGGCATCCGCCTGCGCCTTATTGTTGGCGATCTGGCGGTCGTATTCGCCGGAATTCAGATTGGCAATATTGTCAAACAAAGTTGCCGTTGTTGGGTCTGTTGAACCAGTGCAACCCGCAACAACGGTGGCCGCGACAAGGGCGAAAGGTCTTGAAAAACGAAGAAGATCTGAAGTCATTATCTCACTCTTACCAATTGAAAACCCGCGCCCTGGGTCAGGCGCGGGCTATGTAAATTTAAAGCAGGTTGATGGATGCCCGCGTCCGTGCCAGCCGGTTCTTGTTGCTGACCGCAGCATTTGTTGCACCGCCCAGGCCGGGTTGACCTTTGCTCGACGCTGTCTTCAGCTCCGAGATGGTGCTGTCCATGTTCTTTTCACTGCGCTTCAGCTCATTTGACACAACCTGACGGTTGGATTTGATCGCATTGACGCGCTGATTATAAGCCGACTGAGACAGCTGCCCACCGTCCAGCTGACGGCGCAGCGACTTCAGCTCAGCATTCTGCGAGGCCAATACCGAACGCAGGTTTGCTTCGACCGAGCTCAGCTGTTTGCTGACATTCGACAGGTTTGCCAGAACCTGCTTGCTGTTGACGATTTCAACATTCTTAGCAGCAGCCTGACGGCCGACCTGGTTGCCGCCGACACCGCCGATCAGGCCGCCTGCCGCAGCACCCGCCGCGCAATCCCCGGCGTCGCCGCCGAGCAAAAGGCCGAGACCACAGCCAACAACCGCGCCAGCAAGCGCACCCTGAACTGTATTGTTAACAATGATGTCCTTAGACACCTGATCCAGGCTTTTGACCTGCTTTTCCAGCTGTTTTTCCTGTTGGGTTTTTCCAGCTACTGAAGATGATGAAGCAGATTGGAACGCCTCATCGGTACATGCTGTCAGTAGAAGGGAAATAGCAGCAAAAAATGACACTGCAACTGTACGCATCTCGTTACTCCGTAAAACAATTTTTCTTCTTAGTTGATTAAGAACTCACATATTTTTTATTTTCAATCAACGATTCGCAAATGACCTGCAAAGATAGAATACTGATTCGATTGGCATTCGACCAAATACTTTTGAACATTCGATCATAGGATGAGTTTTAAGATGAGATTACCCTTTGGTTTACGGGACAAGATGGTTCTGGCGAATGAGGTTTTTGCATTTGCCGGAAATATCGGCGCCGGTATTGGCGCGTTATTGGCTATTCTGGGTATTAGTTCCAATTTCGCGAACAATACCTCTAGGATGGTTTTTAATGTTGAGGTGGTAACACTCTCGCTGCCCGTTCGGATGATTTTGGTGATTCTCATCGCCGCCGCATTGGGCTGGGGTTTGGGGGCGTTGGTAACTTGGCTCAGCCGTTCCCGGAATGAGGCGTTGAGCTTTGCTGTCTATGTTGTTGCCATCCTGTGGGGTGGATTGATTGTGGGTGCTGCCGATTGGTTGGCGGTTGCCATGAACCGGCAAATCCTGTCCGAGACCTTGCTGTTCACCATTGTCGGTATGGGTCTTGCCTTGTGGGTCGCCGGGTTTCATTTTCGTAACTCCAACGCAGCCGGGAAACATGCGCTGCGGCTTCATTGTGATGCGCTCATGCTGTGCTCAATCGGAGCAGCGCTGTTCATGATTCTGACAATGCTGGGGGCACGGTGATGGCGATCGGGGGCCCTTTGGACGACAAAAACGCCGCCCGCCTGCTCAGCGCGGCGGCGCTGTTCGATTTTATATTTCTGGCGTTTGTCTGCGCCACCGTTGAGCCGGTCTTGCGGCAGGAGCTTGGCCTGCTACGCGCGGGCCCAGCCCTGTCGGCGGGGCTGTATCTGGCGATGGTGCTGATCTACTGGCTGATCTGCGAAGGGGTGTTGAACGGGGCAACTCTGGGCCGCTTTGTTCTGCGCCTGACGATGCGTGATAAAAGCGGCAAGCCTGTCTCACCCGTGCGCAGGTCCACGCGGGCGATGAAAAAGATCATGACGCTGGGCCTGACAGGTCTGAACCCAAATACCGCCGCGCGATATGACCGGGCTGCTGGAATCCGCTGGTTCAGCCCGATGGCCCCGCGACCAGTGCCTTTGTGGCGGTTGGTTGTGCAATCCGGGCCGGATCGCGGCAAAAGCCTTGTGTTCAATCAGGTTCAGGGTCTCAAATCCTCACGCCAGATTAAAATCGGGCGCGATCCCGGTTGGGCCGATCTGGCGTTGACACGCAGCAAGGGGGCGTCTGGCAGGCACTGTATCTTGCAGATTGCGAAAGGCAATCAGCTTCAGGTCCGTGATCTGGGCTCTTCGAATGGCACCTGGGTGCGCGGTCGGCAAACTGCGCCGGACAAACCCATGCGGCTTGGGGCAACCAGCCAGTTCCGTGTCGGAGATGTCTGGGTGGCCATCATTCGCTGAACCGCAAGACAGGGCAACGCGCCATAGCCGACGCTCTTGCAACCTTCGTCCTTTTCGTATACCGCCGCATACAAATTGAATGGCGAGGTGATAACTACAGCTCGCGCTCTCGCCCCAATCGTCGGAAAATGCCATGAGCCTCTATACAGATTACCTGAGTGAAATCGAAACCCGCAAAGAGCAGGGTCTGAGCCCCAAACCCGTCGACGATGGCGCGTTGGCGAAAGAGATTATCGATCAGATTCGTGATCCACAGAACGAATTTCGCGCCGATTCACTGAACTATTTCATCTACAACACGCTGCCCGGCACAACCAGCGCCGCCGGTGAAAAGGCCCGCTTTCTGAAAGAGATCATTCTTGGTGACGCGGATGTCGAAGAGATAACGCAGGAGTTTGCATTCGAGCTGCTGTCACATATGAAAGGTGGCCCCTCGGTCGAGGTTCTGTTGGATCTGGCCTTGGGTGAAGATGCCGCAATCGCCGACAAGGCGGCAGAGGTGCTAAAAACGCAAGTGTTCCTTTATGACGCTGATACCGACCGTCTGAAGGCCGCCTTTGAGGCCGGCAATCCGATCGCGAAAGACATTCTTGAAAGCTACGCCAAAGCCGAATTTTTTACCAAGCTTCCCGAAATCGATGAAGAAATCGAAGTCGTGACTTATGTCGCAGCCGAAGGTGATATCTCGACCGATCTTCTGTCACCCGGCAATCAGGCGCATTCGCGTGCTGATCGGGAACTGCATGGAAAATGCCTGATCTCGGAGGTTGCGCAGCAGGAAATTGAGGCGCTGAAGCTGAAACACCCCGGTAAACGCGTGATGCTGATTGCGGAAAAAGGCACGATGGGTGTGGGCTCGTCCCGTATGTCGGGAGTGAATAACGTGGCGCTTTGGACCGGCAAACAGGCCAGCCCCTATGTGCCCTTCGTCAACATTGCTCCGGTCGTGGCGGGCACCAATGGCATCTCGCCGATCTTCCTGACCACCGTGGGCGTGACGGGCGGCATTGGCCTTGACCTGAAGAACTGGGTCAAAAAGGTCGACAAAGATGGCAATGCGATCCTGAACAATGACGGCAATCCGATCCTTGAAGAGAAATACTCGGTTGCCACAGGAACGGTGCTGAAGATCAACACCAAGACCCACAAGCTGCTAAGTGAGAATGGCGAAGAACTGGCCGATGTTCCAGCATCCTTCACGCCGCAGAAGGTCGAATTCATGAAGGCCGGTGGCTCATATGCCATTGTCTTTGGCAAAAAGCTGCAAACCATCGCGGCCGAGACACTGGGTGTTGAAGCCCCCCTGGTTTTTGCGCCGTCTAAAGAGATCAGCCATGACGGTCAGGGCCTGACTGCAGTTGAGAAGATTTTCAACAAAAACGCTCTGGGCACAACGCCGGGCAAGACGCTGCATGCCGGGTCTGACGTGCGCGTCCGGGTCAACATTGTTGGCTCACAGGACACCACCGGTTTGATGACCATGCAGGAACTCGAAGCAATGGCTGCGACAGTGGTCTCACCCAGCGTGGATGGGGCGTATCAGTCGGGCTGTCACACCGCCTCGGTCTGGGATGCAAAGGCACAGGCCAACACCCCGCGCCTGATGAAGTTCATGAATGATTTCGGCCTTGTCACCGGTCGTGACCCCAAGGGCGTCTATCACTCGATGACCGACGTGATCCACAAGGTGCTGAACGACATCACCGTAGATGACTGGTCGGTCATCATCGGCGGCGACAGCCACACCCGTATGTCCAAAGGCGTGGCATTTGGCGCGGATTCGGGTACTGTGGCGCTGGCGCTTGCAACCGGTGAAGCCTCGATGCCGATCCCGGAATCGGTCAAGGTGACCTTCAAGGGTCAGATGGCCGAGCACATGGATTTCCGCGACGTGGTGCATGCAACGCAGGCGCAGATGCTGGACCAGCATGGCGACAACGTCTTCCAGGGCCGTGTGATCGAGGTGCATATCGGCACGCTACTGGCGGATCAGGCCTTCACCTTCACCGACTGGACCGCTGAGATGAAGGCCAAAGCCTCGGTCTGCATTTCGAATGACGAGACGTTGATTGGTTCGCTGGAGCTGGCCAAATCGCGCATTCAGATCATGATCGACAAGGGCATGGAGCATGAAAACGGCATGCTGCAAAAGCTGATCGATATCGCGAATGCGCGCATCGCGGAGATTAAATCGGGTGAAAAACCGGCGCTGCAACCCGATGACAACGCGAAATATTTCGCTGAAGTGGTCGTCGATCTGGATCAGATCATTGAGCCAATGATCGCCGATCCGGATGTCAACAACGCGGATGTGTCCAAGCGCTACACCCACGACACGATCCGCCCGATCTCGTACTACAATGCCAAAAAGCATGTCGATCTAGGCTTTGTCGGCTCGTGCATGGTGCATAAGGGCGACATGAAGATCGTGGCGCAGATGCTGCGCAACCTCGAAAAGGGCTCGGGCAAGGTTGAGTTTAACGCGCCGCTAGTTGTGGCCGCGCCGACCTACAACATCATTGATGAGTTGAAGGCGGAAGGCGATTGGGAAATCCTTCAACGCTATTCCGGGTTCGAATTCGACGATCTGTTCCCCAAAACGCAAGCCCGTACAGATTACGAGAACATCCTGTACCTTGAACGTCCGGGTTGTAACCTTTGCATGGGCAACCAGGAGAAAGCCGCCAAGGGCGACACGGTTCTGGCCACCTCAACCCGTCTGTTCCAGGGCCGCGTCGTGGCGGATGCGCCGGATAAGAAAGGTGAAAGCCTGCTGGCCTCGACCCCGGTTGTGGTCCTGTCGGCCATCCTGGGCCGCACGCCAACGATCGAAGAGTACAAGACTGCCGTAGAAGGCATTGATCTGACGAAATTCGCGCCACCTGTACAGGCCCCCGCGAAGACCAAATCGGCCCATTTCTAAAGGTCTGATCTGATAGCAGAAAAGCCCGACCTATTGGTCGGGCTTTTTCATATGCTCAGGCTGCCATGTCTTTCAGGGCGGTCAGCAACTGCGCCACTTCCTGTTCGGTGTTATAGTGACACAGCGAGATACGGATGCAGTCCGACAAGCCCAGCGGCGTCAGCACATTGCCTGAGTAGTGATCCGCCTTGCGGACATGAGTGCGGATGCCCTGCTGGTTGAGGGTTTCGACCACCTGTTCCGACGGGATTCCATCGACGACGACCGACACCAGCCCTTCTCGCGCGGTGTTGTCCGCCCCGGCCAGAATGTGGATATGGTCCATATCCCGCAGCCCCGGAAGGTTGCCGACCCCGTTGATCATCGCGTTGGTCAGGTGGGTCTCATAGGTATGAATAGCGCGGCCTGCGGCTTCGATCCGTTTTCGCGGCTCCTTTTCGTCCGACACCTCTCCGCCCAGCCAGACAAAATAATCGATCACGTCGGAGATGGTGGCATACGAACCGGCGTCTCGGGTGCCAAACTCCCACCCCGTCGCAGGCGCGTCGATCAGCATGTCATGGGGCAGCGTGCTTAGCTTGTCGGAAATCCACGCAATGCCATAGCCATGGCGCGAGAATACCTTGTAGGGTGAAATGGCATAGCCATCGACATCATACGCATCCAGATCCAGCTGCCCATGTGCTGCGTGTTGAATGCCATCCACAATGATCAGGCAATCAGGTGAAATCGCTCGGATCGCGGCTGAGATCGCGGCCACGTCCATGCCCATACCCGTCACGGGTGAGGCATGCAGGATCGTGGCCACCGCGACATCCGGGGTCATCAGTGCAGCATAATCTTCGGCCGTGACCAACCCAGTATCATCGCCATGCTGCACGTTCACGTATTCGAGCTCGGCGATTTCAGCCCAGCGACGCGCGGCGCTGCGGGTCGCCGGGTGTTCGATCGACGACCCGATCACCTTTGCCCCTTTCGGCGCAACCAGACAGGCGGTTCGGATCAAACGGAACAACAGCTCGGTCCCGCTTTCCCCGGCAAAGAACTGACCTGAACTGGCATTCATGAACACGCCTAGATCGGCCTTGGCTTTGTTGATCACACTCTGTGTGCCCTGCCCGGCCGGATTGATCCGCCCTGGATTGTCCGGGATCGCAGCATAAAACGCCGAAGTCTCAACCACTTTTTTCAAAGTCAACGCACCGCCTGCGTTTTCGAAGAAGATACGCTCTCCCTGAAACGGGCAGCTTTCTACATGGGCGAAACGGTCACGGATGGCCGCGATCAGATCGGGATTGTCTTTGATCATTTCGGGGTTCCTGTCACTAATCGTTGCCGGGTCCATATTGAGCTAGCACACCGGACCTGTTTTAGCGGTTTATTCCACGACATTCTGCCCGGGGAAAGGGCCGCAAACAGTCTTGGCAGTTGTGATGATTGCCCGCGAGGCGCAATTTTGAACCTGCCTCTCTCGAAATCATCAGCAAGTCGCCTTATTTGAAACGTGACAGTCACAAACCCAGCTAGGGGCGACCCTTGAGTGACCCATTCAAAGAGTAGTTTTGATGAGCAAGAAAGTCCCCTCGCCCTGTATCGATGTGTGTAAATTTCGGCGCGAGGGCCACTGCATCGGCTGTTCGATGACGAAACCCCAAAAGAAACTGTTCAAGTTGATAAAACGCCCCGACCAGCAAGAGGCTTTTGTACAGATGTTGATCTGTCAGCAGGAAAAAATGGGCCGGTACACCCATTGGGGACCGGCCTATCTGAAAAAGCTGAGGAAGAAGAAGGCCAAGTTGAAGATTCCCCTGGCCAACTAGCTTAGCGCAGCATAGCGCGCAGGAACCACGCAAATTTTTCGTGGGTCTGGCCACGGCTGATGCACAGATCTTCGGTCAGGGTATCACCATGCTCGGCCGCCAGTTCACCCGCGCCGGCCAGTGTGGCAGCCAGCGTTTCCTGAGCATCCATCATATGCTTGATCATCTCTTTGTCGGTGGCGTGGCCGTCATGCTCTTCTACTTTCGAACGTTTCAGCATACCCGCCAGCGTGCCTTCGGCATGGGCGTCCAGCGCCTTTACCCGCTCGGCCAGATCATCTTGTGCAATAAAGTGATCCTCGTAGATTTTCTGGAACAGAT
The DNA here is from genome assembly GCF_059610045.1 of Ruegeria sp. YTSA168. Lineage (NCBI taxonomy): Bacteria > Pseudomonadati > Pseudomonadota > Alphaproteobacteria > Rhodobacterales > Roseobacteraceae > Ruegeria > Ruegeria sp. YTSA168. The sequence goes on from NZ_JBXWMW010000002.1 coordinate 241,073, forward strand.
CATGCAGCGGGCCAAAGGCCATTCCGGTTACATTCCAATGAAAGTTCTGTGCCAGCATGGTCGCCACGGCAGTTTCGGCGACAGATTGATTCAACGCATCGGCGATGACGCTGCGGGCGTCGGTGGTCAGGTCAACGGCTGTCTGTGTCATGGAAATCACCTTTTTCCTACATTTTGCTCTGCTTTTGACGATCAAAAACAGCGTTCTGATATCTATTTAGAGGATCAGGCGGAAATTCCAAGAACTTTTTAGAATGATTCTAAATATAGTAGAATTGCTCGGAGATCGAGCGGATCAGGAAGGCTAGATTTCGCTGCCGCCAGCGCGAAACGCGGGACTGAATCAAAAAGCGGAAACTGTCATCATCCTCGCGTTCGATTGCATCAAACAGACGACCCAGCCAAGCCTCGTCAAAAGACAATTCGGTGCAGCCGGGGCGGTGAAAGACCGGTCGTTTGTCGACTGCCTGACGGAACCCGCGCATCAGTGTTTCAGCATGGCGCATCTGCGCGTCTTCTGGATCGGCCAGCAGCAAGGCACACGCCTGATCCAGATCGACCTGCGCAGCCGCGCGGCAGCGCAGCGCCACCATCCGTAAATGGTTGATGATCGCCATGGATCGACCCGCCAAATGCTGTACCGGAGCAAGGCGCCATTCTTCTTCTGCCTGATATCTGACTGCCTGCATCATCGCCCGAAAATCGTTAGTGCCGCGGTAGATGCGGCGAACCTGAATTCTAAACCTGATAATAATGATAAGGAATATCGAGAACAAGAGGTCACACCGCGGATTCTGGTCATATCTGCGTGAGAATTACGCCCGTATTGGATCACATGTGGTCAAACAAGTGGCCCGGAAGGCCGCTATGTCTTGGCAGACGCAACACGCGGACCAGCGCAAACATCATCGCCTGGTTCGAGGTGATAACCGGTTTTCCAAGCTGGTGTTCAATCTGCTTAACCGCCTCGACTGCGCGCATATCGGTGCAGCTGAGCACAATGGCCTTTGCCTCAGGGTGATCTGCGCGACAGGCAAGATCAAAAACCTCATCCGGCGTCAGCTCACCCTGCCCATAGTTCCCCAACGCCCGCCCGATATCGGCACAATGCACAGTGGTGATGTCGTTCCGCGCAAGAAAATCTGCGGCCCGCACGTTGATCTCATCCAAATAGGGTGAAGCGAACCCGACCTTGCCCACACCCAATGCTTTGATCGCCTGTACCAGGGCCCCGGCTGCGGTGAAGGTGATAGCCCCAGATGCGGCTTTGATATCCCGCGCCAGTTGCGCGTCGAAAGACGGCCCATGCGTCAGGGTGGCAGAGGTACAGCCGTACAGCACCACATCAGGCCGAACGCCCGCGATCATTCTCAGGTCGTGGCTTATATCCGAAGCACCCAGCCCCGCCATCTGATCTGAGCCGGGGATTTCATCGACGTCATACCCGCCCATGCGCTGAAAATGCACTGTCGTATCCGGGCATCGCATCAGCATCATGTCGGCTTCCAGATTGGTGTTGGTGAAGGGTACCAACACACCGATTTTAGCTCGTGTTCGGGTCTCTTGGATCATGACGTTACCTTTCTGAGTACGGCAAGGCAGCGATCCATGATCGCCTGCGGACAGATCGTGGCGCGCAGGCAATCGCCCAGCCCATAACCGCACATGCCCCGCATCAGTAAACCCTCGGCCCGCAGCGCGCGATCAGCTTTCCGAGCGGTTTCGACATCCGCAAACCTGATCAGCACAAAATTTGTATGGCTGTGCGGTACAGTCAAGCCGAGCGCCCTGCACTCACTGGCAAAGTGATCCCGGATAGAAGCCGTACAGTTTACTGTTTTCCGCATATGCGCCTGATCCTGCATCGCTGCCGTGGCCATGGCTTGCGAGGGTATGGATACGTTGTTCGGGTTCAGGACTTTCCGAACCTCAGATGCAATCTCTGGGGGAAAGACACCCCAACCCACTCGAGCGCCCGCTAACCCATATGCTTTTGAGAACGTGCGCAAAACCACCGTATCACCGCGTTTCGCCAAGGAAAAAATCTCAGCCGGATTCTGGTCTGTATCTACAAACTCTGCATAGGCTTGATCGACCACGAGCAATACGTCGTTTCGCAGAGCGTTGCGAAGACGGATGATTTCAGCATTCGGGATCACAGTTCCTGTCGGATTGCCCGGGTTGCAGACAAAAACAATCCGCGTTTTGGGCGTGACAGCGGCCAAGATATCATCGACCGAAACGGTCAGATCGACCTCATGCGCCTCCACATAATCAGCCTTCACCTGCGCCGTAGCAGACGCCACATAGGCATAGCAGTAATCCGTACCCAACACCCCATCGCCCGGGCCGACATAGGCACGGATCAAGCAACCGATCAGTTCCATCGAGCCCGCGCCGCACAGGGTCATTTCAGGGTCGAGGTCATGCACCTTGGCAATTGTCGCGCGCAAGTCAGGCCAGTCCGGATCGGGATAATATGGCATTTGGTCCATCACCGCTCGCCCCGCGGCAACGGCCATTGGACTGGGCGGAAAGGCGCTTTCATTCTGTGCCAGAGAAACGGTACCTGCATCCCCAAGATCAGCCAAAGCGTAGGGAGCCATCGCGCGGATATGGCCGACTGCTCGGATCATGGCTTGCCTCCGTAGGCCTTGGCCCCTTCGGATGTTACCAATCCGCGCTTTAGATCCAGCGCGAGCGCGTCCGGGTTCCGATCCGCCGGGTCACCGAACCCGCCACCTCCGGGCGTGTCGAAGATAAGGTAGTCCCCGCCTTCGACTCGCAATTCGCCCTTGCCGGGGATGTCGCGGTCACTATTTCGGAACCGGATACGCCCAAGCGCGCCGGGCTTTCCACCCACGCGGCCCAAAGCGGGGAATTTCAGCCGCTCGACCGACAAGAACACAATGAAGGGCGCACCGTTGGACGAGGTCATTTCGATCCTCTGCCCCAACCCGCCGCGATACTTGCCCGCCCCGCCCGAATCCGGCAGCAACTCGCGCCGCCACATGATCACTGGGGCCACGCTTTCAGTGATTTCGACCTGAGAGCCAAAGACACCCGACGGATAGGCCGTGGCCGATAAACCATCCGCGTGGGGTCTCGCGCCGGTACCGCCATTGTGGACGGGTTCAATGGCAAACTCGCGCCCGCCATTGGCCGCAACCTCAGGCGCGTGGCGCATGGGTAGATCGAACATGCACGATGCACCCTCAGCCGGAACATTGTCAGGCAGCGCCTGGTGCAGGCAACCCAGCACCAGATCGGGTGTCACCTGCCCCAACGTATGACGCATCGCCACCGGCACCGGGCGCTGCGCGTTCAGGATGCAACCTTTTGGGCCATCCACCGTGAACGGTTCCAGCGAGCCCGCATTGTTGGGAATATCGGGCCCTACAATGCAGCGCAGGGCAAAGACCGTATAAGCCGTGGCGTAGTTGAGCGGCACATTGATGCCTTTCATGGAACAACCAGATGTGCCCTTGAAATCCACATGCATGCCGTCGCTGGCAACGGTCAGCGTGGCGTGCAGTTCCAGCTCATTCTCGTAGCCGTCCATGCGCAGCACGTTCTTGTAAACGCCTTCGGGCACCTCGGCGATGGCCTCCAGCGCGCCTTTGCGCGAAGTGTCGATGATATAGCTGCCCAAGCGGTCCAGATCGTCGATCCCGAACTCTTCCATCATCGCCACCAGTCGGTTCACCCCGGTTTCACAACAGGCAATCAGGGCGTAAATGTCACCCTCATTGGCAATCGGCTCGCGCGAGTTGGCGCGGATGATGTCCATCAGCAGTGCATTTGGCGTGCCTTCTTCGACCAGCTTGCAAGGGGGGATCAGCAGGCCCTCGTCGTAAACATCCGATCCTTCCGGTCCCATGCCTAAACCGCCCAAATCCACCAGATGTGAGGTGCAGGAGGTAAACCCAGCCACCTTACCATCCTTGAACGCAGGCATCATCAGCAGGAAGTCGTTCAGGTGCCCTGAAGCCAGCCAGGGGTCGTTGGTCATGTAGATGTCGCCGGGCCTCATGTCTTGAATGGCAAAGCGCTGACACAGATGTAGAACCGCCTCGGCCATGGTGTTGATGTGTCCGGGCGTGCCAGTCACTGCTTGGGCCAGCATCCGGCCATCGACGTCGAAGATTCCAGCAGAGATATCGCCGCATTCCCTCACGATAGGGGAAAAGGCGGCGCGGATCAGGGTCTGGCCCTGTTCCTCAACCACCGCCAGCAGGCGGTTCCACATCACTTGTAGGCGAGCGGGGGAAAGGTCGGTTGTCATCATGCGCCTCCTTTCTGGTTCTGGATCAGCACCAGGTTGCCAATTGCATCCATTTGGGCCGTAAAATCGGCGGACACGAGCGTGGTGGTCTGGGGCTCATGGATCAGCGCTGGTCCCGGCACGTGATCACCGGGTTTCAGATCGGCACGCGCGATGAATCCCGCGTCTTTTGCGATGCCATCCACATCGCAGGTGATCGGGCGCGTCTCGGGCGCTATGACTGCGCAACGTTGAGGCGTATCGGGCACTGTCGGCACTGCAGCGTCCAAAGTGGCCACACGGACGGCCCAATTGAGGATTTCAATCTGCATCCCCGGCACAGGGCGCGAGAATTGTTTTCGGTACTCCTCCTCAAAGGCGGCGGTCAATGGAGCAATGTCATCGATCGTCAGAGCTCGGTCTGGCAAGGCGATTTCAATCTCGTGCCCTTGCCCGAGATAACGCATGAAAGCCGTGCGCTTGGTTTGAGTTTGCGCATCGCTTGCCCCTTTGGCCACGACCTCTTTCGCCTCGGAAATCATCGCATCGAACAAGGAGTTCACCCCGTCCAGGTCCATGCTGCTCAGCAGCGAATAGTGTGAGCGCACTATCTCGAACGAGACCGGTGCGAACAGGAAGCCGACAGCCGATCCGACGCCCGGATTCGGCGGGATCACGATCCGCGACACCCCGGCAGAACGGGCGACGCGGCTGGCGTGTAACGGACCATTGCCGCCAAAGGCGATCATTGTGCGTGGGCCGAGGTCTTTGCCACTTTCTACAGCATGCATGCGTCCGGCGCTGGCCATGCTTTCATCTACAATGCGGCTGACACCATCCGCCGAACCGACGGCGTCGAGTTGCAACCGCTCGCCAATCACACGGGTCAGCGCGGCTTTGGCGCTTTCGTGGTCCAGCCGGATATGACCCTCGGCAAAGGTGTCCGGAACGATATAGCCCAGTGCGACGTCACTGTCGGTCACTGTGGGACTGGTGCCTCCACGCATAAAAGCCACCGGTCCCGGCTCAGACCCGGCGGATTTAGGTCCCACCGTCAAGCGCCCCAGACGGTCCACACCGGCAATTGAGCCGCCCCCCGCACCAATCTCGATCATCTCAATCACCGGAATGCGCACCGGCATGCCCGAGCCTTTGATGAACCGCGCGGCGCGGGCGATTTCGAAAGAACGTGAAGTCTGTGGCCGTGCGTTGTCTATCAGGCAGAGCTTGGCAGTGGTGCCGCCCATGTCAAAGGACAAAACTTGATCGAGGCCCGCTTGCGCAGCTATGCGTGCGGCCAGAATGGCCCCACCCGCTGGGCCGGATTCGACTAGGCGGATCGGAAAGCGCGCAGCGGTTTCGATGGTGCACATACCGCCTCCCGCTGTCATCATCAGGATGGGGCAGCTTGCGCCCTCGGCTGCGAATTGCTCGACGAACCGGGCCAGATAGCTTTGCATCAAGGGCTGGATGTATGCGTTTGCGACCGTGGTGCAGAGCCGGTCGAACTCGCGCGCTTCGGGACTGACATCGGATGAGATCGAGACGGTTAGGTCTGGGCGGCGCTCGGCCAGAAGATCTCGCAGACGCTGCTCATGCGCAGGGTTGGCATAGGCGTGCATCAGGCAGATCGCGACAACCTCGGCCCCGCAGGTGTCCAATTCAGCCAACAGGTCATCCAACCGCGCCTCGTCCAGCGGGATCAGCACTTTGCCTTCGGCGGACATACGTTCGCGGATCACAAAGGATCGCTCACGCGGGACTAGAAGGTCGGGCTTTTCCAGATTGATATCATATTGGGAATAGCGCCTCTCATACCCGATATCGAGGATGTCGCGGAACCCTTCGGTGCAGATCGTGGCCACCACGGCCCCGCGCCGTTCGATCAGCGCATTTGTCGCCAGCGTTGTGCCATGGATGAACCCTGTCACCTGTGGCAGAGACCGCCCGCTTGCGGCCATTACCCGCTGCGCGCCCTCCATCGCCCCGTCCGCCGGGTTCTGATGGGTCGTCAGGGTTTTGGCCGAGGTCAGTATCGTCTCATCGCCTTCGACCAAAACCGTATCGGTAAAGGTGCCGCCAATATCGATGGCCAGGCGCAGCGCATATGTCATGTTTCATCTCGTTTTGCATGTGACTTCGACCAATCAGAACGCCCTGCAGGCTTCTATTGACACATCACAACGAGATCACAGCCGGTTGCCCGGCGGTCCAATGGGTTGGTTGCTAAAACACGGCGCATATCTATTTGTTGCGCTGGATAACCGCCAGAACTAGCGCATTTGCGACATATCTGACTCGGAGCGACATACCTAACTGGGTATCCACCCCTTACCTTGCTTTTGTTGTCCAACTCCCCGTGCCGAGGCTGGTCGGTGAATATTCGGTCAGTTCTGCACGAAACGGCAACGCGTCATGTATCCGAATGCCGCTGACCAACTCAAACCGCCAGCCGCGTTGAGCACCTTCAAACCCCACGATGTCCGGATGCTGTTCCTCCAAAACGTCTACCGTTCCTGTCAGCATCAGAACATCGCCGGTTTGATAGTCAGGAAATAGTAAACCTGCACGCGGCGTGACCAGAAAGTTGCCCAGCGTGTTGAAGAAGTTATTCCCCTGAAAGTCCGGCACCAGAAGGCTGTTGCCCTGCACTTTCACAAACCCCGACCGCCCGCCGCGATGCGAAACGTCAACGCTGCGACCCGTATCGGTGTCTGCATAACTTGCGACGTAGAATGCGTTGGCTGAGGCGATCATGTCGCGCGCGGCGGTGTCCAGTTCATTGAACCGCTCAATTTTTGAGTTCTTCGAGTTGCTGCCCGGCTCGCGGATGAAGTCAATGTCATGCGTTTGAATGTATTTCGGACAATTCCCGAAAGACTGGGTCACATCCAACAGTATGCCGGTCTCTGATACCTCACCAATCGTCGCATTCAGGCGATTCCGCCGCCGCGTCGAAAGCTCAAGCCCCAGCAAACCCAGCGGCGTGTCGCGTACCAGAGTGTCTGCCAATGGATCGTTGGTATGAGGCATGGCCTGCAGTCTCAACTGTCTGTCATTCGGTGAGGACAAAAATCCAGGCTGGCCCGACAGGATTGATGCCCAGGGCCAGCCATCTTGATCAACACTGCCCAAAAATACAAAGGGCAACTGTGCAAAGAACTCACGATGCTGGTCCGGCATGAACGGGCGGATCACCGTCCGGCCTATCTTTTCCATTCTGTCCTGTTTTCCGATGCGGCGCTGCATCTCGCGCTCGCCGCGGTGAAACGGAGAATGCTCGGTTTGAACTGGCGCGTTCATGGCGGACCTCTCAGTGTTTCGTGGGTTCAGATGCTGGTTCAGGCGGCGTTTAGCCCGGCTGCGGTTTTGGGCATTGGAACAAACCCTTCCAAAGCTTCGATATTGGCCAGCAGTTGACGCACATTCGGGTAGGGTTCCAACGAAACGTCGCCTTCGGGGGCATGGGCGGTGTAGCTGTAGATGGCCACATCAGCGATTGTGGGCCGATCACCGACCAGCCAATTGCGCCCGTCCAGATGTGCGTCCAGCTTGCCCAACACTTTGGCTGCTGTTGCGTGGGTAAACGCCTTGTCCAAAGGTGCGTTGAACACATTGATCAACCGGGCGGCTGCGGGGCCGAAGGCGAGCTCGCCAGCGGCAAGGGTCAGGAATTTCTGAACCTCAGCCTCAAGCACCGGATCATTGGGCAAATAGTCAGGGGCGTATTTGCGGGCGAGGTAAACGAGGATCGCGTTGCTGTCGCACACGACAGTATCGCCGTCCTCTAAAACCGGAACTTGCCCTGCAGGGTTCAAGGCCAGAAACGCATCCTGTTTATGCGCCCCGCCTGCCAAATCCACATTGACAACGTCATGAGGGATATCGGCTAAATTTGCGAACAAAACCACCCGGTGGGCGTGGCCAGATAGCGGAAAGCTGTGAATGCGGAGGGGATGTGTCATCAGATGGCTCCTTCTTTTGATTGCACTGGAGCCAGAGATAACTTGCTGAGAGTTGGGCGATAATATATTCATATGTTGAATTACTATGAACGAAGCGTAGATAATGGACACCATCGCAGGAATGCGGGTTTTTGTGGCTGTCGCAAGCCACGCATCGTTTACAGACGGTGCCCGACAGGTCGGCATCAGCACAAAACTGGCCAGTAAATACATCGGCCAGCTAGAGCAGCGTCTGAACGCTCAGCTTCTTCATCGCACCACCCGCAGTGTCACCCTGACCGACACCGGCAAGGCCTATTTCGAACGCTGCTTGCCGCTCTTGGAACAATTCGATGAGTTGGAAGGGCTGGTCCAGCAACGTCAGACCGAGCTGGCCGGACGCATCCGGATCACAGCCCCGACTGGTTATGGATCGGCCGAGTTAGTTCACCTGCTCAAACCCTTTCAGGATGAACATCCAGCTGTTTTGATCGAACTGCATTTGTCTGATCACCATGTGTCCTTGGTGGATGAAGGGTTTGATCTGGCCATTCGCTTTGGGGCGCAGAAAGACTCCTCGCTGGTGGCACGTAAGTTGACCGATATGCGTATCGTTTGCTGTGCTGCACCGGATTACCTGGGCCGAATGGGAGCCCCCAAAACGCCAGAAGATCTGTCACGGCACAACTGCCTGCTGCAAACGACGGGCAATCTGATCGACAGTTGGGATTTCAAAATCTCGGATGGAAAACTGTTTGTACCAGTCTCGGGCAACTTCCGCGCCAATTCGCCTCGCGCGGTCGCGAACATGGCCGCTGATGGGTTGGGGATCGGGCGGGTGCCTTTGTACACTGCGAAGCCGTTCTTGGCGGAAGGACGGCTAAAGTTGATCCTTGAGGCATACGAGGCCCGGATTTTGGGCCTATACGCCACTTACCCGCCCAACCGGCACCTGACCGCCAGAATTCGCGCGTTGATCGACTATCTGGTGACTGCTCTGGCGCATTCATAGCGGTTTTGATCGGTTAAATACCTAAAGTACAACCGAAAAATCGTTGTTCGAAACTTGGTATTGAAAATTGCCTACCTAGTAGTAGATAGTTATTGCGAAGCTTGTATGCCAATCTACCTCTCCCGAGAAGGAACCTCCCATGGAACTGAACTCCGATTTCTCTGCCCGCGTCGTTGTCCACTCGGACCAGATTGATTGGTTGCCTTCGCCTATGAAGGGCGTTGACCGTCGGATGCTGGACCGGATCGGAGGCGAAGTGGCCCGTGCCACCACCATTGTGCGTTATGCACCAGGCAGTTCGTTCTCGGCCCACACCCATACCGGAGGTGAAGAATTCATCGTGCTGGATGGAGTATTTCAAGACGAGCACGGCGACTTCCCCGCAGGCACCTATGTGCGCAACCCGCCAACCTCGTCTCACACGCCTGGTTCGGCACCGGGATGTACGATCTTTGTCAAACTCTGGCAGTTTGACATGGGGGACCGAAAGCAGTTCCGTAAAACAATGGCGGAGGAGCTTGGTGCGCCGGTCAATGGCGTTGCGACAGCACTACTACACGAAGATTCCCGCGAACGCGTCACCTACAGCCATCTTGACCCGGGTGCAGAACTGACTTCGGATGCAGCCGGTGGGCACGAGTTGTTGGTCATAGATGGCCAGATCACCTCGGGCGGAGATACGCTGGCTAAGAACGCATGGCTACGGTCGCCTGACAGCGAAAACCTGACGGCTGTGGCAGGTCCTGATGGTGCAAAGGTCTGGATGAAGACCGGCCATCTGCCTTATGCCAAAGCGCCGGCGGTTTGATTGCGCCGTGCACATGAACTCTCAACCCAGACTACGGACGCAGACCCTGATTATCGGAGGCGGTCTTTCGGGCCTGAGCCTTGCGGCAGAGCTAACGCGACAAGGGCATGACTTTGTTTTGGCCGAAGCTCGGGATCGTCTGGGCGGTCGTATTCTGACCCGGCATCATGGCGATACCGGCTATGATCTGGGTCCTGCTTGGTTCTGGCCCGGTCAGCCAAGGATTGCAGACTTGATCGGTCAACTTGGTCTATCTTGGTTCGAACAGCATTATGCCGGCGAGCTGACCTATGAGGACGAACATGGCCGCGTGTCGCGGGGCCTTGGATTTGCATCCATGCGGGGATCGCTGCGATTGGACGGCGGCTTTGGTGCGCTGATCGACGCTTTGTCGACAAGCGTTCACCCGGACAGGGTTCACCTGTCGACGCCAATACAACAGATCGCGCGTGCCGAAGATGGAGTGATTGCAACAGCTATCGACGGTCGAGCCGTTCATGCTGATCGGGTTGTGCTCGCGCTGCCCCCTCGTGTTGCTGCGCAGTTGTCCTTTGTGCCCGCATTGCCTGACCAAGCGCTGAGCTCGATGCTTGCGGTGCCCACTTGGATGGCGGGCCAGGCCAAAGTTGTTGCAATCTATGCATCACCCTTCTGGCGCAACTCCGGATTGTCCGGCGACGCGATGAGCCGTCGAGGTCCGATGGTTGAAATCCACGATGCCTCGCCCGCCCAAGACGCACCCTATGCGCTATTCGGTTTTGTCGGAGTGCCGCCGCAGGCGCGCAAAGATCAGGTGCATCTGCGCCAACTGGTCTTGAATCAACTCGTGCGGCTGTTCGGGCAAGAGGCTGCACAGCCGCTGGACCTGTTTATCAAAGACTGGGCCGATGACCCGTTCACGGCAACATTGGAAGATCAGCAGCCGCTATTCAATCACCCAACATACGGCCTGCCCTCACCCTTGATGGGTCTGTGGGACCAAGTGCTGATATTCGCTGGGACCGAGGTTGCCTCCCAGTTCGGTGGATACGTTGAAGGTGCATTGGAAGCGGCGGAACAGGCCGCAAGGCTTGTCGCAACGCAAAAGGTAGAGTTTTCATGATGACCGATACGAAAGCGGCCCTTCTAAACGTCGCCGAGCAGGCCGCGCGCACCCATGGGTTTGATGGGTTCAGCTATGCGGATTTGGCCGATGAGGTCGGCATTCGCAAAGCATCCATCCACTATCATTTCCCGACTAAGGCAGCGTTATCCGCGGCATTGATGGATCGATACCATGAGGCGTTGAAGGCCGATTGTGATCGGATCGATGCCGCTTGCCCCTTCGCCGGTCAGCGTTTGTTGGCGCTGATTGATATCTATCGGGACGCTTTGAGTGGCGGCAAAACATTGTGTCTGTGCGTGGCCTTGATCAGCAGTCGCGAAAGCCTGTCGGCTGAGGTGATCCAAAAGATATCTGAGTTCCGAGCGATGATGGTGAACTGGCTGACCCATGTGTTCGAACTGGCTGCGCAGGATGGCTCCATTTCATCTTTGGGTGCCGCCCCGGCCGAGGCCCGCGCGGCCCTTGCCCTGCTGGAAGGGGCACATCTGACCGCACGGGCCGAGGAAAACACCTTTCGCTTCAATCAGGCCGTTGAATTGCTTGAGGCGCGGTGCTGAGCGCGATTAACGGTTGAGGATCAGAACGACGCATGGGCCTGCATCGCCTGGACCCCGTCATGGCGGCGAGCCCAAAGGTCCAAACCATCTTCACTCACCCTGCCTTCAAGGTGAAATGGTGCCATCCCGGCGATGGGAGACAGGCCTTTGAATGCGAATGTTTTCAGCGGTTTGTCGACGATCCGACAGGCCAGATCGGCCAATAGTTTCGCTGTCAACGGGCCGTGAAAAACCAGCCCGTCATACCCTTCGACGGTGCGGGCATAGTCCACGTCGTAGTGTATGCGGTGGCCATTGAAAGTTAGGGCCGAATAGCGGAACAGCATGACCTCGGAGGGCGTAACCAATTCCGAAACCTCTGCGTCGGCAGGCGCAGCAGGTTGCGCGGGTTTTGGTGCGTTAGGGTTTGGGTCTTCGCGATAAACGATGTCATGTTCTTCGATCAGGGCAAGCGTGCCATCTTCGGCCAGAACCTCATGCATCACTGTGACAAAGCACAGCTCCCCGCTGCGCCCGTTTTTTTCAGTGATTGCTTTGATGGTCGAGCGTTTCTTGACACGCGCCCCCAGCAGCAAGGGTGTATGAAACGTAAATCGACCCCCTGCCCACATGCGCCGAGGCAATGTAACAGGTGGCAAAAAATCGCCCTTTTTTGGGTGCCCGTCCCGCCCCAACTGATCCAGCGGTTTGGCGTCGAGAAAGTAGAGCCAATGCCATAGCGGGGGGAGCGGATCACCAATCTCCAAGCTGGGCTCCCGCACCAGCGTGGCTTGCATGAACCGCGCTGGTTCGGGGCGCAGGATGTCGCTGTGGCTTTCGCTACGTCCGATCCAACTGTCGAAGGTATTTGGCATGGTACGCCCAAAGCTTGCGCCACATACGATCCGTGGCTGTTGGGGTCAGCCTAGGATCGCGCGGTGCCAACGACAAGACAGACCACGCGATGATGTGGATCAGTCGATGATTGCAATCGGCTGACCCAGCGTATCAACATCGGGCGTGATACCCAAACCGGGCCCCTCGGGCGGGGTGATACGGCCATTCTGACGCACGGGACAATCCGAAGCCAATCGGGGCCCGACATAGTGGCTCAGGTCGCAAGTGTTCAGGATGCCACGCGCGGGTGTCGATGCTGCAAGATGCAGCACAGCCGCAGTTGTTATATCGCTGCCCCAAGTGTCTTCGATACACATCTGGGTGCCCAGCGTCAGACAAAGGTCGCGGATTTGCCGCATCGCAGACAGGCCACCCATCTTGGACAGTTTCAACGCCGCCGCCTGCATGCAGCCCAGTTGGTGCGCCTCAAGCACCGAGGTGATGTCATGGGCGTTTTCGTCGATCTTCATAGGCAGGCCGGTTGTACGCTGGACATGGGCGCATTCATGCAAACTGGCGCAGGGCTGTTCCAGCATTACGTCCATATGAGATGCGGCCCGCCCGACCCGGATGGCCGTCAGCGCATCGCAGCCGCAGTTCCAATCGCCGTAAACCAAGGGACCTGCCCCAACGGCTTCGCGCACCTTGGCCAGACGTTCCACATCCGCTTGCCAGTCGTCGTCCGCACCCAGCTTCACTTGAAACTGGCGCATACCGTTGTCATAAGCGTCGCGTGCCATTCGGGCCATTTCATCCGGTGCGACGCAGGTGATCGAGTGATAGAGCGGCATGTCTTTGACTTGCCGCCCGCCCAACAGGCGATGCAGCGGCAGGGACGCCGCCTGCGCAGTCAGATCCCACAGAGCCATATCGATGGCCGACTTGGCATAGCCATGGCCGTACAGGTAGGCGTTCGCGCGTTCCATCAATGCCTCGGGGCCAACCGGGTCGGCCCCGATCAGAACCGGAGCCAGTTCCATGACGGCAGGGATGACGCCCTTGGCATAGGCCGGCAAGTAGTGGGGAATGGGGCAGACCTCACCCCATCCTTGCAGCCCGGCATCCGTATCGATTCGCAGAACCACAGAGGTGGTGGTGTCGCAGGTTTTTCCATCAGCCATATAGTAGGTCTCATGGCTGGTCAGGGGAACTTCCCACAGCGCGATGCGCGTGATCTTCACGTCAGGCTTCCTCTACTTGCTCAAGCTGTGGGGCGTCGGTGCGCGGCAGAAGGCTGGCCGGGTCATAGGCTGGTTCAGCCAGGATGCGCCCTTTGCGCGGCGTGCCCGCAATGATGACCTCGATTTCGGTGCCCGGCACATGGGCGTGCGGCTTGATATAAGCAAAGGCCAAGATCTTGCCGACCGTGTGGCCATAGGCGACCGAGGCCGTTGCGCCGACAATTTCACCATCCACAACAACAGCTTCGCCGCCATGGCCGTCCTCAACCCCATCCGGTTCGATCTCCAGATAGGCACAGATCCACGGCATTTCGCCCTTCTCGGCCTGATCCGCACTGACACGCGTGGCTTCGACGCCCAAATAGTCTTTGTTCAGCTTCATGAAGCGGCCTACATTGGCCTCGGGCAGCGTGACCTCGTTGGTCAACTCTCCTGCGCCGGGGAAGGCCTTCTCCATCCGCATCGCGTTCATCGCGAAGGACCCGTAATTGACGATGCCGTACGCCTCACCCGCAGCCCATAGCGCCGAATAGACGTCAACGCAGGCCGCGTCCGGCATGTGCAGTTCCCAACCGAGTTCACCTGCATAAGACATTCGGAACGCCCAGACCTGATGGCCCGCGACCGTGATTTCCTGCGCTGACAGCCAACGGAACCCCGCATTGGACAGATCGGCGTCAGTGCATTGACTCAGAACGTCCCGCGATTTCGGGCCGTTCAACGACAAGGCTGACCATCCGGCGGATAGCGCCGTGATGATCACATCTTCATCGGCGCGGTTGTGGTTCAGGTGATCCAGCAGGCGCTGCTCAAAAAAGGCGGCGCAAACGAGATAGAACCGATCATCCGCCATGCGCACCAGCGTGGTCTCCAACTCAACCCGGCCCCGGCGGTTCAGCATATGTGTCAGCGTGATCGAGCCGGTTTTCTGCGGCATCTTGTTGGCGGTCAGGCGGTCTAGCAGAGCATAGGCGTCCGGGCCCGAAACTTCGACTTTGGTAAAGGCGGTGACGTCCATGATTCCGACACTCTCGCGAACGGCTTTGACCTCGGCCCCGACCACATCATGCACCACATTGCGGCGAAAGCTGTAGTGGTCGCGCTGCTCAACCCCTTCCGGCGCGAACCAGCGGGGGCGTTCAAACCCATAGACCTCTTCATACACCGCGCCCTTGTCCTTGAGAATTTCATAGAGCGGAGAAGGCTTTACCGGACGCCCCTCCAAGCGGTTGAAATGCGGGAACGGAATTTCATGGCGCAGTTTGTAATCCTCATGCGCTTTTATGACCTGCCAGTCCTTCTTGGCATAGCTGCCAAAGCGGCGCGGGTCGTAGTCGCGCATCGAAATGTCAGCCGCTCCACGGACCATCCACTTGGCGAGTTCGCGGGTTAGGCCGGGGCCCCAACCGATCCCAATCTGGGTTCCACAGCAGCACCAGTAGTTCTTGACGCCCGGAGCAGGGCCAACCATCGGGTTGCCATCCGGCGGGTGGCTGATCGCGCCGTGGACCTCACGGGTAATGCCCAGTTCCGCAAAGATCGGCATACGTACCAGCGAGTTCTCAAGCCAGGGCATGACGCGGTCATAGTCAGCCTCGAACAGCCAGTTCTCGTATTCCCATGGGCATT
The DNA here is from genome assembly GCF_059610045.1 of Ruegeria sp. YTSA168. Classification (NCBI taxonomy): domain Bacteria; kingdom Pseudomonadati; phylum Pseudomonadota; class Alphaproteobacteria; order Rhodobacterales; family Roseobacteraceae; genus Ruegeria; species Ruegeria sp. YTSA168. The sequence goes on from NZ_JBXWMW010000002.1 coordinate 256,449, forward strand.
CGTCGTGCCAAACCGAGTTCGAGTTCTCTTTCTCGTAAATCCCGATCAGGCCCTTTTTCTGCTCCATCCGGATATAGCCCGAGACCATCTTGTCATCGCGGATCACCGGCAGTTCAGTGTCCAGATTCTGAAATTCGGGCACGTTTTCGGTGACGAAATAGTGGTGTGTCATCGAGGTCATGGGCAGCTGCAGTCCCGACCATTCGCCCATCTGGCGCGCGTAGGTGCCGCCTGCATTGACCACATGCTCACAGGTGATTGTGCCCTTTTCGGTCTCAACCACCCACTCGCCCACACCGTTCTGGGTGATGTCGGTGGCGCGGCAATGACGGAAGATGCGCACCCCTTTCTGACGCGCACCGGTGGCCATCGCCATGGTCACGTTCGAGGGGTCCACGTGGCCATCGTCCGGGGTATAAAGCGCGCCCAGAACGCCATCCAGATTATAAAACGGGTGCTTTTCTGCGATGAAGTCGGGCCCGACCAACTCGATGTTAAACCCCAGCGAACGACCCACGGACAAGGTGTGGCGCAACCAGTCCATCTCATCCTCGGTATAGGCCAAGCGGAACGAGCCGCAGCCATGCCAGGTGACGGCTTGCCCGGTCTCTTCCTCAAGCGTCTTGGAATACAGGCCAATATTGTAATCGACCATCCGCCCCAGCCCGTAGGAGCTGGTCGAATGGGTGATCTGCCCGGCCGCGTGCCATGTCGATCCGCTGGTCAGTTCAGCCTTTTCCAGCAGGATTGTGTCTTCGCCCCAGCCTTCATGCCCCAGATGATAGGCCAGGCCGCAACCCATGACGCCACCGCCAACAATGACGACCTTCGCACGCTGCGGCAGTTCTGTTTTGGACATCACAAAATTCCTGTTCGAGAGTCGCAGATTTCTGTGGATTTGATATTCAAACAAATGTACCACGGTCAATGAAAAATGATACAAATGATTGCGGCTTGGGTTTTTGAGGCTAAACTTGCCGCCTATCACTTGGGCTTTGTTACGAGGTCAGGGAATGAATAAACCGCTCACCCATTCGCTGGAGGCCAGCTATTACACCGATCCAGCCGTCTTCCAGAATGAGATGAACGGGCTGTTGTCTCGTACCTGGCAATTTGCAGGGCATGCGGCAGATATTCCAAATGTGGGCGATTATTTTGCCTTTCAGATCGCCGGTCAGAACCTGTTTGCCATTCGTGGCCGGGATGAGGTGATCCGCACGTTCTACAACGTCTGTCAGCATCGCGCGCATGAGATGGTAACTGGTACAGGCAACACTCGCGTGGTCGTTTGCCCCTATCACCAATGGACCTATGAGCTAACCGGCGGATTGCGCGCCGGGCCGAACATCAAAAAGGTTCCCGGATTTGATCGTGAGAAAATCTGCCTGACCGAGGTTCGGACTGAGATTTTTCTGGGCTTTATCTTTGTAAATTTGGACAAGGATGCCGCGCCAATGGACGACTGGTATCCCGGTGTGCGGGAAGAGATTGCCGCGTTTGTTCCCCAGATTGACGAGTTGGCACCGTTGGAATGGATTGAAATCCCGGAACATTGCAATTGGAAAGTCTCGGTCGAGAATTATTCGGAATGCTACCATTGCCCGACCAACCACCCGACATTTGCGGAAGGCGTAGTGAAACCCGAAACCTACGATATTCAGCCCGATATGGGTGGTGGCTATGTTTTGCGCCACACGACCGAGTGTCAGAGCCTCGAAAAGATGACTTATCCCATCGACATGTCAATGCCACATGCGGGCGACTACCAGTCTTGGTTCCTGTGGCCGATGTTCTCGTTCCAGTGTTATCCGGGCAATGTATTGAACACCTATCACTGGCGCGCTGAATCCGTTGATACCTGTACGGTCTGGCGCGGCTGGTACACGACTGGCGGGCATGAAAGTGATGTGATCCGCGGGCTGGCGGTTCAGGATCGCGAGACAACCGTGGCCGAAGATATCCGCCTGGTCGAATCCGTGTATCGCGGCCTGAAATCCAAAGGATATGTTCCCGGGCCTCTGGTTCTGGACCCTGATGGCGGGGTGATGAGCGAGCATTCAATCGCTCGGCTACAGCAATGGATGCGCGACGCTGTCGATTGATCTATGTGAAAATCTGGAATTGTGATCTGGTTGCGGGCATAGGGTCGCGCCATCATCAAAGCATTGAAACAGGAGAGAAATGATGGATGAAGATCTGTTCGAAAAAGGGTTAGAGCAGCGCAAGGCGACACTGGGGGCAGATTATGTCGAAAAGAACCTGGCCGCCGCCGATGACTTTACTCGCCCGTTTCAAGAGGCGATGACCGCCTGGTGCTGGGGTTTTGGCTGGGGTGATGACACGATCGATGCCAAGACCCGGTCGATGATGAACCTGTCTATGATCGGCGCGCTGGGAAAGATGCATGAATGGGAAATTCACTGCAAAGGCGCTTTGAACAATGGTGTCACCAAAGAAGAAATTCAGGCCATTATTCACGTGATCGGCATTTATTGCGGCGTACCGCAATCGCTGGAGTGCTTCCGCGTTGCCCGGAAAGTGCTGGAGGAGCGCGGTCTGCTCTGACCTGCTGCCATCAGTTCAGTTCAGATTGCGCGGCAGCTCCTCAGACCAATGTTGTTCATGGACAGATTCGGTGCCTTCAAAAGCGCGCAAGGTTGCGGTGATCTGCCAGTTTTGCGGCGAAGCAATCATGCAAACTTCGGTCTCGGTTCGGATCGACCAATCGCCGCGTGACATCTGGTAGACCCAACGCGTCTTGCCTACTGCGCCTGCCGGGTTTTGGGCGGAAGCGCTAAAGATTTCGCGGCCTTTTACTTCGATCTCAAGGCCATTTTCTACGATCCTGTAGCGGCCCGTCTCATGCTTTGTGTCGACGGTCACAATATCGCGGACCACATCATGGGTGATGCTTCGGCCGCCTTCACCTTCCGCCAACGTCACCGTTTCAAGCGGTGCGGCTTGCTCGGGCTCAGGATAAGCGTGAAGCGTTTTATCTAACGGGCTTGGTTGCCGGTCTGGCAGCGTCAGACAACAACGATCCAGATTGAGCGTCAGGGTCGCGGCTTCGGGTGCTGGCCAGATCAACGGGAAATAGCTGGTGGAAAGCGCAACACGGATGCGGCTGCCGACCCCGAACCGGTGGGCGATGGCGCGCAATGGAACCTCAATCTCATAGCTCTGTCCGGGCACCAAAGCCTCGGGAGTTTCGTGGCTGTTGCGGTGGGTCAGGTTCAAAACAGCGTAGGTCACGCGTGATGATGACCCGCTTGGCAAAACTTCGTTCAGGCGCACGGCGATTTGCGCAACCGGCTTGTCGGAGGAAAAGGCCAGCCGCAGGATCGGTTGGCCCACAATGTCGAATGAGTCCGAGAGCGGTGCGCTGTCAAAGCAGGCCGACAGCGCATCGTCACGTCGCTGATCGCCTGGCAAATCCCCATCGCTGGCAAAGGCGCACCAGAACCCGGCATAGCCACCCGACATGACCGGTGAGTTGACCAATACTGTTCCCGATCCGGGGGCATCGGTCGCCAAAGTACCTTTTGCGCTCGGGTACCAGTCAGATGATCCTATGGTGGGTGATGGCCAGCTGCTTTCTGCCACCCAATGCCCGTCGCGATGGGTCATCGCCTCCTTCGGCTCGGCGCTATGCTGCATGTAAAGGCGCAGCATGGGCTCATCCATGATACCGGTGTCGTCGCCTTTTAGCCAATGATCCCACCAACGCAGAACCTCTTGCAGGAAGCCCATCTGAGGACCGGGCAAGCCGGCATTTGGCATCAGATGTGCCCAGGGCCCGATCAGCCCTTTGCGCGGCCCTTGCAGATGTTCCATCATGCGAAGCACTGCCGGATAATACCCGTCGGCCCAGCCCGAGACTGCAAAGACCGGGATTTTGATGCGTGAAAATTCCTCACACACCGATCCGTGTTTCCAGAACGCATCGCGGGTTTGATGCTGCATCCAGGTCTTCAGCCAAAGCCCCGAGCCACGCAGGCGGCCCAACCACATTTCGCGCCAGCGTTCGCCCACATTTGCCGGGTCGGGCGGCATGGTGTTCTTACCAAACATGATCGAGGACCACGTCAGTTGCTCACCAAGCACGCAGCCACCAGAGTAGTGGATATCATCGGCATAGCGATCATCGGTTGAGCACAGGGTCAGGACGGCCTTCAACGCAGGCGGTTGCAGGGCCGCGATCTGCAACCCATTGAACCCGGACCACGATTTTCCAGTGATCCCGACCTTGCCGTCGCACCAGTCTTGTTCAGCGATCCATGCGATCACTTCGCACCCGTCTTGCAGTTCCTGAGGGGTGTATTCATCAGTCAGCACACCTTCGGAATCGCCGCTGCCGCGCAGATCGACGCGGACAACTGCATATCCGTGCCCCGCGAGGTAGGGATAAAGCGTCACATCCCGTTCGGCCATGATGTCATTCTTGCGGTAGGGCTGAAACTCGAAGATCGCAGGCACCGGCTGTGCCTCTGCATTCTCGGGCATCCAGATGCGGGCACCCAGATGGCACCCATCCGACATCGGGATCTCGATGTGATAGATTTCACGAACGGAGTTGGGGAATTGCGAGACAATCTTCATGTTCGAACCAGCCTATCCGTGGGTGGCAGAGGCAGCAGAGCCCCGGTTGATCCATTACAATCCGATATAGCTTGGCATGTCATCCCAAAACCTGCGCCGGGTTCTGGCCAAACACCTTCTTTGTGCTGTCAGTCGAGCGCTTTTGTTGTTTGTCGTTGTATCAGGCGGACATCTGTTCTGGTTTCGGCCTCTGGCATTTCGTCCTTTTGCAGCCAACACAAGATCGTATCTGCCACCCGTTGTCCAAAGGCCTCGACGCCGCAGTGAACCGAGGATAGCGCGGGCCAACACTCTGACGCCTCGCAAATATCGTCGAACCCGATGATCTGAAAGGAATTTCCGATCTCAACGCGGGCCTCGTGGCAGGCGTTGATCATTCCAAAGGCCACCAAATCGTTGAAACACAGTGCCGCGTCGCAATCCGGGTGGTTCCTGAACAGATCAATCGCTGCCGAATGCCCGAACGCGCGGCTGGTTTTCCCCGTCATGACAATCGGGTCCAAACCGCTTTCCTGCGTAACCTCAAGATAACCCGAGAACCGTTCCTGCGTGACCTGCCGACCCTCCAAACCGCCAACGAAAGCTACCCGGCGCGCGCCGGCGTTCAATAGGTGCTGGGTGGCGGCCCGCCCACCCGCGCGATAGTCAGGGGCCATAAAGGGGTGTTTGCCCGTCTCACTTTCGACCTGACGCAGGACTTGCATCATCGGGATTCCCGCACGCTCAACCGCATCAAGGGTCTTGGAGACATCCCCGTAAGCAGGCGACAGGATCAGGGCTGAAACCCCGTGTTCCAACATCGCGGTAACCACCTGGTCCTGAATATTGGGGTCTTCATTGGTGTTGGCGACAACCACCGCGTAGCCCCGCGACCCCAAAGCCATTTGCAAAGACGTGGCGAATTCAGTGAAAAATGGGTTGGTCAGATCGTTGATCACCAACCCGATCAGGGCATTCCCGGTTGACCGCAGATTGGCGGCGGATCGGTTATAGACATAACCGATCTCCTTCATCGCGGCGTGAACCAACGTTCTGGTTTCCGATTTGACCTGCGCACTGCCCTGCAACACAAGGCTAACCGTGGATTTCGACACGCCCGCCTTGTTGGCCACATCTATGATCGTAGGTCTGCGCATTCAGTCTATTGGTCTACCCCGTGCAGGTTCAGCAATGTTGTCATCCGCGCTGTAGCCCGATCCGGGTCCAAGAGCAAACCCGCTTGATCCGCAAGCCGGAACACTTCGGCGTAATGACAGATGTCGCGGCTGGATTGGAACCCGCCGGGCATAATGAAATGGCTCTGCGCGCCATTCAGCCAGGCCAGATAGGCAATCCCGGCCTTGTAATACCGCGTCGGTGCGCGGAAGATTTCACGGCTGAGCGGAACGGTCGGCGCAAACAGCGCGTGGTAACGATCCATATCGTTCTGCGCCAATGCCTCAAGCGCCTGAGCGGCAGCCGGGACGATGGCGGCGAATATCCCCAGCAGGGCATGAGAATAGTGATCCCCGTCCCCGGCGATCAAATCGGAATAGTTGAAATCATCCCCTGTATAGAGGCGCACGCTGTCCGGCAGGCGCTTGCGAAACGCTTCTTCATGCGCCTGATCGAGCAGTGAGATTTTGATACCATCGACTTTGGCTGGATTTTCTGTAATCAGGGACAGCACGAAATCGCTGGCCTGATCCACATCCGTACTCCCCCAATATCCAGTCAAGGCCGGATCGAACATGTCGCCCAGCCAATGCAGGATTACCGGTTCAGCCGCCCCATCGATTAGCGCGCGATAAACGTCGTGATACGTGTCCGACCCGGCGTTGATGGCCGGGAAGGCGCGTGAAGCCATCAGGATCAACTGTCCGCCTGCGGCCTCGATCGCTTCGGCCTGATGCTCGTAAGCCGACAGGATTTCCCCGGCCGTGTTCAAGGCACTAAGTGGTACATGATCCGTGCCAACCCCGCAGGCAACGCGCGGCAACAGAGGGTGAGCTTTGGCGGCCACCATAGTGCGTTGGATCAATTCCAATGCTGTTTCCCAATCCACACCCATCCCACGCTGTGCGGTGTCCATCGCCTCAGCCAAGCCAAGCCCTTGGTCCCACAAGCCTTGCCGGAAATTCAGGGTCGCGTCCCAATCCACCGCCGGGCGGCCCTCCCATGGGTTTCGCTCGGCTATCGGGTCAGAAACCACATGTGCTGCGGCAAAAGCGGTGCGGGTCAAAGCCACCCGTGGCGCGCGAGGGACCAAAGGCGTTCCGGTCAGTGTGTAACATTCCAACTGGCCGTCGCGGTTTGGCAAGATTATTGTCATCGCCTCAGACCTCCAGATCCAACACCAGAATGCCGTTGATCCCACCCACCGCATTTGCCACCAATTGGGCACCACAGGCCTTGTGATCCTCATTGGCTTGATAGGTCGCCAGGGCATCCCAATCGTCGAAATCGATTACGAACCCGTGCATATAGCCGCGCTCGATCTGCTCCGGGCTTTGGCTACGGCCGCCGGTGAAGCCCTTTGCTCCGGGCAGAGCTTCGGCCACATCGGCGAGCCTTTGGTAAATCTGCGCAACCGTTTCTTCGGTTACATCCGTGCGGAATTTTGTCAAAACGATATGACGGATCATTGCGTAAATCCTTGATCATGCTTGATCATGTCGGCGGCTTTCTCGCCGATCATGATAGTGGGCGCGTTGGTGTTCGAAGAATTGACTGTCGGCATGATCGAGGCATCGGCGACGCGCAGCCCTTCGATCCCGTTAAAGCGCAGGCGTGGGTCCAAAACAGCCGCCTCGTCATTGCCCATGCGGCAAGTGCCCGCGCAGTGGTGCGAGGTTTTGGAATGAACGCAGATGAAGTCGAAATATTCCTGCTCAGTCTGTACTGCCGGACCCGGCAAACGTTCTGCCAGAATGTACGGCTCAAGCGCTTCTTGCGACAAGATGTTCTGCACCAGCTTCAAACCCCGGATTGACATCTCTCGGTCATAGGGATCGGCCAGATAATTCGGGTCGATCAGCGGCATTGCTGTCGGATCGGCGCTTTGCAACCGCACCGTGCCCCGAGACCGGGGCCGCAGGAAACAGGCGTTCAGCGTCACGCCACCGTTCGGCATCGCCTCGACCCCGGCCTCAATCCCAGTTCCCAGACCAAGATGCATCTGAATATCGGGGGAACGCGCGGCGGGGTCGGCGTACCAGAATCCACCGGTTTCAAATAGGCTGGAGGCCACCGGTCCCTTGCGCGTGACCAGATATTGCAGTCCTGCAAGCGCAGACAGATGCAGTTTGGCAAACCTGTCATAGGTGTGCGGGCCGGTGACCTCGCAAATTGAATAGAGGTCCAGATGATCCTGCAGGTTCTCACCAACCTGCGGCTGGTCATAGACTGGCTTGATCCCGAGGCTATCCAGATGACCCGCGGGTCCGATCCCGGACAATTGCAGCAAGCGGGGAGAACCGATGGCTCCGGACGATAGGATCACCTCACGCGCGGCAGTGATCTTTTCACCGCTCATCATCTCAATGCCAGTAGCGCGGCCCTTTTGGACCATGATCCTGCGGACCTGAGCGCACAAGCGCACAGTCAGGTTCGGTCGGTTCCGATTGGGTGCCAGAAACGCCATCGCTGCCGAGGATCTGCGCGCGTTGCGTTGGGTCAGCTGGTAATACCCGGCCCCATCCTGTTTCGCGCCATTCACATCGTCCGTTTTAGGGATGCCAACCTGCCCGGCGGCCTCGATATAGGCATCGCAAATCGGCAAAGGCGCGGCTGGCATCGAAACACCCAGCGGGCCGCCCTTGCTGTGGAATTTATTGTCGTAGCTGTCGTTGTCTTCGGACTTCTTGAAATAGGGCAGGACATCGTCATAGCCCCAGCCCTCGCACCCCATCTGTCGCCAGTCGTCATAATCCTGCGCAGCACCGCGCGTGTAGATCTGAGCATTTATGGCCGACCCGCCGCCGACTACCTTGGCTTGGGTGTAGTTGAAAATCTTCCCCTGCATGTGCTTCTGCGGCACCGTCGACCAACCCCAGCTACCAATGCCTTTGGTCATCTTGGCAAAGCCCGCAGGAAGGTGAAAAAACGGATGCCGGTCTGAGGGCCCGGCCTCAAGCAGCAGGACCTTGGCCGAGGGTTCCTCGGACAACCGCGCCGCAATGACAGACCCCGCCGAGCCGCCGCCGATCACGATGAAATCATATCCTTCAGACATCTTGTCCTCTGAGTTCCTTACAGGCGCGAGATCGAAAGCCCGCCATCCACGGGGATCGCGGCCCCGGTGGCAAATTGCATCTGGCCGTCCACGATGGGAACGATGACCGAGCCGATATCCTGCGGTTCACCCCACCGCGCGGCTGGCACCAGCCCGCCTTCGATCCGGTCGGTGTATTTGTCTCGTACACCAGCCGTCATTTCTGTGGCGATGATGCCGGGGCGCAGCTCGAACACGCCAATCCCATGCGGAGCCATCCGCACCGCAAACAGCTGCGCCATCATCGCGGCGGCCGCTTTGGACACGCAGTATTCGGCGCGCTCAATTGACACCATCGTGGCGCTGACCGACGTAATGAACGTGATTGAGCAATAGCCGCTCTGCGGGCTGGCCAACATGCGCCGTGCGACCTCTTGTGTCAGAAAGAACGCGCCGCGCAGGTTGATGTCTTGGACAAAATCCCAGTTCTCGGGTGTCAATTCCAGCATATCGCCGCGTACCGGCGCACCGACGCCTGCGTTGTTGATCAGGGCGGTAATCGGCCCATACTGGGCTTCGACCTGATCCAGCAAAGCGGGCACGTGATCGATGTCTGACACATCATGCTGAACGTAGATCGTGTTCGGGCCCAGTTCGGCCAGGGCTTCTTGCACGATTGGGTCTTTTGGGTCTACCTGCGAGGCCAGTGCAACCTTGTGCCCTGCCGCGACCAACGCGCGTGCGATCCCCAGGCCAATGCCCTGCTGCCCTCCGGTGACCAAGGCAACCCGGGTCATGCCGCAAACTCCGTTTCAATAATATGACGACCGGCGCGCAAGGCCAGCGCCGCGATGGTCAACGCCGGATTGACGGCGGCCGAGGTCGGCAAAACCGAGGCGTCGACGATGAACAGATTTCGGTGATCATGGCTGCGGCAGAACGTGTCTACAACACTGCTGGTTCGGTCATCCCCCATCCGTGCCGTTCCGCATTGGTGCGAGGGCGTGCGGCGGTCGAAGGGTCGAGACAGAACCATCGGAAACCCAGCCCGGCGCAGGTGCTGTTTGAGCTTGGCGACCAGCGCCTTATGCGCTTGCCAGTTCGACCGTTTCCAGTCCAGTCTGATCTGGTCACCCGTGATCGTCACCCGGCTGTCGGGGTTTGGCAGGTCCTCGGACATGGCGTAGAAATCAAAGCTGCGATTTGCGATCATTGCTGCGATTGGCCCCGGCAATCTGGTCTGAGACGCCAGGATAGGGCCGGTGATCTTGCCCAGCATCTGGATATTGCCCAACGGCGCACCGCCCTGCCCGTCATCATTGTAGTAGTCGTTGAACATCAACGTCTTCTGATAGATTGAACGGTTGCGACGCAGCGGATGCAGGGCCAGAACTGCCGAGCAATTGTGGTTCATGAAGTTGCGCCCAACCTGATCTGATCGGTTCGCAAGACCGGTAGGGCTATTGTCATTGGCGGATTTCAATAACAGCGCGGCGGACTGAACTGCACCGGCGGATAGAACAATCACCGGCGCGCGCAGCGTGCCATGCCCCGTGACCTCAACGCCTGTAATGCGCCCGTCATTGTTGCTGAGCAGCTTATCTGCAGGTGCGTTGGTTAGCAGCTCAACATTTTCATGGGTCAAAGCCTCGGCCAGGGCACAGGTCTCGGCGTCCATCTTGCCACCGCAGGTGTTCGGAAACGCGTCCCAGGTGGTCTGCCCGCCGGATAGCCAGCGGTCGATATCCACGCCTAAGGGGACCGATGCGGGTGACAACCCCGTCCCACTTAAGCGCGTGCGCAGTTCAACAATGTCAGGCTCATCGGTCACGGGCGGATGTGGGTAAGTACTGCTATGAGGGGGCTCCGTCGGGTCCTCATCGGCAGTGCCTCGCACCGAGTAAAGCCGTTCAGCCGCCGCGTAGTCGGGTTCCAAATCGTGGTAGCTGATGGGCCAGCCAGCAGAATGACCGCCCATGTGTTGGCGGGGTTCAAAATCCTCAGCACGGTATCGAATGAGTGCGGCGCCGTAGAACTTGGAATTGCCGCCAACACAATAGTAATTGCCGGGATTAAAGGGCTGCCCTTCGCCGTCCAGCCATGTTTCATCGGGGCGGAAATGCCCATCCTCAAAAATCGCCTTTGGGTCGCGGTCCGCAGGCGATGGGCGCAGATGCTCGCCTCGTTCGAGGATCAATATGCGGCGGCCCGTGGGGGCAAGTGCTGCGGCCAGCGTTGCCCCTCCGACCCCAGATCCGATGATTATGACATCCGGGTTTGTCACGGAACAATCCGCATCTCGCTTTCCGGGTCAAAGGCCACGGCCTTTTCCATATTGACGGCAAAGTCGAAATCCTGCCCCGCCGCGACCTCGGCGTCCGAGCGCATGCGGGCAATCACATCCCGCCCCCCCAATTGCATCGAGACAAACGTGTCCGAACCGGCAGGTTCGGTAACAACAATCCGGTTGGTCATCTGCGCAATGTTCGAGGATTTGCGATCCGCGCCATCCATATCGGTGATGGTTTCCGGTCGGATGCCGAGCAAGATGTCGCGCCCATCCCATTCGGCGAGATTGTCCTGACTGAAAGGCAGTTGAGCAAGTGATCCGTCATGGGTGGCAACCTCGGCATGAGGACGACCGTTCAGCACGGACACCTTCGCAGGCATCACGTTCATCGCGGGTGAGCCCATGAAGGTTGCGACGAAGATATTGGCCGGGGTGTCGTAGATTTCCTGCGGGGTTCCCAGTTGCTGCACATAACCGCCGTTCATCACTGCGATCCGGCTGGACAGGGTCATCGCCTCGATCTGATCATGAGTCACGTATACGATTGTGGTGCCAAGGTTTTGATGCAGCTTCTTGATCTCGGTCCGCATATCGACACGCAGTTTGGCGTCGAGGTTGGACAGAGGCTCGTCAAACAGGAACACATCCGGTTCCCGTACCAGTGCCCGGCCCATGGCAACACGTTGACGTTGACCACCGGACAATTGACCGGGCTTGCGGTCCAGCAACTGCTCGATCTGTAAAAGCGTGGCGACCTCGTGCATCGCCTTGTCGCGCTCGGGCTTGGGCACTCCGTGCATCTCAAGCCCGAAGGTGATGTTCTGCCCGACCGTCATGTTCGGGTAGAGCGCATAGCTTTGGAACACCATGGCGATGTTTCGGTTCGACGGATGCACCCCATTCATCACCTTCTCCCGGATGCGGATCTCGCCGCTGGTGATCTCTTCCAGCCCCGCGATCATGTTTAGTAGAGTGGATTTGCCACAGCCCGACGGGCCGACGAGTACAAGGAACTCTCCCTCCTGCACCGAGATATCGACCTTGTGCAGAACCTCGACCGACCCATAGGATTTGGTCGCGTTATCTATGTCCAGAAAACCCATAAGGCCTTATCCTTTCACGGAACCCGCCATCAGGCCGCGAACGAAATAACGTCCGGCCACGATGTAGACGAGCAGAGTTGGCATGGCGGCCAGAATGGCACCTGCGAAATGAACGTTGTATTCCTTCACCCCGGTTGACGACTGAACAAGGTTGTTCAGCGCTACGGTCATCGGCTGGCTGTTGGCATCGGCGAAGGAGGCACCAAACAGGAAGTCATTCCATATGTTGGTGAACTGCCAGATGATCGACACCACCGCGATCGGGCCGGAGCTGGGCAGCAGGATGCGCCAGAAGATTTGGAAGAACCCGGCCCCGTCGATCTGCGCGGCCCGGATCAGCTCGGTCGGGAAAACGGCATAGTAGTTCCGGAAGTAAAGCGTTGTGAAGCCAATCCCGTAGACCACATGCACCAGCGCCAAACCCCAGGTGGTGCCCGCCAGACCCATCAGGCCCAGCATTCGCGCCATCGGGATCAGAACGATCTGGAACGGAATGAAACAGGCAAACAGCATCAGACCAAACAGGATGGTGTCGTATTTGAAACGCCATTTGGTCAGCACATAGCCGTTCAGCGCACCCAAAATGGTCGAGACTATGACGGCCGGAACCACCATCTTGATCGAGTTCCAGAAATATGGCCGCAGCCCTGTTGGCTCGACCCCGATTTGAGCCGAGGACCATGCTTTGATCCAAGGTTCCAAGGTGAAGACCTGCGGCAGATTCATCATGCCGCCGCCAGTGATCTCCTCCAACGGTTTCACCGAGTTTGACAGCATTACGTAGAGCGGCAGCAGGTAGAACAGTGAGAAGAGGATCAGCACGACATAAATCAGTGCACGCGTGATCCGGCCTGTTCGAATTGCGGTATCCTGAGTTGCCTGCGCCATCAGCGTTTCTCCCGCAATTCAGCGTACAGATAAGGGATCATGATCGCTGCTATGGTCATCAGCATGATCGTGGCCGAGGCCGCACCGATCCCCATCTGGTTCCGGGTGAAGGTGTAGGAATACATGAAGGTCGCCGGTAGTTCCGTGGCCCGACCCGGTCCTCCTCCGGTCAGGGCGATCACAAGGTCAAACGTCTTGATCGCAAGGTGGCTGAGGATCACGAAGGCCGACAGGAAGGCCGGGCGCAGTTGCGGAATGATGATCCGGCGATAGAGGTTCCAGTTCGAGGCCCCGTCCATCTGCGCCGCCCGCAAGATCTCATTGTCAATGCCACGCAAACCGGCCAGAAACATGGCCATCACAAAACCGCTGGTCTGCCAAACTGCCGCCAGAACGACGGTGTAGATCGCGTAGTCGCGATTTTTGATCCAGTCGAACTCGAAACTGGTCCAACCCCATGTATGCATGACGTTTTCCAGCCCGATGCCCGGGTCCAGAAACCATTTCCACGCGGTCCCGGTGACAATGAAACTCAGCGCCATTGGATACAGGTAGATCGGGCGCAAAAGCCCCTCACCCCGAATTTTCTGATCCAGGAAGATCGCCAGACCCAGCCCGATACAGGTGCAGATCACGATATAGAGTCCTGCGAAGATCCCCATATTGATCAGCGAGGTCTCCCAATGGCTGAGCCGCCAGAGCTTGTCGTAGTTTTCCCAGCCGACCCAGCCAAAGCTTGGAAGAATGCGGCTGTCGGTAAAGGACAGGTACACCGAAAACAGGATGAACCCGTACACAAAGACCAGCATCATCGCCAGCGACGGCGACAGGACCAGTTTGGGGATCCAGTTCTGAAGGCGTGTCTTGAAATCCGCGTCGGCTGAACCAGCCATGGCGCGCCCTCCTGCAAGTGGGGAAGTGTCTGAGGCGCGGGGTATGCCCGCTGGTGACAGGGCGGCACGGTCGCCGCCCCGTCGGGAGGATCAGGTGATCACTTGGCGATGGACACGGCGTCGACCAATTCGACTACAGCGGTTTCGCTGTCGTATTCGCCGTTGAAATGCGCCGTTACGACGTCATAAACCGCGTTCTTGACCGATGCAGGTGCTGCGTGGCCATGGGCCATTGATCCGAACAGGTTGCCCGAGGATGCGGCCGCCGCCAGATCCTTCATGCCCTGTTTGCCGCAGTCATCAAAGTCGGCATCGCTGACATCGGTCCGGGCAGGAACCGAGCCCTTCACCACGTTAAAGGCCGACTGGAACGACGGTGACAGGATCGCGCTGGCCAGCGCTGCCTGTTCCGCCGAAACCGAACCGCCCTGATCGAACATCATGAACTGGTCGGCGTTGAAGGTGACCTGATCAGCCGTACCAGGGAAGCGGAAGCACAGGAAATCCTGACCGGGAACTTTGCCCGCGTTCAGAAACTCACCCTTGGCCCAGTCGCCCATCATCTGGAAACCAGCCTCACCATTGATGACCATCGCGGTTGCCAGGTTCCAGTCGCGGCCCGAAAAGTTTTCATCAACATTGTCGCGAATGAATGCCATGCGGTCGAATGCCTCTTTCATGGCATCGCCGCCCAGCGTGTCTTCATCCAGATCGATGAAGGCCGCTTTGTAGCCATCCGGGCCCAGCGTCGACATGGCCACGGCATCAAACACAGTCGCGTCCTGCCAGGCCTGACCGCCATGGGCAATCGGTGTCACTCCGGCGGCCTTCAGCGCTTCAACTGCGGCCACGAACTCTTCCCAACTTGTTGGCTGAGCGATCCCATTTGCATCCAGAACCGCCTTGTTGGCCCAGACCCAGTTGGTCGAATGCACGTTTACTGGGGCCGAAACCCATTTACCGTCATGCTTGGCGAAGGCCTTTAGCGCATCTGGCACAACCGCATCCCAACCTTCCTGCGCGGCCACGTCGTTCAAATCGGCCAAAGCGCCTTGTGCGGCCCAGTCCTGAATGTCAAAACCCAGACCCTGAACGGCAGTCGGCGCATTGCCAGCAGTCACACGAGCACGCAGAACGGTCATCGCCTGCTCACCGCCACCACCGGCGACGGGCATGTCGGTCCAGCCAACGCCCTGACCGGACAGATCATCCTTCAGGACGTTCAGCGCGGCTGCTTCACCGCCCGAGGTCCACCAGTGCAGAACCTCAACCTCTTCCGCCTGAGCCAGGCTGGATGTGCACAGAAGCCCGGCCACGATGACCGACTTTGTCTTCAGCATGTTACGCATTTTCGTTTCCTCCCTTAATGCGATCTTTGTTGTTCCTGCGCCTCATGGCGCATGGTTCAATTCTGCGGCACCCAAGGCGCCCTGCTATCGCCAATGCGCATCACCACAGATTTAACCTCGAAAAACTCCTCGAACCCATATTGCCCAATCTCCCTGCCCTGGCCGGATTGTTTGTAGCCACCGAAGGCGACCTCGGGGAACCCATCCATCCAGGTATTGGTCCAGACCGTCCCCGCCTGGGCGCGGCGGGCAAAGTCTAGGCAGGTATGGACATTTTCGCTCCAGACCCCTGCCGAAAGGCCGAGAGCGCTATCATTCATGATCTCAATGGCTTCGTCCAGCGTTTTGAACGTCAGTACCGACAGCACCGGGCCAAACACTTCATCACGCGCGATGGGCATTTCGGGTTGAACATCGGTTATAATGGTAGGTTGATAGAATTGGTTGCCCAACCCCTCAACGTTCAAAGGATCGCCGCCCAGGACGATTGTTGCGCCTGCGGCATGAGCCTGTTTGACATAACCGTCGATCTTGGCGTTGTGTTCGGGCGTGACAATCGCCCCGACCTGCGTGGACGGGTCCAGCGGGTCGCCAAATTTCACCTTCCGCGACAGCGCGATGACCTTATCGGTAAAGGCTTGCGCAATGTCCTCGTGCACAATGATGCGACTGCTGGAGTTGCAGCACTGACCGACATTGAAATAGACGCCAAACACCACCGCATCTGCGGCTGAGTCGAGCTTCGCATCGGGAAAGATCACCTGGGGGTTCTTGCCGCCCAACTCCAGCGCAACTTTCTTCAGAGTATCCGAGGCGGTCTTGCTGATGGTTTTGCCCACAGCGGTCGAGCCAGTGAAGCTGACCATGTCCACGGCCTCATGGCTGGCCAGTGTACTGCCGACCGGTTGGCCATAGCCCAGAACAATGTTGCAGACCCCTGCAGGCAATCCGGCCACCATCAGCAGTTCGCCCAGCATTAGAGTGGTCGAAGGCGTCATCTCGGACGGTTTCACCACTGCTGTGCAGCCAGCCGCCAGTGCAAATGGCAGCTTCTGGCTGAGAATCCAGAACGGGAAATTCCATGGCGTTATGATCGATACGACGCCGATGGGTTCCTTCAGAACCACGCCCATTAAATCTGCGCCCAGCGTATTGTGGCTGTCGCCATGGGTGCTGCGCGCCAGTGATGCTGCATAGCGCCATAGATCAGCGGCACCACCTACCTCACCTTTGGACTGGCTGATCGGCTTGCCGCTTTCCAGTGTTTCAATCACAGCGATCCGGTCGACGTTTTGTTCGATTAGATCAGCGACCTTCAGCAAAACCTCGGCGCGGTCTTTGCCCGAAGCGCGGCTCCAAACGCCGCTATCGAAAGCGTCGCGCGCTGCGAGGATCGCAGCTTCGGCTTCGGCCTCAGAGCCAAGTGCTGATCGGCTGACAATATGCCCATGTGAAGGTGAGCGGCGCTCGAAGGTCTCACCCGACGCGCTGTCCCGCCACCGACCGTTGATCAGGTGGCGGCCCTCGAACAACTGGGGCAGATCGTAGGGGATCGCTGGGTTGATCGTGAGGTCTTTCATATGCGTCAGAGCCCTGAAAACTGAGGGTTACGTTTTTCCATGAAGGCCGCGACGCCTTCGTCACGGTCGGTTGAGGCCGCCGCAGCAGCGCTGCCAAGTGCCTCGATTACCGCATCCGCGTCCTCACCCACTGCTGCATGGATCATGTTCTTGGCAATCTCGGTGGCGCGCGGGGACAGGGCCTGTACCTCAGCGGCGATCTCAAGCGCGCGGGTCAGGACATCGTCGGCCAGTTCGACGGCATAGCCCAGGGCAACCGCGCGGTCCGCGCCGAGGCGACGACCAAACAGAGCCATCTCTTTAACGGCCGCTTCCGGCATCAACCGCGCCACGCGCTGTGTCCCCGACCAACCCGGTACGATCCCAATCCGCGCTTCGGGCAGGGCCAGAGTTGCGCGCGGTGCCAGCAAGCGCAGATCGCAACAACTGGCCAATTCCAGCCCGCCGCCAAAGGCATGGCCGTTGATTGCGGCAATCGTTGGTTTGCCGAGTCGCGCGAGGCGGTCAAAAATCCGATGCCCGTCGCGCACCCAGTGCCGTGCAAACTCTGCAGGGCTCAGCCCACCCCAGGCACCAATATCCGCGCCGCAGCAAAACGCCTTTTCTCCGGCTCCGGTCAGCACCAAAGCCCGGATCGCATTGTCCCGCTCGACCTGCTGCACATGCGCCTCAAGCGCATCCAGCATGTCAATGGTCAGCGCATTCAGCTTGGAGGGATTGTCCAGCGTCAGGATGGCGGTGCGCCCGTCGATATGAAAGCCAATCCCGCTCACACCGTCATCCCCATGGGACCTTCGGCGAACAGCGAAGTCGGCATCAATATCGCGTTTTCCGCCACTTTGACGCGGCCTTGTGATGCCGCCACAATGTCGTGCTGCACGTTGATGCCCGGCATGAGCTCGGTCGCGACCAGCCCCTGATCGGTCAGGCGGATGACACAGCGCTCGGTCACGTAGATCACATCCTGCCCAAGCTCGCGCGCCCGGCGGCCCGAGAAGGTGACGTGCTCCACCTGATCCACCATCTTGGTAAACTTACCGGGGGCTGCGACGCTGATCCCGTCCGAACCCAGGGCGATCTTGGCGCCAGCCTCGAACCAGCCCGAAAACACGATCTTTTTCGCGCCTGCAGTGATGTCGACAAACCCGCCGCACCCGGCGGTCAGATACGGTTTTTTACCCAGTTTCGAGACATTAACATTGCCTTCCACATCGACCTCAAGGAAAGACAGGAAGGACATATCGAACCCGCCGCCCTGAAAGTAGATGAATTGCTGCGGCGAGGGCACATAGGCGTGCGCGTTAGACGCACAGCCGAACGCGAAACCGGTCAGCGGCACGCCCCCAACAGCCCCTTGTTCAATGGCCCATGTTACGGCTTTGGGATGCCCTTCCTCCAGCAGAATGCGAGGCACCATAGCGCTGATACCGAAGCCCAGATTTGCACTCATCCCGGCGCGCAATTCCATCGCGGCGCGGCGTGCGATCACCTTTTCGATC
This sequence comes from Ruegeria sp. YTSA168, assembly GCF_059610045.1. NCBI lineage: Bacteria > Pseudomonadati > Pseudomonadota > Alphaproteobacteria > Rhodobacterales > Roseobacteraceae > Ruegeria > Ruegeria sp. YTSA168. Next base: position 274,842 of record NZ_JBXWMW010000002.1, read on the forward strand.
CCGTGCTCGGCCAGCGAGAAACTGTCCCATGGACGCATGATCTGGCCCGAGATGGCGGGATCATAGGGCGTTTCGGTGGTCTGTTTCTGATCCGGGTCTTCGACTATCAAATCCACCAGATGGCCCGGTACGCGTACATCATGCGGGCGCAGGCTACCCTCGGCAGTCACCCGTTGAACCTGAGCGATCACCAGACCGCCATGGTTGCGCACGCAGATGGCCTGTTCCAGCCCGCCCAGATAGGCCCCTTCATGCTCATAAGTCAGGTTGCCGAATTCATCCGCCGTGGTGGCGCGCAGGATGCAGACAGTCGGGATGATGTTGGGAAAGTGCAGCCAAGTCTGACCGCCAAATTCGGTGCGTGTGACGATTGGCGAAGCAGCACCGCGTGCATTCATCGCACAACCCTCTCGGAGCGGGTCAACAAACGTGTCCAGCCCGACCTGTGTCAGGACACCCGGTCGCCGGGCCGCCGCTTCGCGGTGCATGTCGAACATGATGCCCGAAGGTACGTTGTAAGCGGCCACGCGATCTTCGACGATCATCTTCCAGATCTCGGGCATATCAAGGTTTGATGGTCCCGAGGGGTAAGACCCGGCCAGCACACGGGCTAGCAACCCGTCCTGCGCCAGATGCTCCATGCCTTTCACGCCATACATATCGCCTGCAGCAATCGGGTGGAGCGTAGTGATATTGCGTGGATGCCCTTCTGCCCGGAACCGTTCGCCCATGGCTTTTAGGACCAGATCGGGGCATCCCAGCGCCGAAGAGGACGAAACCGTGACAATCGCATCGTCCGGGATGCGGGATGCGGCATCAGAGGCTGAAACAAGCTTGCTCATCAGAAGCCACCATAGTTGACGTCAACGCGCTGCCCGGTTGCCGCTGCCTCGCGCACGCTGAGCGCGACAGACAGGGATTTGACGCCATCCGGGCCATCGGCAGCGGGGCGTCCCTGTCCTGCCGAGGCGGCGACGAATTCCGAGACGCCCTGCACGTAAAGGTCATGGTTGGAATAGGGGATCGCTTCGCTGCCCTTTTCGGTGACGAGGGTGATTTCACCGACCGGCTGCTGGGTCATGACGCCGTTAGCAAAGATCGATCCTTCTGTCCCGTGAACCTGAAGCCCGGAACCGGCGAAGGGGTGCGTAAAGCTCTCATGGCTCATCACCATGGCACCAGAGGGCATGGTCCAAACCGACATGCAGGAATCCTCGACCCCCTGCCCCATACCGGAACTGGTCGTTTGCGCCACGACGCTTGCGGGGTCTTCCTTTAGCAGGAAGCGGGTAACGTCCGCGTCATGCACAACGATATCGGGGATTACGCCGCCACCAGCGCCCGCATCATTGATCCGCCAGCCCTGCAAGTGCCCCGGCAGGTGAACTGCGTGATGAATGCGCAGTGACAGCACCTTACCAACCCGGCCGGCCGCGATGAGATCGCGGATCGCGCGGTGGGTGCCCGAGCAGCGCAGGTGGTGGTTGGTTCCGAAGGTAACACCAGCGGCATCAGCCGCTCGCACCATCTCAACCGCTTCGTCCTGCGTCATGCCAAGGGGCTTTTCACACAGAACATGTTTGCCTGCGGCAATCGCAGCCATAGCCTGGGAATGGTGCTTTTCATTGGTTGATGAGATGTAGACCGCCTGCACGTCCGGATCAGCGAGCGCTTCGGTTAGATTGGTCGAGGCGTTTGCAATGTGGTGATCCTTGGCCCACACCCTCACCCGATCGGGTGAGGTGCTGACAACCCATGTGACATCATTACCAGGCTGCTTTCGCACGGCATCCAACATGTGTTGTGACGCAATCGTGCTTGCCCCCACAAATACCCAGTTCATTGCAACCCTCATTACTGGAACGTTCCAGAATTATGCTTACTGGAACGTTCCATATTGATCAAGATGAATCTTGGAACCGACTTTTTTAGTGTACGTTTCGCGTCGCCAGCAGTCTTGTTTCTTGTTGGCAGGCCTATGCTTCTACTAAATATCGCTCGGACAAAGGCAGGCTGGCCGCACCAAGCGATCGCGCATTCGGACCTACGGTACCAGCTGCAATCACCGGTCGTTCTAAACCAGTAAGGTTGAGGCGCGAGATCTGCGATTCGACCTCGGCGATCAACCGGTCTTTAACATCGGAGGGCATCCAGCCATCGATTATGACACATTCAAAATCGATCAGGCTGCACGACGACACAATCGCATGGGCCAGTCCAATCGCTGCGTGGTGCAGCCAGTTGTTCAGTTCCTCTTTTGGGATGTCCCAGTGATCGGTCGTCTCCCAAATCAGCCCGGCGGTTTGACCGACCCCGGCAATGGCGCGTTCAAGGGTATAGAGGCTGGCAAGGTCGATCAGAGGCTTCACGTCACCGGCCCCGATTGACACTGGCATCGGACCCAACGCGCCCGCATTTCCGCGACCCGAATAGATCGCACCATTCAAAACAACGCCGCCACCTATAAAGTAGCCGACGTAGAAATACAGAAAATCACGTGGGCCACCCGTTGGTCCGAATACAAGTTCGGCCCCGCAGGCCGCTGTGGCGTCATTTTGCAGAAACACCGGGAAATCATAGATATCCGCCAGTTCCGACTGTATGTCGGCGGTACGCCAAGGCTCCATCTCTTCCTGCGGTACCTGCAAGGTCTGGGCCCAATCCCACAGATAAAACGGCATGGCGATCCCCAGCCCCGCGATGCGGTCTCGTGCTTCGGGCGCCAGCGCGGATATCATCTGGTCCAGGGCCTTTTTGGCAAAGACCAACGTCGCCTGTGGTTGCGGGTATTCATAGGTCTGCCGCTCATGCATGAGCACCCGGCCGAGAAAATCGATCAATACCAGCTCAGTGCTGCGTCGCCCGATTTTCAGCCCAAAAAACAGTGCCCCATCCGGGTTGAGTCGCATCGGGATTGATGGCTGGCCGACCTTACCCCTCACAGGTTCGCCCCGCAGCAAGAGCCCATCTTTTTCAAGCTGCCGCATGATCACGGAAACGGTCTGCGCGGAGAGGCCCGTCATGCGCGCAATTTCAGCTTTGGCCAGCGCTTCATGCCTGCGCACCAGGGTCAGGACCAAACGCTCATTACGCGCCCGCATCCCGCTTTGGTTGGTCCCGCGCACCTCGGAAACCTGATCCAAAGGCGTGCTGCCCTGTGGCACCTCAACAGACACGGCTAGTCCTCCCCTGTCAAAGGATGAGAATAAGCGGTCATTCTGTCAATAATAAATAAGAGTGATTTATTTATTGACTCATTTTGAGATTCTTGTGATGATTTTCGGGTGTGATCGGGCCCGACCCGGACGATTGCGCATATGCCAACACGGCATGGGAGAAACTGGGAGGATACTTCATGAAACTTGCGACTTTCGCAGGCGCGACAGCAATGGCCCTGACCGTCACGGCGGGTAGTGCGTTTGCTGATACCACCGTATGTTTGATCACCAAGACCGACACCAACCCCTTCTTTGTGAAGATGAAAGAGGGCGCAACTGCCAAAGCAGAAGAGCTTGGCATGACGCTCAAGGCCTTCGCGGGTAAGGTGGATGGCGACCACGAGACCCAGGTTCAGGCGATTGAAACCTGCATTCTGGACGGCGCTAAAGGCATTTTGCTGACTGCCTCGGACACCTCATCGATCGTACCCGCCGTACAGCAAGCGCGCGATGCAGGTGTACTGGTGATTGCGTTGGATACTCCGCTTGAGCCTATCGATTCAGCGGATGCGACCTTTGCTACTGATAACTTCCTGGCCGGGCTTCTGATTGGCCAATGGGCCAAGGCAACGCTGGGCGATGCCGCAAATGACGCCAAAATCGCCACATTGGATTTGGCTGTAAGCCAACCAACAGTGGACGTGCTGCGCAATCAGGGCTTCCTAAAAGGGTTTGGCGTTGATCTGGCCGACCCAAATGTGATCGGTGATGAGGATGACCCGCGTCTGGTTGGCAGCGACGTGACCGCTGGTAACGAAGAAGGTGGTCGCCGCGCGATGGAGAACCTGCTGGCCAAGGATCCGACGATTAATGTGGTCCATACGATCAACGAACCAGCTGCCGCGGGCGCGTATGAGGCGCTCAAAGCCATTGGGCGCGAGAATGACGTGCTCATCGTTTCTGTTGATGGCGGTTGCCCCGGCGTTCAGAACGTGGCGGATGGCGTGATCGGCGCAACATCGCAGCAATACCCGTTGCTGATGGCCTCGCTTGGTGTTGAAGCTGTCAAGAAATGGGCCGATGAGGGTGTGAAGCCTGAAAACACGCCGGGCAAAGACTTTTTTGACACCGGAGTCGCGCTTGTCACGGGCGCAGCCGCCGATGGGGTCGAGTCCATCTCTGTCGAAGAAGGCATGAACCTCTGCTGGGGTTAAACTGATCATGCAGGAGGCTGCGAAGTGGCCTCCTGCCATCTCATCACATTCTCACCCAAAAACTTGCTAAAGTGGTCCGCAGACGGGCTCTTGACGCTTGGGGGATCCATTTATGTCCGATACGCCACGACACTCCGATGATTTCGAATCTGCCGCACAGGGCAGCCCGGAACAGGTCGCTGAGTTTGAAGATCATCACCGGGGTTTTGTCGGGACGGTTCAGCACTTTTTGCATATAAACCCGTCGCTTGTTCCACTGATCGTCCTTGTGGTTGCCATTATCATATTCGGTGTGTTGCTTGGGTCGAAGTTCTTCTCACCTTTTGCGCTGACACTGATCCTGCAACAGGTGCAGATTGTCGGCATCGTCGCCGCCGCACAGAGCCTGGTTATCCTGACTGCAGGCATAGATCTGAGTGTGGGCGCGATCATGGTCATGTCATCGGTGGTGATGGGGCAATTTACATTTCGGTACGGCTTGCCGCCCTCAGTTGCAATTCTCTGCGGATTGGCCGTTGGTACAGCCATCGGAGCGATCAATGGCTATCTGGTGAGCCGGGTCAAGCTGCCACCGTTCATCGTAACACTCGGCATGTGGCAGATCATTCTGGCCGCGAACTTCCTGTATTCGCAGAACGAAACAATCCGGTCGCAAGATATCGAGGCGAACGCTCCGATCCTTCAGATCTTTGGTGAGAAATTCAATATCGGTGGGGCGGTTTTCACCGTCGGTGTGATCTTCATGCTGGTCCTGATTTTGGTGCTGGCCTACGCGCTCAGGCATACGGCCTGGGGGCGACATGTTTATGCGGTGGGCGATGATCCCGAAGCGGCTGAACTTTCTGGCGTGAACGTGCATCGCACCCTGATGTCCGTCTATATGCTATCCGGTCTAATCTGCGCCTTTGCGGGCTGGGCCTTGATCGGTCGCATCGGTTCTGTTTCGCCAACCTCGGGCCAATTGGCCAATATCGAAAGCATCACGGCGGTTGTGATCGGGGGCATCTCTCTGTTTGGCGGGCGCGGCTCGATCTTGGGGTCGCTATTCGGGGCGCTCATCGTTGGGGTGTTCACGCTAGGTCTGCGCCTGCTCGGAGCGGATGCGCAGTGGACCTTCCTGTTGATCGGTATTCTCATCATTGCAGCGGTCGCGGTCGACCAATGGATCAGAAAGGTATCAGCCTGATGGAACCCATTCTCAAAGGACGCAACCTTGTGAAACGCTACGGCAAGGTCACAGCACTGGACCAGTGTGATTTTGACCTGATGCCGGGTGAGATTCTGGCTGTGATCGGGGACAACGGTGCAGGTAAATCCACGCTGATCAAAGCGGTTTCTGGGGCGGTAACCCCGGACGAGGGCGATGTCTGGTTGGATGGGCAGAGGGTCCAGTTTCAGTCGCCCATCGATGCGCGCGAAGCCGGGATTGAAACGGTATATCAAACACTGGCCATGTCCCCTGCCCTGTCGATTGCCGACAACATGTTCATGGGGCGCGAGATTCGTCGCAAGGGCCCGATGGGGTCGCTGTTTCGGATGCTCGACCGACCCGCGATGGAAAAATTCGCACGCGACAAGCTGAGCGAACTGGGCCTCATGACGATCCAGAACATCAATCAGGCGGTTGAGACGCTGTCGGGCGGTCAGCGTCAGGGCGTCGCCGTCGCGCGGGCGGCAGCCTTTGGATCGAAGGTCATCATTCTGGACGAACCCACTGCGGCGCTTGGAGTCAAAGAAAGCCGCAGGGTTCTGGAACTGATCCAGGATGTGAAATCGCGCGGCATTCCGATCATTTTGATCAGCCATAACATGCCCCATGTGTTTGAGGTCGCCGACCGCATCCATGTTCATCGTCTTGGTAAACGGCTTTGTGTCATTGATCCCAAAGACTACACAATGTCGGACGCGGTGGCCTTCATGACCGGCGCCAAAGAACCCTCGAGTGAAGGCATGGCGGCGTGAGCAACGACCGCTCTAGCGCGTCGGCTTTGGCGCACCGTATTGCTGATACGGTCCGGGCGTTGCCGCAGAGGCAAACGCGAAATCTGGCCGCAATAGCAGGTCCGCCGGGGGCGGGTAAATCAACCGTAGCGGCCCTGACGCGTGATCTTTTGCAGCAACAAGGGATCGCCACAGGCCTCGTGTCGATGGACGGGTTTCACTATGATAACGCCATTCTTTCCGCCCGCGATCTGCTTCCTCGCAAAGGTGCCCCTGAGACATTTGATGTTGCGGGGTTTCAAGCCTTGTTGCACCGGTTGGTGACTGAGGGTGAGGTTGCCGTTCCGGAATTCGACCGTGAGATCGACAAATCCATTGCCGCCCGTGGGCTAGTGACACCCGACCAGAGGCTTGTTCTGGTCGAAGGCAACTACTTGTTGCTACAAGAACCCGGCTGGTCCAATTTATCCGAGCATTGGGCGCTCAGCGTTTTCCTCGATATTGATCTGGAAACGCTTGAAGCGCGGCTGCAGCAACGCTGGTTGGATCATGGTCTATCCCCGGACGCCGCCAGAGATCGGGCATTCGCCAATGACATCCCGAATGCAAAACGCATTCTATCAAACTCTTGCCGCGCTGATCTGGTTCTGAACTAAGCCGCCTCGCTGTTAGTGAATTCCGGCGGTCAGGGTGCGCACAAGCTGACGTTGAACCAGCAACAGGATAAGGGCTGGTGGCCCCAAGGCCATCAAGGCCAGCGCCATTCCGGACGGGCTGCCTACCCCGGCATAGGTCATCCCGCTGACCAGTGTACTGTGGGTCAGACTGGTTGTTGTGATGATGATTGGCCAGGCATATTGGTTCCAGCCAAATACAAACAGGATCGCAAACAGTGCGGCAACCATCGGCAGGGACAAGGGCAGCACTGTATCCCACAAGAAACGCATTGGCCCGGCCCCGTCCATTCGGGCAGCCTCCATCAATTCCACCGGGATCTGCCGCAGGAACTGGTTCAGGACCAGCACGCCCAGGCCGCTGGCGGTAACCGGCAGGATCATCCCTGCGTAAGAGTTCAGTAGCCCAAGATCGCTGGTAACGGCAAAGGTTGGTAGCATTCGGCTTTCGATGGGAAAGAACATCGCCATCAGAATTGCCCCAAAGATCAGGTTATTCCATCTCAGGCGGAAAAAGACCAATGCATAGGCCGCCAGCATGGAAACGGAGCATTTCAGAATGGCGACTCCAAGTGCTATAACTAATGAATTCCACAGCATCGCGCCTGCGCCGATCGCATTGCTACTGACGCCGTTAACCCAGAGGTTCGTGAATAGCGCGCCCAGCTGTTCCGCCCCGACACTAGCCACCAGTTGCCAGCCCAAAACAACAATCGGACCGGTCATCACAGCCGCCCCGATCATCAGTATTGCATGGTCCAGAAGGCTGGTTTTTTTCAAGACACTGTCCAATGTCGCTGTTTTTGCGCCCTTCAGCCTATTCGGCATAGGCAAACTGGCCTGCGTGGTCAACGCGTGAGATTGTTGATATTTGACCACCTTGTCTATATATAGATATTGCATCCAATAAAGGACAATAGGGCCATGGAAATCGCAACCTTGCCGCAGGATACTACTACTGCCCCGCGGCTGATCCCGGTCGGCGCGGCTGATCGCGCACGTCTCAGCGGGCCAGGGCTGCGCACATTTCGCAACATCGCCGAAGCCTGGGGGCTGAGCGAGGCACAAAGGATCGCGGCGCTGGGGTATCCTGGTCGATCAACCTATCATGCCTGGATCAAGAAAGCTTTGGATCACAAACCGATTTCTTTGCCCTTTGACACACTGGTGCGCATTTCAGCTGTTCTGGGAATCTACAAGGCCCTGTCGATCCTGTTTCTGGATCAGGATCAGGCCGTGAAATGGCTGAGCAACCCGCATCAGGGCACGATCTTTGCCGGGTCCTCGCCCCTGGAACTGATCGTCGGCGGCGGGCAGGACGGGATGATGAATGTGCGCCGGTATCTGGATGCCTGGCGCGGGGGTGACATGGGTCATGGTGTGCCCGAGGGCAGTTTTGAGCCGGTTACCGAAGACGATGTGGTCTTTCTGTGAGTTGGAACCTGACCGCCTATCCCGGCGTGCAAGCCCCAACACACACTCGTCGCATCATCCCAACCCGGTTTCCCCCTGTTCCAGCCTTCGAGGCCGTGACCAGCGAGGACGATCTGGCTGATATCTTTGAGCTTGAAGGTTGGACCAATGACCGGCTGGTGGCCACGCGCTTGTCGCGGCTGGATCGATCGCAATGGGTCTATGGCCGACCGAATGCCAGTATTGTCATGTCCTCGTTTCTGCACGGATCGGTCACGGGAATGCGCTTTACCTCATCGGTTTTGGGTGCATGGTATGCCGCAACCGACCTGATGACTTCGGTGCTTGAGGTTGCAAATGGTCTACGCAAGGAAATCGCCTTGTCTGGTTTGACCCATAAGCGCGAAGCCTATCGGGAGTATGAGGCGCGGTTGGTAGGAACCTTTGTCGATGTATTTGGTCAACACCCCGAATTTCATGACCCCGATGATGCGACCTATCCTACCCCTCAACGGTTTGGCGAGTATGTCCGCCGGACAGGGCCTGCAGTTGCGCGCGTGGGTATCCGATACCAAAGTGTACGCCGACCGGGTCATGAGAACTGGGTTTGTTTTGTGCCACCTGCCGTGCAGGATGTTGTGCAGGCGCGTCATTTTGAGATCGATGTGCGCCCGAGCGGCAAAGTCACCGTTGAAGAGCTTCGGTAGGTGGCGCGGCGAAAGTCTAATCAGACTGATAGGGCCTGTCAGAAAACCGCAATTGCCAAGCCATTTCAGTGAGAATCCTGTTTACTGAGCGCCGCAACCGGTGCACATTTAGACATGCCATATTTTGAGCGAAAACCCTATGCCAGCATGATTGACGCCGTCTCTCCGACCGCGCCCATGTTGGATCAGACGCCGATATCTGAACTGGCCCGTCGCGTATTGGATGCAGAAAGTGGTCAGAAACTACCTCTGGACGGACCCTTTCTATGCCGCACAGTTTGTACCCCAGGCAGCAAAGGGACAATTGTTCTGTCCATCGCGGCCCCTGCTGATGGAGAAACCGTGGAATTGCGGTTTGAACCGGGGGACCTGACCAATGAAGAAGGCGCCGTGATCCCGGCAGATCGACTGCGTGTCGACCCACCAGCGGTGCGGCTTGCACCGGGCGAAGTGGGCGAAGTGCGCGTCATACTAACGGTGCATGACCTGGCTGAACCGGGCCGTTATCACGGGCGGGTTCACAGCTTTGGGTCAGAGACATCCGCGATGGTGGTGATTTTCGAGATTGTGGACGGGTGATCCTGTCCGCTAGACCTGTCTTGCGACAAGATAATCCATGAACTGACCCAGGAAGGCGCGCGGCCCGCCCTCGGCACCTGCAAAGACCTGTTCGAACTCCTGACGGGCGGATTGCAACAGATCGTCAGCTCCCCGTTGTGCATATTCGACGCAGCCATAGTGATGCATCCGATCCAAAACCCAATCTACATCATGAGCCGAGCGATCCTGCCTGGGATTGGACAGAAAATGCATCAGCCGGTCTTTCTCGCGGGTCTCGCCATGTTGACTCAGCTGGCTTAGCATCAGGGTCCGTTTACCTTCGTAGATATCGCCGCCGATTTCCTTACCGTATTTGTCCTGACTGCCGACAAGGTTCAGAACATCATCCTGAATCTGAAAGGCAGCACCCAGAAAGAAGCCAAACGCGTTGAAATCGTCCAGGTTGAGCTTGCCCGAGGCGACATCTTCTGGTCGCGCTATCAGCGCCCCGATCCGCATCGGATGGATGAAGCTGTACCAGCAGGTCTTTTTCAGACACATGTTAAGATAGTCGGCTGGGGTCACATCCAGCCGGTTGTCTCGAATCCAGCCCAGTTCAATCGCCTGGCCCTCGATAGATTGCATCAGAAGGTGGTCAAACTCATCCAGAACCCGAGCCGAGGTTTCAGGGCCGAGAGGGTCAAGATTGTCGCGCAGCAGACGCAAGGCCATCGCCTGCATACCGTCGCCGGTATTGATGGCCATCGGCACGCCAAGACGTTTGTGCATGCACTCTCTGCCCCGCCGGAAGTCGCTGACATCTTCGATGTCATCATGGATCAGAAAGGCATTGTGCAGCAGTTCCAGTACCGCAGCCGAGACCATGGCGTCATCGGTTTTGCCGCCGAACGCCTCGCATGTGGCCAGCAGCAGCGCGGGACGCAAACCTTTGCCAGAGGTTTCGATGTAGTCGCGCATCGGGCCGTACAGATAATCCTGCGGTTCGGTCGTGGGCAAACGTCCCAACAACGCCTGACGCGCCTGATCCCCATATCGGGTCAGCTGTTCCAAAAAGCCCTGCGTCGCCGCCGGGTCCAATTGCGCGGTTGATGCGCCCACCGGTTCAGCCCTTCTGCGTGATAATGACTTTGCGACCCGCAGTGCCGCCTGCAACGCCGCCCTTCGGGTTAGACTTTGAATTCAAAGACGTCCCCATCACCCGGTTTACCCCGGGAAGCGATGAGGGTTCGGCACTGTTTCCGACGACATCCAGGGCCGCCGTTTCGGCCTGTTCAGCACCGGGTATCGGAATGTCGACGCCGGGTACATAAGACGCCATCAGATCGTATAATGCTTCTGGGGGGCAGACCATCCGTAGCGCGTCTGCTACAGCAGGTTCTTCGACAATTCCACCGGGTTTCGAGTACTCTCCGGCCGCTGGTCCCACCGCAGCCAACGGTCCCTCGCCACCGCCGGTTGTGCCGGTTGTATCCTGTGCAGACCGCAACGAGGCCTGAACCGCCTCGGAAAATCTCTCGTCCCAAGGCAAGCCAGCCTGATATCGCGCGTAGTCATAGGCGCGCAACGGGCGCAGGATGTCGGGCTCGTGCAGGTCCCAGATTTTGCAGCGCTCCGCATCCGATCCGCAGCGCCGCAGGATACCATTGACGGCACGCCGGGCAGCCTCGTTCGCGCCTTCCATCGTGGCAAGATCGGTATAGGTGCGCACATAGTCAGACGCCAAAAAGAAATTCTGAATCAACGTGGCAGCATTCGGACGCAGGCGCCATGTGTTGATGCGGTTGACCAGCAAAGGCTCGACATTGGTCATACGAGAGGGATGTTCAGGGTCGGCAACGATATCGGGATCGAGGAACCAATAGTGCATATCCTCATCCCGCAGAATGGTTTGGCCATCCACATTGAGGCTGCGTTTGAGTTGTGCCCAGACCTCCTCCGCAATCTCATCGCGGGAACAGTTGCGCGCGGTTTTTCCGTTCAAGCCTGGTTTGTCCCATTCCGAGATATCGATGGACAGCAAGCCCTTGGTCTTACCCTCGGCCCAATTCTCGAAGTTGATACCGGGCCAGAACTGTTTCTGCGATACAGCAGTCAAGGCCCATGGGCTGTCGATAAAGATCACATGACCATGAGTCAGCTCGACCTCTTTCGTCAGATAGTACTGGATGCCATTCATCCACTGAACATTTTCAGCCAGCAGTTTCAGCTTGGCCAAAGCGGGGTCTATGGCGGTCATGGCAGGGGTTACAAGTGGGGCGATCCGTTCGATCGGCAAGGCGCTGATGAACCAATCTCCGGTCACGGTTTCCTGCCGCCCATCGCGTTCGACCGTCGCGCTGACAATACGCCCGTCCTGGCATTCGATCCCCGTCACTTTCGAGTCGAACTTGTAGACCACCCCTTTGCTTTCCAGATAGTTGAGCCAGGGTTGTATCCAAACCAGATTGGTCGGCCCGTTCAGCAATCGGTTGCAATGGGGTTCGGGTGTGGCAATGCCCATCTGCAATTGGATGGCGATGTCGCCGACGGTCTTTGTGCTGGCCGTGTTCGCCTTGGCCGCCACCAGGGATCGCGTCAGGCCGATGGCCAGGAATTTCTGGTATGCTTCCGATCGGTCGTCGGCACCGATGAAATCCCACCAACCGGTACGCTCATATTCGTCATCCCGACGCTCTTTGCATGAGGTTGCGATGCGCCACATGCAACTTAGGAAATGCTCTACGTCCTCAAAACCAATCTGGTCCCGAGGCGATATCGTATAGGCAAAGGTCTTAAGCGCGTCGGCGAATTCCTTCAAAGATCGCGGAAACCGCTCGGGTACGATGATGCCGGGCTTGTCAAACTGGCAGACAAGAACTTGTGTTGTCGGCATTAGATTGTCGTAACAAGTCCCCTTGTCGTAATAGGGCGTGCGCGCCATGGTATCGGTGATATGCCGGTAGAAATTTGGAAAGAACCGGAACCCGTGCTCCCCAGGTAGCCATGGGCGTTTGACGCCGGGCGGGAAATCAGCGCCGTCCATATCAACCCATTGCTGCAATGCTTTGATATGCTTGGCCTTTGACCCGCGATCATCTTCGCTTTTCATCACGGGGATGCTGCGCGCCTTGCCGCCCGCAATCAGCTGGCGTTCGTGAACTTCAACTTCAAAGCCACGTTCGATCAGCTCATGCGCGGCGCTCATCCCGCCGATGCCTCCGCCCAGTATGACGACCTTCTTAGCCATCGGATGTTCCTTTCGCGGAATAGACGTCAAACCGTAGAGTCACATCAGACAGGCTGGCCTGCCCAATCCCAAATCCCTGCACCCGGTTCAACCAGGTATAGCGCGCGTTTGACGTCAGATATCGAGACGCGATGCGCACAGGGGCCGTGGCGGGCAACTGCCCCTTGCAAAGCGCAGCGAATCCAGATTGCCCAAAGTCACAAATGCCGCTGTCATCGAACATGATTGGCGCGCCACCATCTGAGGGTTTGATCATCGCCTTGGCATGCAGATTACCAACGCCGTCCGGACGGACCTGCATCCAATCACCGCCAACGGGTTCAATTGTACCGTTCAGCTTTGGGCCCGTCACGGTGCCGCCTTCGCGGATGGCAAAATGCAGCCAAACACCATCCGGGGTTTCGCCCGTTGCATGGAAATTCGCCTCAAAGGGCACAACAAAATGCGCTATATGTTCCAGAGATGGTGACCGCTGATCCGCCTTTGTTATCTTGGCGGCTTCTGGCTTTGCTATCGTCTGTTGGCCAGGGTCGACCTCTCGCCCACTGGCGGTCAGAACCGGTCGCCATGCCAAAGGGTGCCCTTTCATGGCCATTGGCAACGCTGCCGCAAATTGCTGCATTCCAGTCTGCGGATCACAGCCTACAGGCCACCCTCGGACCGCGCGTTCAGGCCCGCCGTTTGCCGAGAAGATCAGACGCAGCGTGTCATGTGATGACACGGCGGGTCCTGCCTCAACCAGAACCCGTTGTACACCACTGGCCACCTGCGTGACCGCCTCGGACCAACGCAGAGTAACCCCTTTATCGGTGAACTCCCGCATGACCATGTCCAGATCAGAACGAGATTGTGGTGACGGCCTCGCCTTCTTTGACCCTCAGGCGGAATTTCTGCTGCACACGGAAGATATTGTCACCATCGGCCGAAGTTTGCAGATATTTCACCGAGATATCCGATGGCACCACGATCTCAATCGGTGCACCCTGCAGCGAGACCAGTATGGCCTTGTCCTCTGGAATGGCGCTCGAGCGCAGCAGCGGACCATCCAGGAACGGCAGGATGCTGTCGCGCGGCAGAACCATCGAGTTTGGCAAAGGCGTCGTGATCGCCCGGAACAGGGTGTTGCCCATCACACAGGCAAACGGCCCCAGATGTCCTTCGGTTTCCAGTTTGTTGATCCCTGCAACAACCGCCTGAAAGACCTCGTCTCCGGTGGGTGTGGCTCCGGCTTTGGTGCCGGTGGTCGGGTTTTTTGCCCCTTCTTGCAACAGGCCATCATACTTGCCACCACCGCTGACGGTATAGACCTCGGGCAGTTTCTCGGGGCCTACTGGGGTCGGGCCTTTACCCGTTCCCGGTTGGCCGTTGAAAATGATCTGATCTTCGACGCGGGCAACAACGGCTGCTGCGCGGCGAAACATGATCTGTGCCGCAGACAATTCAGGATCCGACATCTGGGCGTTTTTCAGATAAACATTGACTGACACCGTCGACAGTCGGGTTGTGTCATAGTCATTCACCACAAAGCGCTTGGCGGCCCCACCCGGCGATGGGGACAGTTCAAGACTGTTCAGGGGAACGGCCTGGGTGTCGGCGGGCAGAGGGCCATAGAGCGGCAGAAAGCTGGCTGCAACGCGTGCGCGCAGCGCCTCATCATGCACAACCTGACTTACAGTACTCCACTGCTCCTGACTCCAATCAAGTGCCTCGGTCATCAAAAATCCCTCCTGTTGGGACTGCTCAAATAATATTGGCAGCTTTATCAATTGTTGCTTCAGCGCTCAGCGTTTCCAACAGCCGCCTCGCGCGATCTTCTAATACAATGGCACCAGTATCTTGGGCCAATTGTAGCGCAGTTTCCGCCTCGGACATAGCTTTGTCTATATCGCCCAGAGCGGCAAAGGCCTTGGCCCGGACGCGGTGATATTCAGGCTTGTTCAATAGCTCTCCGCGGGCCCATCCGGGTTGGCAGATACGTTCAAGCCGGTCCAGGGCCTGTTCGATATGGCCCTGGTCGATTTGCAGTTCGGACAAAACGATCTGGTTTTGCGGAAAGGTAAAGTTGCCACCCGCGTTCGAGACCATGTCCATATAGGTTTCAACCCGCGCTGCACCACCGTCGACATCACCCATTCCGGCCTGCGCAAGGCCCATATAGATGTCCTGCATCGCGTGCAGATATAGAAACCCTTCTTCATCCGCGATCTGGCGGGCTTCTTTCATCGTTTTGTCCATCCGTTCCCATTCACCCGCATAGGGCAGGAACATTGAACAGGCGCCCATGATGTAAACCAGATTGGGCGCGTGTTTTAGGGATCGGCTAATCTCGATCGATTCCAGACGGGCGGCTTCGGCCTCGTCAAACTGGCCCAATTGCCACAACAGGCAACCCCGGATCGCATGCAAGGATGCAGCGGTCGAGGATTGGGTCATCGGAAGCGTCGCCGCATCCAGTTCGGGCGAGATCAGATCAAGCCCCCGGGTAACCTGGGCCTGGCATGCTTCGAAATCACCCTGGAAATAGTGCGTGAAACTCAGTGCGCGCGCTGCGAGGACGTTGGTCACAGGATCCTTGGCAACACTTGCCATTCCATCAAGCGCCTGCCCCATTTCCATCGCGCGATTCATTTCGCCAGCGACAAAGAAATGGGTCCAGCGGCAGAAAGTGGCCGCAAACAGCGTTTCGCCATCGCCAAGCGCCTGCGCCAGTTCCATGGCGCGCGCGGCGGTTTGGGCAACCTGATCCGAGGACCAGCCGTAGATCGCCATATAGGCGGGCAGCACGTTCATTTGAACGCGCAATTCCAGCCCATCCCGTTCGGCGGCGCCGGGCAGTGTTCCGATGTTCCGAAGTGCGGCCCGGAAGGCCGAGATGGCAGGCAGGTTCGCAAGCCGCGAGAGGGCCTGTTCCCCGGCAGTGATCCAATGCGTCACCGCCTCATCGTTCAGCCCGCCAAGATCGCAGTGGTGGGCAATCGTATCCGGGGCGGGTGTGCCAAAGGCCTTATTGCCGTCCAACAGGGCCTGAGCAATCTTCAGATGGATCTTCTCACGGTCATCACGCAGCAGTGAGCTATAGGCGGTATCCTGAACAAGCGCGTGGTTAAAGGTGTAAGTGGCAGTGCCCGCCTTGCTTGTGGCCAATACCAGCCCAGCGGCCATCAATTGTATCAGCGCGGAATCGACATCTGTGTCATCCGGTGCAACGGCGCGGATCATCGGCGCGGTGAAGCTGCGGCCGATCACCGATCCAAGCTGTGCAATCGGTTTTGCATTTTCCATGCGGTCAAGACGTGACATCAGCGAATCTTGCAGGGTCGTCGGGATGCTCAGGGCATCTAGAACAGCGGTATCGATCGGCGCGTCCTGTGGCAGCTGATCCAGAACGGCCTTGGTCATTTCCTCGATATAAAGCGGAACGCCGTCCGCCTTTTCGATGATCTGCCTGATCAGGATCACCGGCAGGCTGCGCGGTTCCGCGACACGGCGCACCAGTTCAGAGGCCTCGGTTTTGCCCAGAGGGGTCAGGTCGATGAACTCTGCCCGTCCGGCGAAATGCTCGGGCGGTTGGTATTCAGGGCGGTGTGACATGACCACCAGGATCGGGAATTGTTCCAAAACGCTGAACAGAGCATCCAGCGCGTCCAGTGTAGTGGCGTCCGCCCAATGCACATCTTCCAATACCAGCAGCATCGAGCCGTTGTAGTCGCAGATGCTGGCCGTACATCGGATCAACATGTCCAAAGACATGCGCGCCTTTTTCATCGGGTCGGATTCGATTGGTGCTTCTGTGGCGAGGCCTGCAAGGTCCACCAACAGGGGAACATCCGCTTTGGTCAGTCGGGATGAGCGTTCAGCAAACTTCGAGATCGCAGCGCGAATGTCTGTTTCGTCAGAGCCATGGCGTGACAGGCTGCGCAGCTTTCCCTGAAGCGGATGCAGCGGCAAACTGGCCAGATGCGGCACACATTGCAACGTAATGGGTTCAGTGCCCAGCGTCTCGGAAAGTGACTTTATTAAACGCGATTTGCCAATTCCCGGCGCACCGCCAACAAAGGCCAATTGACCCGTGCCAGCCTTGGCACGCTCCCACAGGTCCGTCAGCGTTGACAGATGGTTCTGTCGAGAAACCAGCGTCACGGCCGATGGCCCTGAACGCGCATCAAAGCGGCTGGATGACAGTGTCTCGGACACCACGCGATACACGGTGCGTTCGTTCTGAAACCCTTTGAGTTCGTGACTGCCGCGCGGCTCGAATTCGAACGTGCCTTTGGTCAGCTGCTGCGTTTCCGAAGAAACGATTACCTCGCCCGGATTGGCAAGGCCTTGCAGGCGCGAGGCCAGGTTTGCAGTTTCACCGACAAGAAAGTCTTCGGTGCCCAGGCTTTTTGAGGTGACAACACCCACAACGACAAGGCCCGTGGCAATACCCGCGCGCAAATTCAGGTTTTCGCCGAATGTCGTATCCAGATTCTGTACGGCTTCGATGGTTTCCAGCACGGCCCGGACCGCGCGTTCGGCATCATCTTCCATCGCTTTGGGGTAGCCGAAATACATCATGATCCCATCGCCCTGGCGATACGCCAAATGGCAACCATGCCGCTTCATCGTGCCGATAGCGGTATCCAGATACAGCGTCATGATCTGCATCAGTTCTTCTGGATCATAACGCTGAGCCAGTTGGGTTGACCCCACCAGATCGCAAAACACCAGGGTCAATTGGCGCCGCTCGGCCACGCGGGAAACCTGGGGGTCGTCCGCAATATCCAGTGTTTTCAATGCGATCTGAGCTTGGCGAAAGCGCTTTCGCTGACCAACTGTAAGGCCTAGATCGCGCAGATCAGGGTCGGTCAGATCGTCGAGAATGTCATCCGAGACTTCTTCTTCAGCAAAACGGGGTAAAAACTCTTCCAGCCCGGCCTGGGCAAGGACTTTCCCAAGACGGGTTGAATGGGTGACAAGTTTTGTCATGACCCCTCGCCCATTTTAATGTCCCCCTGCTGACGCTCGCTCTTTGCGCCAGAATATCGGCAATACCCCACCGAATCCATATTATTGGAAGAGCGTACTTCCAAACGTGTCGACGTATCTTGCAGAAGTTACAGGAAATTTCCAGAGTTTAAGTTACGCGAACGTCAATTCACTAAATTTTAGTGACTTATGTATCGACGCTATTCGCTGTTCCCGTATCGATCCCGATTCTGCTGTAAGCCAAGGTCAGGATGCCCGGGTTTGCGCTGGCCAAACTATCATCCCCGGCCTGCACGAAACCTGCACGAAAGCCCCTCGATCCCTACGCACACGGATTGGCAAAGCTGCATTTGGCACGGGCAGGTTTGCTGACAATCAGACTGGCAATCAAGGGGCAGAACATGAGGCAGGAACTGATCATCCAAGGCGTTCCGGACCGCATCAAACGCGATGCATGGTGGTTGGAAACGATCATCACACCACAAGGGGATCACCATCGCAGCACAAAGCCGGATGGCCCATTGCTCAGCTTGGTTCGTGTGCAGCATGCAATCCCGTTGCTGGCGGCGCTGGTCACGCTGGCGGACTGGTTGTTCTGGAAGCAACCATTGGGCATCTCTGTCGCTGTGTTTGCGCTGGTCTTGTCAGCTGCGATCATGTTTGCCAAACGCGAACGGCCCAGCGGATTAGAATGGATCTGGGCGATCGGATTTGCCGTTTTGTGCAATCTGCCGGTGGCGATTGATCTGCAATTCCTGTCGATGCTGTTCAGCCTGGGCGGCGTTATCTGTCTGGCGGTTTGGGTTATCTATGGCGGGAAGTCGAACGAAGGCGGAGCAATGCGGTTGGCGTTCCGCTTGCCGACCATTGGCGCTGCTTTACTGATCCGAGACGTTCTGTCAGAAAAACACGATGTCAACTTGGGCACGGGCCTGCGCAACCACGCAGCGTCACTGCTGTTGCCGCTGATCATGGGGGTGGTGTTTCTGGCCTTATTGGCCAGTGCGAACCCGGTGCTTGAAAACGTGATTGAGGCGCTTGATCCAGGGTATCTGCTAGCAAGAGAGTTCTGGCTAAGGGTCTTGTTCTGGGGCATATGTGCCTGTCTGATCTGGCCTTATCTGAACCTTAGCGACCCGTGGCTGGGTCCAAGGACCCGCCAACCTGTTGCTCCGATGGCCGGGCCTGCCCGATCCGCTTTCTTGATCAACCCGGCATCTGTGCGCAACTCGCTGATGCTGTTCAATCTTCTGTTTCTTGTGCAAACGGTCATGGACCTCGGTATCCTAACCGGTGGCGTGGCGCTACCAGAGGGGATGAGCTATGCAACCTATGCCCATCGGGGCGCCTATCCCTTGGTCGTGACCGCCTTGCTGGCAGGGTTGTTTACGCTGGCAACCCATTCCATGATCAAAACCGACGCAACGCTGCGGGTGCTGGTCTATTTGTGGCTTGCGCAGAATGTGTTTCTGGTGGTGACTGCGGCCTTTCGATTGCAATTCTACGTTGAGGCTTACGCACTGACCCATTTGCGGGTCGCCGCCTTCATCTGGATGGCGCTGGTGATGGTTGGGCTGGTTCTGACCCTGTTGCAAATCCACCTGGGTCAAACCCGCGCCTGGCTACTGCGGCGGTGCTGTGTGGCAACACTGGTCACATTATATGTCTGTTGCTTCGTAAATTTTGCTGCGATCATTGCCAACTACAACCTGCATCACGGCGATGTAGCCTTGCGCGATGACTACTACGTTTGCAACCTGGGCACCGATGCTTATCCCACCATCCACGCCTACGAGCTTGAGACCAACCAACAGCTGTGTGGCAGACCGATGCGCTACGCGCTAAACCGAAACCGTATCGACACGTGGCGTGAATGGGGCTTTCGGACATGGCGAATCCAAGCCTATTATCAGCAACACATCTAAAGGACCGCGTTTGATGCCCTCTCGCATTCTTGTCGTCGATGACGACCCCAACATCCTGGACGTGACCGGGATCGCGGTTGAAAAAGCCGGTTACGAGACGCTGTTTGCCACCGACGGGGTCACAGCGATCCAAAGCAGCCAAACAGAAAACCCTGACCTGATCGTTCTGGACATTGGTCTGCCCGAAAAAGACGGGTTGGAAGTGTGCCGCGAAATCCGCAAATCCTCGGATGTGCCGATCCTGTTCCTGACGGCGCGAGATGATGAGGTTGATCGGATTGTCGGCCTGGAAATCGGCGCTGATGACTATCTGACCAAACCATTCTCGCCGCGCGAACTTGTGGCACGTATCCGGGCCATCCTGAAACGCACCGGATCATCCAATCCGCCGCCAGAGCAGGGGCTGACACATGGCGAACTGACGCTTGACCCAGACCGTCATCTCTGTCGGTTTGGCGCGACTGACGTGGCGTTGACAGGGTCAGAATTCAGATTGCTGGCCACGTTGATGGCCCGTCCTGATCACGTTCTGTCACGCGCACAACTGGTGGATGCGCTTTATGGCTACAACATCCATGTCTCGGATCGGACCATCGACAGTCATATCCGCAACATACGGGCCAAGTTGACAGCTGTCGGATGCGCCGAAGGGATCGTGACTGTGCATGGTGTCGGCCTCAGGATGGGCCCATGCACACCCAGTTAGCGCGCAGATGGCGGCCCCGGCTTTGGACTGTGGTTCTGTTGGTGCTGGGGATTGTCCTGTGTCTGCCCTTTGCCGGGCTGATCCTGTTTCGGTTCTACGACAGCCAACTGGTGCAACAAACCGAAGAAAGCCTGCTGTCCCAAGCGGCGGTGATGTCTGCCACCTTTGCCGAGCTTTATGCCGAGCAAACAGCATCTCAATCGTCCGACGCGGCATCAAACATCACCTATGATCCTGTTTTCCCGTCCCTGTCGGTCAATCGTGAAACGATCCTTCCACCGCGCCCGGATGCCACACAGGTATCCGCATCGTCTGGGCGCGAGTATCAGGCGATCGCTGCGCCACTGACCCGTATTTCGGACGCTGCACAAGCGCGCACGTTAGCAGGGTATCGGTTTCTGGACACCGACGGCAATGTCTTTGCCGGTACTGCCGAGATCGGCAAAGGACTGGGCCATGTAACCGAGGTGCAGCTTGCTTTGTCAGGCGAAACAGCCTCGGTCGCGCGGACCCGGCTGCGTGAGGACAGGCCCCCTGCCCTCTATACTCTGAGCCGCGGCGCGCGGGTGAGGGTGTTTGTGGCGATGCCAGTTTATAGTGGCGAGACGCTGATTGGCGCGGTCTATCTCAGCCGAACCCCGAACCATATCTTCCGCTTTCTCTATGGCGAACGGTTCAATCTGATCAAGGCCGCCGCCTTTGTTGCGCTGTCGACCGCTCTGATCGGCTATGTTTTCTGGCGCTTCATCACGCAGCCCATTCGCCTGTTGATCCAACGTAGCCAATCCGCCGGGTATGGCGGCCAACCATGGGAGCCGCCAGATCAACTGGGCACACTTGAGCTCGAGGAGCTGAGCCGCAGCTTTCAATCCCTGACCGAGCGTCTGCAAAGCAAGCAGGATGCGCTCAAGACTTATACAGCCCATGTGACTCATGAGCTGAAATCGCCCCTCACCGCGCTGAAGGGCGCGGCCGAGCTGTTGCGCGATGATGATTTGCCCAAATCCCAAAAGCACAGGCTTTTGGATGCCGTGGACAATAGCAGCACACGGATGGAAGATTTGCTATCCAACATGCGCGCCTTCAGCCTGGCCGATCAAAGCGCCCTGACCGGGACCTGTTGTCTGGACGATCTCGCGCCCGAGCTATGGCAGGCCTTTCCACAACTGGCGCTGGAGATTGAAGACAGCACCCAGCCTCTGCCGGTCGACAAAAGCACCCTATCGATCATGCTGACCCATCTGTTGCAAAACGCGCATCAGCATGGCGCAGGCCGTGTGCGCCTGAGCGTCAATCAAGCGGGTGATAAGACTGCACTTTGTATCGACGACGATGGGCCGGGGATCAGTGAGGGGAATATTGAAAAAGTGCTGCAACCCTTTTTCACAACACGCCGGGAAAGCGGAGGCACTGGCATGGGCCTGAACATTGTTAAAGCTACCGCCGAGGCGGTCGATGCAGAACTAAGCGTAGGTTCAAGCGAGGAAGGGGCTTGTTTCGTCATCACATTCGATCAGAAACCTGCCTGAACGTTTGGGCGCGCGCGTGATCAACGCATGACAAACGGATCCGGGATGGGGTCGTCGCTGGTGCGCAGCCAGACGGATTTGATCTTGGTGTAGTCCAGCGCCGCTTGCAGGCCACCCTCGCGCCCATGACCGGACAGGCCGTGGCCCCCGAACGGGGCGATGGGGCTGACGGCGCGATATGTATTGACCCAGACGATGCCCGAACGAATGGCGCGGATCATGCGGTGCGCACGTGTCAGGTTCTGCGTGAACAGGCCCGAGGCCAGGCCGAACTGTGTATCGTTGGCAATGGCGATGGCTTCAGCCTCGGTCTCGAACGAAACAACCGACAGGACCGGGCCGAAGAATTCGTTTGTCAGGCTATCAGCATCCGGCACGTCCGAACAATCCATAATAGTGGGTGGAAAATAGAAGCCATCCCGGTCAATCGGGTGCCCACCAGTGATCAGCCTGGCCCCCTGTGCAATTGAGCGCTGGATCAGGTCGACCGCGTGATCGCGCTGGCGCAAGGTGCAAAGCGGACCAACCTCGGTACCCATGTCATCGGGCGCGCCGATCACGACCGCTTCGGCCTTGATTTTGAGCCGTGAAAGGAATTCGTCTTTGATCGAGGCCTGTATTACCAGCCGCGAACCCGCCACACAGCTTTGCCCGGTTGCCGCGAATATCCCCGACACCTGCGCATTCACCGCGCTTTCGATATCGGCATCCTCGAACACGATGAACGGTGATTTGCCACCCAGTTCCAGAGAGGTCGAGGCCAGGTTTTCAGACGAGTTCCGAACGATATGGCGCGCGGTCTCTGGCCCGCCGGTAAAGGCAACATGCGCCACTTTCGGGTGACTGGTCAGTGTGGCGCCGACGACCGGTCCTCCGGTGATGACGTTCAGCACGCCTTTCGGAAAGCCCGCCTGATCGAAGATGCGGGCAAATTCCAGCATCGGGGCTGGCCCCTCTTCAGAGGCTTTCAGCACAACCGTACACCCTGCCGCCAAGGCAGGGCCGATTTTAACCGCCGATAGGAACAGTTGTGAATTCCACGGCACCACAGCGGCCACAACGCCAATGGGTTCACGGCGCAGCCAGACCTCCATATCCGGTTTGTCGATGGGCAGATGCGCGCCTTCGATCTTGTCCGCCAGCCCGGCATAGTAGCGAAAATAGTCGGCCACATAGGCGATCTGGGCCGCGGTTTCACGGATGATCTTGCCAGTGTCTCGCGTTTCAAGCTCAGCCAAACGCGGGGCGTTTTCCGCGATTAGATCAGCCAGCTGGTACAGCAGCTTTCCCCGCGCCGTTGCCGTCATCCCGGCCCATTCGGTCGAGAAAAACGCACGTTCTGCGGCCTCAACAGCCCAATTGACATCTTCTGCGCTGGCTGCGGGCATCTGTGCCCAAACCGCACCGGTCGCCGGGTTCAGACTGTCAAACTGCTCCGCGCCATCCGAGAACATACCGCCAATATACTGTTGAAACTGCTGCATCTTTCGGCACCTACCTATTGAAACGCGGGCATGACGTCTTTGATAAACCGCTCAAGCGAGGCTTTCTTGCGCTCGAACGGCATGCTGGAATCGATCCAGAACGAATATTCGTCATACCCCAACGCCTGGTAATTGCGCAGACGGTCGATCACGCTGTCAACCGTGCCAATGACCAGATCGCGTTCAATGCTTTCAGGGGAATAAAACGGATGCGCCGCGATTTCTTCGTCGCTGAGCGGATCGATCAGGCCTTGTCTGATTTCGCGTTTGTTCATGAACCAGGCACCGAAATAGTTATAAAAACGGTTCAGCTCGACGGCCGCCTGTTTCACATCAGCCTCATCGCTGGCCACATAAGTGTGCATCAGCAGCATGATGCGCGGGCGCGGGATGTCGGGAAACTTGGCGCAGGCGTCGTTGAACTTGGACATCAGGCTCGTGACCTCTTTATCGCCGTTCCACAGCGGGGTCACCTGCACGTTGCAGCCATTTGATACCGCAAACTCGTGGCTGTTCGGATCACGTGCGGCTACCCAAATCGGGGGGCCATCCTGTTGCACAGGTTTCGGAGCCGCGGTTGTTTTGGGGAATTCAAAATACTCGCCTTTATGTTCGTAATCCCCTTGCCACAGGTTCTGAACGACAGGGATCAATTCGCGCATCCGCTGCCCGGCTTCCCAGGCATCCATACCCGGCATCAGGCGCTCATACTCAAAGCTGTAGGCCCCACGCGCGATACCCAGATCCAGACGGCCATCCGTGATGATATCCGTCATTGCCGCCTCACCCGCCAGTCGGATCGGGTGCCAGAAGGGTGCGATGATCGTACCCGTGCCCAGCCTCACGTTTTTGGTATGGCGCGCCACATCGACCAGATTCAGGAACGGGTTCGGCGCGATGGTGAAATTCATCCCGTGATGTTCACCAGTCCAGACTGCGTGCATGCCACCGTCATCAGCGATTTTGCACAGCTGGATGAACTCATCATATAACTGTTTCTGGTCCTGATCTTCCGAGATTCGTTCCATATGCGCAAAGAGCGAGAATTTCATGCGCCTTTACCTCCTGCCGGACAGCGGCTTGACCTCGCCGCTGACCTCATTGCCGTAATACACCCCAAAGTTCCCGATCTGGCTTTCTGCCGCAAACCGCTCCAACATAGTGCAGAGTGCCGGGTCAGAGACTTCCATCAGGGTCGAGTCGGTGATCTCGGTGAAAACACCATTTGCCGGATTGCCGCTATCGGCCTGACACAGGAACGAGATATGTTGCTGTTTGCGCGCTTCGTCCTGAAAGACAGAATAGATGAACCCGGGCTCGGCATGGATGCCGCTGTCCCGGATCAGCTGCGCCAGAGCAGCGTTTGCACCACCCGCCACATCATCTGTTTTAGGAATGGTCAGGTGGCCGTTCCCATCATCTTGCAGCAGGATTTTTCCATCCCGCTCGATCAGGGCGGACACCACCATGTCGGATCGTTTGCTGAGTGCCCGCGCCTCGGCCGCAGGGGTCACATAGGCCCCGCGCGCATAGCCCAGACCCGGCGCGATATCCTGTTCAAAGGCTTTGACCTGACCGATCAGGATCAGGTGATCGCCCGCATCAACCGTCTTGTGCATCGCGCAATCAAACCAGGCACAGACGCCGCCCAAAATGGGCGACCCATGGGGCCCCGGCTGCCAGTCAACGGTTGCAAACCGATCCTCGACCGGGCGGGCAAAGGTATTGGACACCTCGATTTGTGCCTCGGACAGGATGTTAACTGCAAATTGCTTCGTTGCGGCGAAGCTCTCGTAGTTGCTGGAGGTATTGGCCAGACAGACCAGAACTAAGGGCGGGTCCAGCGAGACCGAGGTGAAAGAGTTCGCGGTGAAGCCCAGCGGATTTCCCGCACTGTCGTGAGTGGTGACAACGGTCACCCCGGTCATGAAACTGCCAAAGGCGGCACGCAAGGCACGCGGGTCATCCAGTGTGCTTGGGTCAAATTCAATCATGTCAGCACGTCCTGCTCGGCGGGCACATGAAGCCAGTCAACCAACGCCTTATTGACGTCATCTGGAGCGGTCAGGTTCACCATATGCCTGTGGGTTTTGATGGTGACAGCATGCCCATTGGGGGTCGCGCTGGCCATCGCTTGCGACATTGCCGGGGTGGAGTTAGGATCGCCTTCGCCCGTCAAAGCCAGCATGGGACAGCGGATTTTGTCAAACCGATCTGCATACAGGGCATCACCACGGGCAAACGCGCCATAGGCCGTTGCGTAGCCGTCGATGTTAACCTCGGATAACCACAAAGCTACATCCCTTCGGGCGGCTTGTTCTGCGGGTGTATCGCCAAACCAGCGTTGCAAGGGGGTTTCCAGGTCAAATGATCCGGCTTTGATCTGTTCGGCCCGCGCGACGACTGACTCTCTGGCGGTCGCATCGCGGCAGAACACGCCGTTCAACAGGGCAACACGCGCCACCCGATCAGGGTGATCAATGGCGAAACCGCCCGCGATCAATGCACCCATAGAATGCCCCACCAGGCTCACCTGCTGCAGCCCGAGCGCGTCCAACACGGCACCCAACCAGGCAACAAAGTCCGGCAATTCCGAGTTTGCAAAGATCGGATCACTGCCTCCATGTCCCGGCATATCCAATGCAATCACGTGATGGGTGTTCGACAGCGCTTCGATCTGCGGGGCCCAGGCTGCGGATTGCATACCAACGCCGTGGATCAGCACCAGTGGTACGTGCTTTCCCGCGTGGGCTTGCCCCGCCTCAAGGCATGAGACCTGCCCAAACGGTTTAGACAGCTGCAGGATTGTCGACGTCATGCCCCAATTCCTTCAGATCCTGATACCGGTCGCCAATGCGGTGATGCGGTCGGCCGCCGATCGAGGCCCCTAATGCGATCATGATCTCATCTGGTGCGGGGGCATCTGCCACCTGCAGCTGAATGGTCAGGTAGTGGCTACGCCGCCCACCATCATTCTTGTCCATCAGCGGGATTTGCATCGCGGCATTGGCCGGACCGCGTGTGTTGGTGAATGCCAGATAGGATTTCGCGCCCACGGCCTCGCGGTAGAAATTGCCAAACCGCAGCGTGTGGATCAGGGCCGAGCCGTGCTCGACCTCGCCATTCACGCCGACAATCGCGGCTTTGCCATAGCCTTCGACCTTGTCACCACCGCCAGCAGCCTCCAGCACCATATCGGTCAGCATCTTACCCAATCCCGGCGCGCAATCGTGGATCTCGGGCTTTAGGTCGTCCACAAAACCGCGCCCGGCCCAGGGGTTTCTGATGACTGCAACGGCAGCAATCATCTTCAGCGGGGTTTCCGCCACCTTCCCCCCTTCGATCAGGGTGTTTTCGACATGCAGCAGGGTTTTGCGGATTTCGGCGGGCATGTGGTTGGTCCTTGCGATTCGATATAGAAGAAGATGGTATACCATCATACCACCTGTCAATCATACCTTGTGTGGAAATCGCCAAACCGCTACTGCTTTGGCTATGGCAGCATCGAAACTGATGAAAATAGATCACCCTCCGGCCACCTTGCGCGACATGGTGCAAGAACGGATGCGCGAGGCGATCATCGAAGGCGCGTTCGAGCCAGGTGAACGGCTGGTGGAACGTCCGCTTTGTGATCAATTGGGCGTCAGCCGGACAGTGGTGCGGGAAACCATCCGGTATCTCGAAGCTGAGGGCCTGGTGGAGATTCTGCCAGGGCGCGGACCGATCGTGGCGATCATGACTTGGGACGATGCACGTCAAATCTATGACATCCGCCGCATGCTGGAAACTGCCGCAGCCGAGAACTGCGCACGTAACATGACATCGGAACGTGAAAAGGCACTAAACCAGGCGCTGGATCGCCTCAGACGTGGGTTCAAGGACAACACGTCTGGTGCTGTGTTTCGCGCCACGGCAGATTTCTATTCCCAGATTTTTGACGGCGCGGGGCATCACATCGCTTGGGATATTGTCCAGCGCCTGAACGGCCGGATCAGCCGTTTGCGCATGTTGACCCTGTCGTCGAGCGACCGGGATCAGCCGGGCATCATTCATATGGAACAGATTTGCGATGCGATTGTTTCGGGCAACCCAGCCGCCGCCCGCAAAGCGGTTGAACGGCATCTGGATGACACCACAAAGATCGCGGAACGGCTGTTTACTTCAGACGCATAACCCACAGCCATCGTTTCACTGTAATACATCACTTGCTGGCCTGTTGTTTGAAGATACTCTTGAACCGAGAGTTTTTTGAATCTAGCTCTGAAAAAGGCATGATCCTTTGGGGGAAGCCCTCGGCTACAAACAACGGAGGCTGACATGTCCCAGACGGCGCCACCCCTGAAAGACCTTGGCTTAGAAGGGCGTGATGAGATTTCTGTCGGTTTTCTTCTACTTCCCAGCTTTCCGATGGCCTGCCTGTCATCTGTGATCGAACCACTGCGCGCGGCCAATGAAATCGCGCAGAGAAAGCTGTTTGTCTGGACACTCTATTCCGAGGATGGCGCATCGGTCGATTGCAGCGCAGGCATTCAGTTTCAAGCTGGTGGCGCGCTGAAAGACATTGAAAGCATTGATTTTCTTGTTGTCCTGTCCGAGCCCGACGGGCAATTCAATGCGCAGAATGACGTGTCCGCCAAGCTGCGCTATCTGTCGCGCCATGGCACCAGACTATGCGCAATCAGTGGAGGGGTCTTTCCACTGGCCAAGTCCGGTGTTCTGGACGGGCAAACCTGTTCTGTCCATTGGCTTTATCGCACCGCGTTCGAAAGTGCGTTTCCGCAGATCGCTGTCAGTGATGATGTGATTGCAGTGAACCAGCGTAGCTTTACAGCCTCTGGCGCGGCAGCGGCCTTTGATCTGACTTTGCATATGATCGAAACCACGCTGGGTGACGCAATCATGACCGAGGTGGCCTGCTGGTTTCAGCATCCCGCGATCCGCAGCCCGAACATCCGCCAGAAAACCCCTACCTTTCAAACCGATGAAACCGCCGATCATCTGCCAAACGTGGTCTCACATGCGGTTCGGCTGTTTTCCGAGAATCTTGAGTTTCCACTGACAACGCGAGAGATCGCGCAGCAAGTTGGCGTATCGGCCCGCCATCTGGAGCGCAGTTTTCGCCAAGCGGTAGGCAAAAGCCCTGGCGAATATTACCGGCAGCTGCGCCTGCGCGCAGCGCGGCAGCTGGTGATCTATACGCAGGATTCGCTCACATCCATTGCGCAGGCGGTTGGGTATACAAACCCAACCTCAATGTCGCGGCAATATACAGAGCAGTTTGGCGCCTCGCCCCGGCAGGATCGCCAGGCGCGCAACCAATTCAGGCATACGCGCGACAGCTTCCTGCACTGAATGCCATTCAGCGCGCAGAGATGGAGTGCGCCACCTCTTCCAACGCATGATAGAGCGAACCCGCCGAAGACCTTGGCCCAAAAACTGCAAAACGTGTTCCGGCCTCGATGCACCACAAATAGCAACCGATGTGGTGGATCGCGCAACGCGCCGCCTTCTGTGCCTGCATGGTGCGAATATCCATGTTGCACAGCCGCTCGAACAGATCGCAGGCAGACGGTCCGGTTACATCAAAACGGCACCAGCCATCGGTTTGCTCGACCACCGAGGCCGTGTCCTGCATGGCAGATTTGAGGTCTGCGGCTATTGTCTGATGTGAAACATAGCTGGCGTCGATCATCCAACTGTCGGGGCCAATCCAAAAGGCGGAATAAGGTGACCCTGCCACTGCGCAGCCCGGTTCAGGAAGTGTGATCCCCAATACGTCTCTTACCCGTTTGGCAAATTCCGCATCCTGGCCCAACCGCATTGACAAAGAAGCCAAAGCGCGGTCGGCAACCTCGGTCAGGGTGATATCGCCGATGGTCGACACATTAGGGTTGCTCGCGCCCAGTGCGGTGATGGCTTTGAGTTTATGCACGAAGACGCTCCCCTTCCGGATCGACAAAATGGGCGCTGACAACCTCAACTTCGGTCTCAACCCCTTCCAGCGGATTGACCAGGCGCATGACTTCTCCCATCCGTTCAGCCCCGTTTTTCAGGAAACCGAGCCCAATCGATGATCCCAGATTTGGCGAATACGCGGCCGAGGTGACATAGCCCTGATCATGGGCCGCATCGACCGGCCCGCCCTTGTTCATCAGATGTCCGCCAGCGGCAATCGTTTGTGTCGCGTTCACCGGTTTCAGACCGACCAGCCGCAACGCGTCCGGTTCGTTTAGCCCACCCCGTTCGCTGAGCGTGTTGCCGATACAGTCCTTCTTTTTGCTGACCATCCGCCCCAGGCCGAGGTTCAACGCCGTCGTTGTTCCGTTGATTTCATTGCCCGTGGCGTGGCCTTTTTCGATCCGCAAGACACCCAAGGCTTCGGTGCCGTAAGGGGTTGCGTCAAACTCTTCACCTGCCTCCATCAGCGCCCGGATCAGTGCATCGCCGTAACGGGTAGGCACGGCGATTTCATAGGCCAGCTCACCACTGAACGAGATGCGGAACAGTCGCGCGCGGCAGCCGCCGCAAACCGTGATTTCGCCGCAGGCCATGAAGGGGAAGGCGTCGTTTGAGATGTCGAACTCGGCATCAACCAGCTTTTGCAACAGTTTGCGCGAATTCGGCCCCGCAACGGCATATTGCGCCCACGCCTCGGTGGTCGAAATCAACTGCACATCCAGATCGGGCCACAGACATTGCCGCGCGAATTCCATTTGGCGATAGACCAATACCGCGTTCGCCGTAGTTGTTGTGACCACGAAATGGTCCTCGGCAAAGCGCGCGGCGGTGCCGTCGTCATAGGCGATCCCATCCTCGCGCAGCATCAGGCCGTAGCGCACTTTGCCCACCGGCAGTTTGGCAAACCCGTTCGCGTAAATCTTGTTCAAAAATTCCGCCGCATCCGCGCCCTGAACATCGATCTTGCCCAGCGTGGTCACATCGCACACACCGACCGACTTGCGGGTGGCCAGCACCTCGCGATCCACCGACTGCCGCCAATGGGTTTCACCCTTGCGCGGATACCATTGTGCACGCAGCCAGTCACCAACCTCGGTGAAGACCGCGCCTTGTTCAACTGCCCATTTATGGCTGGGGGTCTTGCGGGTTGGATGGAAATGCTTGCCGACCGCTCGGCCAGCCAGCGTGCCCATCGCAACCGGGGTATAAGGCGGGCGGAAGATCGTCGTGCCGGTTTCGGGGATCGACTTGCCTGTCATCTCGGCCATCACCGCCAGGCCGCCCATGTTGGAAGTTTTGCCTTGGTCCGTAGCCATCCCAAGGGTCGTATAGCGTTTCAGATGCTCGACCGAGACAAAATTTTCTTGATGCGCCAGCTTTACATCCTTGACGGTCACGTCGTTCTGCTGGTCGATCCAGGCGCGGCCTTTGCTGTCTTTCACATACCAGAACGGTTGCAGATTGACCGGCGCATCCTCGGCCTGTGGCAGGTCACTCGGCGCGGCCTGAATGTCCAGATCAGCCAGCGCGTCTGCCGCGCGCGCGGCGCCAGTTACCAACGCCCCATGGGTGGAAAGCACACCAGCCGCTGCACCGGCAACCAACATCCCAACCGGCAGCGTTTCACCCGGCACGAAGGCGGCCAGAGCCTCGTTCCATTGCGGACGCCCGCGCTGATGGCAGGTCAGATGCACATTCGGGTTCCAACCGCCGGAAACAGCCAAAGCGCCGCAGATGATCTCGCGGGTAAAGCCTTGCGCCGTGCGGATTGTGATTGTGTCCAAACCCAGGCGGCCCTTGCTGCCAATAACCTGCGCCCCTGCGACACATTCGGTGCCGTCAATCGCGGGCGCATCGGCTCGTGTATCGATCACAGCCGCAACTTTAACGCCTTTCGCCATAAGATCCGCAGCCGTTCTGTGCCCGTCGTCATTGTTTGTGAACACAGCGACACGCTCATGCGGCGTCACCGCCCATCGATTGGCATAGGATCGTACGGCCCCTGCCATCATGATCCCGGGCCGGTCATTATTCGGGAAGGCGATGGGACGCTCGGTAGCGCCCGCGCACAGCACTGCCCGCTTCGAGTAAATCCGCCAGAAGATCTGACGCGGCTCTGCCGCACCGGGTTGTGGTTTGTGGTCAGCCACGCGTTCGACCGCACCGTAAATGCCGTGGTCAAACGCCCCGATAACTGTTGTGCGTGGCAACAGGTGGACATTGCCCATGGACATCAATTCGGCCACGGCTTGGGCAGCCCAATCCGAACCGGCCATTTCACCAATGGCGAAGCTTTCGGAATTCAACCGCCCGCCGAGGGCGAAATCCTCATCCGCCAGAATGACCCGTGCGCCGGCACGACCAGCCGTCAGGGCGGCAGACAGACCCGCAGGACCTGCCCCGATCACCAGCAGATCGCAATGCAGAAAACCCTTGTCATAAACGTCCGGGTCATCATCACCCGACACGCTGCCCAGCCCAGCGGCGCGGCGGATGATGGGCTCATAAAGCTTTTCCCAGAACGCCTTGGGCCACATGAAGGTTTTGTAGTAGAAGCCAGCGGTCAGGAAATTGCTGAACAGATCATTCACAGCCATCACGTCGTGCTGCAATGAAGGCCAGCGGTTCTGAGACTGTGCCTCTAGCCCGTCATACAGCTCAGCCACGGTTGCGCGCGTATTCGGCTCCTGCCGCCCACCTTGGCGCAGTTCGACCAGCGCGTTGGGTTCTTCAGATCCTGCGGTCAGCACTCCGCGCGGGCGGTGGTATTTGAACGACCGGCCCATCAGACGTACGCCATTGGCTAACAATGCCGAAGCAAGCGTATCGCCGGCAAGACCCTGATAGTTTTGACCATCAAAGGTGAAGTTCAGGCTTTGTCCGTGGTCAACCAGACCACCTTTCAATCGATTGATCTGTCCGCTCATCTGCCGCGCCCCCGTGCCCGGGCCACGTCGCGGGCCAGTTCAACTTTGGTAATTTCATGTGTCAGCGTGTTGCGCGTGACAACCAGCCAAGACCGGTCACCTTGCTCGTGATACCAAAGCTCACGATGCTCACCTGCCGGGTTGTCGCGCAGATAGAGGTAGTCATGAAACGCTTCGGCCGCGTTGTCCGCTTGCCAGTCAGGGCGATCAATCATTGCAGCGTCGCCCAGATAGGTGAATTCCTGCGCATCACGAGGACCCAAGAGAGGGTGATTAATGATCATCTTTAAACTCCCTCAGTGCAGGTTGGGCTGCGCGCCCATCCCTTTTTCATCGATCATGTGACCGGTGCGGAACCGATCCAGCCGATAGGCGGTTGCCACTTCATGCGGGCGGTCGGTGGATAACAGGTGCGCAAAACACCAGCCCGAGGCCGGAGTCGCCTTGAACCCGCCATAGCACCAGCCGCCATTGAAATAGAGCCCGTCTATCCCGGTGCGGTCGATAAAGGGTGAGCCGTCCATCGACATGTCCATGATACCTCCCCAAGCCCTCAAAAGGCGCACACGGCCCAAGGCCGGGATCAGTGAGATACCGCTTTCGATCACATCTTCGATCACTGGCAGGTTTCCCCGCTGTGCGTATGTATTATACATGTCGATGTCGCCACCAAAGACCAGCCCACCCTTGTCGGACTGGCTGCAATAGAAATGCCCGGCACCATAGGTGATCACGCCATCAATCAGCGGTTTCAGCCCTTCCGACACAAATGCCTGCAGCACATGGCTTTCGATGGGCAGGCGCATGCCCGCTTTCTCCATCACCCGGCTGGACGAACCCGCAACGGCCACGCCGACTTTCTTGGCCCCGATATACCCGCGCGAGGTCTCGACACCCTGAACCGTGCCGTTTTCAATACGGAAACCGGTGACCTCGCAATTCTGAATGATGTCCACTCCGCGCATATCTGCGCCGCGCGCATAGCCCCAAGCCACCGCATCATGGCGTACCGTGCCGCCGCGCCGGTGCAACAGGCCGCCCTTGATTGGGAACCGCGCATTGCTGAAGTTCAGGAACGGGTACATCGCCCGGACGCCCTCGGTATCCAGCAATTCGGCATCCGAGCCGTTCAGGATCATCGCGTTGCCACGCCGCCGCGCCGCATCGCGCTGCGCGTCGGTATGCACAAGATTTAGAATGCCGCGCTGGCTGACCATGGCGTTGAAGTTGAAATCCTGCTCCAACCCTTCCCACAGTTTCAGCGAGAACTCATAGAACGGCTCATTCCCGTCCAGCAAATAGTTCGAGCGGATAATGGTCGTGTTGCGCCCGACATTCCCGCCACCGATCCAGCCTTTTTCCAGCACCGCGATCCGGGCTTCTCCAAATTCTTTCGCCAGATAGTAAGCCGTGGCCAGCCCGTGGCCACCGCCGCCCACGATGATGATATCATAGTCGCTTTTGGGCTCGGGATCGCGCCAGGCTGGTCGCCAGCCTTTGTGCCCTGTCAACGCTTCTTTAATGATCCGAAATCCGGAATACTGCATGGCTCACTCGTGTCAGTTTGATTACAAGATGCGCGATTCGAAGCGATCCGGCTTAGATGAAATGCGGTGTAGACTTGTCTTTTTGCGACCTGATGTCGGAACGCGGGGTCTTCGCCTCAACCCAGATTCTGACTCAGAATAAAGGCGCTGCATTCGTTGGTCAGCTGTTTGAACCGCGATTTTTCTTTCTTGTACAAATAGACTTGGCGCTTGTCCGGCAGATCAGACAGCAGACGGAACGCAGTGGTTTCCGGGATGAAGCGCGCGACGGTTTGGGGCAATATGGTGACCCATTTTCCGGTACGAACCATGGTGATCAGCGAATGAGTGTTGTGAATGGTGACCTCGGCATCGGCGATCGCTTTCACGAATTTTGGGGTCTGGATCAGATCGCACAGCGCATTGCGCACGAATGAGGCCGCAATCACATCCTCAACCGTGGGCAGTTCGGGCTGGGCCATCAGCGGATGATCCGAGGCACAGACCAAGCCAAACTGATCTTCGAACAATGGGATCGCGTTGATGCCTTTTAGCGGGTGGAAACCCGACGCGATGCCGATATCGGCTTTACCTTCGGACAGTGCGTCCAAAACCTGTTGCGTGTCGGTATCGCGCAGCTCGACCTTCACGCCCGGAAACTGCTTCGTCATGTGTTCCAGGACCGACGGGAAGATCAGCGCCGCAATGGAAGGCACCGAGGCGATGCGGATCAGCCCGTGTGAAGCATCTGCCGCGGCTTCAATCGATTGCACGGTCTGATCGAATTGACGCACCTGTTTCTGGGAAATCTCAAAAACCTGTTCCCCGAGAGCGGACAGATGGTTCTTGCGCTCACCCACAAAAAGTTTCTTGCCCAGATGGCTTTCGAATTGTTTGAGGGTCATCGAAACAGCCGATTGCGTGCGCCCTAGCCTGTCGGCAGCCTCGGAAAGGTTGCCCGTTTGCGCAACTGCACAGAAACAGCGCAGCATTTCAATTTTTATTGCCATGTTTCAACTTTTCTGAAGTTGGATCAATTTATTTGAGTTTGACTGATATCGCCTATCGAGTCCATTCTGCAACAAACTTTCTTTGACTTGGGGCCCATCGTGACCAATCTGAACCTGATCGCCGGCGAATGGCTGGCTGGCGAAAGCGAAATCGAAAACCGCAACCCATCTGACCTGACCGACGTGATCGGACACTACGCGCAGGCCGGCGCCGATCAGTTGGATGCAACCTTGGATCAGGCGCGTATAGCGCAGGCTGAATGGGCCGCCTACGGGCTGGAGCGCAAGCAGGCCGTGCTGATGAATATTGGCAATGAACTGATGGCCCGTGCCGAGGAGCTGGGCACCCTGCTCAGCCGCGAAGAAGGCAAGCCGCTGGCCGAAGGCAAAGGCGAAGTGTTCCGGGCCGGACAATTCTTTACCTACTATGCCGCCGAATGCCTGCGCCAGATTGGCGAGAATGCTGATTCCGTGCGCCCGGATATCGAGGTTGACGTACGCCGCGAAGCTGTTGGTGTTGTCGCCGTGATCAGCCCATGGAACTTTCCGACCGCAACCGCGTCTTGGAAAATTGCGCCTGCACTTTGCTATGGTAACGCGGTGGTCTGGAAGCCCGCCAACATCACCCCGGCTTCGGCCGTCGCGCTGACCGAGATCATCAATCGTCAGGACATTCCCAAGGGTCTGTTCAGCCTTGTGATGGGCTCGGGGCGGTCGATCGGGCAGCGGTTAGTTGAAAGCCCAAAGGTCAATGCGATCTCGTTCACGGGCTCGGTTCCAGTGGGTAAAGGAATTGCTGCTGCTGCCATCCAGAACCTGACCAAAGTGCAGATGGAGATGGGGTCGAAGAACGCGCTGGCCGTGATGGATGACGCCGATCTCGACCTGGCCGTCTCGCTGGCACTAGGTGGCGCCTTTGGGGGCACCGGTCAGAAATGCACGGCCTCATCGCGCCTGATCGTTCATTCGGCCATTCACGATGCGTTTGTTGAAAAACTGGTCGCGGGTACGCAGGCGATGAAGGTTGGTCACGCGCTGGAAGACGGCACGCAGATGGGCCCCGTTGTCAGCGAACAGCAGTTGTCGGAAAACCTGGCTTATGTTGATCTGGGCAAATCCGAAGGGGCTGAGTTGGCCTGTGGCGGCCAGCGCTTGGACATGGCGCATGACGGCTACTACATGAGCCCCGGCGTGTTCCTGAACACCACCAATGACATGCGTATCAACCGGGAAGAAATGTTCGCGCCGCTGACCTCGGTCATCAAGGTTAGCAGCTATGATGAGGCGCTGGCCACGGTCAATGACACAAACTTCGGACTGACCTCGGGCATCGTCACACAGAACCTGGCGCGCGCCACTCATTTCCGCCGCAACGCCCGCACCGGGGTTGTGACCGTGAACCTGCCGACGGCGGGCACGGACTACCACGTACCCTTTGGCGGACGCGGCGACAGTTCGTACGGCCCGCGCGAACAAGGCAAGGCAGCGGCCGAGTTCTATACCACAGTCAAAACCGCCTATATCAGCGCTGGAAAGCCGATGTGATGCGGATCGACGGGCTGCAATACGCCAATTGGTCGGAAAAGATCTTTCGGCAATTGCGCGAAGGTGGCGTGGACGCGATCCATGTCACCATCGCCTATCATGAGAATTTCCGCGAAACGGTTCTGAACTTTGAAAAGTGGAACCGCTGGTTCGAGCAATATCCGGACCTGATCATGAAAGGGCAATGGGCCAGCGACATCGACACAGCGCGGGAAACCGGGCGCACGGCAGTGTTCTTTGGTTTTCAGAACCCCTCACCCATCGAAGACGACATCGGTCTGGTCGAAATCGTGCATACGCTTGGCGCGCGTTTCATGCAGCTGACCTATAACAACCAGTCCCTGCTGGCGACGGGTTGCTATGAAGCAGAAGATACCGGCATCACCCGCATGGGCAAGCAGGTGATTAAAGAAATGAACCGCGTAGGTCTTGTTGTCGACATGAGCCATTCGGCGGATCGGTCGACGATTGAGGCCGCCGATCTGTCCGAGCGTCCCATCGCCATCACGCACGCGAACCCGCATGATTGGTCGCCCGCTCTGCGCAATAAGCGTGACGACGTGATCCGTGCGGTGACAGAAAATGGTGGAATGCTCGGCTTTTCGGTCTACCCTCATCACCTGAAAGATAAATCAGACTGTACGCTCGAAAGCTTCTGCGAAATGATCGCGCGAACGGCTGAGAAATTCAGCGCCGAACATCTGGGGATCGGTACCGACCTGTGCCAGGACCAGCCCGACAGCGTAGTCGAATGGATGCGCGTTGGTCGCTGGACCAAGGAAATTGACTATGGTGAAGGGTCGGCCAGCAACGCAGGCTTCCCCCCGATGCCTGGCTGGTTCCGCGACAACCGCGACTTTGGCAACATCGAGGACGGGTTGCGTGCAACCGGTCTGAACAGTGACGAAGTGGCCGGAATCATGGGAGGCAACTGGTACAGGTTCTTTGCTGAAAACTTCGTCGCTCAGGGGTAGCTGAATGGAAACTCAGACCGAGACACAGATCGAAAGACGAGACCCAGCGACCGTCATGCGCCTGTCGCGGTTGGGGTCGCTGCATCAATGCCGCTTGAGTTTCATGCGGCAATTGACCCGCCGTCTGGCGCACGAAAACTGGAGTTTCTCACGCCCGGTCTTTGACATTGACGCCAATGGTGTCGGTCGGGCGGTCTATACGGCGCAAGGGCCAGAACGGGCCTATTCTCTGGTGGCCTTTGCCCATGATCTGCCACCAGAAAAACGATCTGACCGCGTGATTGCCGAAGCCTGGGATGCCACCTTTGCCCTGTTCGACGGCATCCCGACCGAAGCCGATATCGACCGTTTGTCCCAAAACGTACCCCTGCAAGAGGCCGGGCGCGTAAGCGAGAGCGAACTGTCGCTATCGCGCGCCAACCGTTCTGTACGTTTGTGGGCGCATGTCGTTGAGGCTCTGGCCGCCGGGCAGCAACCGGATTTGGCACAGATACATCAGGTCGGCTACTTGATGCGCACAACAGCGGTCTACGGTTCAGGCAAGTTTGGTGCAGCGGATCGGGAAAAGGTGGCCAATCGCCCCGAGGCGCAAGCTCCGTTTCAGATTGAGATGCTGTCGGTCTTTCTGACCCGAACCTTTGTGCGCGATCTGGTGCAGCACATGGCCAATGCCAAAGGCGGCGATCAGGCCGTGCAGCTGGACCCCGAGATCGCGCGTTGGCTGGGGATCGGGAACTCCACAGGGTTGGGCATGGCCCCCTTTATCGTTAACCACCCGGTTCTGTTCAACAACTGGATCATGGCGCGAGAGGAGGCGATCGCTCGTGTCCGATCGGTCGCCAGCGCAACACGGGACGAAGCGGATCGGTTCCGCAACCTGTTTCGTCGCAGCCAGCTGTCGATTTCATGGTGGCAGTCTGAACACCCGATACAGATCAAAAAACTCGCCCAGCTGAACGTCGATCTCAAGGCGATTGAGGCCTATCTGGACGACGATGACCTGAGCGGCGCAAATCCGTGGGATCGATTGGTCAACTGGTCGGAAACCGCGCTGAGCGAGGAGGGGCAGGAGTTTCTGGCTTCGCTGATCCTGGAACCCTATCCGGATCTTGCGGACGGGCTGACCTCTTGCATGGCAGACAGCCGGACCAACGCTTTTGTGATCGATGGCAGGATGTCGGTTGGCCACGCTCGCGATCTGATCCGCAATACCCATGGCTGGGCGCTTGATCTGGATTGGTCAGCACGGGAAAACTGCGCCCGCGCCTGGTACGTGTCCGAAGAAAAGCTGGAACCCCGACTGGGCGAACGGTTCGAAGAGCCCATCGAGGCGTATGAACAACCCTTGGCCCCGGCGCGCGATGCGGCTGCGGCTTACACCGCGCTGCGCGCGTGGGATGACAGCCAGACAATTGCCGAATTTCTGCTGCGCCACCCTGAACACAGGCACACAATCCGCCGCGTCCAACTGGCGCGTTCCGCACCCTACGGGGAAATCCGCGACAACACGATTGGCGACACAGTGCTGCCCATCGACATGTTGCGGGCAAAACTGTCCTTCTTTGGCGCCACCCATTTCGACCCGCGCTCGGACAGATGGGTACGGATCTGCATGTATTCCGGCGCGCCCTATCCCGAAGAACTATCATCTGAAAACGCAGATCTTTGGGTTTATCCGCAGGAACCCGCATGAACTTTTCACTGAACGAGATGGCGGCGACCGCCAAACGCGCCACCCGGGGTGCGGGCTATTCTTGGGGTCAGGCCGAGGAAGCAGCTAAGGCAACAAGATGGCTCTGCGCACAAGGCTTGGACGGGGCTGGAACGCTCGCAGCTTTGTTAAACCTTGATTTCGCATCCAATCCCGATTTGCATCGCCCTGGGCAAGTTGAGGGCGTTTGGACAGGCGAAACAACCCTCTGTCCGCTTTCAGTTGGACCTCTACTTTCCGACAGTGTTCACCTGCTGGAAAACGGTCAGATCGAGATTCACGATCTGGCAGCCCCCGCCTTGTTGTTGCCCTTTGCATCTTATGCCGCGCGCGCGTTGAATTGCGCCATCGCTGTTGAGATTGATCGGGTCCACGCCATCACAGATGGTGCCACTCTATCGGTAACCGATATGTCTGCGGCCCCGGCACAACGCGTTACAGTTCAACGCAGCGCAGATGCGGTTTCACCCCGCGATCCGCATACGCGCGCTGTTCCAACCCAAAAGGATTGGGACACGCTACTCACCTTTGCCCACCGCACCTATGCCCCTGCGACCGAGGAATCCCGTTTGCTGGGTGCCGGTGCCGGGCTTTCCGACAATGACTAAAGAGAGATACACGTGACCGAAACTCGCACCCTGACCCTCGCAGAAATCGAAGACCTGTCGTTCCGCGCCCTTGTGGCGGCCGGGACATCCGAGGCAAATGCCCGTCCACTGGCGCAAGCCACGGCAGCGACCGAAGCAGATGGTGTTGCCAGTCACGGGCTGGCCTACATCCCAATCTATTGCGAGCATGTGCAATGCGGGAAGGTCGATGGAAAGGCAGAGCCCGTATTGTCACGCCCGAAACCGAGTGTTGTGGCCGTAGACGCCGCCACCGGCTTTGCGCATTCTGCGATCGATACGGGATTCGAGGCGCTGATCCCTGCTGCCCGCGAACAGGGCGTTGCCGTATTGGCCATCCGAAACAGCTATAACTGCGGCGTTCTGGGCTACCACACGCATCGTCTGGCTCAGGCCGGTCTGGTTGGGTTGGGCTTTACCAACGCCCCGGCATCAATCGCGCCATCAGGGGGCTCAAAACCCGTTGTCGGGACCAATCCGTTCTCAATCGCGGCACCTCGGTCCGATGGCCAGCCCGCATTATTGATCGACCAAAGCGCCAGCACCATCGCCAAAAGCGAGGTGATGAAACACGCGCGCGAAGGCAAACCGATCCCGGTTGGTTGGGCGCTGGACGCCGACGGCAA
The DNA here is from genome assembly GCF_059610045.1 of Ruegeria sp. YTSA168. Lineage (NCBI taxonomy): Bacteria > Pseudomonadati > Pseudomonadota > Alphaproteobacteria > Rhodobacterales > Roseobacteraceae > Ruegeria > Ruegeria sp. YTSA168. The sequence goes on from NZ_JBXWMW010000002.1 coordinate 315,254, forward strand.
TCCAACAACCGATCCAGAAGTTGGTTTGAAAGGGTCCATGGCGCCTTCGGGCGGCTACAAAGGCGTTGGCGTCGCGCTGATGGTCGAGCTTTTGGCCGCCGCGATGACAGGGGCCACGCTGGGCATCAATGCCTCACCGTTTTCAGGAACCGCAGGCGGTCCGCCAAAAACCGGTCAGTTCTTTATTGCGATTGATCCCATGGCAACAGCAGGTGGCGCGTTCGATGCTGGGATTTCCAACCTGATCGAAGCGATCCGGTCACAGGAAGGCGCGCATCTGCCCGGTGACGGACGCGGCTCAAAACGCATCGTTGCTCAGACCGAAGGTGTTGCGGTGAACGCGGCAACACTGGCCAAGGTCGAAGCAATTTTGGGGTGAATCAGTCATGCGGTGCAGGGGCTGGACGCTCCAGCCTCTGCGCTATTTGGGAGCAAACAGCAGCTTCAGATAGGTTCTGAACAGCATGATCTGTTCCGAAGCGTTATTGTGTTCTCGCAAGGCCCGTTGCAGCACAAGTCCACCCTCGACCACGCCAGACACCATATCTCCAAGCGCGTCCATGTTGACGGCTTCGCGCGGCTCGTAAATCTCGGCAATTTCTTCGAACATCCCCCGGAACCGTTTACGCCAACCAAGGATGGCCTGACGGTTAAGCTCACGCACGCCCTCATCGAACAGTCGATCCTGATAGGCGGTTGATGCAATGACGCATCCAGGGTGGCCGGTTGGCATTTCTTCAAGCATCTCCGCCAAAAGCTTCAAACCAATCAGCATGCAGTGCAGCGGGTCGTCATTCAGCTCGCGTGCACGTGCGAACAGGTCATCATAAAGCTTGTTCTCCACTTCGATGTAACGCTCCAACATGGCCCGAGCCAACGCGTTCTTATCCTTGAAGTGATAGAAGAACCCGCCGCGTGAAATCTCTGCACCGGCAACGATTTCTTCGATCGAGGTCGCCTCGAACCCCTTTTCCAGCACTGAAGCCTCAGCAATGTCGAGGATTCGGCTACGTGTGTCCGGTTTCTGATCCACTGCGCCTCTCCCTACTGTACTGCGAGTCCAGTTCACATGGTCCACACGCTCGGCCCGGCAGTCACGATTCGGGTTACTGCCTGAAATGACAGTGAAAATTTAACCACAACAACCGAACCACGCGGCAACTATCGGCCCGGTCGGGTTCAAGAGTACCACTTTCGCATCAACGGACAAGGATTGCTTCGATGCGACTGAACGCTTTCAAAGACACGCAACGCTTCTTCCTCTCAGACGGAGGGTTGGAGACTTTTTTGATTTTCGACAAAGGCTATGATCTGCCCTGTTTTTCTGCAGCCGTGTTGCTGGATACAGAACAGGGGCGTGCGGATCTGGCCGCCTATTTCACCCGCTTCATCGATATTGCGAAATCAACTGGGCGCGGGTTCATTCTGGATGCGCCAACCTGGCGTGCAGGAACCGCCTGGGCCGGACCGCTGGGTCAGACGCTGAAAGAGGTAATGGATACAAATACCCACGCGGTTTCCTTCGTATCCCACCTGCGTACGCAACATGAAACTGAGGGTTGTCCCATCCTGATCAACGGCTTGGTTGGGCCCGCGGGCGATGCCTATGCGCCAGATACCGAGATTTCGCGACAAGAGGCGCTGCTGATTCACGCGCCTCAGATTCAGGCCTTGGGCAAGGCCGGGGTCGACATGATCAGCGCGATGACTTTGACCCACGCGGCTGAGGCCATCGGGATCGTGCAGGCTGCAAAGGAAATCGACTTACCTGTTGTCATTGCGTTTACGCTGGAAACGGACGGCCGGCTGCCTTCCGGCCAAAGGCTGCAAGACGCGATTGCCGAGGTGGATGCGGCCACCAACAAGGGCCCGCTTTACTACATGATCAACTGCGCGCATCCGGACCATTTTCGCGACGTGCTCGATGCGGGCGCAGACTGGGCGCTTCGGATCGGCGGTGTTCGCGCCAATGCTTCTCGTCAAAGTCACGCGGAACTCGACGCAGCAGAGGTTCTGGACGATGGCGATCCGGTCGAACTGGGGCAACTGAGCGCCGATCTCTTGGCGCACCTTCCGAATATCCGGGTTTTGGGCGGTTGCTGCGGCACCGACCACCGGCATGTGGGTTGCATCGCGGGGCATGATCCATCGCGTCCTGCGGCCTGAGCTTTCTCAAATCTACCTCCCTGAAAGGAAAACCAATGTTTAAGACATTTCTAACCTCGACCGCGCTGATGTTGTCACTGGCCACCTATGCCAAGGCCGAAGCGCCCATGGCCTTTGACGTGGCCGAGGATCACACACGTATCCATATGGCAACTGCGCCTTTGCACGAAAACGGCATGCCTGCACATGGCAATGCCTTTGTCAGCCAGGGCTATATCTATCCTGCCGGCACGCTTGCCAAAGGCACTGTTGGTGTTCTTGAAGATGGCAGCCCTGCCTTTCCCGATCTGGTTCTGGGCACGTGGACATGTGACGGGTATTTCGTTGGCGAAGGTGGCAATGCCACCACCGGAGTCTGGATCATCAGTCGCCAAACCTTTGCCTTCGATGATGGCGCAACAGTCGTGACCCAAGGCACCGAGATCGCGGAAATAGGGCAGCCAAACCTGCGGCCTGTGACTGGCGCAACAGGTGAATTCGCCAACATCGATGGTGGGTTGATCCAGACAACGCTTGGTTTCAACGACTTTTGGGGGCTGAGTGCGACCTATGTGTTTGAAGGCCGCACGCCTGATCACGTATCGGGGCCGGATCATGCCAGCTATGGCACTGACCAGATTGATAAAACGGATCATCTGGAATGGGATTCGGGCGTGCCCGTGGGCCCGATCTTTGACGACGGCCTGAGCCCATCGACCTAACCCCTCCAAAAAGAGCGATCGGGCCGAATACCGGCCCGATCTAATCTATTGCTTCACAAAGAGCGCGAAGATGAACATTCAAAATCAAACCCTTATCCGGCAAGCGGATGTTTCTGATGCCGAACACCTCGCCAAGCTGATCAACCTTGCGGGCGAAGGTATCCCGAATTGGCTGTGGACCCGTTCCTGCATCGAAGGGCAAACACCGCTTGAAGTTGGCATCGAGCGTGCCAAACGCAAAAGCGGCGGCTTTTCTTATACAAATGCGCTGGTCGCGGAGCGCACGGGACAGGCCCTAGGCATGGTTCTAAGCTACGCAATCGCCGAGGCGCCAACCGACAACCCAGACGACCTGCCTGCCCCGATTGCGCCATTTGTGGCGCTTGAAAAGCTGTCGGTCGGTACCTGGTTCATCAACGCACTGTCGGTTTTCCCTGAAGGACGAAACCAGAGCATCGGGACGCAGCTGATGGCCGCAGCCGAAGACCAAGCGAAGATGCAAGGATTCAGCAAGATGAGCATTCAGGTATACGCCCAGAACACGGGTGCGGTTCGCTTGTATGACAGGCTGGGATATTCGCTGCTGGCGCGCGAACCCGTGCGCCTGCACCCCTGCCCGCCCTACTATACTGGGGATGTTCTGCTGTTGATGAAAAGCATCTAGTTCATGTCTTGTGTTTGGTTGCTTTGGCAGGTCCAAACCGGGAACCTGTTGCCGGGACCTATTGGCGCTTCTAGACTTGGTGCACTTCATTTGATCGCACCGGCATGGGTCGCAAGACCTGTTCTATGGGCCAAGTCACTAGGCGGAGGTAGCACTCTTGACGCATCGAAAGCTTTATCTTGGTCCCCTGACAGACAACAGGCGCTGGGATATGGTCAATATTCGACCTGATGATGTGTTTGTTGTGACACCCCCGAAATGCGGCACAACCTGGATGCAAACCATCGTGGCCTTGTTGCTTTCAGGCGATCCCGAGGTCGAAACAGAGCTGTCGATCAAGATGCCCTGGGTCGATATTCGCCTGCGAGAAATGCCCGAGGTTGCTGCACGGCTTGAGGCAATGACCTGCCGCCGCAGTATGAAAAGCCATACCCCGCTGGATGGCCTGCCATTGGATGATCACGCACATTATATCTGCGTGTTCCGGCATCCGCTGGACGCGCATTTTTCATTCCGAAATCACATACGGAACATTCCCATACCTTGGTTTGATCACTGGTATCCAGAACAGGATGACGACGGCATCACATTCCGCCGGTTTCTGGATGGTGGTTCCGAAGGCTTCGATGCAGACGCTATGCCGCTTGCGCATATCCTGCGACATTTCAAAGCGGCAAAGGCGATGTCTGATCGGCCCAATATCTCTTTGTTTCACTATTCTGATATGAAACGAGATTTGGCAGGCGTGTTTGCGCAGCTTTCAGAACTTCTGAATACGCCTCATTCAACACCGGTGATGCAACAGCTCATCGCGGCCGCGACATTCGATCATATGAAGGAGAATGCCGAACGGTATGCCCCCAGTGGAGGCAAAGGCTTTTTCAAGTCAGATACAGAGTTCTTTCACAGCGGTTCCAGCGGAAAGTGGCATGATCAACTGTCGGATCAGGAACTTGCCGCCTACGACGCCATCATGGACGAACATCTGAATCTGGAAGAAAGGTTCTGGCTTGAAAATGGTCAAGGCTGATCTTCGGCGACCTGACAAAAACTTCGCACCAGTTTCAAATCCATTCTATGGCGTGGCACGACCAGACTGGTTTCGTAGTGCTTCTCCAACTCCCGGATCGGGACCTGAGTCAGCCCGGCCTCTGACCCTGCGCTGTTTTCCAGAAAGATACCGACGCCTAATCCGGCCATGATCGCCTCTTTCATCACTGGAAATGTGGTGGTTTTGACAATCCGGCGCGGCGTCAGCCGCAGTTTATCCAACGCTGTGGTTACGACCCTTTGCGTTAGCGATCCACTTTCGGGTAGCAGAAGCGTTTCGTCCATGATCTGGGTAAGGCTCAGCACTTTGCGCCGCGACCAGTCATGCGTTTCCCTGACATACAGCACAAAGCGAGACGTGCAGAGCGGCTGAAGATACCACTCGGTGCTGATTGTAGGCTCGGTGATGACGCCAAAATCCACCTTGCGTTTCTGCAACAACTCAATGGCGCTGCTCCAATCGCATAGCGCAAAATCGATATCGACATTGGGATACATGTCGGCAAATTGGGCGATCAGGCCCAACGCGGGTTGAGGGGCGTTTGCGATAATCTTCAAATGACCGCGTTCCAGTTCTGAAAAGCCCTGAACCTTTTCTTCGATGATCATGTGCAGTGTCGCAAACCTGTCGGCGAGGTCAAAGAATTCCTGCCCTGTTGCGGTTAACTCGACCCCATCGCGAGCCCGCACCAGCAAACGCGCACCCACACGTGCCTCAAGCTTGGCAATATGCTGCGAAACAGCGGATTGCGACACGCCCAACGCGCGGGCCGCGTTAGTCAGGCTGCCTTCTCGCACGACATAGGCGAAGGCTTTGAACTGATACGGATTTATGTTCATGTCGCCGCGCAGTTTAGCTGGCATAAGCAACACTTATATGTCGTCACAGAATCGCGACATGAACTTCTTAAGCTACGCCCGGTCAGTTGGGGTAGCCGCGCTATGGGTCAAATCAGCCTTCAAGGTATTCAGAAAACATTCGGGCCAACACCTGTGCTTAAGGGTGTCGATCTGGAAATCGAAGAGGGTGAGTTCCTGACCCTTGTGGGCCCGTCCGGCTGCGGTAAATCCACCTTGCTCCGCATCCTTGCTGGGCTCGAAGCTCCGACGGCGGGCCAGGTGATGATTGACGGGCAAGACGTGACCCGAATGCGCCCGGCCAGCCGCAATCTGGCGATGGTGTTCCAGTCTTACGCGCTTTACCCGCATCTGACGGTTGCCGAAAACATGATGACACCGCTCAAACTGCGGGACATTGGGACAGCCGGGCGCCTGCCCGTGCTGGGTCCCTTGATTGCCCGCTCGGCCTACCGAGGGCTTCGGGCCAAGGTCGATGAAACCGCTGAGACTTTGCAGATCCAAAACCTGTTGGATCGCAAACCGGGCCAGTTGTCGGGTGGTCAGCGTCAGCGTGCAGCTTTGGGCCGGGCTATGGTACGCAATCCGGTCGCCTTTTTGATGGATGAACCACTGTCCAATTTGGACGCAGCCTTGCGGGTTCACATGCGGGCTGAACTGTCCGATCTGCACCGCCGTCTGAAAACAACCTTCGTCTATGTCACCCATGATCAGGCCGAGGCGCTGACCATGTCGGATCGGATGGCCGTCATGATGGATGGTCATATTCTGCAGCTTGGCAAACCGGATGATATCTATCGCAATCCACAATCCTTGGCCGTCGCCCGCTTTGTCGGATCACCCGCAATCAACACCCTGCCTGCCGAAATCGATGGCGCCGGTGTATTGCGGGCGCTGGATGTCAGTTTGTTGGGCACCAACGCCCAGTCAGGTCCCGTCACATTGGGCATCCGGCCTGAACATCTGAGCATCGATCCCGCGGGCGCGTTTTCCGGGGTCGTGACCCATCGGGAAAACCTAGGTTCCGATCTGTTCATTCATCTAGGTGTTAACGGGTTAGAGCAAAAGATCGTTGTTCGGGCTGCCCCGGACACGCAAGCCGAGATTGGACAGACTCTGCGGTTTTCTGCGATCCGGGATAAAATCATGATGTTTGACGACAGCGGTGCACGACTGTCCGAGCAGACAATGCTCGAGGTCGCCTGATGCCCGGTTCGCGCGCTTATCTTTGGTTCATCGCCCCGGCGCTGATCCTGATGATCGTGATCCTGATTGTGCCAATTGGCATCGCGGGTGTGCTGAGCTTTACCAACTATTCGCTGGGAAATGCGGGCATGGACTATGTCGGTTGGGAGAATTTCGAGAAAATCTTTACCCGGCGCAGCTATGAAAAGATGTTCGGGGCGACGTTCCGATATGTCTTTGTTGTTGTGCCGCTTACAGTTCTTCTGGGTTTGGGTGCCGCCCTTCTGATTCATTCACTTACCCGCTTTGGGAACCTGTACAAGACGATCTATTTTCTGCCGGTCATGGCCGCGCTGATCGCTATGGCCATCGTGTGGGAATTTGCCCTGCACCCGACCATCGGCATTGTGAATGCAACGCTGGAAAAAGGATGCGGCACGTGGCTCGAGGGCTGGGGCTGGTACGCGCAAGGCTGTGCCAAGACTTTCCCGCTTTGGCTGACTGATCGGGATTATGCGATCTGGACAGTAGCGTTCATCGGCGTTTGGCAGGGTTTCGGCTTTAACATGGTCTTGTATCTGGCCGGGCTCAGCTCGATCCCACCCTCGCTCTATGATGCTGCCGAAATGGATGGCGCACCCACTGGGTGGGAGCGTTTCCGGCTGGTGACCTGGCCGATGCTGGGTCCCACAACCGTGTTTGTCGTCACAATCTCATTCATCCGATCCTTTCAGGTCTTTGACACGGTCGAGGCATTCTATCCGCAAGGCGGTGGGCCGTCGAAATCTGTCTATGTGATGATGTTTGCGATCTACGAAAAGGCGATCCAGCAAAACCTGATGGGGATCGGCGCTGCCATCACCGTGGTGTTCCTGGCCTTTGTCATGTTCCTGACGCTGGTGCAGCGCTGGCTGGTGGACCGGAGGACTCATTATGTCTGATACAACTTCCACCCCCGCCACCGCCCTACCCGAGATCGGGTTTCGGTTTTCCACCGCCGAGACGATCAAACATGTCATCCTGATCCTGGGCGCAATCGTCGTCCTGCTGCCCTTCTATGTGATGGTCAGTTACTCGTTCAAAGCGCCGCATGAGATCATGCAAAACCTGGGTGGTTTCTTCGGTAGCCAGCAACCGTTCCGGGATGATTTCTGCGTCAAGCTCGGCAATGCTGCGGCGGATTGCATGGTCAATCCGACTGTCTACAATTACACGACCGCTTTCGCCAAAGCGCCCTTGCTGCGCTATTTGGCCAATGGGATCTTCGTGACCCTGTCGATCTTTCTGATCCAGGTCATCGTCGCCCTGCCCTGCGCTTATGCTTTGGCCAAGCTCCGGTTCTGGGGGCGCGAGGCGGTGTTTGCGCTGGTGCTGTTCTGCCTTCTGATCCCTGTACACGCAATCGCGTTGCCGCTGTACATCATGCTGGCCAAAGTTGGGCTGACAAACACCTATGCGGCGCTCATCGTGCCCTGGACCATCTCGGTGTTTGGGATATTCCTGATGCGTCAGTTCTTTATGACCGTGCCCGACGATCTGATCGATGCCGCCCGGATGGATGGGATGAGCGAGTATTCCATCGTCTGGAACGTCATGCTGCCCACCGCCATTCCCGCCTTGCTGGCCTTTGGGATCTTTTCGGTTGTCGCGCATTGGAATGATTATTTCTGGCCGCGCATCGTGATCACCGGCAATCGCGAGCTGTTCACGCCACCGCTGGGCTTGCGAGAATTCAAAGGGGACGCGGATGGTGACAATTTCGGTCCGATGATGGCCACGGCCTGCATCATCGTGACCCCGCTGATCGTTGTTTTCCTGCTGGCGCAACGCCGCTTTATCGAAGGGATAACACTATCCGGAATGAAGTAGGGCGGGATATCCCCGCCCCACCACGAGATCCCAAATCGGGATACCCACCAGGGGGCTGCCAATCGCCAAACCGTCAGACCCCTCAGTTCAACTGGAGAGAGTAATGAAAACCCTCACAACTGCAATGGCTTTGGTACTTGCCGGAGGGGCAGCCACTGCCCAAGACAAGATCGTCGTCGAGTTTGCCTATCCCTATAGCCATCTCTTTGACGTTACCTACGAAAAGATACTGCCAAAGTTCTATGCTGAGAACCCGAACATCGAAATCAAGATGCGGGCGACCTATGAAAGCTATGAAGATGGCACCAACACGATCCTGCGCGAAGCCGTTGCCGGCACACTGCCAGACGTGACAATGCAGGGCCTGAACCGTCAGGCGATCCTGGTGGAAAAAGGCATCGCAAAATCGCTGGAGCCTTTCATCGCGAAAGAGGCCGATTTCGCCAAAGACGGCTATCACAAGGCGATGCTGGACCTTGGCACCTTTAACGAAGATGTCTACGGCCTGCCCTTTTCTATCTCGCTGCCGGTTGGCTACTACAACATGGAAACCATGGCCAAGGCTGGCTATGACGAAACCAACCTGCCCACAACCTGGGCTGAGGTGATCGAAGCCTGTGGCCGCCTGAAAGAAGCCGGTGTCGAAAACCCCATGTTCTGGGGCTGGAACATCACCGGCAACTGGTTCCTGCAAGCGCTGATGTGGAGCCAGGACAAACCCACCGTCATGGGTACCGACTTCACCCTGGACGAGCCCGAAGGCCTGCAGGCGCTGAACACGATGAAAGATCTGTTCCAGGGTTGTGAAATGCAGAACCTGGAATGGAAAGGCGCTTTGGCTTCGTTCTCGGCCGGTGAGATTGGCATGATGTACTGGTCCACATCCGCCGTTGGCGCAGTTGAGCGCGCGATGGGTGATTTCACCTTAGTGACGCACGAATACCCCGGCTTTACCGCAGAAGGCCCCATGGGCCTGCCTGCGGGTGGAAACTCGGCCCTACTGGTGTCGACGTCCGAGGATCCGGCAGAGCTGGAAGCGGCATGGAAATGGCTGAAATTCATCACCTCCGGTGAAGGTGCCGCCGATGTGGCGCGGACCACAGGTTACATGCCGCCGAACCAGGCCGCGAATGAGATCATTCTGGCCGATTTCTATGCCGAAAACCCGGCCAAGGCGACAGCGGTGCGTCAGCTGCCCCTGCTGCGTGAATGGCAGGCCTATCCGGGCGACAACGGTCTGGCCGCAACGCAGGTCATCTATGACGGGATCGAAGGCATCGTGACCGGCGAATATGATGACATGGAAGAGTTGCAGCAAGACCTGACCGAAGAAGTGCAGGATCTGCTGCCCTCCGGGTCGTAAAACTCAAGGCCCGCGCCATAGGCTGGCGTGGGCCAATTCCTCTTAGATCAATACTCAAAAGGCGCCGTCCATGAAGCTGCTTCAATTCACCGATATTCACCTGACAACGCCGGGCGATACCATCAGCGGTCGTGATCCATTGGCCAATCTGAACAAAGCGCTGGATCACGCGATGCAAAGCCACAGCGACGCTGAGGCGTTGTTTATCACAGGTGATCTGTCCGATTGGGGTGAAGCTGCAGATTATGCGTTGCTGAAGGAACGGATGGAAAGCATCCCGCTTCCCGTCGAGTTGCTGATCGGCAACCACGATGATCGCCCGACCTTTTTGCGCTGTTTCCCGGAACTGGAAGGTGAAGGCGGGTTTGTGCATCGCACGGTACCACTGAGTCTGGGTCATGCAGTGCTTCTGGATACATGGGGCCCGAATACCCATGCTGGTCATTTCTGCGCTAAACGTGCCGATTGGCTGTCCCGACAGTTGGAAACCCTGCCTGGTCCGGTCTGGATATTCATGCATCACAACCCGGTTCCGATCGAAATTGCCCCGATGGATGAGATTATGCTGCTGGACGCGGGTTTATTTGCTGAAACGATTGCGCCTCATACGGCCAAAATCCGGCACATATTCCACGGGCATTGCCATTTGCCACTCTCAGGTTCCCTGCTGGGTGTGCCGTTTTCGGCCCCGCGGGGCACTAATCACGCCGGATGGGCCGACTTCTCTGCAACCCGCTTTTTGTCGTCCTCTGACCTGCCGGAAAGCTATGCGGTGATCTTTGCAACCGAGACCACAACGATGACCCATATGGTCGAATTCGGGTATGCGGGCGAGATCAAGGGCGAAGGCACCCCCGATTATGCCGATTGGAACAAACTCACGATGGTGCGGTAACAGGCTGATAGCCTGTCGTGATCGGCCCCCTTGCCGGGTCGATCAGGCCAGAACCGGCTGGGCCGCAGACAAATCTGGCGCGATCAGGATCATGTGTGACAGGTCCATCGGCATCCCATCGCCCTGTTTTGAAATGAACTGATGCGGCACGCTGGTGGCTGCTGCCAAAGCTTTCGGAAATGTGATGCCGACTTGCTCTGTCAGAACCTTCACTGCTTGTGTCAGACATAGATCTGCGCCAGCCAGAGTTCCATCTTGCAAGGTCAGCCTGCCATCTGTGCGCTGGATCGGGCGACCTTCCAGTTGGAATTCTGTCAAATCTGTCCCTGCGACGGCCATCGCGTCGCTGACAAGGAAGATACAGCCCGGCCCCTGCTTGGCAGCCCAGGCGGCGCGCATGGTTTCGGGATGAACATGCACGCCATCCGCAATCAACCCCGCTGACATCGCTCCACTGGCCAGGGCGGCACCGACCAGGCCCGGCTCTCGGTTGCCAAGTTGGCTCATCGCGTTGAACAGATGTGTGGCACAGCGCGCGCCTGCATTGGCATAAGCCATGCAGGTGTCAAAGGACGCATCGCTGTGGCCGAGCGAGACAATCACGCCAGCCTGCGCCAGTGCCTTGACTTGTTCAGGCGTTGTCGTTTCGGGGGCAACCGTAACCATCAAAGCGGGCAAATGTCCTGCCGCATAAACGATGGCTTCAAGATCAGTTTGCTCCATCGGGCGGATCAGGGCTGCGTCATGCGCCCCTTTGCGCCGTTCCGACAGATGCGGGCCTTCCAGATGCAGGCCAGCGATGCCCGGAACACCCGCCTGAACGGCTTTGATTGCGGCCTCAATTGCAGCCCGCGTTTTCTGGGCCGTATCCGTGATCAGGGTAGGCAGGATACGGGTCGCGCCCAACCCTCGATGCGCCTTTGCGATCCGGCTGAGTGTATCAACGGATGGGTCGTCGTTGAACATCACGCCGTCACCGCCATTGACCTGCAGATCCACATATCCGGGGCTGAGGATGCGCCCGGCCAAATCTTCGATTTGGTCGCCGGTGGCGTGCGCCTCGGGGATCAATGCCTCCATCACACCGTTGCGGAACCGCGCAGCGTAACCGACATGCAGGTCGCTTCCGTCGAATATCGGGCCGCCCGCAAAGGTAATCGAAGGGCCGGTCATACCGTTTCCGTCACTTTCTTCAGGTGACGCGGCATATCGGGGTCGACCCCACGCCGGGTGGCCACACTTTCGACCATTCCGTAGAAGGAGGCGATTGTGGGGATCGGGTCGGTCATCCAATGCGAGGTTCTGACATGTGGCAGCACCGTTGCCTGCTTCACGCGGCTGGTGGTGGCAAAGACATCCGCCCCTTTGGCGGCGAGCTTATCTGCAACCTCGGCCAGGTTGGACTCAGCTGCATCGCCTGAGGACAAGGCCAGCACCGGAAAGCCCTGATCGACGATGGAAACAGGGCCATGCAGTACTTCGGCCGCCGAATAGCTTTCAGCGTGGATCTGACATGTTTCTTTAAATTTCAACGCAGCCTCGTTCGAGATCGCCAGCGACAGGCCGCGCCCCAGGGTAAACAGCGAACGGCCATCCACCGCTTCCGCCACCGCGCTCCAGTCACAGGCAATCGCCGCAGACAGGCTGTCCGGTAGACCGTGGATGGCGCGTAACAACTCATCGTCGCGTTTCACCTGCGCGATTAGCCACAGGCCGGCGACTAAAGAGGTGACGAACGTCTTGGTCGCAGCCACACTCAGCTCGGGACCCGCGTGAATTGGAAGTGTCGCAGTGGACGCTTCGGCCAGAGCGGAGGCCGTGTTGTTGGTGATCGCAACTGAATAGGCCCCGCCGGAGGTTACGGATTGCGTAAGCTGCACAATGTCAGGGCTCTGCCCCGATTGTGAGACCGAAATACAAACCGCATCCTCGCAGCGCATGTCGACGTCATAGATCGATTTGACCGACGGCCCGACCGAGGCCATGGGCAGGCCCAACAGCAGCTCGGACGCGTATTTCAGAAAGCTACAAGCGTGATCCGAAGACCCCCGCGCGACTGAGATCAGGAATCGTGGATCACGGGCCCGGATTTCATCAGCCGTTTGCGCAATCCGGCTTGCGCCTTCGGTCAGCAGGCGGCCGACGGCGTCGGGTATCTCGTTGATTTCCCGCCGCATTTGAGTGGTTTTGTCAGACATGGTCCCAGGCTTTCAATTAGATAGGCGCAGTTCGGCTACAAAGTCGTAGGCATCACCGCGATAGATTGAGCGGGTCAATTCAGCGACCCGCCCGCTTTCCAGATACGAGGTACGTTGAATCCGAAGCCCCGCAGTGCCTTCGGCAACATCCAGCAGCTTAGCCTCGGGCGCCTCGAGGTTGATGGCCGAGATTTTCTGGATCGCCCGCACGGGTCGAAACCCGGTATGTTCAAGCACAGCGTAAAGCGATCCGGTCACTTCGGTCGGGTTCGGCAGGATGTCCAACGGCAGCGCAGCGCGCTCCAGTGCCATCGGTCTCCCCCCCGCCGCGCGCAAGCGGTGGATGCGGGCAACCTGTTCATTGGTTGACAGGCCCAGGGCCATCATCTCCTCCGGCGATGGCAGGAAAATTCCGCGTTCCAGCCAGGTTGAGGTGGTCTTGAGACCTCGCCTTTCCATATCTTCGGTGAACGAAGTCAGATGAGAAAGCGACTGTTCGACTCGCGCAACGGGTTCGCGCACGAATGAGCCCGATCCCTGCCGCTGTTCAACCGCACCTTTGCGGACCAGTTCCTGAATAGCCTTGCGCACGGTCACACGCGACAGGTCGGTCAACTCGGCAATCTCACGTTCAGGCGGTAGCGAGCTGTTGGGGGGTAGGATCCCATCTTCAATACCCTGTTCCAGCCGTTGACGAAGCTGGACATAGCGCGGACCTGCGCTTTGACCCAGCCATCCTTCGGGCCGCAGGAAATCAGTTACATTCATGTTCGATTTCCTCCTGAAATGCGCGTGCCAAAGCCATCGCTCCGGACAATGGATCGCCCAAAGGCTGAACCAGAGCGGCTTGCATGTTCTGAGGCAGATAGGGCGCATAATGCGGACCGATACCTCCGGTCAGGCAAATCGGCAGACCCGGGCTCCAGCCCATCTTTTGCATCATACCTGCCAGATAGTCCGCGCCGTCCTGCAAAAGCGTGGCTGCAAGCGCATCCTTTTTGCTGGCCAACTCTGTAACTTGCGGTGCGATTGCGCCAAATTCGGTTGGTGTCATTTGCGCGGCTGCTCTGACCAGTCCGGGTGGGCCGCCGTAGCTAGCCAACAGGTCCTGCGCCAATTGCGAAAATGGACTTACGCCATCAACATGGTCCAGAGTCCTCGATAGCGCGCGTTTACCGATCCATTGGGCCGAGGCCTGATCGCCCAGCACAGGCCCCCACCCTCCGGCCAATCGGACTGCGCCGGAATCTTGCATGGCAACGAACGACCCAGTCCCGCAATGTGCGACAAACCCATCGCTGGCGCCAAGCGCACCGCGCAAAGCGGCGGTGCGGTCATCTTCGATACGCACGTGGTGGTATGGCAAAGCCGACGCGAGTTTTTGCGCGATTGCGTCCCCCGTGATCCCTGCCAGACCCAGATAAGCTGGCGCGCGCGTGATGTCGTCAACGGAGCGACCGGATTTAGATATCAGGGCCTCTAGTCCACGCTGCAACTCTCGGCAGGCAGCGTCGAAATCAGTAGACACATTTGCCGCGCCAACCTCGACCTTGTGGCGCGTTCCTCCGTCGCAAAGGGCAAGACGACAGCGTGTTCCGCCCCCGTCAACAGCCAGAATCAGTGGTTTTGAAGATCGAGTCATATATAGACCTATATAATACCTATTAGTAAAAACAAAGTCCTAATTATGACCAAATGTGTAGTTTTAACCCATAATTACTTCAAAATAGGGCATTAAAATAAATGGTAGACTAATGGTATTTAAAAGGTATGATCATGGGAACTCTTGGGGAGAATCACGTGAATACGCCTGTAACGGAACAACTGCATCAGGATGCATACGGGCTGGACACCCGTCCGCTGATCGAAGTGGCAAACCTACTGGCAGCGTCGCAGGCGTCGGCAGCAAAGGCACCGCTGGAGGCCCTGGCCCCAATATGTGGCGGCGCGCAGGCAATGGCCAATTCAATCCGGTCAGGCGGCAAGCTTCGCTATCTGGCGGCAGGTTCTTCCGGCCTGATGGCCGCATCGGATGCGTTGGAACTGGGGGGCACATTCTCAATCCCCGCATCACAAATCACCATCCATATGGCCGGCGGCCTGCCGACCACAGCCGAAATGCCCGGCGATGTCGAGGATGCGGTTGATGCGCTCGAAGATGAATTGGCCGACCTACACGAAAATGACACGCTGATCGCGGTTTCGGCCAGCGGAACGACACCCTATACGATTGCCGCTGCCAATTTGGCGCGTGTCAAAAGTGTGCCCGTCATCGGGATTGCTAACAATGCAGGATCGCTATTGCTGCAACTAGCGGACCATGCCGTGTTGCTGCCTACGCCGCCCGAACTGATTTCCGGCTCGACTCGAATGGGTGCGGGAACCGCGCAGAAAGTCGCATTGAACATGCTGTCGACACTTATGGCGGTCGAGCTTGGGCATGTTCAGGACGGTATGATGATCAATCTGCGTGCAGACAATGAAAAGCTGCGCGCACGGGCCAACGGGATCGTCTGCCAGTTGGCGGGCGTAACTGCGGAAACCGCCGACGCAGCACTCAGATCCACCAGCGGCGCACTGAAAAGCGCAGCGCTTGTTGCTGCCGGCGCCAAATCCGCCGAGGCGGCAGAGGCGCTGCTGACAGAGACAGCGGGCCATTTGCGCCCTGCCATGAACCGGCTGAAGCAAAATAATGAAACTACCAAACTGGGAGAGACCAAATGAAACCCAATGTCCTAAGCCTTGCCCTGATGAGCACCGCGCTTGTCGCAAGTAGCGCCTATGCGCAGGATGCAACGATCACGATCGAAAGCTGGCGCAACGATGACCTTGCCCTGTGGCAGGAAAAGATCATTCCGACGTTTGAAGCCGCCAATCCTGGCATCAAGGTCGTGTTTTCTCCGTCGGCCCCTGCAGAATACAACGCCGTTCTGAACTCGAAGCTCGAAGCAGGCTCTGCCGGTGATCTGATCACCTGCCGCCCGTTTGATGCCTCTCTGGCGCTGTACGAAGCAGGCCATCTGAGCGATCTGTCTGATCTGGATGCGATGAACAACTTTTCGGACGTCGCCAAATCTGCATGGCAGACCGATGATGCATCGGCCAGCTTCTGCGTTCCGATGGCTTCGGTGATCCACGGCTTCATCTACAACAAAGATGCGTTCAACGAGTTGGGCATCGAAGTTCCGACCACCGAGGCCGAGTTCTTTGCCGCATTGGACAAGATCAAGGAAGATGGCACCTATATCCCAATGGCGATGGGCACCAACGACCAGTGGGAAGCCGCCACCATGGGCTACAACAACATCGGCCCGAACTATTGGAAAGGTGAAGAAGGCCGTCTGGCTCTGATCAAGGGCGATCAGAAACTGACTGACTCGCAGTGGGTTGCCCCCTATGCGGCGCTGGCAAAATGGGGTGACTATCTGGGTGACGGCTATGAGGCACAGACCTATCCCGACAGCCAGAACCTGTTCACACTGGGCCGGGCGGCGGTCTATCCGGCGGGCAGCTGGGAAATCTCGGGTTTCAACACGCAGGCCGATTTCGAAATGGGCGCCTTCAAGCCGCCAGTCCAGAATGCGGGTGATACCTGCTATATCTCGGACCACACCGATATCGGCATCGGCATGAACGCGGCCAGCGAAAACCCGGAAGCGGCCCGTACTTTCCTGGCATGGGTTGCAAGTCCTGAGTTTGCCAGCATCTTCGGCAACGCCCTGCCCGGTTTCTTCCCGCTCTCCAGCACTCCGGTCGAGTTGGAAGATCCGCTGGCGAAGGAAATCGTCGGTTGGCGTGAGGAATGTGAAAGCACCATCCGTTCAACCTACCAGATCCTGTCGCGTGGTACGCCAAACCTGGAAAACGAGACCTGGGGTGCATCCGTGGCCGCGATCAAAGGCACTGAGACACCAGAAGCGCTTGGCCAGAAACTGCAGGACGGTTTGGCCAGCTGGTACGCACCGCACCAGTAAGCCCTAAGCCACTCACTCAAACCGGACGCGGCCCGCGTCGCGTCCGGACCATGTTCCCGGAGAATCTCATGCAAACCCGCCGCATACGCTGGCACATTGCCGTTTTCCTCGCCCCTGCGGTGCTGGTCTATACGGCGGTGATGATCTTCCCCTTGTTCAACACACTGCGCCTCGCGCTGTTCACCGAGGTCGATCAGACACGTATCTACGTGGGCTTGCAGAATTTCCGCACACTGTTCTTTGACCCGATCTGGTCCGAGCAGTTCTGGAATGCCTTGGGCAATAACTTCTGGTTTTTCCTGATCCATATGCTGGTGCAGAATCCCATCGGCATCGCGCTTGCGGCGCTGCTGTCACATCCACGCCTGCGGTTTGCCGCGCTATACCGGTCTGCAATTTTCATCCCGACAATCCTCAGCTTTGTGATCGTGGGCTTTGCCTGGAAGCTGATCCTGTCGCCACTTTGGGGCATCGCGCCATCCATGCTGGATGCTGTTGGCCTGAAATCCCTGTTCGCACCGTGGCTGGGCAAAGAAGAGTACGCCCTGACCACGCTCGCACTGGTCTCAGTCTGGCAATTCGTCGGCATCCCGATGATGCTTATCTATGCCGCGCTGCTGTCGATTCCCGAAGAGATCCTTGAAGCCGGCGAGATCGACGGCATCACCGGAGCATCAGCCTTTTGGAAGATCAAGCTGCCGTTGATTATTCCATCAATCGGCATCATTTCGATCCTCACATTTGTGGGCAACTTCAACGCCTTCGACCTGATCTATGTGTCCCAAGGCGCGCTGGCAGGGCCGGATTTCTCAACCGATATCCTGGGCACCTTCATGTACCGCACCTTCTTTGGCTTCCAGCTGCAATTGGGCGATCCGCATATGGGGTCTGCCATCGCCGGAGCCATGTTCGCGATCATCCTTGTAGGTGTCTGTATCTATCTCTTCGGCATCCAGACCCGGATGCGCCGGTATCAACTGTGAGGGTGAACGCATGAACAAAGCACGCCATAACCCGCTAAACACAGCCGCCATGCATGGGGCGCTGATCCTCTACACGTTGATCGCTCTCTTCCCGGTCTTTGTGATTATCATCAATAGCTTCAAAACCCGCCGCTCGATCTTTCGCGAGCCTCTCGCCCTGCCCGACGCCGAGAGTTTCTCGTTGATCGGCTACCAGACCGTTATGAAGCAGGGGGACTTCTTCCTCTACTTCCAGAACTCGCTGATCGTCACCGTTGCATCGCTGACTTTGGTCTTGGTGTTTGGCGCAATGGCGGCCTTCGCGTTGAGTGAATACAAGTTCAAGGGCAACACCCTGATGGGCCTTTACCTGGCACTTGGGATCATGATCCCGATCCGCATCGGAACGGTGGCGATCCTCGATATGATGGTAGCTACCGGGTTGGTGAACACGCTTTGGGCGCTGATCCTTGTCTATACGGCACAAGGTTTACCACTGGCGGTGTTCATCCTGTCCGAATTCATGCGGCAGGTCTCGGATGATCTGAAGAACGCCGGCCGCGTCGACGGGTTGTCGGAATACACCATCTTCTTCCGGCTGGTTCTGCCGCTGGTTCGCCCAGCCATGGCGACCGTTGCCGTGTTCAACATGATCCCCATCTGGAACGATCTGTGGTTCCCGCTGATCCTCGCCCCGGCTGAGGAAACCAAGACCCTGACATTAGGCAGCCAGGTCTTCATTGGCCAATTCGTCACCGACTGGAACGCAGTTCTTTCGGCGCTGTCCATGGCGATCCTACCGGTGCTTGTGCTCTATGTCATTTTCTCACGTCAGCTGATCCGGGGCATCACGTCAGGGGCGGTGAAATGACCCGGGTTCTGATTGCTGGCCTTGGCAATATGGGCCTGAGCCATGCGCTGGCCCATCACCACCACCCGGATGCGCAGATCGTGGGGCTGGTGAACCGCTCCGGTCGCGTGGACCATCTCGATCTTTCAAACTATCCGGCCTATTCGAATTTTCAGGCTGCTCTGGCCGCGACGAACCCGGATCTGGTGATCGTCGCCACCTATTCTGATAGCCACGCTGATTTTGCCTGTGCCGCAATGGAGGCAGGCGCGCATGTCTTCGTGGAAAAGCCGCTGGCCACCACCGTCGCAGACGCGAAACGCGTTGTTGCGAAAGCCATCGAGACCAATCGCAAGCTGGTGATCGGCTATATCCTGCGCCACCATCCGTCATGGATGCGCTTGATCTCCGAGGCGCGCGACCTTGGCGGGCCCTACGTGTTCCGCTTGAACCTCAACCAACAAAGCAGCGGGGCCGAGTGGGAGACACACAAGGCCCTGATGCAAACTACCTCACCCATCGTCGATTGCGGTGTGCACTATGTCGATGTGATGTGCCAGATCACCGACTCTGACCCGGTGCGGGTGCATGGCATGGGCCTGCGGCTGAGCGATCAGATTGCCGAGGATATGTATAACTACGGCCAGTTTCAGGTGATCTTCGAGGACGGCTCGGTCGGCTGGTACGAGGCTGGTTGGGGTCCGATGATGTCAGAAACCGCGTTCTTCGTGAAAGATATCGTATCGCCCAACGGGTCAGTCTCGATCACCGATGGCAACAAAGGCGCATCGGCCGATATCGACGGGCACACCAAAGTTGGTGGCCTGTTGGTCCATCGTCCCGAGGGCGACGAAACAATTGAGATGCCGGATGAACCTGGCCATCAGGAACTCTGCGATGCTGAACAGGCCTATATGCTGCGCGCCATCGCCGAGGACATCGACCTGACCCGCCACATGAACGACGCCGTGCAATCGCTGGCCATCTGCCTT
The DNA here is from genome assembly GCF_059610045.1 of Ruegeria sp. YTSA168. NCBI lineage: Bacteria > Pseudomonadati > Pseudomonadota > Alphaproteobacteria > Rhodobacterales > Roseobacteraceae > Ruegeria > Ruegeria sp. YTSA168. The sequence goes on from NZ_JBXWMW010000002.1 coordinate 334,981, forward strand.
GCCGCAGATGAGAGCATCCGCACCGGCCAACCCATTTCGCTGAAAGAGGCACGCACATGACCGCCCTGACGCTTACAAACGTGAACAAATCCTTTGGTTCTGTTGAGGTCCTCAAAGACATCAATATCGAGGTAGAAGATGGCGAATTTGTCGTCTTTGTCGGCCCTTCGGGCTGCGGTAAATCCACCCTGCTGCGCGTGATCGCAGGGCTGGAGGATGTAACCTCGGGCGAGGTCCGCATTGGCGGAGAGTTGATGAACCTCACCCCGCCTTCAAAACGCGGCATCGCGATGGTGTTCCAAAGCTATGCGCTCTACCCCCATCTGAATGTGCGCAAGAACATGTCTCTGGCTTTGAAACAGGAAGGTCAGAGCAAGCAGGTCATCGAGGAACGTGTCTCCAAGGCCAGCAAGATGCTGAACCTTGAGCCCTATATCGATCGCTACCCGTCAGAGCTGTCCGGCGGCCAGCGCCAGCGCGTCGCCATCGGCCGCGCCATCGTGCGCGAACCCAAACTGTTCCTGTTCGATGAACCGTTGTCCAATCTGGACGCAGCACTGCGCATGAACACACGGCTGGAAATCGCTAACCTTCATCAGCAGCTTGATGCTTCGATGATCTACGTCACCCACGACCAGACCGAAGCAATGACGCTGGCCGACAAGATCGTCGTTCTGCGCGACGGACGTGTCGCACAGATTGGCAGCCCGATGGAGCTGTACAACAATCCAGCGAACCAGTTTGTGGCTGGCTTCCTCGGCGCGCCTTCGATGAACTTCTTCCCTGCCAGCCTGATCGGCGAAAGCGCAGATGTCACAACGGGTATACGCCCTGAAGATTTGTTTCTGTCCGATGATGGACCGGTTTCCGCCCATGTCACACATGTCGAGCAACTGGGCGGCGACACGAATGTGATCGCAATGATGCAAGAACATCAGATCACCGCGCGTCTGTTCGGTCAGCATCAGGTTGGCGCTGGCGAGACGATCCGGTTTGGATATGAACCGAACCGCTTGTACCGTTTTGATGCCGATGGTGCACGCCTTGGCTGACGCGCGCCATTTTACCTTCAAACGAACCGGTTGACGTAGTTTTCAAGCTTTTCCTGACGACCTGACTTTGGGGTTGGGTTGATACCTTCCGATAAGACCCGCGCGGTGATGTCATCCAGATTGCTGGTCAGCATGGCCTGGGCCTTGGGTGCGTCCCAGCCCGCATATCTGTCGGACAAGGCAGCCTCTAACCCACCATCTTCAATCATCGCAGCAGCGGCCTTCAGGCCACGGGCACAGATGTCCATCCCCCCTAAATGTGCAGCGATGAGGTCCTCGGCATCGATAGACTGACGGCGAATTTTAGCGTCAAAATTCGTACCGCCGGTCGTAAATCCGCCAGATTTCAGGATGTAGTAATAGGCCAACGCGACTTCGGGTGTGTTGTTGGGGAACTGGTCCGTGTCCCAGCCAGACTGATAGTCATTCCGGTTCATATCGATGGACCCCAACATCCCTTCTGCCGTCGCAACTGCGATCTCATGCTCGAAGCTGTGACCGGCGAGGATGGCATGGCCCTGTTCCAGGTTCAGCTTCACCTCATCTTCGAGACCATATTTCCTGAGGAACCCGATGCAGGTGGCCGCATCATAGTCATACTGATGTTTTGAGGGCTCCTGAGGTTTGGGCTCGACCAGAATGGCACCTTTGAAACCGATCTTATGTTTGTACTCGACCACCATGTTCAGGAACCGGCCCATATGGTCCAACTCGGTGCCCATGTCGGTGTTCAGCAGGGTTTCATACCCTTCGCGTCCCCCCCACAGCACATAGTTCTCTCCGCCCAGTTTGTGAGTTGCATCGATGCAGGATTTCACCGTGGCCGCTGCAAAGGCAAACACATCCGGGTCGGGGTTCGTGCTTGCGCCCGACATCCAGCGCCGGTGGCTAAACATATTGGCCGTACCCCAAAGGAGCTTGATACCCGACGCCTGCATCTTTTGACCGATATAGTCCGTGATCTCTTCAAGCGTTTTCAGATTATCGGCGAAATTGCCTTGCTCGGGCCTGACATCTGCATCGTGCCAGCAGAAATAGGGCTGCCCAAGGATATCAAACATCTCGAATGCGATGTCCGCTTTCAGGCGGGCCCGCCCCATATCGTCCTGCGGGTGCCAGGGTCGTGTGAAGGTAGCGCTTCCGAAAGGGTCACCGCCTTCCCAGGCAAAGGAATGCCACCATGCGACAGCGAACCGAAGATGGTCTTCCATCCGCTTGCCCAAGATAACTTCGTCCGGATTGTAGTGACGAAACGCCAGAGGATTTGCGCTGTCTGCGCCTTCAAACTCTACCGGCCCGATCCCCTCGAAGAAACCGCTTGTCATATCCTTCACCTCATTCCGCCTTTTCGCCGGGTTTCTTGCCCAGAATGATCATCGACAGCAGATCGTCATCGGTGACATCCGCAATATCCACGGTTCCGACCAGCTTGCCGTTCTTCATAACCGATGCGCGGTCGCACAGGTCCATGACTGCGTGCACATCATGGTCGATCAGGAAAATCCCGATCCCCTGCGCCTTGAGCTGGTGGATCAGGTCGGCCACCATCTGTGTCTCATGCGGACCCAGTGCGGCGGTCGGTTCGTCCATAATCAAAATACGAGCATTGAAGTATACAGCGCGGGCGATAGCCACGGATTGACGCTGCCCCCCGGACAGAGCCGAAACCGGATCGTTGAACTTCTGAAAGTTCGGGTTGAGCTGCGCCATGATCTTGCGGCACTCCGCCTCCATCGCCGCGTCATTGACCAGACCAAAGGGCGTTACCATTTCACGCCCAAGGAATAGGTTCGAGGTGGCATCCAGATTGTCGGCCAAGGCCAGCGTCTGGTAGATCGTCTCGATATTGTTGGCCCGCGCGTCCCTTGGATTGCCGATCTCGACCGGATTTCCGTCAATCAAAATCTCACCGTGGTCCATCTGGTAGGCACCAGACAGAACCTTGATCAGGGTGGATTTCCCGGCCCCGTTGTGACCCAACAATCCAACAACTTCTCCGGGGTAAAGGTCAACAGACACCTGATCGACCGCCTTGATCCCACCGAACGAAATTGAGATATCGCGCATCTCGACCAACGGCGCGACACCGGACCCACGACCGGTATTCGAGGGCTTTTTTTGCGTTTCCTGAGCTTGCATCACTTGGCCCCCAATCGCTTGCGGTAGACGATGTCGATATAGACGGCCAGCACCAGCACGCTGCCGACAACAATGTTTTGGAATGGTGCATCGACACCCACCATGGCCATGCCAGACTGAAGCGCCTGCATGATCAGGGCCCCGAGAATGGCGCCATAGATTGTACCGATCCCGCCAGACAAGGCCGTTCCTCCGATCACAGCGGCAGCGATAACCCGGAGTTCGTCCAGCGTGCCGATATCATTGGAGTGATTGGCCAGCCGGGCCGAGGCGACAACGGCCGAGACGGCGCACAGAAACCCCATTAGGGCAAAGATTTTAACAGTCAGCAACCGGGTGTTGATGCCAGAAAGTTCGGCCGCATCCGGGTTGCCTCCGGTGGCAAAGATGTACCGCCCGAACCGTGTTTTGCGCGCCACCACGGTCAGGCTGACCGCGACGATGATCAGAATGAGAACCGAGATTGGGATGCCATATCCGACAACCAACCCCTCTGGCATAATCTCTCCACGTGCTTCGAACATACGCTCCAGCCTGCGGGTCGGGATGGCATAGCTGTTTACGATGAACACATATCCCAAAATGGCGATGGCAATGATCACAGCGAGGGTTGATTCCGCCCAAACTGGTTTGACCGGGAACCCATGCGCTGCTTTGGCGCGACGCCCGCTCCACAAGGCCCAAATTGCGATGACAGTCGCAAACAGTCCGAACAGCCAACTGACGGTCGTGCCCAAGGTCCCGTTGGTGCCGCCAAACATCAGGAAGGTGCTGTCCAGCGGACCGATGGTCTGGCCACTGGTCATATACCACGCCACGTTTCGCCAAACGAGAAAGCCGCCCAGTGTCACGATAAATGCCGGGATCGTCAGATAGCCAACCATCCATCCGTGAAAAGCACCGATCAGCGTACCGACAAGCAGCCCGACAACGATTGTAATCGCCCAGGTCAGCGGGTTGTTCAGCCCTAGCCCCAGCATATGCGGCAACAGCTCCGTCTGGGTCATCGCCATTACAGCCGAAGTTGTTGCCAGCAGCGCACCGACAGACAGATCAATGTGGCGTGTCACGATGATGAACACCATGCCACAGGCCATGATCGCGACCGAGACGGTCTGAATCGACAGGTTGAACAGGTTTCGGGGTGTCAGAAATCGGCCATCCGTGACGATGTTGAACCCGATACATAGAATGACAAAGGCGCCGATCATGCCCAAAAGCCGCATATCCAGTTCCAATTGCTGGAACAGGTTTTGTTTGGTTTTTTGGGGTACCGGCTGAGACGAAGTTTCGGTCATTTCCGATCTTTCAATATCAGCAAAGGCCCCTGACCCAAACATGAGGGTCAGGGAATTTAGATTCAGTTACAAGGCGCAGGCCCGTTTTCAACGCCCTGGCACAGGGCCTCTTGCGAGATCCATCCGGCGTCCACAACAACACTCAGGTTGTCTTTGGTGATCGGAACCGGAGCCAAAAAGACAGAAGTCATTTCGGTGCCACCAGGCGAGGTCCAACTAACCGCGCCGTCAACATCCCCCGCGCTGGTTCCGCTGCTCAGCGCAACAGCGATTTCACCGGCTGCTTTACCCAGTTCACGAGCGTCTTTCCAAACCGATACGGTTTGCGTGCCCAGGGCAACGCGGTTCAGTGCAGCATGGTCGCCATCCTGTCCCGAGACCGGGATACCTTCCATCCCTTGCGCTGTCAGAGCCGCCACAACACCGCCAGCAGTACCGTCATTCGAGGCGACGACTGCGTCAACGTTGTTCTCATTGGCGGTCAAGATCTGTTCCATGTTCCGCTGCGCGTTTGCAGGCAACCAGCCATCGGTATAGGCCTCACCCACGATCACAATGTCACCGCTGTCGACAGCCGCGCCGATGATCTCTTGCTGACCGCCACGCAGGAAGTCTGCGTTTGGATCGGTCGGAGAGCCTTTGATCATGACATAGTTGCCCTTGGGCATGGCCTCGAAAACCGCGCGCGCTTGCATCCGACCGACTTCGACATTGTCAAACGTCAGATAAAAGGCGCGATCGTCTTCGATCAGACGGTCATAGGCGATCACAGGAATGCCTTCATCGGCGGCGGCCTGAACGGCGGGACCGATGGCCTGTGCGTCCTGCGCCAAAATGATCAGCGCATCCACGCCCTGAGCAATAAGGCTTTCGATATCCGACAGCTGTTTTGCAGACGACGATTGCGCGTCGGCAGAGATGTATTCAGCACCACCGGCTTCCAAAGCCGATTTGATTGCAGCTTCGTCTGTCTTCCAACGCTCTTCCTGAAAGTTCGACCAGCTTACGCCAACAACCGGATCAGCGAAGGCCGCCGATCCCATCAATGCAACCGCAGCCGAAAGGCTGAGAAGTTTTTTCATGATTTCCTCCCGTTTTTTCCAAGCCATCTCGAAGTCGATTCGTGGCTTTCGGAATCGGGAGTACCATATTTATTTCAGTCAGTAAAATATTTAGTCTGTTCGAACGCAGAAAATCCCAATAAATTGGCAGGAAGATCAGATTCGGATGGGCAAGATGCTGAAAAGCAAAGCTTCTCAAACCTCGACAGAACAACGAAACACAACCCGCCTGCGGGTTCTCGAACATATTCGGACCCTGGGGTCTGTCTCTCGTACCGATATTGCTGGCGCGCTGCAGACCAGCCCGGCGACGGTCACCTCAGCGACCGCTGATCTGATCACAGCGGGGCTGATCAAAGAGACAGAGGGCGACTCGACATCCAAATCTGCAAAGCGCGGACGCCCCCGGGTTTTGCTGGAACTGGACGGCAATTCTTATCTTGTCGCGGGGCTCAAAGTTGCACGCCACGTGCTGTCGGTGATCCTGGTTGATTTTCAAGGTGTGCCTTTGGCCTCATACAATCATCCGCTGCCCGACGCGCAGATGACGCCCGAGGTATTTGTCAGAACAATTCGCGCCGCGCTGCAAGAAGCCAGTGCCCGGATTGGTAAAACAATCGAGGACCTGTCGGGGGTATCGATTGGCATTGCCGGGCTTGTTGATGCGGAAAACAACTTTGTACACTGGTCGTCCTCTCTGACGGAAAGAAACATTGATTTCAGCCTGCTGTTGCCCAAGGCGCTAGCCTGCCCGGCCTTTATCGAAAATGACGCAAACCTGGTCGCCAAGGCCGAACAGCATTTTGGCTATGGTAAAGGTTTAAGGAACTTCCTTGTTGTAACCATCGAACATGGCGTGGGTCTTGGTATCGTCCTAGATGGCAAGCTGTATCGCGGGGAACGTGGATGCGGGGCCGAGTTTGGACACACCAAGGTACAGCTGGACGGCGCGCTGTGCCAATGCGGTCAACGCGGGTGTCTTGAGGCTTATGTCGGTGTCTATGCGCTGATCCGTGAGATGACAGTCGCGCACCAAAATCAAGGGCCCAAGACAATCGCTGATATCTACGACAAAGCCCGCGAGGGGGATGTAATGGCGGCGTCCGTTCTGGGGCGCGCGGGCCAGATGTTTGGCCTGGGGATTTCAAACCTGATCAACCTGTTTGACCCCGAATGCATCATTCTGTCCGGCGGGCAAAAAGGGCTGGAGCATCTTTATTCGGATGAGGTGATGGCCCGTATCCGCAGCGGCGTTGTGAATGTGGATACCCCCCTGCCCGAGATCAAAGTTCACCATTGGGGCGATCAGATGTGGGCCAAGGGCGCGGCGGCCTATGCGATCGAGCAGGTCTCGATCCTCAAGGTGAAGGACATTCCGGCACATGCGTCCTGAGCTGTTTGTCCTTCTGATGTTGCCCTCGGCACTTACGGCGGAGGTGCAAACCCCGCATTTCACACCGGTCGAGATTGCAAGCCACATCTACGATGGCGGGTGGGAGCATTTCGTCGGTGGCGGAGTCGCCGTCTTTGACTGCGACGGGGATGGCCTGCCCGAAGTGTTCGCAGCTGGAGGCGCGAACCCGTCGCAGCTGTTTCGAAACACTTCGTCAGACAGTATTTCATACGATGCCAATACGCCCGAAGAACTGAACCTAACGGGTGTAACTGGCGCCTATCCGCTGGATATCGACAGCGACGGCATTCTGGACCTCGCCATATTGCGGATTGGCCCCGATCTGCTGGTGAAGGGCGCGGCAGATTGTCGGTTCAGCCCTTTCACCACGCTTAAGTTTCAATCAGACAATCATTGGACAACCGGATTTTCCGCGACTTGGGAAGATGAGCAAAACCTGCCGACCCTTGCCTTTGGCACATATGTCGACCGCAGCAATCCAGATGGTCCGTTTGAAGCCTGCGGCCCAACGGTTTTGTACCGACCCAAGGACGGCAGCTATCTGCCACCGGCGCATCTGGATCCGGGGTATTGCTCGCTTTCAATTCTGTTCTCCGACTGGTCTCGGTCCGGACGCGCGGACCTGCGTGTCAGCAATGACCGCCACTACTATGTAAAGGGAGGTCAGGAGCAGCTCTGGGCGATGGAACCAGAACCCTTACTCTACTCTGCCGAAGATGGGTGGTTGCCCTATTCGATCTGGGGCATGGGCATCGCATCGCGTGACCTGACTGGAGATGGGTTCCCTGAGGTCTACTTGACCTCGATGGGCGATCAGAAACTTCAGACGTTCGACCCCAAGGCCAAGGGACCGACCTGGCGAGACGCGACCTATGAACGGGGCACTACTGCCCATCGTCCGCATGTAGGCGGAGATGGTCGCCCCTCAACCGGATGGCACGCGCAATTCGGGGACGTCAACAACGACGGACGGGACGATATTTTTGTGGCTAAAGGCAATGTGGAACAGATGCCTGATGCGGCTCTGAACGACCCGAACAACCTGCTTTTGCAGGACTCGCATGGCCAGTTCGCAGAAATGTCGGTGACCGCAGGCATCGCCTCGATGGCAAAATCGCGCGGTGCGGCTTTGGCGGACCTTGATGCGGATGGCTGGCTGGATCTGGTGGTGGTCAACCGAGGCGCGGCGCTTGAGCTGTATGAGAGCCAATCCCAGAACGGAAATTGGCTAGTGGTCGAGGTTTCTCAGGACCGTTCAAACCGGTTTGCTGTGGGCGGGTTTATCGAGATCAGGACGCCCGCCGGTCTACAGACCCGTGAAGTTACTGTCGGCGGAGGGCATGCCAGCGGCATCGCAGGGCCACATCACTTTGGCCTGGGCGCGGCCGACACAGTCGAAGTGCGGATTATCTGGCCAGATGGGCAGATCGGAGACTGGCAGGCGTTTGAAGCCAACCAGAGCATTCGGATCGAGCGTTAGTCAGCGGTCGACCGGTAACCCGCTGGGCACCTGATCCGGGATACCGAGCCGTACGGCGGGGTCCTCAAGACTGGTCAGGAAGGCCAGAATTGCATTGACCTCCTCATCCGTCAGGCTGATCTCAGCCAACTCATTGGCATTGGCTATCGCGTCTACGTGGTCCGGGTCCAACAAGGCCGCTCGATCAGATGCCCCAGGAAACTCCGACAGCAAAGCCATATCAATCGAATAACTGCGCAAGGCGCTTTCCGGCTCAAGGTGGTGGCGCACCACATCTTCGAGCCGCGCATAGGCGCCGCTATGACCATAAGGCGCCGTCAGCGTCACATTGCGCAGTGATGGCGTGCGAAAGGCGAAGGCATCACGCGCGTCCCCGGTGACACGTAACCGACCATCATCGCGCACATGGCTTTCAAATCGTGCGCTTTTTCCGGGCCCGATCTGAGGCATGGCAATGGCGTGAAAACTGTGATCCGTTTGGAACCAGCCCGCATGGCAGGTGCTGCATCCCGCCTGACCATAGAACAGGTCGGCCCCCAGTTGCGCATCTGGTGGCAGAAGTTCCTCACCGCGCATAGCCCGGTCAAAGGGGCTGTTGTCAGCGCGCCATTCAAAGGCGATGAAATCCGCGATCGCGTTGGCGATGGCGGTAAAGGTGATCTCCTCTCCGGGCGACACCCGATCAAACCGCGCCCGATATTCGGGGATCGACGCAACGCGGGCTGCGATCAGGTCCCAGGCACCGCCTTCCTGAGTGAGCAGGCCAAGACGTACCGCCTGACTGACGTCGTTTTCGGAATAGTGGCCTGCCATCTCATCCGGTGACAGTACAGGAAACATCGCCTGCGCGGCCAATGCCGATTGGAACCCGGGTCGCATATTCGTCCCCAGCGGGGTGCGGATGCCTTCTGGCTGCGTCGGATCCGCCTCAAGCCGACCATCATGAAAGAACGTTGTGAACTCGGCTGCGCCGAGGTTCCAAAGCGCAGGCGAATTTCGCGGAATGCGCTGTTCGGGCAGGTTGTTCGGATCAAGCCCGCGTTCGGGCCCTAGACCCACACCCCCTTCGCCAATCCCCAGCGACAAACCGTCGGATGTCCCCAAGTCAGGATGATGACAGGTCGCACAGCTGATATTCCTGTTGCCCGACAGGATCGGGTCGTAGAACAGCAATTGGCCCAATTCGACGGCTTCGAGGTCGGGTTCAACAAATACCGGGCGCGGGCCCAAATCGAGCGATGTCGCGTTTGTGGCTGATGCTAAGGCAAAGCCCCCGGCCGCCAGTGTTGCGATGAACCTCATGCTGCACCCTCGGTGATTTCTAAGGTCAGGGTCTGGCGATAGGGACGTTTGGGAGTACATATAATTGACGGAAAGGTCGTAACATTCGGCGCATTGGGGTATCCCGATGGCTCGATACACAGGCCCGCTCTGGGAGAGAAAGGGTCAGACAGACCTCCACCGGTGTAAATCTGCGCACCGAGCTGATCGGACCAGAGCTTCAGTTTCAACCCATTCGGCGCGATGACTTCGGCGACGGGTTGTTTGGTGTCAGTTCCGAACACGAAGAAATGATCCAAATCTGCCCCAGCTTCCTTGATAGGTTTGGCAGAGCTGAAATCCATCGAGCCCCCGGCGGTCTTAGACACCGGGCCAAACGCTATTCCCTGATCGTCGGTGTCCAGATATCGGGCCGAGGCCAGTTTTAGAAGATGATCGGAAACGCCCATTGTGCTCCCCAACGAATAGTAATTGTGCTGCGCGATACTGATCGGTGTTGGACGATCCGTCTGAGCAGTTACCGAATAGGTCAGACGTGGATATTCGAGTGTGACGCGCAGTTCGAACTGCACCTGCCCCGGAAAGCCGCAATCTCCATCCGGTGAGTTTAGGCGCAACACTGCCTCATTCTCGGCAACCTGAGTGAGGGTCCAATGTTGGTGCGAAAGGCCCAAGCGCCCACCATGTAGAATGTTCTGGCCTTCATTTGCATCCAGCGCGAACCACGCCTTGTCCAATGCAAATGACGCACCTGCGATGCGGTTGGCAACGCGACCGACGATGGCGCCCAGATAATTACGATCCGGCAGGTAATCCATCGGATCATCATAACCCAGGATCATTGGGAGGCCCCTGTACCACCAGCCTTGGGTGATCGCCCCATAGCTCAGCAAGCATACGCGCATTTCACCACTTTCGAGGGTGGCTTGCTGGATCACTTGTCCGGTCATTTTTGCGCAAGCGGAGCCAGCGCCGCATAGTATTGGCGATAGCTTTGATACGCCTGTTCATATGCGGCAAACAGATCGGCGCGCGGCTCAATAATGCTGCCCACCTCGGGCGGCGACATAACATCGGTGGGATCAGCGCCGCTGGCTGCACAAATTGCAAGGCGTGCAGCCCCAATTGCCGCGCCGAATTCGCCGCCTCTTGGCAGGGCCAGGGGTATTTGCAACACGGTCGCAAGTGTTTCCAGCCAGTAAGGGGATTGCGCCCCGCCGCCAACGGCCATCAGGCTGCTGGGCTCGGTTCCTGTGCTTCTTAGTGCCTCAAGACAATCCCGCATGGCAAAACCGACGCCCTCCATAACCGCCTGTGTCAAATCAACGGGACCCGAGGAGACATCAAGGCCCAGAAAAGCGCCTCGGATGGCGCTGTCATTATGGGGTGTTCGTTCTCCGGACAGATAGGGCAGAAAACGCGTCGCGGATGGCCCTTTTGGTGACTTAGGCAACGCGTCGGCCAGGTCACTGACGGGTTGCCCGAGATTCCGTGATAACCAGTTCATGCAATTTGTGGCGGACAGAATGACCCCCATCTGTATCCACATGTCGGGCACTGCGTGGCAGAAGCAATGGACCGCCGTCTCAGGCTTAGGCGCGTATTTGTTACGGGCCACCAGCAAAACACCCGAAGTACCAAGCGACAGGAACCCTACCCCATCTTCAACGCTGCCAATCCCGCAGGCCGCGGCTGCATTATCCCCTGCCCCACCGGCAACAACCACCGGCCCCGAAAGACCCCAGTCTTGTCGTAGCTCTGCCCTGAGTTCTCCACCCGCTTCGCTGCCTTCCACCAGCCCGGGCATCTGGTCCAGACGCATATGACTTAGACGCAACGCGGTTTCTGACCAGGTGCGGGCGCTGACATCCAGCCACGACGTGCCAGCGCTATCAGACATGTCGCTGATGCACTCACCGGTCAGCCAAAGCCTTAGATAGTCTTTGGGCAGGAGCACCTTAGCCACTCTGGAATAGACATCCGGCTCATGCGTCCGCACCCATTCGAGCTTGGGCGCCGTAAAGCCCGGAAAGACGATGTTACCGGATATGGCCCGCATGTCTGCGATCTGGTCCAACTTCGCTGCTTCCTGCGCAGCACGCGTATCGTTCCACATGATACAGGGGCGCAGCACGCTCAAGTCGCGATCTAACAAGGTTGCCCCATGCATATGACCGCTGAGGCCAATCCCGCACAGCTTGGAAAACTCCGTTTCATGCTCTGCCTTGATCTGGGCGATAACCGTCCTGCAGGCTTCGATCCAATCCTCAGGCGCTTGCTCGGACCATCCGGAATGCGGATAAGAGGTTGCAATCTCTTGCTCGGCATTGCCGATGACAGTGCCCCCCTTGTCAATAAGAACGCCCCTGAGCCCTGAAGTGCCCAAGTCCAGTCCGAGATACACGGTAGTCTCTCCAATATTATTTTATTAGGTAAAATTATTTGCTGCGCGCGTATTGTCAACATCGGTCTTTGACTGAATTCATATCACTTATCGCGTTAAACCAGCCTGGGTTTCTGACCTGGGAATGCGCCTATTGCCGAAGGTTCGGTTCACCCATTCACAAATCTGTTTTTGACCAGCTGGCAAACAAAGCTTGATCTTTATCGGCGATGTCTCATTATACGAGAACAATTCTCACCATACGATGGTATCCCAACTATATGCACCTAGAGCGCTTGATCAGTTTACTTGAAATTATCGCCGTCGTTGGCCGGCCTGTTTCGGTTGCTGAGGTGCAGATGGCCAGCGGCCTACCCAAACCGACCTGCTACCGGCAGGTGCAATCCCTGCTGGATCAGGGCCTGATTGAAGACCCGAATGGGGATGGGCGCTATGTGATTGGTGATCGCCTGATCCGTATCGCCTTGCTGGGCAAATCCGATATCGATGTGCGCCGCGTATCCGCCCCGGTTCTGCGAGCGGCGGCGACCACCTTCAACGAAACGGTGTTTCTGGCCCGGTTCCGGGACAGCAAGATCGAGATCATTCATGTCGAAACACCCGAAGACCCGGCCCGCGCGTTCGTTCATCCTGGCATAGGAGAACGCCCCTTGCATGCTTGCTCCTGCTCGATGGCCATTGCAGCCTTTGCCGAACCGGGTTTTCAGGACACGATTCTAAATGGCGCGCTCAGGGCGTTTACCGATCATACCAAAACCACACGTGAAGAGCTGATTGAAGCATTCAAGTTGATCCAGGAACAGGGCTTTGCCGATTGTGATCAGGAAATCGACATTGGCATTGCCAGCGTCGCAGCCCCTGTGGCCGTAGGCCGGATCGGAGTGACATTCAGCGTAGGTGCTGTCGGACCGGTGCGCCGGTTTGGAACCGAATACAGACAAGAGATTGGGGCGCAACTCAAAGATCTGGCCGCCAAGGTCAGCGGCGCCATCCAACTGTGCAATGTTGGAGGTGTCTAGAGCAGAAATTCATCGACGCCTGTAGGCGGGCCCCAAGGAGGTGGGGTAAACAAAAGGGAGGACTACCATGAACTTACGACCAGATCCGACGTTTCACGCGTCACCCAAACTGGCGATGGAGGCGCCGGTTGAGAATTTCGCCTTTACCATCATGCTGGGCAAAGACCCCAGCCAACACGATGGTCTGGCTGTGATCGACCTTCGAGATGGCTCGGACACGTATGGGCAGATCGTACGTACCGTGATGACCCCACATACCGGGGACGAGTTTCACCACTTTGGCTGGAATGCCTGTTCCTCGGCCCTGTCCCCACTATCCGGACACGCATTTCTTGAAAGGCGATATCTGATTGTTCCTGGCATCAGATCCAGTCGCATCTATATCTTTGACGTCAAAGAGCCTCTGAACGCGTCGATCCACAAGATCATCGAGCCCGAAGAAGTGTTTGAAAAAACCGGCTATTCACGCCCGCATACTATCCATTGCGGTCCCGAGGGCATTTATGTTTCGACCCTAGGTGGTGCCGGCCCGGATGGAACAGAGGGACCTCCGGGTATTTTCATCATGGATTGCGAAACCTTCGAGATCATAGGTCGCTATGAGATGGATCGGGGCAAGCAGGACAAGCACTATGATTTCTGGTGGAACCTGCCGCAGGATTACATGGTCAGCTCGGAATGGGGTTTGCCGCCGCAGTTTGAAAATGGGGTAGTCCCCGAGGATCTGCTAAGCAATAAATATGGCCATTCCATCCATTTCTGGGACCTGCGTGCGCGCAAAAACATCCAGACCATGGATTTTGGTGAGAACTACCAGATGGCGCTGGAAATTCGCCCGGCCCATGATCCGACGAAGTCTTATGGATTCTGCGGTATCGTGGTGGACACAACGAACCTACAAGGGGCAATCTTCACCTGGTGGCGCGATGACGATGGCAAATGGCAGTCGAAGAAGACTATTACAATCGACCCTCGCCCGGAAGATCCAGAAAACCTGCCAGAACTGCTGAAAGGGTTCAGCGCGGTGCCACCGCTGGTGACAGATATCGACCTCAGCTTGGACGATAAATACCTGTATGTCGCCTGTTGGGGGCTAGGCGAGATGCATCAATACGATGTCTCTGATCCGTTCAATCCGGTTCTAAACGGCAAGGTTGAACTGGGTGGGATCGCGCGCGAGACCAAGCATCCCAATGGCAAAGACTTTATCTACGGCCCGCAAATGGTTGAGATCAGCCGGGATGGCAAACGCGTCTATTGGACCAACTCGCTCTATTCGACTTGGGATAACCAATTCTATCCGCATCAGGAAGGCGGCCAGATGGTGATGGCCAATGTAGGCGACGATGGCAGCTTTGTGCTGGATCCGGATTTCTACATCAACTTCCCCGAGAATATGCGCGCACACCAGATTCGTCTGGAAGGCGGCGACTGCTCGACTGACAGCTTCTGTTATCCTTCCGCGTAGGTTCGGATGGAAGATCTGTCTTTGACGGCCCTCTGGTGGGCCGTCATTTTCTCAGGCTTATATCACGGGATAAATCCCGGCATGGGGTGGCCCTTAGCCGTGTCCTCTGCGCTGATGGAGCGTAAACCCTCGGCCATGACCAAGGCGCTTATGATGTTGGCGCTGGGGCATTTCCTGGCGATGATCGGTATTCTGCTGCCGTTCTCGTTGATGATTATTCTCGTCGAGCGCGAAACCGAAATCCGCCTGGGTGCCGGCGTGATTGTGGTTGCGATGGGTATCTACCTGTTGATCAATCGAAAGCACCCCAAGATATTGGCCCGTGTCCATCCGGCGCGCCTGGCCCTTTGGTCATTTCTGGCCGCTATGGCACATGGGGCCGGGTTGATGCTGGTCCCGATTTATCTGGGAATTTGCGGATTGCTTGAGCCGGGCAATGTGGCCGCAACAGGCCATGCCGCTGCGCAGGCGCTGATGACCAATGATGTCTTTACGGCCTTCACGGTGGCTGCGGTTCATACCCTTGCCATGACTTCCGCCGGGGCTTTGATCGCAGTTTTTGTTTACCATTGGCTTGGTCTGAAATTCATCTCAAGAAGCTGGTTCAATCTGGATGTTGCCTGGGCGATCAGCCTGATCGTAGTTGGTGCATTCGGCATTTGGTCGGCCTATGCAGGACATTAAGATGAGGCACATTCCAAGCCACACGCACACCTCTGCGCCGGCTTTGAGCCCGATTAACTAGCCCCTTAGGCAAGTTAGCGCCCCATGTTACTCTTGATACTGTAATGATATAACGTTATTTTCACTTCGAAAAATCCGCATAGAATGAATCAAGGGACAACTCAGATGGAGAAAGCGGACAATCGCATACCAGTCACCTTGCTTACAGGCTTTCTGGGCGCGGGCAAAACGACAGTGTTGAACCATCTTATCAGGGACCCAGAAGCCGGTCGCATAGCGGTGATCATGAATGAACTTGGCGATGCGGGACTTGACCATGATCTGATCGAGGAAACGACCGAGGACGTGGTGTTGATGCAATCCGGTTGCCTGTGTTGTTCGATCCGGGGCGATCTGGCGGATACGTTCGCCGGCCTGTTTGTCCGCAGAGAACGGGGCGAGCTTAGTTTTGATCGCGTGGTTATCGAAACCACCGGGATCGCTGATCCGGGTCCGATTTTGCATACAATGGTTATCGACGACCTGATCGCACCAAACTTCCGCTTGGATGGTGTCGTCACATTGGCTGATGTGGCAACCGGCCCTCGCACCCTTGATACGCAGTTTGAAGCGGTCAGTCAGATCGCGATGGCCGATCTGATTGTCTTGACCAAAACCGATCTTGTAACTCCGACCGACATCAAACGGTTCACAGCTAGGTTGGAAGGGATCAATGGAACCGCCCAACTCATAACCGCCCAACACGGGCAGGTTCCGGTCGGCGCGCTATTCGGCTTGTCTGCGATGCGTAGCAGCGCCACAGCAGATGATCTTTTGGATTGGCTTGGGTCAGAAAAGCCAAAGCCCGACCCATTGGCTGGGTTGTCCGGATTTGCACCAAAGGTGGTCACATCTGACCCCATGCCCCACCCCCCCGCAGGCACTCATTTCCACCATGAGAGCCTTATTGGCTCTGCCTCAATCGAGGTCGCAGATCCGATACCTGCACGTGTCTTTGATCTTTGGTTGGAAACGCTGATTGATCTCAAAGGCCCCAACATCCTGCGCATGAAAGGCATCGTGCATGTTCAGGGCATGGAATGGCCCTTCGTTTTTCACGGGGTGCAGCACATTTTCGACGCTCCGGTGCCGCTGAAATCATGGACCGGAGGCGACACGACAAGCCGCGTGGTCGTGATCGCGTGTGATATCGATCAGGGCGATCTGAAAGCCAGCCTAGAAATGCTGCAATTGCATTCTCAGAGCCTTGATGCGCGCGTAGACGGAATGATGACCCACGTCACTGAGATGTCGGATTGATCGATTTCAACGTCTCAGAGTATCAACTGGCTATGAGCGATTGGCGCCTAGAGCAAATACAGCACAGGCTGTCTGCAGTTTCGAAATTAGTGTGGACCAAACTACTCGTCAGCTTTCGGATATATGAATCCGTTTACCGGGTAGGGTTTGCCGTAGCGTCCGGGCTGGCTTTCGACCCGGACCAGCGTCCAGTCGTTATTCTTCGACACGTCCCGTACACCCATTTTCAACGACACTTTGTTACGGTGCCAATTGGCGTGATTTATGACAACCTGCCGATCATCAACGATCTCTGACACAACCGCGACATGGCCCAAAGACATTCCACGCGTGGCGCGAAATGACATCACCGCACCCACAGCTGGGTCCGCACCTCGGTCGTAAGTCTTGTGAGCCTTACCCCACCAATCCTTGGCATTGCCACGAATCTGGATACCGCTCAGGTTTCGCGCATAGGGAACGCACCACACTCTGTGTCCGAGCGCCTGTTTTCGTTCGACTTCTTGTAGAGCCATGAACTGACGTTCGGGATTGAGACCGCTATAAGGTGAGTTTTGAGAACAGGCTGATACCAGCACAACAAGCCCGAGCGCTGCAATTGCCCGAGTGGGAACGGACAGATACTGCCAGATTGTATTCATTTTCCGGGCGTTGTCCTGCACGAAACTTCATCACCTGTTTAGAATCTCTTAAGATTTCTGGGCGATCCGACCTGCAAAGAAAAGAGCTCTGCAAACCCTCTGGCGAAAATCTGCCAATGGTTTGCACAAAAGACGCACAAAAAGCCCATTTGACACGCGCGATGAGGCCTGCAAGTGGCCCGACACAATGCTCGGGCGCTTCAAAACTTCCGGAAGAACTTTGTACGGTCGAACATTTCCTCAAGCTCTTCCATACGGGCGCGGGTGGTGTCCCAGTTACGCTCCTGCACTTCGGCGATCACGATTTCGGATATCAACATGGTTGTCAGGTTGCTATCCCAGGCTGACGGCGCTGCAATCTGATTGCTGAACGCAACATGTGCCAGATCGGAAATTGGTGACATCCATTGATCCGTGAACAGGATAATCTGTGCCCCCCGCTCACGGGCAAGCTCGGCCAGTTTCAGCGTGCTGTTTTCGTATCGCCGCACATCAAAGATGACGACCACATCATCTTCGTCAAAATCCAGCGCATAGTGCGGCCAGGCATTTGAGTTTGACGCAATCAGGGTCACATCGGGCCGGATGACCTGAAAATGCAGAAAGAAGTAGTCTGCCAGTGTACGTGTAATCCGACCGCCGACGATAAAGACCTTTCGCTTCGTATCGCTTAGCATATCGCAGGCGGTGTCAAACGCAGCGGGGTCAATCTTGGCCATGGATTGGCCGATATTGTCGATGATGGCCTTGGTGAACCGGTTCAGCAAATGCGCGTCAGGCGCGTCATCAACCCATTTTTCGCGCTTAGTAAGCGGGCTGGAAATCTTTTCGTTCAGCTCATCCCGCAACCCGCGCTGAAACTCGGGAAAGCCCGCGAAACCAAGCTTCTGCACCAAGCGCGCAACTGTGGGGGTGGAAACCTTGGCCTCCTCCGCCAGTGAGGTGATAGTTCCAAGCCCGGACGCCGGATAGTTTCTGAGGATCACATCCCTCAATTGAAGTTCCGACCGGGTCAGGTCGCCGGTTTTATCCTGCAATCGTTCAGCGATGGTCTGCATGGTCACCCTGACTGGTTCTTCTGTCCATCGTATCTACAGCATTCGACATAGTCAAAATATTACCACTCATCCTCATCCTGTACGAATATTTACATAAACTTGTTGACAGAGGAAACGCTGTTGAAGAAAACTTTACAAAGAACGGGGGATTCTGATTGGAACAGCGCACCACAGATGCTGAGTTTGCACCGCGGGTCGAAAAACCCGAAGGGTCGTCATCTGTCCTATTGGTGTGTGAACATGCAAGCGCGCACATGCCATCTGAGTTTCACTCCCTCGGGCTGGATAAGAATGCGCTGCAAAGCCACATCGCTTGGGATCCCGGTGCCTTGCAGACCGCGCGATCAATGTCAGAGCGTCTGGACGCGCCTTTGGTTTACAGCACCGTCTCGCGACTGATCTACGATTGCAATCGCCCGCCTGAGGCAGCAAGCGCCATGCCCGAACGTAGCGAAGATACGTTAGTACCAGGGAACAAGGGAATGACTGCGGCGCAAAAACAGGCGCGTACCGCTCAGTTCTATCGCCCCTTCGAGGCGTTGTTGACCAGAACCTTGAATGCTCGTGATCATCACACGGCGATTGTGACCATCCACAGTTTCACACCGGTCTACAGGGGCCAGAGCAGATCAGTTGAAATCGGAATCCTGCACGACACAGACAGCCGATTGGCGGATGCGATGCTCGATGTGGCAACTGGGTATGATGTTCAGCGCAATGCGCCTTACGGACCGGCGGATGGCGTCACACATACGCTGCGGCATCATGCATTGCCCCGGGGTCTGATGAACGTCATGATCGAAATCCGAAATGATCTGATCGCAACACCCGAACAATGCGAACAGATGGGCAATGTGTTGGCGGATTGGCTGCGCGAAGCGATGAAAACCTGCTCGGAATCCTCGGTCGAGGGTGCCACGCGATGAAGCTTCTAAAGGCCTTTATCGCAGTGATCGACCGGCTGAACTACGGTATCGGCCGTGTGATCATGTTTGGCATCTTTGCCATGATGGCCGTCCTTTTGTGGTCGACCATCAGCAAGTTTTCTGACCAGCCATCACTCTGGACACTCGAAGTCGCTCAATTCGCCATGATTGCCTATTTTTTTCTGGGCGGGCCTTACGCCATCCAGATGGGCAGCCATGTGCGGATGGACTTGTTTTATGACAACTGGTCGCTTCGCCGAAAGGCCGCAACCGATGCGATCATGGTGCTTTGCCTGATCGCGTATCTGCTGGTTCTGCTGTGGGGTGGGATCAGTTCGACCGCGTATTCACTGGGCTACTGGGGCACCGAACCCCTCTCTTTCTTCGCGGGTCTTGTGACCGGCTCGGAAGAGGTTGGAACACTTGAACGCAGCCGCACGATCTGGCGCCCGTATCTGTGGCCCATCAAGACTGTGATGTGTGTCGGGATCATCCTGATGCTGCTGCAGGCCCTGTCGGAACTGGCCAAAGATATCTTGCGACTTAAGGGCGAAGAAATAGCATGAGTTACGAGTTCATTGCCCTGATGATGTTCGCCTCGATGATGGTGCTGCTGTTCAGCGGTCAGCGCGTCTTTGGCGCCATCGGATTTGTCGCGGTGATTGCTGCGTTGATGCTGTGGGGGGATCGCGGCGGGTTCGATATCGCCTTTTCGCAATCCATCAAGCTGATGCGCTGGTATCCGCTTTTGACCGTGCCGATGTTTGTGTTCATGGGCTATATCCTGTCGGAAAGCCGCATCGCCGATGACCTGTATCGGATGTTCCATGTCTGGATGGGCGGTCTGCGCGGTGGTCTGGCCATCGGAACCATCGGGCTGATGGTGCTGATTTCAGCTATGAACGGGCTATCGGTTGCCGGCATGGCCATCGGAGCCACCATTGCCCTGCCCGAGCTTCTGCGCCGCGGGTATGACAAACGCATGGTCACAGGCGTTGTTCAGGCCGGGTCGAGCCTTGGGATTCTGGTACCGCCCTCGGTTGTTTTGGTTCTTTATGCGATGATCGCACGACAGCCCGTCGGCCAGCTTTGGCTGGCCGGTGTGATCCCTGGCCTGATGATGGCCGCGATGTTTGTGATCTACATCGCCGTGCGGTGCCGCATGAACCCTGATCTTGGCCCGGTCCTATCAGAAGAAGAACGTGCGATGCCGCAGGTCGAAAAGTATCGCTTGCTGCTGTCCGGACTTCTACCGTTCGGGATTTTCTTTGCCATGATGATCCCCTTTGTAAATGGTTGGACCTCCCTCGTCGAAAGCTCAGCCATTGGTGCAATCACAGCCTTTGTTGCTGCGGTTCTGAAGGGGCGTATGAACTGGACGGTGTTTGAAACCTCGGTGCGCAACACTCTTGGGATAACCTGCATGTTCATGTGGATCATCCTCGCCGCCCTGGCCTTCGGCGCCGTGTTCGACGGGTTGGGTGCGGTCAAAGCCATCGAAAGCCTGTTCACCGAACGTCTGGGCCTATCACCCTGGATGATCCTGATCCTGATGCAGCTCAGCTTTATTCTGATGGGCACGTTTCTGGACGACACGGCGATGTTGGTGATTGTTGCGCCACTCTATATCCCGCTGGTAGGTGCGCTTGGGTTCGATCTGATCTGGTACGGCGTGCTGTATACGATCACCACACAGATCGCCTATATGACACCGCCCTTCGGGTATAATCTGTTCCTGATGCGGGCGATGTCGCCCCCGGGCATTACTCTGAATGATATCTATCGATCCATCATACCTTTTGTGGCGGTGATGGTGGGGGCGCTGACGATCATCATGATCTTCCCCCAGATCGCCCTTTGGCTACCACAAACAGTTTACGGAAATTAAGCGCCGACAAGAGCGCACTGCAAGATCGAGTGTAACTGAACAAGGAGGTTCACATGACCACAAGACGCAAGTTTATCAAAGGTGCCGCGGTCGCTGCACCTGCCGCGCTGGCCACTCCGGCTCTGGCGCAATCGACGATCACATGGCGGATGCAGACCTACGCGGGCGCTGCACTGGCAGCCGAGGTGGTGGTTCCCGCCATAGAGACCTTTAACAAAATTGCAGGCGATCGCATGCAGATCGAGCTGTTCTTTGCAGATCAGCTGGTCCCGACAGGTGAGCTGTTCCAGGCAATGCAGCGCGGTACGATTGACGCGGTGCAGTCTGATGATGACTCGATGGCCTCACCTACCGAAGTGACCGTGTTTGGCGGCTACTTCCCGTTTGGATCACGCTATTCCCTGGATGTGCCAGTTCTGTTCAACCAGTATGGCTTGAAAGAGATCTGGGACGAGGAATACTCGAAAGTCGGCGTAAAACATATCTCGGCCGGCGCCTGGGATCCGTGCCACTTTGCCACCAAGGACCCCATCCGCTCGCTCGAAGATCTCAAGGGCAAGCGGGTCTTTACCTTCCCAACCGCAGGCCGGTTCCTCAGCCAGTTTGGCGTCGTGCCAGTGACACTGCCATGGGAAGATATCGAAGTCGCGGTGCAAACCGGCGAACTTGACGGCATCGCCTGGTCTGGCATCACCGAGGACTACACCGTTGGCTGGGCCGATGTGACCAATTACTTCCTGACCAACAACATCTCAGGCGCGTGGATCGGCCACTTCTTCGCCAATATGGACCGCTGGAACGAGTTGCCCGAAGACCTGCAAGCCTTGCTTGCTGTCTGCATGGAGCAAAG
The DNA here is from genome assembly GCF_059610045.1 of Ruegeria sp. YTSA168. Classification (NCBI taxonomy): domain Bacteria; kingdom Pseudomonadati; phylum Pseudomonadota; class Alphaproteobacteria; order Rhodobacterales; family Roseobacteraceae; genus Ruegeria; species Ruegeria sp. YTSA168. The sequence continues at coordinate 356,943 of NZ_JBXWMW010000002.1, forward strand.
CCACTACTACCGCCAGTGGTGGTATTGGGGTGGCGAGGCCAACCTGCGGGTCAACGGCACCAAGATGCAGCTCACCTCGATCCCCGATGAGGAATGGGCGCAGGTCGAAAACGCGGCTGTCGAATTCTGGGATGAGATTGCCGCCGAAAGCCCGACCAAGGCCAAGATCGTTGACATTTTCCGCCAGTATAACGCGGATATGCAAAAAGCCGGACGCCCCTATCGCTACGGCTGAACCAACCGGCGCCCCGACAAGTTCGGGGCGCTGCCTGCCCTATTCAAGGATTGCCAAATGACCTCTCCGCTCACCTTTGATGCACTGAAAGAACAGGCCGCTTCGGGCGCGATTGACACTGTTCTTGTGTGTTTTGTCGATATGCAAGGCCGGCTCATGGGCAAACGGTTCCATGTGTCGAACTTCCTTGAAAGCGGCCATGAGGAAACACATTGCTGCAACTACCTTTTGGCCACTGATCTTGAGATGGCGACCCCAGATGGCTACGCCTCGACCAGTTGGAGCCAGGGGTATGGCGATTATGTGATGAAGCCAGACCTGACGACGCTACGGCCTTTGCCGTGGCTGGAAGGAACGGCAATGGTTCTGTGTGATGTTATGGATCACCACAGCCACGCACCGGTGTCACACGCACCCCGACAGGTTTTGAAACAACAAATCGCCCGCGCTGAAAGCATGGGTCTTACCCCCAAAATGGCCACGGAGCTTGAGTTTTTTATCTTCAAAAAACCGCTCGATGAGATGCGCGCTGAATGCTATCGCGATCTAACCACTCTGGGGCCGTATAACGAGGACTACCACATCCTTCAGACCACCAAGGAAGAACATGTGATGCGCCCCCTACGCAATCACTTGTATGCCGCTGGAATTCCTATCGAAAACTCCAAAGGTGAGGCCGAGGTTGGTCAGGAAGAACTGAACATCAAATACGCTGAGGCACTGCTTTGCGCTGATCACCACACGATTGCGAAACACGCCACGAAAGAGATCGCGTGGCAACAGGGTCATTCCGCCAGTTTCCTGCCCAAATGGCATCAGGATCGGGTTGGAAGTGCCTCGCATGTGCACATGTCGCTTTGGCAAGGCGCTGAGAACGCTTTCCAGGGGGATGGCGCGCACGGGATGTCTGACCTGATGCGGCATTTCATGGCCGGGCTGATCGCCTATGCGCCAGATTGTACTTACTTCTTCGCGCCGTACATCAATTCATACAAGCGTTTTGCAAAGGGTACATTTGCACCGACCAAAACCGCCTGGTCTGTCGACAACCGCACCGCCGGTTTCCGGCTCTGTGGGGCAGATACCAAGGCCGTCCGGGTCGAATGCCGCATCCCAGGATCGGACATTAACCCCTATCTGACCCAAGCTGCGCTTTTGGCTGCCGGGCTAAAGGGGATTGAAGACAAGCTGACACTGGCCGATGCGGCCACAGGTGACATGTACGAGGATGACAGCGTTCCTGAAATCCCTCGCACTTTGCGGGCGGCCACCGAAACCTTGCGCGGTTCTACGATGCTGCGCGGGGCAATGGGCGATGATGTGATCGATCACTACACTCGCGCGGCTGAATGGGAACAGGAAGAGTTTGACCGCATCGTCACTGACTGGGAAATCGCCCGCGGTTTTGAAAAGGCCTGACAGATGAGCAAGATCACCTGTACCTCCCCCATTGACGGCTCGGTCTATGCTGAACGGGCGTGTTTATCCGCTGACGCAGCACGGGATGTCATTTCGCGGGCCAAGGCGGCACAACGCGATTGGGCTGCGCTGCCTTTGCAAGATCGCATCGCCTATGTGAACAAAGCCGTTGCCTATATCGGTGAAACCACGGATCGCATGGTCACGGAACTGGCGCATCAAATGGGCCGCCCAGTACGCTATGGTGGTGAGTTCGGCGGCTTCGAAGAACGCGCCCGTTACATGGCTTCGATCGCCGCAGACGCGCTGGCCCCGATTGTGGTCGAAGACTCAGATGATTTCCTGCGCAAGATCGAGCGGGAACCGCAGGGCGTTGTCTTTGTCTTGGCCCCCTGGAACTATCCCTACATGACCGCGATCAACACGATTGCACCCGCGCTGATCGCTGGCAATGCGGTGGTTCTGAAACACGCATCACAAACCATTCTGGTTGGGGAACATCTGGCCGAGGCCTTCGCGGCCGCTGGCCTGCCCGACGGGGTGTTCACCAATATCGTGTTGGATCATGACACAACCTCGACCCTGATCGCCGAGGGTCATTTCGGATTGGTCAACTTCACCGGCTCAGTGGGCGGAGGCCGCGCGATGGAACGTGCCGCTGCAGGGACGTTCACAGCGGTTTCAACCGAATTGGGCGGTAAAGACCCCGGATATGTGGGCGCCGATGCGGATTTGGATGCGGCAGTTGAGACGCTGATTGATGGGGCGATGTTTAACTCGGGCCAATGCTGTTGTGGGATCGAACGAATATATGTTCATCACAGCCTGTTTGACGCATTCGTCGAAAAGGCGGTCGCGTTGGTGAAAACCTATGTGCTGGGTGATCCGCTTGACCCTTCAACTACTCTCGGGCCGATGGCGCATATACGGTTTGCACAAGAAGCGCGCGCCCAGATCGATGAGGCGATTGCAGCAGGTGCTACAGCGCATATCCCAACCATGCCCGCCGATGATGGGGGCGCCTATTTGACCCCGCAAATCCTAACGGATGTAACCCATGACATGCGGATCATGCGAGATGAGACCTTTGGACCGGCGGTGGGTATCATGCCCGTGCAAGACGACGCTGAGGCCATTCGTCTGATGAATGACAGCCAGTTCGGCCTGACCTGCTCGCTCTGGACCCGCGATGCAGATGCGGCAGAGGCGATTGGTCGCCAATTGGAAACCGGCACCGTATTCATGAACCGTTGCGACTATCTGGACCCCGCCCTGTGCTGGACCGGATGTAAAGACACCGGGCGTGGTGCTGGCCTGTCAACTCTCGGCTTTCAAGCTGTAACCCGCCCCAAATCCTACCATCTGAAGAAGCTGAAATCATGACCCAAACCGCCAATTGGAGCTACCCCAACCCCATCCGCTTTGGTGCTGGCCGCATCGCCGAGATTGGCGAGGCCTGCGCAGCGGCAGGGATCGCGAAACCCCTGCTTATCACTGATCGGGGCCTTGCCGAGAATGAGATCACCAAGCGGACCCTGGCACTGATGGAAAGCGCCGGGCTGGGATCGGGACTTTTCGCCGAAGTTGACGCCAACCCCTCAGATCTAAATGCCGAGGCTGGTGTCGCAGCCTACAATGCAGGTGGTTATGACGGGGTGATCGCCTTTGGCGGTGGATCGGGCCTTGATCTGGCCAAAACCGTTGCCTTCATGGCAGGTCAGACGCGCCCTATCTGGGATTTCGAAGATATCGGCGATTGGTGGACCCGCGCGGATGCAGATGCCATTGCACCGGTTGTGGCCGTTCCCACCACGGCAGGCACCGGGTCCGAAGTCGGCCGAGCCAGCGTGATCACGAATTCAGAAAGCCACGAAAAGAAAATCATCTTCCATCCCAAGATGCTGCCTGCTCAGGTCATCATGGACCCGGAACTGACAGTAGGTATGCCCAGATTCATCACCGCAGGGACGGGGCTGGATGCCTTCGCCCATTGTGTCGAGGCCTATTCCAGCCCGCATTACCATCCGATGAGCCAAGGCATCGCGTTGGAGGGGATGCGACTGGTCAAAGAGTATTTGCCCCGTGCCTACGCAGACGGCAGCGATCTGGAGGCACGCGGTCAGATGATGAGCGCGGCCGCCATGGGCGCGACAGCGTTTCAGAAAGGATTGGGAGCGATCCATGCGCTCAGCCATCCCGTAGGCGCAGTTCATCATACCCACCACGGCACGACCAATGCAGTGTTCATGCCCGCCGTTTTGAAGTTCAACGCCGATGCTATCCACACACGATTTGATCAGGCGGCGGCTTATCTGGGAATTGAGGGCGGCTTTGACGGGTTCTGCGCTTTTGTCGATGGCTTCAATGCGTCATTCAACATTCCGCGCACTCTCACCGAACTGGGCGTAAAAGACCCGGATTTCGATGCGCTGACAGAGGCCGCTTTGCGCGACCCAAGCGTAGGCGGTAATCCCATCCCACTCACTGCACGAGATATCCGAGGCTTGTTCGAAGCGACCAGATAAGACGCAGTCTTTAGGTCGGAATAGCCGACCCTAAGTCTGGGTGGTTACAACAAGGTCCTTTAGCAAAGCGCGCAGATGCTCTTTGCTATCGGCCCCCAAGGTATCGGCGATTTCCGCCTCAATCCCTCTGATCTGATCTGCGGCGCATTTGCGCCAGCGGTGACCTTTTTCCGTTATTGTCACCACTTTGTCGCGCTTACTGTCAGGCCCCGTGTCAACGGTAACCATGCCATGTGCGACCAACCGGTCAACCGCCTGCTGTGCAGCCTGACGAGAAAACCCCATCTCTCGATGAATGACAGATAGTTTAGCCGTGCGCCCGCGCAGCTGGGCAAAGACCTGCATATCTGCGGGCCGTATCGCGGCAAACTCCGTCTGTGCCCGCGCATCATCCATGCGCGCGTTCCAATGGGCGATCAAAGTCATCATCATGCCTTTGATGTTTTGGTCCAGAAAGTCATTGTCGCGTTTATCAATCAAGGTTGACAATTTGTCCTCACACCTATTTCATCAATCTTAGTTGATATTGATTGGTGACTTCAATGGATCGCAGAACATTTCTGAAAACGTCTGGGGCAACTGCCTTGGCTGCAGGCGGCGGCATTGCCTGGGCCCAATCTGCCCCGCGCGCCCTGCCGCTAGTTCCAATGACGGACCTTACAAACGGGATCGAAGAGCGTATTGCGCTGACGCTGAACCCATCGACGCATGACTTTGGCACTGGTGCACAAAGCGCGACTTTCGGGATAAATAACAGCTACCTCGGTCCGGTTCTTAAGGTTAAACAAGGCCAAACGCTGCCCTTTGACGTAGTTAACAACATAGGTGACATGTCGACCCTTCATTGGCACGGGCTGCATATTCCGGGAGGTGTGGATGGCGGACCACATCAAGAGATCGCGCATGGCAGCGTCTGGTCGCCGGATGTGCCGATTGTTCAACACGCTTCGATGAACTGGTTTCATTCTCATATGCATGGCAAAACCGCACGCCAGACCTATCAAGGGCTTGCCGGTGTCCTGTTGGTCGAAGACGACGGTAGCCTTTCAGCCGATTTGCCGCAGACCTATGGGGTGGATGATTTCACGCTGATCCTTCAGGACAAGATGTTCGATGCAAATGGACGCATGAGCTACAATGTGTCTGCTGCCGTGTTTGAGGATGGCTTTGAAGGCGATACTCTTATCGTCAACGGCACCATCACACCCGTCGCGCAAGCGGTTCCGACCGGCCTTGTGCGGCTTCGCATTCTGAATGCCTGCAACGCGCGTTTCCTTGGACTGTCAATGGAAACCGGGCCAATCACGGTGATCGCATCGGACGGAGGGTTTCTGCCCGCACCCGTCGAGGCGGAAAGCATCCTGATGTCGCCTGGTGAAAGGTATGAGGTTCTTGTGGATATGAGCGCGCTTGAGGCGAACGCCTTAAATGTCAATCTGAACGGGAACGGTGGTGGGTTCTTTGCCAACCTTTTTGGAGGGAACCAAACAGTGACCGCTTTGCGGTTGGCGAGAACCGCACAAACCGGTTTCACCGGGTCAATGCCGACCAGACTGGCCAATCTTACCCCTGCCCAACCCTCTGATGCGAAAGTCACGCGATCTTTTGAGTTGAACATGAATGTCGGGGCCGATCTTGCGGCACTTGCGCTGGCTTGGGACAATTTCTGCGGCGATGCCGGAGCGATGGCCATAAACGGGCTACCAATGAAAATGGACCGGATTGATGAGACGGTCAGAAAAGGCGATACCGAAATCTGGCGTATCTCAGTTGATGATCAACTGCACCCCTTTCACATCCACGGCTGTTCTTTCCGCATTCTCTCGCAAAACGGAGGCCCCGCGCCCACCTATGCGCAAGGCTGGAAAGATATGGTCCATATCGAAGATGGCTGGTCCGAAGTTCTGGTGCGGTTCGACCATGATGCGCCTTCTGACGCGCCCTATATGTATCACTGCCACATCCTAGAACATGAAGATTGCGGCATGATGGGGCAGTTCACCGTTTCATAGTAGGATCAAACAAACCGCCCTGGGCGCATTCCGGGGCGGTTTTGAGACTAAACCTCCACCTCAACCTTACCGATCGGGTTGGAACAGCAGGCAAGAATATAACCGGCTTCGATATCGTCTTCGGATATTCCGCCATTGTGGACCATATGCACCTCACCTGCGGTTTTTCTGACCTTGCAAGTCCCGCAAACGCCGAACGTACAGCCAGAGGGGATGTTCAACCCAACCGACCGTGCAGCGGCCAGAACCGTGTCGGTTTCGGCAACTTTGGTGGTGACACCCGAGCTTGCGAACAGGATCTCAGCCTTACTGTCATCATCAGGGACCACATCGTCCAGTTCTGGCTGATCGGCCTCGGATTCAATCGGCGCGCCAAAGCTTTCCTGATGGTAGTTGTCCATGTCATAACCCAGCCCGACCAGTGCCTCGCGAACCGCCTGCATAAAAGGTTCCGGGCCGCAGCAATAGACCTCACGCTCGAGATAGTCAGGCGCCATCAGGCCCAGCATCAACTGGTTGAACTGCCCCTGATACCCCGTCCACGGACGATAACGATCTGCTTCTTCAACGACAAATTTCAAATCCAGTCCCGGGGTCCGGCTGGCCATGTGTTCCAGCCGCTGACGAAAGATGATCTCGGACGGTCGCTTGGCGCAGTTGATAAAGACAATATCCAGATCACGCCCCTCATCCCACATGCAGGTGGTCATCGACATCATCGGCGTGATGCCGGACCCGGCAGAGATGAACAGGTATTTGCCTGCCGTGCTTTGAACATTCGAAAACAGCCCGGCAGGCCCGATGGCTTTGATCCGCATGCCGGGTTGTAGGTTGTCCAACATCCAGCGCGTGCCGATGCTGTCTGGCTGGGCCTTGGCGGTGATCGTGATCGACCGTGGCCGCGAGGGAGAAGAAGAGATCGTGTAGGTGCGATGCACAACCCCACCCGGTTGTCCTGGAGCCGGGATTTCCAAAGTCAGGAACTGTCCGGGGTGGTACGCAAACATCGACCCAGACGGGGCGCGAAAAGTGAAACTGGCCGTATTTACCATCTCGGGGACGACTGACACACATTCCAGTGTTTCGGCATCCTGCCAGATACTCGCAACAGTGTTGAGATCTTTCATCACCGCTACTCCGCCGCCACTGTTTCGGGGGCCAAGCGACCAACCAGCGTGTTGCAATACCAATCCACGAATTGCAGCACACCAGATTCCTGCGTCGGCGAATACGGGCCAGGCACATAGACCGGGCTGTTGATACCCAGTTGATTATCCTCGACCACCTGACGGTCTTCGTCATTGGTGGCAATCCAGACCTCGGTCAGACGTTTCAGATCGTAATCGATCCCTTCGACGGCATCCTTGTGAACCAGCCATTTGGTTGTGACCTCGGTCTCAGTCGGGCTGATTGGTGTGACCCGGAACACGATGGAATGATCAGCCAGAAAGTGGTTCCAGGTGGTTGGATAGTGGAATTTCAACAATGCACCTGCATCCGCAAAGGGCGATCGGCCCAGCCAGCGCCGCACAGCGGATTTCCCATCCATTGTATAGCTTTGCGCCCCTTCCTTCAGAGGCATCCGAGCCATACGGAATTGCCCGCCTTCATGCAGGTGGAATTGCGAGGGCATCCCGGCGGCTTCGCATCTGTCAAAATGGGCTTGCATGTGTAGCGGCGTCTCACCCCCTTCGATTCCAGTGACTGCAGGATCATCAGGGAAGGTGCGGCACAGCGCGGGATGGTTGCCACCGCAGTGGTAACACTCGCGGTTATTCTCCCAAACCAGCTTCCAGTTGCCGTTCTCAATGATTGAACTTTCAAAAGCCACTTTGGCGTTGCCCAAATCATGCGGCTCAAGATAGGGGCGTGCGGTATTGGCGAACATGTCGAAATCTGGGGGGTTATCAGCCAGACAGATGTAAACCAACCCGGCAAGCTCACGGCAATGCACTGTCATCAGACCGTGCTGTTTGGGATCGAAATCCGACCCCATATCACGCGCCCACAGCAATGAGCCATCAAGCTCATAGGTCCATTGGTGGTAGGGGCACACCAGTTTGGGTGCATTGCCTTTTGCAGCCTTGCAGATGATCGAACCACGATGGCGGCAGGTGTTGTGAAACGCCCTTACGTGGTTGTCTGCACCACGTACAATGATCACGCGATAGGCACCCACGGTATAGGTAACATAATCCCCTGCTTTCGCCAGTTCACAAGCCGGAATGGCAAACAGCCAGTCGCGATAGTGGATGGCTTCAAGATCGGCCTGAAAAACCTGAGGATCGGTGTAAAAGGCCTGCTCGAGCGCGTGGCCGGGGATGCGACGTGCCAACAGGCTTTTTGAATGCTGTTCATTTCTGGCTCTCCTGCCGCGCCCCGCGGCATTGCTTGGGCAGATGACAAGGAGGAACCGTCCGGAAGCGCGCGAGGAACACGTCCGAAACATGTGCCCCCACCGCCACCCGCGGTTTGACATATCTGCGAGGCTGGTTTCCGGACTTGAAAGGGGCTTGCGCCCGGCTACGACACCTTCCCGGGATCCTCGTCCCAGTGGTTGATTGTCGAACCTGACCTTCCTTACCGTTGCGGGGGCAGCGCCGGAATTTCACCGGCTTCCCAATTCTCCGCTGCCTGAGACTCAAACAGCGGCACCTCACATGCGCAGGATAAAGTCGTGCCGTTCATATGCTGAGAGACATGCGACATTTTCAGTTTCAAAACAGACATCTTGATGTTCGGGTCGAACCAGCGTTCGCGGAGTAAATTTCTACCATACATCTCAGGCACAAAACCTGCCTTCTTCCGCTTGGTTGGTTTGAGGTTATAAGGGATCTTCATGGCCTGTGCCGTCAGTGACGTGCCAAAGCCCCAAATGCTGAGAGTAGGAGAGCCCCAATGGAAATCAGACCCTTTGGCGTTGAGATTTGGATGAATGAGTTCGAAACAACCTGTGAGCTCAATTTGGCTGAGACCTGCGTTCAGTCCATCACGCTGGGCGAACTGTTCGACATGGCGGGCCAGCACAACAGCATTCTTAACGATCTGTCATCCATGAAGATGACCTATGGCGCAATTGAAGGGTCAGAGCGTCTGCGCGATGCGATCAGTGGCCTGTATGACAGTCAAGGCCGCGACAATATCCTAACGACGCATGGGACCATAGGCGCGAACTCTCTGGTGCATCAGACACTGGTGTCGCGCGGTGATCACGTGATCTCTGTAATCCCGACCTATCAGCAACACTATTCCATCCCCGAAAGCATCGGTGCCGATATTGAACTGCTGCATCTGCGGCCCGAAAACGCCTTTTTGCCCGATCTGGATGAGTTGCGAGCGATGGTGCGACCCGATACGCGCCTGATTGCGATCAACAATCCAAACAACCCAACCGGCGCGCTGATGGATCGAGCGTTGCTGAGTGAAATCGCCGAAATCGCGCGTGGCGTCGATGCTTGGCTGCTTTGTGACGAGGTCTATCGCGGAACGGATCAGACAGGCAACGGCTTCACCGCCGCGGTCGCGGACCTGTACGAAAAAGGGATCAGCACGGCGGGCATGTCCAAGGCCTATTCACTTGCTGGGCTGCGGGTTGGCTGGATCGCGGGACCCAAAGAGTTGATGCATGATGTGATGATCCACCGGGACTACAATACCATCTCGGTCGGCAAGATCGACGAAATGCTAGCCGCTATGGCGCTGGAACACCGCGACAAGATACTGGCGCGTGCGCACCGGATCACCCGCGAAAACCTGCGGATCGTTCAGGATTGGATCACGAACGAGCCGCTGCTCAGCTGGGTGCCGCCAAAATCCGGCACTACGGCCTTGCTGAAATACGATCTGCCAATGTCCTCGCGCGATCTATGCGTGACGCTTTTGCAAGAAGAAGGTGTGATGCTGACGCCAGGCAGTGCGATGGACATGGAGGGCTGGCTGCGGCTTGGCTACTCCAACCCGACAGAGGATCTGAAAGTCGGTCTGGCCCGGTTCTCGGAGTTTCTGGCGCGCCACGCCAAGTCATAGTTAACCAAAGGTCCGCGCACAAAAAATGCAGATTTGAAACCTGTTAACACCCCCTCAAACGTCCTGTCCGATCAAAAGAGACGACAAACCCCATGAAATTGTTAGATGTCAGATCACATGCTGTAGAGGGCATGAAGAGGCTGCAGCGCGAGACCACCCGTGGTCGATTTTCAGAGAGTAAATAATATTGGAATCCGCTACCCAATTCGTTGATACCGCCTTTATTGGGCTATGCTTGTTTTGTGCTAATCTGCTGTTTTTGCGAAAGCGCGATACCGGTGTGTTCATGCCACTGGCCGCTCTGTTTCTTATACAAGGCCTGTCCTCTCTTGGCGCTTTGATCGCCGACGCGTCGGGAAGTGAGGACGAGTTCAATCTTGTGATGCGCGTCAGCGTGCTTGTGGTTCTGTTCGATTTCGCAAGCCCCTTTTTGTTCTGGCTCTATGTCCGGGCCTTGACCAGCGAAGCGGATGAAGCACCCAAGCCAAAGCTGCGCTATCACCTGCCCCCGATCATCATTTCCGGGCTGCTCATGTCATCCCTGATGTTTCTGCCAACGGATCTGAGCGATGTGGACCTTCCAGAGGACGATCCCCGGTTGTTGCGGTTTGTGTTGATCGCCTTGGCGGTTTTGGTCGCTGATGTACTGTTCCGGATCATAATGGCCGTCTACCTGATCCTGATCATCCGAATGTTGATGACCTATCGCAAACGGTTGCGCGAAGTCTTTGCAAGCACCGAGAACCGAGAGCTGACTTGGGTTTGGGTGATTACTTTCGCAGCCATGTCATTTTGGTTTCTGTCGGCGGCCGTCAGCATACTTACAGTGTCCGAGGCTGTCGGGTTCGAGGTACAAGATGAGTTGCTTGATTTCCTGGAAAGCCTTGCCCTGCTATTCCTGTTCTGGGTCATTGGCATATGGGGGTTGCGTCAACGCCCAGGCCTGTCCCGAACACCAGTGACAGACCCACCTGACCCGGATGAGCCGTCAGGACGCAAATACAAGAAATCAGCCCTTGACGAAGAACGCGCCGCGCGGATCGCGAAGAAGATCGAAACGGCAATGAGCCAGGACCTGCTGTACCGCGAACCGAACCTTAGCCTGTGGGATCTGGCCAAACATATCGGGGTCACATCGCATTATGTTTCGCAAACGTTGAATGCCAACCTGAACAGCACATTCTTTGACTATATCAACCGATGGCGGATCAATGATGCAATCGAACAGTTGACTTCGACCAATGAGACCATTCTGAACATTGCGTATGACGTTGGCTTCAATTCGCGCTCGGCCTTTTACAAGGCGTTCAAACGCGAGACGGGGAAAACCCCATCTGATGTGCGCAAATAAGCTCTGAAGCAACTGAACCAGCACGATTGCCGTGCTGGCCCAGTCGACGAGGTGTCGCCTGTCAGGTCTTAGAACTGGTAGGCGACTGACACGACGGCTGCATAGTTTCCTTTCGATTTCACAATCGGGCTGTCCGCCGCGTCGCCCAACAGGCGCGAATAGGCCAACAAGCCGGTGACACCCCAGCTTCTGCCAATCTGCTTGCTGACGCCAAGTTCGACATTCAGCGCATTCACACCAGATTCCGCTGTGTATTGACGCAGACCTGAACGGGCGGATTGGGCTGAGGTCACACCAAAGAAACTTTGGTTGTAGTCATCATCCGCCCAATCGACAGAAACCCCGCCGATCAGAACGACACCGTTTTGGCTGGTTTCGTCGCTGTAAGGTCGACCTGTCGGGGCCAGCGCGCCTCGGATCACACCAAACGGCACCTGCGTCTGCAGACCCAGTGACACAACGGTACCTTCCGAGCCGCCCAGAAACTTCCTGACATCCGCCGTCGCGGTCAGGCTTTGACCCAGATCGAACTGCGTTCCCAAGGACAACACGGCGCTATTATCGATATCGCCCAATCCTTTCAAATCGTCGCTATCGTCTTCGTCCCGTCCGCCGCCATAGCCGACAGCCGCAGACACACGAAATCCGTTCTGATCGTAAAGGAAGGCGCCCAGCCCCTGATCCGAGATTACAAACCTGTCGCGCCAGACACCTTCAAAGGTGACCAGCGGTGCCAGTTCATACTCATCCGACCCTTGATATTCGGGGACCAGTCCGCCGCCTGCGCCGATGTAAAATGCCCAGTCTTTGTCCGAAGCCGGTAAGGTATTGGCAACCTGGGCGGATATTGGGGTGCTGCTCAGCACAACGCCAAATCCAATTGCGGCAAACTTTCCGCAACTACGAGAATTCAATGTCATGAATTTCCTCAATCTACTTACTGTTTTGATGACGATCAGGGACCGTCGGGCGGGCGACCGCTTTAGAACGATTTTGGACGCGACCTGTGGCAAGCGCATCAATGAAATCGCCCCAATGGGACACATCACCTAACTAGCCATCTTCCAAATGAATAACGTCCCATCCGGTCGAGAAGGACACCTCGAACTGTTCTCGCCGGTGGGTCGAGACGCTCAAAATATGTTGTTTGCTTTAGCTTTTTCCCACCACCGCGTGATTACGCAGAGGCCATGAAGCAAAGGAGTAGAAACGTGCAACATAAGCACAGAAAACGCATTTTCATTCTAAGACGTTACAAATCCGGTCGTGTTCTGGATACGGATACAAAAAGAGCCCTGCTGCTGTTTCTTGCGATGCTTCTGGCTTTTGGCATTGCCTCGGCGCAACGGGCCTCGGCTGCGGATATCCGGCCCAAAGATGGTGTCTGGCAGGGCGCGACAACCGTTCGTCAGGTCAACGGCTGCACGCCTGAGATTCAGCAAGAAATCAAAAGCGGGCCGCAGACCGAAATCCTGTATCATGACTCGATGACCTTTAAGGCCCCGTTTGACTTCAAACAGTTTAACCGCGTGCTGGATGCGGATGTGAGTTGGACCAAACAAGGCCCAAATCAGTGGCATGGCACTGTGGTTGAGACCGAGCGCACGATGTTTGGCGCAGTAACCAGCACCACCGAGTTAAAAACCCTTGTCGCCAGTGAAACACAGATCAAGCAAACTGCCGTCATGACTGTTTCATTTTCGCGGCGGCTGGCAGAGAAGCTTGGGGTTTCAGCGCCTTGCGTCGTCGATATCGATATCACCCACCAGCATCTCGGCCCATGAAACAGAAAGTCCATCCGATCCCCGGCTCAAAGCGCCCCTAGTCAGCTTTTGCTGTCGATACACCCTTTGAGGCGAAACGGTCCAGAAACGGAATGGTGAACATCCCTAAGAACACAAGGTTGCCGATCAGATTAAACGGTGCGCCCGCCAGCACAGACCCCAAGCTGTCGACGCAGAACCATGTCCAGATCGAAACAAGGATAACCCGTTTCGAGAATACAGGCGCGATGCGCATCCCCTCGCCCGCAAGTGCCCACAGAAGGACACCCCAACCGACCATGATCCCCCCGCCGATCGCGCTGAGCAGTCTTGCCCCCTCGGACGTAAGTCTCTGCGCGCCATCGAGCGGCCAAAAGATCAGATCGCCAAAAAAGGTTGGCACAGCATCCATAGCGGGATGGGCCCCCATCCAGATGACGCCGCCGAACAAAATCACCAACCCGGCCCCGGTTTTCAAAAGCTTCTCTTGCAGGTCCATGGCATGTCCTTTCTTTTGATATCGATGATTGCGACCTAAGACTACGCAAGTAATGCAAGCAATTACCTGCCAGGTAAGGAATGTGATTTAGGTGACGCAGAGCCGTGAAGGAGGGCAGTTATGGCACAGTTCGGTTCGCTGCTGAAAGGCTGGCGCAGCACTCGTGGGCTAAGCCAGCTGCAACTGGCAGGTCTCGCGGATGTTTCAGCACGCCATATTTCGTTTTTGGAAACCGGTCGCGCGCGACCCAGCCGCGACATGGTTCTACGCCTGTCTGAGGTTCTGGAGGTCCCAAGACCCGAGCGGAATCGCCTGCTGAACGGGGCCGGATTTGCGGCGCTCTATGGGCAGGAAGCCCCCGACAGCGCCTTGCTGAAGCCCATTAATGATGCGATCACACATCTTCTGTCCAGCCACGATCCCTACCCTGCGATTGTTCTGGATGGGCTTTGGCGACTGCGACAGCTCAATCAAGCGGCCCGCGCGTTGTTGGCGGTTGCAGGCCTGTCCGAAGGGGATAGTCTGATTGAAGCAATTTGCGATCCCGATTGGGGACCCAGCATTGTCGAGAACTGGGGAGAGGTTGGCCATCACACGTTGGTCCGTCTACGATCCGAGAGCTTGCAGGCTGGCGGAGTGTCCGAACTGGACGAAGCCGCTGCACGGCTGGCCGCCGATCCGGCCATTGCAGCCTGGCGACCCTCAGGGCCGTTGCCGCCTGTGATCCCCACGATATATCGGGCCGGTCACTTGCGGCTTAGCCTGTTCTCCACCTTTTCCCAGTTTCGCACCGCAGAAGACATTGTCATTGCGGATCTGAATATCGAACTCATGTTTCCCGCAGATGCAGAAACCCAGGCCACACTGGAGATGCTGGCTACCTCACGATGACCTCCTATCGTGCCATCGCATAACACCTTCCCCGCCCGCGACAGGGCGAGGATACGGACCTTTTCATCCATAGATTTACAGTAAGGACACCCGATGCAACGCGCCTTTACCAACATCCTGACCCATGATGTCACCGCAACAGCCATGTTCTACGAAGACCTGCTGGGCCTGACACGCAGCGGCGACTTTGGATGGTTTATCCTTCTGACCCATGAGGATCACCCAGCATTTGAGCTTGGCATTCTTGACAAAGATCATGAGTCGGTTCCAGATATTCTGGCATGGCCCCCCGCTGGTACGATCCTCACCTTTGTCGCCGACGACGTAGAGGAGCTGTATCGCAAAGCCATTGCAAATGGGGCCGAGATTATCCAGCCCCCGACTGATCTGTTCTACGGCCAGCGACGTCTGATGCTACGTGATCCGACCGGAACAGCCGTAGATATCAGCTCTCCCATTCGCCAGCGGACCCCCTCTGAATAGAAAAAGGAAGTGTTTATAATGGGCATCCCACAGCCCCCATATTCAGGCCAATGTCTGTGTGGCGCGGTACATATCACCATCTCGTCCCTGCCTTTGCTGACAATAGCGTGTCATTGCGCCGATTGCCAAAAACTCACTGCCAGCGCGTTTTCATTGACCACGATGTTTCCGCGCGACAGCTTTGCATGCACCGGCCCACTTGTAACAGGAGGGCTGCACTCGGCCGAGCGGCGGCATTTCTACTGCCGTTCCTGCCTCTGCTTTGTCTATTCCGAGGTCGGCCAAACAGACCGGATCAACCTGCGCACATCTGTGTTGGACGATGCCGGCAAGTTTGAACCCTTTCTTGAGGTTATGCGCGAAGACAAGTTGGAATGGTCCAACACCTCCTCTGTCCATCGCTATGACAGGTATCCGACCAGCCCCGAAGAGTTGCAGGCATTGATGACGGCTTACACGGCCTGGTGCACTACCGGAGACTAACTGCTTGATCCCAGGGTGAACCGCTTGCGCTCAGCCTCCATCGCTGCGCGCCATTTGGCTCGCAAGAGGTCCATCCGACGTGGGATTTTGTCCGACAGAATCTGTCCCTGAACGATCAGTTCAGTTCTGAAATATCGAAACCCCTCACGAAGTTCGCACCAGGCTGCAATAATCCGGTCTGCGTCCCGATAGCCCAGAAGGATCGGCCAGATCACCCGATCGGTCAGAGCATTCTTGCTGTCACGATAGGTCAGCGAAATCTTCGCACGCTGCCGGATGGCCTGACGAATGTCAGCCGCTGACAAGACCTCTGACACAGGAACAACAGGCACGACGCTTAGGATTGGGGCGGCAAACGACGCCTCGAACCGTGCCGGGCTGACCGTTTCGATCTTTGACAACAACTTTTCCGCAGCCAGCGCCAGCTCTGGCTCGCCACGCGTTCGCACCCATTGCGCGCCCAGAATTGCCGCTTCGATCTCATCTGAAGTCAGCATTAGGGGCGGCATGTGAAAGCCAGACTCCAGCACATAGCCAACACCGGCTTCACCCTGAATTGGAACGCCCTGGGCCATCAGGGCAGCGATGTCGCGATAGATGGTTCGTTTGGTCACTCCTAGCTCAGCGCCAATCGCCTGCCCCGAGATCGGAACCTTCGCCCGCCGCAGAATTTCAATGATCTCAAACAGCCTGTCACCGCGTCTCATGCCGCTCTCCCTTTTGGGGCAGGATACCTATGCTGACACCATGATGACAGCATGCTGTCAGCAGCGGACATGTAGGTATCAGATCAGACCTGAAACAGGAGATGATTGAATGAAGCACGTCCTATCTTTGACACTTGCGATGCTCTTCGCGGGCAGCGGCGGTTCGGCTGCACAAGATACAGCACTCTTGGCCATGGGCGCTTATGTGCCGACCAATGACATGCAGGAATCCGAAACATTCTATCGCACACTTTTCGGACGTGACCCGGTGATCCAACTGGAGGGGTTTGTCGCCTTCGATATTTCCGGCGGTTGGTTTGCGATCGTGTCACGCAACAAATACGCGCCTGACGCCCAAGCAGGCACCGGCGCGGTCCCGTATATTCAGTCAGGTGATTTGAACACCCTGCGTATCCGTATTCAAAACACAGGCGCTACGGCACCTGAAATTATTGAAGAACCGGGCATTCATCTGCTCAAGATCACTGACCCAAACGGCCGATTGATCGAGTTTTTTCAGCTTATCAGCCAGTGAAACAGTGCCCCCGAGGAAAACGGGGGCACCCTTCTTTGGTTATCGGTTTCCAATCCGGCGCACCGGACCGTCGAACGTGGGAACCGACAGGACAAAGGGATCAGTCGGGTAACAGATCGCCTGCTCTTCGAGCATCGCAATCGCGATCTCTTCACCCATTCGCAGACTGTCATAGTAGTCGGAGTAGTAGTGTACCCCGGCCATGTTGCGCCCGATTGAAATATTGGCCGCAAGTTTGTTCAGCTCACCTTCAAGCGTCAGAGGGCAGCCGATCACCGTGCGGTCAAGTTCACAACACCCCTCAGCGGGGGCGGTGTACTGAACCGCTTCGGAAATGCTGCGGTAGAACCCATCTTTCTCATGGTTGCAGTCTCTGTCGTCAGCGTTGATGCCCAGGACAGCACCGGTGTCAAAGAACGCCTTGAGCACGGTCACGCAGGCACCAGCCACTGTCGCATGCCCGGCACCATAAGCCGGATGCATGGGCGAGCCTTCGCCAAAGGCCATGGGCAGAAGGAAGTTGCCGTTGGTGAATTCATCCGGCTGGGCATCATTCCCATGGACGATCATACCAAGGGTTGATTTCCCGTTATCATCTGTGTTCTTGGACAGATCATCGCACATCTTGCTGAACGCCCCGCAGAGGCTGGGGTGGCATTGCTCAATCACATCCGCCTTGGCCAGGCGCGCGGCCAGCGCTTCGGGGCGCAGACGCAGATGGTTGTTGAACTTCTGGAACCGCACCGCCTTCAGCGCGCGTGTCGCCACTTCGGTCACCAGCGTCAGAATGTGCGGCCCACCATAAAGCGCAAAGCCGCCCGCATTCTGCGCCCGGCCCATGTCGGGATCGTAAACATCGCGCATCCCCGAGAGATTGGCAAACCCCGGATCAAACGGCGTACCCATTCCCAGCAGGATCAAACAGGCATTCAGATAAGCCTGATATAGCGCGTCATAGTGGACGTATGTGGCCAGATCACGGGGCGTTCTGATGAAACAGCGCTTCTTCTCGCTAAAATCTTGCCCCGCGCCACACATGTTAACGTCATAGCCCTGCTGAACGTCCAGCCAAGCCTGCCACGTCGTCATATAGTCATCGCCTTCGGCGGCTACCAAAACGCGTTGGTCCACCTGCTGCGCACCAAAACTGATAAAGCCATCCTTCAGATCGACGGAATTGGCCTGATCACGGGTACCAATCAACATGAATTGGGACAGGTACGGGCCTTTATCACAGCCCGGAGATGAACCCCGGAACGCTGTCTGGGCATCCAGCGTATCCTCGGTCGCGCGGGTGCGGCCTCGGTTGCCCGGGAACTTTTTCTTCGCAAAATCAAGCTTATTCAAACGAGCAACCGAATTGGCCAGAGCGGCACCCCCTGTCTGAAACTGCGAGAAGGATACATCGCGCAAAATGGCCAACTCATAGACTTCGGCCATCTCAAAGGTCAGCTCATCGCTGCACAATGCGGGCGCGGGCGGCATGGTAACTGCCTGCGCGTCGGGCCCTTCAAGATCGTAGACCACACCTGCTGTTGGTGCCTCCCACTTTCTGCGCCCCTTTCCTTCCGGCGGTTCTGGAACGTGAACTCGGGACGTAAACGGCTCGATCCAGCCTTCATCGATGGCCTGACGGAAGGCTTCGAAATGGTCCTTGTTGTCGACAAGCCCCGTCACGGGGTTATGATCAAGCCCTTTGGTAAAGCTCATCGGATAGTGTGCGGTGGCGTATCTCTGCTCGTCACCATTGGCGGTATGGTCTGGATGCATCCGATCACGCGCCATGCGTGCAGCGGATACCCGGCCTTCAAATGCGGCCTCTCGGCGATTGACTGCCATGTCTAACACTCCTTTGAAAACAAATATTTTAAATTGAATTGGTCTTAGAACGCTGGCGCGAAAAATAGCGTCAACGCGTGCTGCTCTCTATCACAGTGCGTGTTTCACCGCCGTGAAAAAGGTCACATTTGATTGTAGAAAAACTGCTGGTCTATGGCGAAGCAGTCGGATCAGGCGCAGCTTATGTCAGGCTACGGTCACCGAAAGGCTCTGACGCAGATAGCCCAGAGCAATTTCAGTTGCTTCATCGGGACTGAGGTTTCCACCCTTGAACGACAATCGAATGTAGAGCCCATCAATCAAAGATGCCAACGCAACCGCTACCTCGTCAGCTCGCGCGCCCACAAGTGGTTTCAGATTGCTTTTCAGGTTGGATTGCAGCCTGTGATAATAGATATGCAACAGACGTTCAGTGTCTTTGGAATATTGCGCCTGCACATAAAAGCTCAGCCAGGCATTGGTGATGCCGGGGCGGAAGTTCTGGCTGGAAAAACATGAGACTATAATAGCTTCCAGGCGTTGTTCAGGCGACCGTGAACGCGCCAGCCCATTGCGCACATCGGCGCCAAAGATCGCCAGAATGCGCCGCATGGCCGAGATCAGTATCTGTTCCTTACTGCCAAAATAGTGATGCGCCAACCCGCTGGACACACCTGCGACATCCGCGATCTTTGCAACCGTAATGTCGGTTGTACCAGTCCGCCCGATCTCGGCAATCGCGGCCTCGATAATCTCGTTTTTGCGTATGTCTTTGATTTTTGTTCTTGGCATATCCAGCGCCTAGTTCATCATAGAAACAGGGTCAAATAAATTGATTGTTGACTAATGAATCAATTTTTTGATTATACGTCAATAAATATACAAAAAGCCAATGGGAGAAGATGATGTCTTTCAAAGTGACTGCAACGGCGCTGGCGGCGCTTCTGAGCGCAAACGCTGCTTATGCGGCCTGCGACAAAGTTACGTTTTCGGATGTGGGGTGGACAGACATTACCGCAACGACAGCCACAACCACAACCATTCTTGAGGCGCTGGGTTATGAGACGGATGTCAAAGTCCTATCCGTGCCGGTGACCTACAAATCGCTCGAATTGGGGGATGTGGATGTCTTCCTGGGCAACTGGATGCCCACCATGGAGGCCGACATCGCCCCTTACCGCGAAGCAGGTACTGTGGACACGGTTCGGGCCAATCTGAAGGGTACGCAGTACACCCTGGCAACCAACGCGGCGGGTCGTGATCTGGGCATTGCAACCTTCGCCGATATCGCCACACATGCGGACGCTCTGGATGGCACCATCTACGGGATCGAGCCGGGCAACGACGGCAACCGCATCGTTCTGGACTTGATTGCCGAAGATAAGTTTGGCCTGTCCGCAATGAACCTGGTGGAAAGCTCGGAACAGGGCATGCTGGCACAGGCATCGCGCATCGATGGCCGGGGTAAACCCGTGGTGTTCCTGGGCTGGGCCCCGCACCCGATGAACTCGAATATGGAGTTGACCTACCTAACCGGTGGCGAAGAGTGGTTCGGCGCCGAAGGCGACGTCTATACCAACACGCGCAGTGGCTATGTCACCGAATGCCCCAATGTTGGCGCGTTGCTAACCAATCTCGAATTCACGCTGCCGATGGAAAACGAAATCATGGCAGCCATTCTGGAAGATGGTCAGGATCCGGCGGATGCGGCCAAGGCCTGGCTCGCTGGCAATATGGACACTGTCGAGGTTTGGCTGGACGGGGTCACAACGCTGGATGGCGGTGATGCGAATGCGGCGGTCAAAAGCGCTCTGGGCCTCTGATCTCAGCTAAAAACCAACTCTGTCTCCGGCCCTTATTTCTCCGTGAGGGTCGGAGATTTTTTGTGATGCGGAAGGGAAACCATGGATTGGCTAGAGGGTACGAAAATCCCGGTCGGGAAGTTTCTCGAACAGATTTTCTTATGGGTGCAGAATAAGGGTGCATTCTTTTTTGATGCTCTGGCAACAGGCCTCGAGGCGCTGATTGACGGCATTTTGTGGGTTCTTCAAACCCCCAACCCGCTGATCACGGTGCTTGCATTTACCGCAATATCCTATCTTTTGCAGCGCAATTGGAAGACCAGTTTGCTGGTATTTCTGTCCTTCTTGTTTGTGATCAACCAAGGCTATTGGGAAGAAACCACCGAAAGCCTGACACTGGTTCTGTCGGCCTGTGTCGTCTGCATGTCAATCGGTGTGCCAATTGGCATCGCCGCGGCTCATCGCCCGCGATTTTTCAGCTTTTTGCGGCCAGTTCTGGACCTGATGCAGACACTGCCAACCTTTGTCTATCTGATCCCCGCGATCGTCTTTTTTGGTATCGGAATGGTGCCCGGACTGATTGCAACGGTCATCTTCGTTTTGCCTGCCCCGATCCGCCTGACCCATTTGGGTGTGTCTTCGACGCCCGAATCGCTGCTGGAAGCCGTCGACGCCTTTGGTGCGACCCCGTTTCAGAAGCTTGTCAAAGTTGAAATCCCGTGGGCCTTACCGCAGATCATGGCCGGATTGAACCAGACTATCATGCTGTCGCTGTCGATGGTGGTCATCGCGGCTCTGGTCGGGGCCAGCGGTCTGGGGGTTCCGGTTGTGCGCGCCTTGAACCAGGTCAACACGGCGCTTGGGTTCGAAAGCGGCCTTGTCATCGTGGTTATCGCTATCGCGCTTGACCGCATGCTGAGAATGGAGCGCTGACCATGACAACTGCAGTCAAGTTCGACAATGTCTCGATTGTGTTCGGGGACAACCCGAAACGCGCTTTGCCAGAGATGGATCAAGGAAAGGATCGCGCTGAAATCCGTGACCTGACCGGTCAGGTTCTGGGGGTGCACGATTGCTCTCTGACCGTTGACGAAGGCGAGATTCTGGTTCTGATGGGCCTGTCCGGGTCTGGCAAATCAACGCTGCTGCGCAGTGTGAATGGCCTGAACCCCGTGGTGCGCGGCGATGTGCAGTTGCGCCATCAGGGATCTCTGGTCAATGTGAACCGCGCGGATGCGGCGACCCTGCGATCGATACGCCAAAGCAGCGTCGCCATGGTGTTTCAGCAGTTTGGCCTGCTGCCCTGGCGCAGCGTCCGTGAAAATGTTGGCCTTGGGCTGGAGCTAAGTGGCGCACCGCAAAAAGAGACCAAGGACCGCGTGGATCGCCAGCTTGAGCTTGTCGGCCTGTCCGAATGGGCCGATCTAAAGGTTTCAGAACTATCAGGCGGCATGCAACAACGTGTCGGGCTGGCACGGGCCTTTGTTACAGAAGCGCCGATCCTGCTGATGGATGAACCGTTTTCAGCCTTGGACCCGCTGATCCGCAACCATTTGCAAAACGAGCTGCTGGAGCTTCAGCGCAAACTCAAACGCACAATCATCTTTGTCAGCCACGATCTGGATGAAGCCTTCAAGCTGGGCGACAAGATCGCCATTCTTGAAGGTGGGCGCATCGTGCAAAGCGGAACGCCAAAGGAAATATATACGGACCCCGCGAACGAGTATGTGACGGAATTCGTCAATCATATGAACCCTCTGGGTGTTCTCACGGCCGAAGATGTCATGGGGCCACCCGGTCAGGCTGAAGGGCGCGAAATCCCGGCGGAGATGGCCGTCAAAGACGTCATGTCAATTCTGCCCGATGACGGAACGCCTTTGATCGTCATGCGCGACGGATCGCGTTTGGGCGAAATATCGAACACCTCACTGGTCAAAAACCTGTCCGATCGGTGCTGAACATCAGCCCCAGTGACATAACGGAATATCAAGATGGACTTTCAACCAAAGGCCAGCCATTTCGTGAATGGCGCCTATATCGAGGATGCAAACGGCACCCCGATTTCCTGCGTCTTCCCGGCAAATGGCGAAGAAATCGCACGCCTACATTCGGCCACGCCTGAGATTGTTGAGCTTGCCGTCAAATCGGCGCGAGCAGCGCAAATCCAGTGGGCCAAACAAACCGGAACCGAGCGGGGCCGGGTGCTGCGCCGCGCCGCAGACCTGATCCGCGCCCGCAATCATGATCTGTCCTGGTTGGAAACCCATGACACAGGCAAACCGCTGCAAGAGACGATCTGCGCCGATGCAACCTCGGGCGCAGATGCGCTGGAGTATTTCGGCGGGCTTGCCGCCAGCGTGACCGGCGAACATATCCCGCTAGGCGAAGATTGGGCCTATACGAAACGCGTCCCTCTGGGCGTGTGTGCCGGCATCGGGGCGTGGAACTATCCCACTCAGATCGCGTGCTGGAAAGGGGCCCCTGCTCTGGCCTGCGGAAACGCGATGGTCTTCAAGCCGTCCGAGTTCACGCCGTTGAGCGCACTGAAGATTGCCGAGATTCTGGTCGAGGCCGGTGCACCCGCCGGTCTGTTCAACGTCATACAAGGCTATGGCGATGTGGGCGCGGCGCTGACACAGCATCCTGATATCGACAAAGTCTCACTAACCGGCTCGGCTGCGACCGGGGCCAAGGTCTATGCCTCGGCTGCAGCGGGCATGAAGCATGTGACAATGGAACTGGGTGGAAAGTCGCCTCTGATCATATTCGACGACGCGTCGCTTGAAGAGGCGGTTGGCGGCGCGCTGCTGGGCAACTTTTATTCAACTGGTCAGGTCTGTTCCAACGGAACGCGCGTCTTTGTTCAATCCGGGATCAAGGATCGCTTTCTTGAACGGCTGATCGAGCGGACATCCAAGATCATCATCGGCGATCCCAGGGACGAAGAAACCCAGATGGGGCCGATGGTGTCGGCCCGCCAGCTTAAGATCGTCGAGGGCTATATCGCCAAAGGCAAGGCCGAAGGCGCAACCCTCGCCTATGGCGGTGCATCGATCGACAGAGATGGGTTCTTTGTTGAACCGGTCATCTTCTCGGATGTGCACGATGACATGACCATCGCGCGGGAAGAGATTTTCGGCCCGGTCATGTCGATCCTTGAATTTGAAACCGAAGACGAGGTGATCACCCGTGCCAATGACACCGAATTGGGGCTGGCAGCAGGCGTTTTCACCTCAGACCTGACGCGCGCGCATCGGGTCATTGACCGCTTGGATGCGGGCACCTGTTTCATCAATTCCTACAACGACGCACCGGTCGAAATCCCTTTTGGCGGGATGAAGAAATCCGGCGTCGGGCGCGAGAACTCGAAGGCTGCAATCGAACATTACAGCCAACTCAAAACAGTTTTCGTGCGAATGACACCTGTTGAGGCACCGTACTGATCATGACCAAGCTGAGTGCAGATTACATCATCATCGGCGCAGGCTCTGCCGGGTGTGCGATGGCCTATCGGCTGTCAGAAAATGGCAAACATTCGGTACTGGTGATCGAATTTGGCGGCTCGGATGTAGGGCCCTTCATCCAGATGCCTGCGGCGCTGTCCTACCCGATGAACATGCCCCTATACGATTGGGGGTTCCAGAGCGAACCGGAACCCCAATTGAACAACCGACGGTTGGCAACGCCACGCGGTAAGGTTATCGGTGGATCGTCATCAATCAACGGGATGGTCTATGTCCGTGGTCATGCGCTGGATTATGACCATTGGCAGGATGCCGGTGCTGATGGCTGGGCCTACAAGAACGTGCTTCCCTATTTCAAGCGGATGGAAACCTGGAACAGCGCCGGGCATGGTGGCGACCCGATGTGGCGGGGTACGAACGGGCCGCTTCATGTGACGCGCGGCCCCCGAAAGAACCCGCTGTTTCACGCCTTTGTCGAAGCGGGCCAGCAGGCCGGATACGAGTTGACCGAGGACTACAACGGCGAAAAGCAAGAAGGCTTTGGCCCGATGGAGCAGACCGTTTACAAAGGTCGACGCTGGTCTGCTGCGAACGCCTATCTGAGGCCAGCCCTGAAGCGCGAGAACTGCCAGCTTGTCCGCGCCTTTGCCAAACGGATCGTGATCGAAAACGGACGCGCGACCGGTGTCGAAGTGATCAACGGATCAAAAACCGAGGTTCTGCATGCAAACCGCGAGGTGATTGTTGCGGCCTCATCCATCAACTCCCCAAAACTGCTGATGCTGTCCGGCATTGGGCCGGCGGCGCATCTAAAAGAGCATGGGATCGACGTTGTCGCCGACCGACCCGGGGTTGGACAGAACCTGCAGGATCATCTGGAACTCTATATCCAGATGGCCAGTAAGCAGCCGATCACGCTGTATAAACACTGGAACCTGTTCTCCAAGGCCGTGATCGGAGCGCAATGGCTGTTCTTCAAAAAGGGTCTCGGGGCGTCGAACCAGTTTGAATCGGCTGCGTTTTTGCGGTCTGACCCTGCAAAAACCTATCCGGATGTACAGTACCATTTCCTACCTATGGCGGTGCGGTATGATGGCAAAGCCGCTGCCGAAGGTCATGGGTTTCAGGCACATGTCGGCCCAATGCGGTCCCCCTCTCGCGGATCAATCCAACTACGGTCGGCAGACCCGCTGGCCGCGCCGGAAATCCGGTTCAACTATATGAGCACCCAGCAGGACTGGATCGATTTTCGCAGGTGCATCCGCATGACGCGCGAGATTTTCGCACAGGATGCGTTCAAACCTTATGTGAAATCCGAGATCCAGCCCGGCGCGGCGTTGCAATCCAATGAGGATCTGGACGGGTTCATCCGCGAACATGCCGAGAGCGCGTATCATCCTTGCGGCACTTGCAAGATGGGCCGGGCCGATGACAAAACAGCCGTAGTCGACCCGGAATGCCGCGTGATCGGAGTAGACGGGCTGCGCGTTGCCGACAGTTCAATCTTCCCACGTATCACCAACGGGAATCTGAACGGACCCTCGATCATGGTCGGGGAGAAAGCGTCTGATCACATTCTGGGTCAGACGCCGCTGCCACCGTCAAATGCCAAGCCCTGGTTGCACGCGAGTTGAAAATTGATGCGCGGTCGCACCGGAGCCGATCTCCCCAAGGCCGTGCGCTAGGGCAGAGAGGCCTACGTTCTCCCTCCCGGCCTATGGCGTCACAAGCCACCTCGGGCTACCAGTTAGCGTCAGCGTCAAAGCTTCAATGCTTTGACGCGTTCGCGTAGCTGGAATTTCTGGATTTTGCCGGTTGAGGTCTTGGGAAGGATCTCAAAAACAACCGCTTTTGGGGCTTTGAATCCAGACAGATGATCGCGACAGAAGGTGATGATGTCCTCGGCGTTTGCCTCGGCCCCGTCGCGCAATTCGATAAAGGCGCAGGGGACCTCTCCCCATTTCTCATGCGGCATTGCAACCACGGCGGCGGCCTGAACCGCGTCGTGGCGATACAGCACCGCTTCGACCTCAACCGATGAGATGTTTTCGCCGCCCGAGATGATCACGTCTTTCAGCCGGTCGCGGATCTGGATGTAACCATTCTCATGCATCACAGCTCCGTCGCCGGACCAGAACCAGCCGTCCTCGAAGGCATTCGAGGACGCCTCGGCGTCTTTGTAATATCCGGCCATGACCGTGTTGCCCCTAATGGCAATCTCACCTTGCGTGGCACCATCGCGCTGTACCGGCGCGCCGCTGTCACGGTCGATCACCGTGACCTCTTCGACCATCGGAAAGGCGATGCCCTGTTGGGCTTGCAACTCGGCCTGTTCCGCTGGGCTTAGATCGTTCCACTCCTCCTGCCAGAGGCATTGCGAGATGTGACCGTAAGTCTCGGTCAGACCATAGACCTGCATGACGTCAAATCCCATCGCGCGGGTCTTTTCCAAGACCGAAGGGGGCGGAGGCGCGCCTGCGGTCAACACGCGGATCGCAGGTTCAAACGGGGCGGCGTCGCTTTCGGCTTCGGCCAGCATTTGCAGCACGATGGGGGCGGCACCGAAATGGGTCACACCATGGGTGCGGATCGCCTCCAGAACACGGTCTGCGACGGGCGCGCGCGTAAAGACAACCGTACCTCCTAGCATTGCCATCAGCCAGGGATGCCCCCAGCCGTTGCAGTGGAACATCGGCACGACGGACAGGTATACCGGATAGGGCGGTATCTGCCACGCGGTGCCCGTACCCAACGCCATCAGGTAAGCGCCACGGTGGTGATACACGACACCCTTGGGGCGGCCAGAGGTGCCCGAGGTGTAGTTCAGCGCAATTGCGTCCCACTCATCTTCGGGAAGATTTATCGGCAAGGGCGGGGCCGCGGCCAGCGCCTCATAGGTCTGGCCACCGAGGCTTTCACCAGTGGCCGCAGGATCGGCGATTTCGACCACAGGTATTGTGCGACCCAGCAGATCAAACGCTTTGGACAGAAGCGGCACCAGTTCCCGGTCCACGATCACCAGCTTAGTGTCCGCATGGTCCAGGATATAGGCGATGGTTTCGGGCTCGAGCCGGGTGTTGAGCGTATTCAGCACCCCTCCAGTCAGGGGCAGGGCAAAATGCAGCTCAAACAGTTCCGGGATGTTCGGGCTGAGGACCGAGACCGTATCGCCCTTCTGCACGCCAAGTGTTGCCAACCCACTAGCCACCGCGCGAATACGGGTGGCGGTTTCCGCCCAGCTTCGTCGGATGTCACCATAGATAACGGCCGTGCGCGCGCCGTGCAGGGATTCCGCGCGGCGCAGGAAGGACAAAGGTGACAAAGGCACATGGTTGGCCCGTGTCTTCTGAAGAGCTTCGAAATGGAGGCGCATCCGGGTCCCGCCTGTCTTAGCTGTTGGGCCGCACGCGGGCGGCGGTTTTGTTGGCAAAGGCTTCCAGCCGTTCGCGGGCAGCAGGTTGGGTGTTGACCACGCCACCGACCACGGCTTCGGCATAAGCTGCATCCATGCCGGACATGTTATTCAAGTGGCTGATCGCCGAACAGATTGCAAAATTGGTCAGAGGTAGGTTCTGTGCGATTTGCTCGGCCAGTTCCATTGCCTTGGCCATGCTGCCGCCGTCTTCAGTGATGTACTGCGCCAGTCCCAGATCGACGGCCTCCTGCCCCTGGTAGACGCGACCGGTCAGGATCATGTCGATCATGCGGTATTTGCCGATCATGTCCGATACGCGGATGGTTGCGCCTCCGCCCGTGAAAATCCCGCGCTGACCCTCGGGCAAGGCGAAATAGGTGCCGGGGTCGATGACGCGGATATGGGCGGCGCTGGCAAGCTCCAGCCCGCCGCCAACCACCGCGCCTTTCAGGGCGGCGATGATCGGCACACCACCATATTCCATCTTATTGAACGCCTCGTGCCAGCGCAGGCAGACATGCATGAAGTCATCCGGGCTGCGGTCGGCTTTCCAGTGTTCGACCAGATCAAGCCCCGCGCAAAAGTGATCGCCCTCGCCGGTCAGCACAACAGCCCGAACGTCGGCCATACGTGCGCCGCTGAAAAAACGGATCAGCTCCTCGATCGTTGCCACATCCAACGCATTGCGCTTGGACGGGCGGTTCAGGGTCACAACATAGAGGCCGTTGTCACGCTCGGAAATCGCGAGGTTCTCATAGGTGGCGGGGTTCACGACATCATTCATGAGTCAGATCCTTATAAAGGCGTTATTCAGGGAAGTCCGCGTCAAGCAAGCTGCGCGCGCCGTGCAGAATGCGGGCGTGTTCGGCGCTGCATTCAGGCAGGATGTGCAGGGCGAAAAACAGCGCGGTGGCGATCTTTTGTGTCATGAACTCGGTGTCCTGTCCCGCTGCTAGGGCTGCCTGCGCGGGGGTGATGCTTTTGGCCAGTTTCCAACCTGCGGCGAGTGTACCTGAAAGCATCAGAAACGGAACCGAGCCCGCAAAAGCGGCGTCGATATCTTTGCGGCTACTATCAAGCAACCACTCCAGCGCTTCCTCAAACACGCCGCGTGCCTTTGCTAGGCTTGCGCCGATGACCTGCGCAGTAGCATCGCCTTCTGCCAGCTCGGCCTCGGTCGCCGCAATGCGGGCGGCGAACCGGCGGGCGGTCTCGCCCCCGTCGCGCATGACCTTGCGTCCCAGAAGGTCGTTGGCCTGAATGGCGGTGGTACCTTCGTAGATCGGTAGAATACGGGCATCGCGGTAATGCTGTGCGGCGCCGGTTTCTTCGATGAAGCCCATGCCGCCGTGGATCTGAACCCCCTGCGAGGCAACCTCGACCGCGCGTTCCGAGCAGAAGCCCTTGACCAGCGGAACCATGAACTCGGCCAGAGCGGCGATCTCCGGGTCTTCCTGATGGTGTGCGATGTCCAGCAACCCGGCTGTGGCCGCCGCCATCGCGCGACCACCCTCTGTCAGGCTGCGCATCCGCATCAACATGCGGCGCACGTCGGGGTGTTCGATGATCGCCACCGCCTCCTTGACCTGACCATTCACGGGGCGGCTCTGGACCCGGTCCCGCGCATAAGTCAAGGCGCGCTGATAGGCGCGTTCTGATGTCGCGACGCCCTGAACACCGACGGAAAAGCGCGCGGCGTTCATCATGATGAACATGTATTCCAGCCCGCGGTTTTCCTCACCGATCATGAACCCGATGGCGTCCTTGTATTCCAGCACAGCAGTCGGACTGGCGCGCACGCCCAGCTTGTGTTCGATGCTGACACAGTTCACCGAGTTCTCGGCCCCGACCGAGCCATCCGCAGCCACCATCTTCTGAGGGACAATGAATAGGCTGAGACCCTTCGGTCCCGCAGGTGCATCAGGCGTGCGCGCCAGAACCAGATGTATGATGTTCTCTGTCAGGTCATGCGCACCATAGGTGATGAAAATCTTGGTGCCAGAAACGCCATAGCTGCCATCCTCGCGCTGCACCGCCTTGGTCGAGACGCGACCCAGATCGCTGCCCGCCTGCGGTTCGGTCAGGTTCATCGTGCCCGACCAACGCCCGGCAATTAGCGGCTCTAAGTAGATGGCTTTCTGCTCATCCGATCCAGTCAGCAGTAATGCCTCGATCGCGCCATCGGTGAGCAGTGGGCATAGGCCAAAGCTCATATCGGCAGCATTCAACATCTCAACCGCCGCTGCGCCAACGGTTTTCGGAAGACCCATTCCGCCGTACTCCACTGGATGGGTCAGGGCCTGCCAACCCATTTCGACGAATTGTGCATAGGCTTGCGCGTCCCCTTCAGGCATCGTCACCCGCCCATTGTCGAACCGGGCACCCAGCGTATCGCCGATATGGGACAAGGGTGCGATTTGTTCACTGCAGAACCGGGCGTAACCCTCCAAAGCCGCGCCAATATCCGCCAGATCATAATCCGCATACACCGCCATCGAGGATACCTGGTCCCAATGAGACAGGTGTTCAATACAGAACATCAAATCCTGCACGGGCGGTTGATAGGACATGCCTGTTTCCTTTCGACGACTATGGTTTCACGTCATGTATCTACGCGAAGACTTGCAGATAAGCTCATATCTTGACAAGATTGTATCCGATTACGCCAATTCGAAGCCGTTATGACCCGTCCTGACCCCATCTCTCTGACCACCGTATCAGCGGGTTTTATCCAGGATTGGCTGGACGCTCTTAGTTCGTGTTGCACACCGTCGGTAATGCGTTCACTTCTTGCGCGCTCGGGGCTGCAACCTGGCTCGATGGCATCGACCCAGCGCGTTACCCTGAATGAAATCGCACAGCTCTATCAGCTGGCCGCGCCCGAGACCGGCGACGAAATGATGGGGCTGTGGAGCCGCCCAATCCGGCCTCGCGCCCTGCAACATCTGGTGACCGTGCAACGCGAAGCAAGCAGCCTGACCTCGGCCCTGTATCGGTACTCGACATTCTGGAACCTGTTGCTGGATGATTTCCGGCTGGATTTGCACTCAGAGTCTGATCAGGTGGAGCTAAAGCTGTTCCCTTATCTGAATCACACTCGCGCGCACCGCTTTGGTCATATGTTGATCCTGAAATTGGCGCATGGGCTTTTGTCCTGGCTCAGCGGGGCAGAGACGCCGGTCAGAACTGTGCACTTTGCCTTTCCCCGCCCCGATTTCGCAGCCGACTATGCCGTGGTGTTCCCCTGCCCCGTTGAATTTGACGCGCCGCAGACAAGCATTCTGTTCGACCCGAATGAGTTTACGCGCCCGATTGCACGCAGTTCTTCCGAAGCCTCTGTATTCCTTCAACGCGCACCCCTTGATTGGATTTTCACCAGCTCACGTGCGCATACCAGCAGCCTGCGGGTTCGCGCCTTTCTATACGGCGCGTCCTGGCAATCCTGTCAGTTGCCGGATGCTGCTCAGGCCCTGAAAATGACACCACGTACGCTGAACCGGCGGTTGAACGAAGAAGGCACATCCTTTCAGGATATCAAGGACGCGCTACGCCGTGACATCGCCATAGGTGCCCTGCAACAGGGACAGGATAGTATCGAGCAGATCGCCTATGACACCGGCTTTTCAGCCCCAGCAAATTTTCACCGGGCCTTTCGGAAATGGACAAGCCGGACGCCCGGGTCGTACAAAAATAATCTCATCCCATAGCGACGCTATATATTGACATCAACCGCCTGACAGACCCAATATAGTGTTGCTTCGGTTCTTTCGATTCATATCGGAAGCTAAGAGGGAAACCGGTGGAAAACCGGCGCTGCCCCCGCAACTGTAAACGGAGAGTTCGGCTGAACACGCCACTGAAAGCGTGCTTTTGGGAAGGCCAGTCCGAACGTCGATCCGCAAGCCAGGAGACCTGCCGGGCGAGACTGATAACCACGAACGGAGGGTTCGGGGGCGTGATTGGGGCCTGTTTAGCCCTTGCGTCCTCGACTTTGAACTAAAAAGGACAGAGGACGACATGAGCATTACCGTATATTCTAAACCCGCTTGCGTACAATGCACCGCCACCACACGTGCACTGGATGCCAAAGGTATTTCCTATGACGTCGTTGACCTGACCGAAGATGACAGCGCCATGACCCATGTGACCGAGCTGGGCTATCGTCAGGCCCCCGTAGTTGTGGCAGGCAGTGATCACTGGTCGGGTTTCCGCCCCGACATGATCGCCCAACTGGCCTGACCCATGACTGCGCCGCTCCCGGCGCTGGTTTATTTCTCATCGAAATCCGGAAACACCCACCGCTTTGTTTCGCGGCTGGGCCTGACCTCTTTCCGCATTCCGAACGGAATGGACCCGCTGTCTGACCCTGGACACCCCTATGTGCTGATCAGCCCCACCTATGCCGATGGCGAAGGTCGTGGGGCGGTTCCAAAACAGGTGATCCGGTTCCTGAATGATCCAGGCAGACGCGCCGGGATCGTCGGAGTGATCGGCACAGGCAACCGCAATTTCGGTGCGACCTACGCTTTGGCTGGTCGCATCATTGCCCAGAAATGCAACGTACCGCTGCTCTATTCGTTTGAGCTGGCCGGAACAGAAACTGATATCGCCCGCGTCCGCGCAGGGCTGGAAAAACTAGGGAGACATCTATGCTCGACAGCAGCGTAAACGAGCAAGACTACCACGCGCTGAACGCGATGCTGAACCTCTATGACGGCGAGGGGAAGATCCGGTTCGATGCCGACCGTATAGCCGCGCGGCAGTATTTCCTGCAGCATGTGAACCAGAACACGGTGTTCTTCCACTCGCTGGATGAAAAGCTGGGGTATCTCGTGTCCGAGGGCTATTACGAAGTGGCCGTTTTGGACCAATATTCCAAGAACTTCATGCGTAAAATCTGGGATGCGGCCTATGCCAAGAAATTCCGGTTCCCAACCTTTCTGGGCGCATTCAAGTACTACACCTCCTACACGCTGAAGACTCGCGATGGGCAGCGCTATCTTGAACGCTATGAGGATCGTGTTGTCATGACCGCGCTGGCGCTGGCGCGCGGGGATGAGGCGCTGGCGATGTCGTTCATGGAAGAGATCCTCGAAGGCCGTTTCCAACCCGCCACGCCCACCTTCCTGAACGCAGGCAAAGCCTCGCGCGGAGAACTGATCTCGTGCTTTCTGCTGCGGCTAGAGGACAACATGGAAAGCATCGGGCGTGGCATCAACTCCGCCCTGCAACTGTCTAAACGCGGCGGAGGTGTAGCACTGTTGCTGACCAACATCCGCGAACATGGCGCGCCGATCAAAGGGATTGAGAACCAGTCCTCGGGCGTGATCCCGGTGATGAAACTTCTGGAAGACAGCTTTTCCTACGCCAACCAGTTGGGCGCGCGGCAGGGGGCGGGTGCGGTGTATCTGAACGCACACCACCCGGACATCATGCGCTTCCTCGATACCAAGCGCGAAAACGCCGATGAGAAAATCCGCATCAAGACGCTGAGCCTTGGCGTAGTGATCCCCGATATCACTTTCGAGTTGGCGAAGAAGAATGCCGATATGTATCTTTTCTCGCCGCATGACGTCGAAAAGGTCTATGGCGTGCCGTTCTCGGAAATCTCGGTGACCGAGAAGTATCACGAGATGGTCGATGACAAGCGCATCCGTAAATCCAAGGTCAACGCGCGCGAATTCTTCCAGACAATTGCCGAGATCCAGTTCGAGTCTGGCTACCCTTATGTAATGTTCGAAGACACGGTGAACCGGATGAACCCCATCGCGGGCCGGATCAACATGTCGAACCTGTGTTCCGAGATTCTGCAGGTGAACGAGGCGTCCGAGTTCAACGATGACCTCAGCTATTCCCATCTGGGCACGGATATCTCGTGCAACCTCGGCTCATTGAACATCGCCAAGACGATGGATGGCGGTGATCTGGGCCGCACCGTCGGGGCTGCGATCCGCGCGCTGACGGCAGTGTCCGAGATGTCGGCGATTGACTCGGTGCCGTCGGTGCGTCGGGGCAATGATGAAAGCCACGCGATTGGTTTGGGTCAGATGAACCTGCACGGGTTCCTTGCCCGCGAACACATCCACTATGGCTCGTCTGAGGGGGTTGAGTTCACATCCGTTTACTTTGCCACCATGGCCTATCACGCGATCCGCACCTCTTGCGATCTGGCGCAGGAGCGCAAGGCATCGTTCAAGGGGTTCGAGAAGTCCGACTACGCCTCAGGCACCTTCTTTGACAAATACACCACCCGCGATTGGCTGCCCGAAAGTGAGCGGGTCAAGGCTCTGTTCGATGGCATGACCCTGCCCACGCGCGAAGACTGGGCAACGTTGAAGACCGATGTGATGAAGCACGGCCTCTATAACCGCAACCTTCAGGCGGTGCCGCCAACCGGGTCGATCAGCTATATCAACAACTCGACCTCTTCGATTCACCCCATCGTCTCGAAGATCGAAATCCGGAAAGAGGGCAAGATCGGCCGCGTCTACTATCCGGCAGCATTCATGGACAATGACAACCTTGAATACTACCGTGATGCCTATGAGATCGGCCCCGAGGCGTTGATCGACACTTATGCGGCGGCGACCGAACATGTCGATCAGGGCCTGTCGCTGACCCTGTTCTTTCCGGCCGAGGCCACGACCCGCGATATCAACCGTGCGCAGATCTATGCGTGGAAGAAAGGCATAAAAACCATTTATTACGTGCGTCTGCGCCAGGAAGCCCTCGAAGGGACCGAGGTGCAGGGCTGTGTATCCTGCTCGTTGTAAGGGGCCCGTGACAATGAAAGACATGATCCAAACCAAGATCCCCCGCGCCATCAACTGGAACCGGCTGGAAGATGACAAGGACCTTGAAGTCTGGAACCGACTGACGGTCAATTTCTGGCTACCAGAGAAGGTGCCGCTGTCCAACGACATCCAAAGCTGGGCCACGCTGACGGACCATGAAAAGCAGCTGACAATCCGCGTCTTTACGGGCTTGACTCTACTGGACACGATCCAAAACACGGTTGGTGCACCTGCCCTGATGCCCGATGCTGTCACTCCGCATGAAGAGGCCGTGCTGACCAACATCGCCTTTATGGAAGCGGTGCACGCACGCAGCTACTCTTCGATCTTCTCGACGCTGTGTTCGACCAAGGAAATCGACGAAGCCTTCCGCTGGTCCGAAGAGAACCCGCATCTGCAAGCCAAGGCCGAGGCGATCCTGAAAACCTACGCGCCCGGCAACGATCCGCTGAAACGCAAGATCGCGTCGGTGTTTCTGGAAAGCTTTCTGTTCTATTCGGGCTTCTATCTGCCAATGTATTGGTCCAGCCGCGCCAAGCTGACCAACACCGCAGACCTGATCCGCCTGATCATTCGGGATGAGGCCGTGCATGGCTATTACATCGGCTACAAATTCCAGCGCGGCTACGAGAAGTTGTCCGAAGCTCAACAGCAGGAGCTGAAGGACTATGCCTTTGGCTTAATGTTCGAGCTTTATGGGATTGAGAACCAGTACACCGAGGAACTTTATGATGAGATCGGCCTGACTGAGGATGTGAAGGTCTTCCTGCATTACAATGCCAACAAGGCGCTGCAAAACCTCGGGTTCGAAGCGCTGTTCCCACCCGAAGTCTCTGAGGTGAACCCGGCAATTCTGGCCGCCCTCAGCCCGGACAGTGAAAACCACGACTTCTTCTCGGGCTCCGGCTCCTCCTATGTCATCGGCAAGGCGGTTGCGACCGAAGACGAAGACTGGGATTTCTGAATCAGACCGGGCAGCGCAGGTTCAGGACTGATTGGTCCTGAACCTAAGTCCGCGAGGCCTCAAATGCCGCCCAAGCCGTTTCAAAGGCTTCAAAATCAAACCCGGCAGCGCGTGCCGGTGCCAGGATCAGTCTCTCGGTTTCCAATAGCTTGATGATTGCCTGTTCCAACTGGCCCACGACCTCGGGCGGAATCACCAAAGCGCCGTGGCGGTCAGCGTGGACAAGATCGCCATTCTGAATCTCTAGGCCGAATATCGACACCGGGGTGCCGATTTCGCGCACATGCACGAAACCGTGGCTTGGCCCGATTGACCCGGCTACAACCGGGAAATCATCCGGCAGATCACCCAGATCACGCATCACACCGTTGGTCAGCGCACCGCTGATGCCGAACCCTTTGTGGACGGTGGTATTGATCTCGCCCCAATAGGCGCCGATGCAGTCGGGATAATCAAGGTCTTCAACCACGGTAACAGCCGGGCCAGTTCCGGTTGCCATATGTCGATAGTAGTCCATCCGGCGTTGGCGGATCACCTCGGGCAGTTCTGTCGGCGGATTCACGGCGGCAATCTTTGCAGTGCGGGCGTATCCGACCATGGGTTTGGCATCGGGGTCCGAACACAGCATGGTTCCGCGGGTAAACGCGTTGAACCCACGCTTACCCTGCGCCGCTTCAATCGCGTTGCAAACCGTTGGGGTATCGACCGATCTGAGCAGGTCCAGAAGGGTTTGTTTCATATCGCCTCCAACCAGCGGGCCACAGCCGCTGTTGTTCTCTCGGGTTGTTCCAATGTGGGCAGGTGGCCTGCATCTTCGATGACCTCCAACCGGCTTTGGGGCATCATGCTATGCATCAACTCGTGGCGCGAAACCGGGCAGAGCGTATCCTCGCGCCCGCATAGCACCAGTGCCGCACCCTGAAAGGCCCGCAAGGTCGCGCTTTGATCCGGGCGATCTCGAAGCGCCTTGGATTGATTGACAAAAACCTCAGGCCCAAGGTCGGACGCCATTTCCATGCACAGGTTCAGAATTGCGCTACGATTTGGGCCATCCGTCAGGTAATTAGGCTTCATTTCCTCGGCCATCACCGCGCGCAACTGGCCACGCATGACGGCGTCGATCTGAGGTTGGCGTCTGACTTTGACCTCATCTTTTTCCGCCAATGGGTTGGTGTCCAACAGGGCCAGCCCGCAAACCCGATCCGGGGCCTGACCCAGAACCTCCATCGCCACAATCCCGCCCATGGACAGCCCCGCCATGGCAAAGCGCGGGGGGGCATATGACAGCACTTGCGCGGCCAGATCCTCCACCGTGTCGCACGCGCCAATCGGCGCGACTACAATGGGTCTGTGCCCTGACAACGCCGCGATCTGCGGCGCGAAAAGGCGCGCATCGCACATCATGCCCGGCAATAGAACAAGAGGGGTCATTTGAGCAGGGAAACCCCTTCGGACAGCGCCCCAAGCTTGGCGTAGGCAATGTCGGGATCCACCGCACCAAACCCGGCGAAGGTCCCAAAGCCGCAATCCGATCCGGCCACCACACGATCAGCGCCAACGATATCAACAAAGCGCTGGGTACGTTGGGCAACCACTTCAGGGTGTTCGACGAAATTGGTCGTGGTGTCGACCACACCAGGCACGAGCACCTTGTCGTCCGGTATCTCATCCTTACGGTCGCGGAACACGGTCCATTCATGCGCATGGCGCGGGTTCGAAGTTTCAAACAGCACATAGCGCGATTTGGTGTTCATCAGCGTTGTGAACACCTTGTCCATGCCGATGTCGCAGCAATGCGGCCCTTCGTAGTTGCCCCAGCAAATATGCACGCGCACTTTGTCGGCGGGCAGGTTTTGCAGCGCATGGTTCAGGGCCTCGACATGCATATCGGCAATCTTGACGAACTCTTCGTCAGAAAGATCCGTGAACAGCATATGGCGAGACAGGGCCAGATCGGGGCAATCCAGCTGCAGGTCCAGACCGGCTGCAACGATGGTTTCATACTCCTCCTTCATCGCATCGGCGAGCGCGGACAGATAGGCCTCGCGCGTGAGGTAGAAATCATTTTGCAAAAATAGCGAGATCACGCCGGGGCTCGCCGCGTTCATAAACCCTCGATCAACCCCGTGCTGCGCCATCGCCGCCTTTAGGTTATCGATATCCTTCTGCAACTCTCCCTGCCCTTTCGAGCGTACCTCGCCCACGCACATGGGGCGGGCATATTGCGGGGTGCCACCATCATCGGCCAGACGTTTCAGAAAACCCGGGAACATCTTCAAATCCGCTGGCGCATTGCGCGGGCTGTCCCCGGCAAATCCGGTGTAGCGATCTTTGACATAGGTCGCATATGAGATCTTTGAGGTCTCACCATCCGACACGATATCAACCCCGGCCTCCGCCTGTTTTCGGACGGTTTCAGCCACCGCTGAGGTCATGCATGCATCAAATGCGGCTTGATCGAACACCTCTTGATTCTCGCGGGCGAAAATGAAATCCACAACCTCCTGAGATCGCGGCAGAGACCCGACATGTGTTGTTTTGACGGTCATGAAACCTCCTTAAATCTTGCGTGCCATCAGCACGGTATGGCTTTGGGTTTCGGGATCTTTCGCCAGAAATCCGCTTAGGATCATCCCGTTGTCTTCGAGGCACGTGGCATAGCCCGCCGGCGAAAGCGATGCGTGATATACTAGTTCGCCACCGACGGCTCCTTGTTCCTCACCTGCGCTGGGGCCGACTGTCAGCATCAAAATACCCCCGCTGCGCAGATGTCGCGCCATTCGCGCGATGCAGGCTTTTTGCTCGTCCGCCGTCAGGTGGAAAAAGCTGTTCCAGGCAATGATCCCGTCGAATCGTTGGCTGAGTTCGAAGTCGCGCATGTCGGCCTGCTGCCAATCACCATCGGGCCAGCGGCTTCGGGCGATGTCCAGCATAGCCTGTGAAAAATCAACACCCGTGACGTTGAACCCCTCGGCCATGAACCAACGCGCGATTGGCTCGCCCGCACCGCACCCAAGGTCCAGCACATGATCGCCGGGTTTTAGGCTGGCGGTGAAGCGCGCCAGCCAGCGCGCTTCGAACAGGGCCCGCGAGCGTTGCTCGTCATAGGTCCTGGCCTGCCGTTCATAGACGGCATGGGTATCGTCGGGGTTTACGGTCATTCAACCCAGGTCGCCCCTGCCGGATCATCGGTGGCGGTGATCCGATACAGGCCCGCTTGCCCGGTCATGGACGGCGCGACGCTGTAGGTTTCACCGGGCAAGACCAGCGCGGTATCACCATTGGACAATGTGGCCTCAACATCGTTGATCGCAATCCGCCAATGGCCGCTTGCAGGCATCAGAACCACCGGTTTTTCCGCTTTATTCGGGTCGTTCACTGCTGATCCGCGGGCCAGGAAATCAACCTCAAACCCCGGCTTGTCTTTGATCAGGCCGTTTTCGCCAATCACCACCGCAGGTTTGTTGGCCGACAAAGCCATCAGGTCCCAATACCGGGCGACGTATTTGCCAATCACATCCTCGACCGGAACCTCTGGGTAAGCCTTCAGCTCCTCTTCGTTCAGCAATGGCATGGGTTGCACGTTGTGGGGCAATTCCTCGCCCTTCTTGCTATCATACAGCACGCCGTTATTGCCCAGCATCAAACCATGAGCTTGCGCATCCTCGATAACCTGCGGGGCCCAAGTGACGCCACCACCTGCATCGTCGCCGCCAAGGATCGACATGATCATGCCGTAGTCCTGACCCACATTTTCGAAGCCACGAAAGATACCGGTTGGGATGTTGAAGATATCACCTTCCTCGGCGATGAATTCACCCGCCGTACCGTAACGACCCCAGAAGAACCGCCAGCGACCTTTGGCGACAAAGAACACCTCAGCCGTGGTGTGGCTGTGCAGCGAGTTACGGCATTTCGGCGGTTGCCCCGCTGCGCCGATATTGAAACCGATCTTGTCGGTGATGTGGACGTGCTGATCAGGGCTTTCCGAAACGCCACCGCCCACAATGGTAAAGTTCTCTTTCTGGTCCGAGCCCGGCGTATGGGCGTCAATGAACGCGGTTTTGCAGGGTTGCAACTCGCCATAGCGAACGATGCGGCTTTGAATTGTACTCATGTCTGTCTTCCTTTTGTTTGGGGTTTCTGGTTCAAAACCCCAAAACCCGGCGGGCGGTTATTCAGCCTCCGCGCACGCAGACTGGCCCGATGGGCGTGGTAGCGCCGCATCGACTGTCGTGCGTCCAAATTTGACATTAGATGTCGCATGTTACAGATCGCCGGTTTTCAACAGAATTTGCTTCCAGACAGATGTTTCGTCGAACAGAGTGTATTCACGGCGCAGACCCCAGGGGCCAAACTCGGCATGGCTGATGCCAAGGATAAAGACCTCAGTGCCGGTTGGTTTGCCGAACACACCCCAACCGTCATGGGTGCCGTGCAGGGTCCATCGGATCGCTGCGCGCGGGGGCATCATGGGGTCCTCTCGACCGATCTGATGCTGAATTGAGAAGTCAGCATTCGGGAACGAGGCGCGCAAACCCATCCAGAACCGATCCACCGGCGCCCAACTGTGCCCGGTTACCCCGCCGGGATATTCCGACTGAACGGCCCGGTCGTATTCAGCCTCAACCGCGGCCATATCCGCGTTCATGATCCGGCTGAGGATATCGGCGTATTTCTCACCCCACTCGTTGTCATTGCCGGAACCCTTGTAAGGCCCTGGCTGCTCATTTGC
The DNA here is from genome assembly GCF_059610045.1 of Ruegeria sp. YTSA168. NCBI lineage: Bacteria > Pseudomonadati > Pseudomonadota > Alphaproteobacteria > Rhodobacterales > Roseobacteraceae > Ruegeria > Ruegeria sp. YTSA168. Next base: position 396,864 of record NZ_JBXWMW010000002.1, read on the forward strand.
CGGCGTATAAGGTTGCACGCAGACTTCGGGGCCGCCCTCGCGTGCGATCAGATCGCGGGCATAGTCCTTTGGATCCCAACCCATTTGCTGCACGATCGCGCTTTGATCCCGAACCAACCATTCATCGTCGATCTTGTTGTTGATCGCGTGACAATCAGCCAGGATGCGATAGACCAGTTTCTTGCCTGTTGCATTACCATAAACACCATTGCCCAAATGGGTCGCGGTCGAAATAATGCGGTGTGATGACAGCATCCCCTGTTCCGGGGTGCCTGACCAGATGACATCTTCACCCAGAAGCGTGCGATCGGGAAACTCGGCCAGCGTTGCCATGGTGGCTGCAATCACACCCTGATTGCCAACGACCACGGAACCCGGGGTGCGCACAACGATATCTGTACCGTAGTAATCATGCAGCGTGGCAATGCAGCGATCTTCCCAGATCTCCTTGGTGATCCCGAGTATATAGTCGGGAAAGTCTTTGAATTTGGGATCAAACCCCTTCATGTTTTCCATCCTTCAGGTATGCGGGCAGACCCGCGAATGATCAGTGGTCCGTCAATCTTAAGCTGTCTGGGTTCTATTTGCGGATCGTCAATCTTGCTAAGCAATATGTCCACGGTTTCGGCCACCATGCGATTGGCAGGCTGGCGGACTGTCGTCAGATCATAGCTGGGCCAGGCCGCAACAGCGACGTCATCATACCCCACAACGGACACGTCTTCGGGGATCTTCAGACCAAGTTCGAACCGCAGCGTATCCATCACGGCAATCGCCATATGATCGTTGGCCACAAAAACGGCCTCGGGCGGGTCCGAGGCAAACATCCGGCGCGCAGCCTCTTTCGCCTCTTCTGTGCCAAAATTGCCAATCTCACGGCTGTGGAGTGGTATACCTGCCCGATGCAAGGCGGCGGTAAACCCGGCTTCGCGATCTCGCTGTGTCGAGGCGCCTTCCCACCCGGCGATATAGCTGATCTTCTTGTGCCCGGCGGCCAACAGGAACTCGGCCACTTTCCTGCCACCGGCCAGATTGTCCGAGGTAACCGATGACATCGACGGATCGTCCTGACCCCGGTTGAACAAGACCATGGGCACCCCGGCTGACTGGCAGCGCGCAGACAAATCAGATGAGAGCGCGACCGAGGCTGCGATGATCCCATCCACCTGAAAATCCAAAATTTCCCCAACAACCTTGTCTATGTTCTGCGCCGAGTTGGATGCCATGAAAACCAGCGCATGATAGCCGCGTTCCTGCAACGTGTTGGTCAGTTTCTCCAACGCTTCCGGGTAGAACTGGTTGTTGAGATAAGCGACCACAAGCCCGATAATCCGACTTTTGCCTGACACCACCGCGCGGGCCAGAACATTGGGCCGGTATCCCAATTGGTCGGCCGCTTTGCGGACTTTTTCGATTGTTTTGGCGGATGCGGATGCACCGGGAGTGAATACACGACTGACGGCGGACTGGCTTACACCGGCCAGCCGCGCAACATCCATCGATGTGACTTTTTGCACTGCCATCAATCCGCTGTCCAACCTCCATCCACCATAAGTGACGTTCCAGTCACCAACCCCGAAGCATCGGAAGCCAGATAGACAACTGCACCCATGATATCTTCGATTTCGCCCGGACGGCCCAATTTGATCTTGTCCAGAATCCAGGCGCGCTTGTTCGGGTCCTCAAAAGTTGGGCGCGTCAGATCAGTCAGAATGAAGGTCGGACAAATGGTGTTCACGCGGATTTTGGCCGGGCCCAACTCCAACGCCATGGCCTTTGTAAAACCCTCGACCGCGAACTTTGTCGCGCAATAGACCGCACGCTCGCGCCCACCGACATGACCCATCTGGCTGGAGATATTGATCAGCGAACCGGGGCGCCCTGCGACCAACAATCCTTTGGCCACGGCCTGCGTCAGAAAATACGCGCCTTTGACGTTGATATTCATGACCGCGTCGAAATCTTCGGTCTTCGTGTCGACCGCCTTGCTGTGACGCGCCGAACCGGCGGAGTTCAGCAAGATGTCAAATGGGCCATATTCAGCCACGGCTCCAGCGGTCGCCTCTATATCGGTTACGTCCAGTTCAAGTACATCGGCAGACCACCCCCGAGATGTCATCTCAGCGGCAATCTCTTGCAATGCGTCTGTGCGACGCGCGGCCAGTGTCACCTCGGCCCCGTGTTCGGCCAATGCCACAGCGCAGGCCAGGCCAATGCCTGAGGACGCTCCGGCAACCAGGGCGCGTTTGCCGTTCAAATTGAAGCTGGGTGTTGTGGGGAATTGTGTCATCCTAAGCCTCGCCAACCGGAAACGGAATTTCACCCGGAACGCGGGCTTTGTTGAATTCGCCCAGTCGGGCAAAGACGTCAACACCAAGCTGCCGATAGACATCCAGCAGGTCGACCAGCACCCAGTTTTCGCGGATCAGGCCATTTTCAAGCCGCCAGAAATCAAGCGACCGCAAGCTGATCCGTTTGTCCGATGGTGCGATGCCCATCCACCCACCATGGGTGACGGTCTGGATCATGTTTGGCCAGCCGGTAACGGCCACGTAGTCGGCATCACCAAAGAAATGATGGGTAACATCATCGGCATGTTGCCCGCGATCCGGCATGCCATTCAGAAACGGTATCTGGTGCCAGTTGCGGAACCCGGCGATCCCCCGTGCGGTGCCGATGCCAGCAGGGCCGTACCAATTCATGCGCGGATGCCAGAACCGCTGCATCTCCATCACCTCTGGGCCACCCTGTTTTGGGTGTTTGGTGAGGTATGCCAACATCTCTAGGATATGATCACAGGACGCCTTTGACTGTGCCTCGTTCCACGGGCCGGGAACGATCCCATCCTGTGTTGCCGGACCCGGCACGCAGAATTCCAGCCCCAAGGACGGCGCCATCGGCCAAGCCTTGGCCTGCATCATGACTTCGGGGATATCCCAGATCGCCTGAGCCTCGACCACCTGACTTTCGGTGATCCGGTAGAATTCGTGAAACCGCATATGGGTCAAATGACCAGTAGGAGGTATATCCAGCCATGGCGCAACAAAAGTGCCGTAGTAGTGCCCCCCGCACCCGATCCAGTCATCCCCATGCTCGGTTCGGCCACCAACAACGATCCAGTCCCGCCGTTCCAGATCGGGCATCGCCCTCAACAGCGGCGCATAGCAGGTCTGATACAGCTCTTGCGGACCAACCAGATCGCCAAAAGGGCATGGCATATGAATTGTGGCATCCGAGGCAAGCGCGCCGTTAAGCGCCGCTTGCACCCGAACATCATCAAAATCGTGCATCGCCGCGCGAAGCGGCGCAATCAGCGCTTTATTCGCTGAATGCACGTCACTCATTCTGCAGCCTCGCGATAGGGTGCGCCTTCGCCATAAGGCACATTGATCCCGCCGTAGCGGCGCACCCTGATATTACATTGCTCGGCATGGCCAACAAAGCCTTCCAGCATACACAGGCGCGAGCCAAACTCGCCAATCATGGTCGCGGCCTCATCGGTGGTGACCTTCTGATAGCTATGAGTTTTCATGAACTTACCAACCCAGAGACCACCGGTATAGCGCCCGGCCTTCTTGGTCGGCAGGGTGTGGTTGGTCCCGATCACCTTGTCACCATTTGCCACATTGGTCCGTGGCCCAAGGAACAGCGCGCCATAGCAGGTCATGTTCTCCAGGAACCAGTCATCACGATCCGTCATCACCTGCACATGTTCGGAGGCGATGTCATCTGCCACTTGCAGCATTTCGTCATAGGTGTCGCAGACGATCACCTCGCCGTATTCGTCCCAGCTGACCCGCGCAGTACCCGAGGTTGGCAGGATACCCAGAATGCGCTCAACCTCGGCCAATGTATCTTCGGCCAGTTTGCGCGAATTGGTCAGCAACACGCAGGGGCTGTTATACCCGTGTTCGGCCTGCCCTAGCAGATCGGTCGCGCAGAGCTCCGCATCGGCGGCAGTTTCATCGGCGATGACCATGGTCTCGGTCGGCCCTGCGAACAGGTCGATACCCACACGACCAAACAGCTGGCGTTTGGCTTCGGCGACAAAGGCGTTGCCGGGGCCGACCAGCATATGCACAGGCTCAATCGTTTCGGTGCCAATTGCCATTGCGCCCACGGCCTGAATACCGCCCATGACATAAATCTCATGCGCGCCGCCCAGATGCATCGCTGCGATTACAGCTGCATTTGGCTTGCCATTAAACGGAGGGGTACAGGCGATGATCCGCGGCACTCCAGCCACTTTGGCAGTGGCCACCGACATATGCGCCGAGGCCACCATCGGGAACTTGCCGCCAGGCACATAGCAACCCACCGACTGCACGGGGATGTTCTTATGGCCAAGGATCACACCGGGCAGCGTTTCGACCTCGATATCCAGCATCGACTCCCGCTGTGCCTGCGCAAAGTTCATCACCTGCTCTTGCGCAAACTTGATATCCGCCAGTTCTCGGTCAGACAGCGAGGCGATCAGGTCATCAATCTGCCGCTGGCTCAGGCGATAGCTTTCGGGCGAATAATTGTCGAACTTCTCGGACAGCTCACGCACAGCCGCATCGCCGCGCGTTTCGATGTCTTTCAGGTTTGCCTCGACGACGGCGCGTGTTTTGGCGTCATCCTCGGCCCTGTCTGCCTCGGGTTTGCCGCGTTTGAGATATTCGATGGCCATTGTCCTGATCCTCAGTTGTCGGGCCGGGGTGGAGTTCTCTCTCCCCGGTCGAATGTTTCCCAGCCCTGCCCGTTGAACAGATCAACGCCAAGCTGGGCAGCAACATGGGCGAAATCGACATTCACCCAATTGTCGACGATCTTTCCGTCGACAACTTTCCAGAAATCCATGTACCGGATTTCAACTCTTTTCCCGGTGGGCGCGATCCCCAGAAACTCACCGGAATGAGTGGCTTCCTGGCGGCCAAAGGCGGCCGCCCATTCCCCCATGTAAAGACGCGCCTCATCAATGCAGGTCTTGTCCGAGAACGCCGCCTGGAACGGGCGTTGCCAGTTTTCCTGAAACTCCTGCAGGCCGGTCTTGGTGCCGCAGCCTTGATTGCCCATCCAGCGAAAGCCTTGGGCGAAAAACTCGCCAATATCGTCGATGCGGTGATCGTTCAGCCCGTCGACCATGCCCTCGATAACAGCGCGGGTTTCTTCTGTTTTGCTCATATCCGTGTCTTTGGTCAGCACGGCCTGTTCGGGGCGGGAACCCTTCATATTTCTCGTCCTTCAATAATACTTCTGAGATATTCCTGTCGAAAAAAGTGGTCAGTCCCCTGACAGAAAATCTCTTGGCAACCGGTTAAGCGCCGGGTGACGCCCAAGGGCTCTATATCTCGCACTCGCGCTCATCAGCCCTTGACCGCCCCGGCGGTCAGGCCACCTACAATCTGGCGCTGGAAAAACATAACCAGGATGAACAGAGGCACAGTGGCTGAAACCACGGCGGCGACCGCAAACATCACATTCCCTTCGGTTTGGGTGGTCCCGAGAAACGCCGCGATGGCGGGCACCATAGTGCGGTTGCTTTCAGACAGAAGCATCGCGCCGACGGCAAAGTCGTTATAGGCCAGCAAGAATGAGAACAGCCCGGTGGTAATCACGCCCGGCCACATCACCGGAATGATCACACGGCGGAATGCCTGAAACTGGTTGCAGCCATCGACTTTGGCGCTCTCGTCCAACTCGCTTGGGATGTTCTTGAAGAAAGAATGCAGCATCCACAGGGTGAACGGCTGGTTAATCGCCACTAGCACGATGATCGTGGTCGGCAGGATACCCCAGATGTTCCACTCAAAAAAAGGCAGCAGATAGCCTGAAACCAGCGTGATCGGCGGCATGGCGCGGAAGATCAGCGCCGTGATCAATAGCCAGAACGTGTAGTTATAGGATGACCGCGACAGCGCATAGCCCCCCAGTGTGCCAATGGTCAGCGAGATGGTGACCACAAAGAAACACACGATCCCAGTGTTCAGAACGTTGCGCCAGAACTCCTCTTGGATCCACGCACCCTCATATCCGGTGGTGGTGAAGGGCGAGCCATAGACTGCCTCGGTCCGAGCACCGGTCAGGGCATTGGTCCAGTCGGCGATCGAGAAGAAATCAAGTTCAACCTTGAACGAACCCCAGACCGTCCACAGGAATGGAAAGGCAGCTAGAACAAACCAAAGGAGCACGAACAGGGACGAGGCGACCCGAAGGCTTGTGGGCATTCTTTGTGCGCGGCTGGCCATGTTATCGTGCTCCTTTAAAGTCGCGCCAAGTGCGGACAAGCACGGGCGACAAAAGAATGGCGACCCCGATTATCGTCATCACCGAGGTTGCGGCTGCGGATGACAGCTGTCGGGTTTCACCGCCAAGGTCGTCGAATATAAAGGTGCTGAGAGATTGCGCGTGTGCTTGAGCGCTGAAACCGATGATTGGTTCAAACACCTTGAAATTGTCCATCAGCTGGATCAGAGCCACAAACGTGACCAGCGGCATAAGATGCGGAACGACCACAAACTTGACCTGTTGCCAACGGGTTGCGCCGTCAATCTGCGCGGCCTCGATCTGGTCCTGTGGCAGCGTTTGCAGCCCGGCATAGAACACGACGAAGGCAAACGGGGCCGAGCTCCAGACGCCGTAGACCATCAAGGCCACCCACATCAGCCCGGTCGAGGCCTTGAGGCTGAAATTCGGATCTCCGGCCATGTACACAAGGGCGTTTCCAATAACACCGCGACTGTCGATCATCCAGAACAGGATCAGCGAACCGATCAGCGGCGTGACGATCATCGGCAGAAGCGAGAAGAAGATCATCAGCCCTTTGAGGTGCCGATGCAGCGAGTTTACGGCCAGCGCAATCACCAGCCCCAGCAGGATCGTCAGCGGCGTCACAATGAAGGTGAATGTCAGCGTAAACGCCATTGCACGATAGAATGGCAGGTTCCCGAGATTCGAGAAAAAGCCGCCCAATGTCTCGTTGGCGGCCCACATCTGGCTGATTTCCTGAATTGCCAGGTGGCCACGGTCAAAATAGATGCCCAGCCCAACAAACCGGCCCAAAGGTTGCGCCTTGCGCAGAGCGGCAGTGGCCTCCTGGTCGATGGTCGTTTCTGTAGTGCAGCCGATCAGCGGGGTGCAGCTTTCAACCTCCAGCAAAACGGCAGGATGTGGTGCGAAGATCGATTGGATCACCACCGATACGATGGGCATGGCGATGAACAGCAACATCGCAAGTCCTGTGGGCAGGAAGAACCAAAGGAATGTCTTATGGCGCATGTTGCAATCCTCGCGTCGTTTGGTTTGTGCGGGCGGCCATCAGAGGCGCCCGCACAAGGGGCGTCTTACTGCAGGTAGCCTTGCTCAATCGCGGCAGCGCGATAGGCGGCCTCAACATCGGCAAGCGCCTGTTCAGCGCTTTCCTTACCCTGCATGAAGTCCGCAAGCTCATTGCCAAGCGCGCTGTGCATCAGGCCCATGTACGGCAGCATCGGATAGGCAGGTGTGCCCATTTTGGCTGCTGCAAACACGCCTTCGGCATCAGCGGCGGGCTCGTAGCCTTCGATCAACCAGACCGCCAGCGGCGTGGTCTCATCGTTCAGCATGTCCGGACGGATACCGTGTTTCATGGCGATGAACGTGGCTTCGGCCTCTTCATCCGAGATATTCTTGCCGACAGTCCAGCCATCCCACCACAGGGTCGACGCGGGAATTTCACCACCGCCAACGGTCAGCGGCGCGCCAATTGCGTGGCCGTCGATCACCTCTTGCAGCACGCCTTCGGTGGTGGTCTGCTGCGATGCGCGCGACCCCCACATGTTCATGATCGCAACATTACCCGCACGGTATTCGGCGTTGGTGGCGTTCGAGTCATGGGTCAGGAAGTCGGGGTTCATGTATTCCGACAGGGCCTTCATCATGTTCAGAGCGTTGACACCAGCCTCGGAATTCACACTGGGCTCAGCCGTGCCGGGTTTAAAGTGCTGGCCGCCATAACCCAGGAACATATTGTTGAATTCCTGCGCCAAGTTCCAACCCGATGCATAGGCACCGCCGACCGGATTCTGCATGATGCCCTGCTCGCGAATAGCCTCGGCCACTTCGAGCATTTCTTCGTAGGTGGTTGGCACTTCGACACCGGCCTGTTCCAGCACATCCTTACGGTACATCAGGTGCTGCGCATTCGCCATGAAGGCGACGGCCATGATATCATCGCCAATCTTGATCAACTGTCCCGGCTGCAGATCCTGACCATGCTGTTCCACCAGATCGTTCAGCGGGCGGATGACGTCTTCGTTCATCAACGCCACGATCGAGCTGTTGGCGATGATGGCGCTTGTGTATTCCGACGGGTTGCCAGACAGACCGGCCACGTTGATGGTCTGATGCTCGGATGTCAGGTTGGATTCAACCGACGCCCCGGTGCATTCCTTTGCACCGGCCGCAACCGCCTGAATGGCCGCGAATTCGTTGCCAACAATATTGACCCGCCCTCCGATTTCGCAGGCATATCCTGCACTTGCAGCAAAGGCGGCGACTGAACCAGCCAACGCAATTCTCTTTAGAAACATAGTACTTCTCCCTAAATGGAATGGGTGCATCTTCGAAGTCTGCACCTAGGTTTGTCCCGTCGTTGCGGGCTTGGTTTCACCGTTCAACCGGTCAGGCGCGCCCCTGTTTGAGCATCAAACAAGTGGCAATGATCGGTGTGGATATGGATCGAAACCTGATCGTCGATTTCGGCCCGATACGTCTTGTCCGCCTTGACCGAGACCAGCGCGCCACCGATGCGAACCGAAACCATTGTGCTGTCGCCCAACAGCTCTTGGGTGTAGATCGTGGCGTTGATTTCGCCGCCGCTTTCCACGACATTCGCGTCTTCGGCGCGAAAGCCCAGGGTGATCGGGCCATCGGGCGCGTTCAACCCATGCACCTCGGTGCTCTGGGCACGGAACACGCCGCCCTGAACCTCACCATCGACAAGGTTCATCGCCGGGTTACCGATAAAGCTGGCGACAAATGTGTTTGCTGGTTCATCATAGATATCGGTCGGAGAGCCGACCTGCTGTACAACCCCTTGCTTCATGATCACCACGCGATCCGCCAGCGTCATCGCTTCGATCTGGTCATGGGTCACGTAGATGGTGGTGACTGCGAGCTCATGGCTCAGGTTCTTAATCTGCGCGCGCGTCGAAACCCGCAGCTTGGCGTCAAGGTTCGACAGCGGCTCGTCCATCAGGAACACGTTCGGTTCGCGCACGATGGCACGCGCCAAAGCAACCCGCTGACGCTGACCACCGGACAGTTCCGCCGGTTTGCGATGCAGGAAGTCATCCAGTTCGACCATGGCCGAGGCGCGACGTACCTTTTCATCATGGGAAGCTGGATCAATGCCGCGAACTTTCAGCGGAAAGCGAATGTTTTCATAGACATTCATGTTCGGATAAAGCGCATAGGACTGAAACACCATGGCGACATCGCGGTCCTTAGGCTCCATATCATTGACGCGTGCACCGTCGATCAGGATGTCACCTTCGCTCGCGTCTTCCAGACCTGCAATCATGCGCATTGTCGTGGTCTTGCCGCATCCAGAGGGGCCAAGAAGCACCAGAAATTCCTTATCGGCAATTGTCAGATCAAAATTGTCCACGCCGACAAATGATCCCCAACGCTTACCGACATTGCGAAGTTGAATTTCGGCCATTCTGTCCTCCCTTGCGCATTCATTATGCATACGCTTGCAGAAGCATAGACATTCAGAAAAGCCTATGGCAAGCTTTTTTTGCATGCGAATGCAAACTCTAAGGTCGGCACCACCAAATCATCACTAACACATTGAAAGATAATAGAATGCCATATGAATCCGAGAAAGAACTTGTCCTCGGTTTTTACGAAGCGCTGAGTCGATGTGAGAACACGTCCATTGTGGAAACACTCGCGAACCACTGCGCTGATGGGATTGTGTGGCGGGGATTCCACCCTTTCAATGAACTACAAGGGATCGATGAAGTCGCCCGTATATTCTGGCAACCGCTCAGGTCCAGCCTGACCGGTTTGCAGCGCCGGATGGACGTGTTCATGGCGGGCGCGAACGAGATCGACGGGTTCAATTCGGTCTGGGTGGTCTCGATGGGTCATCTGATGGGCTTGTTCGACACAAGCTGGCTGGGCATCCCGCCCACTGGCAAGATGGCCTTCCTGCGCTATTGCGAATTCAACAGGGTAGAGAACGGTAAGATCACCGAAACAGCGATGTATTTCGACATCCCACATCTGATGATGCAGGCGGGTCTGCAACCCTTCCCTCCGCAAACCGCCGCTCAATTGGTTCAACCCGGACCGATGACACATGATGGCCTGATGTTTGGACCGCAGCCCGCTGAGGAAGGCGTCCGGACACTGGCCACGATTAACAAGATGATCGCCGATCTTGGCCGCTGGGACAGCGGCCTAAGCCTTGAGGATGAACTGCGCCGCACGTGGTGTGAGGATATGATCTGGTGGGGGCCTACTGGCATCGGCGCGACCTACACGATCGAACGCTATGCAAAACAACACGCCGGGCCATTCCGTACGTCGTTTGCCGAGCGCTCCAAGACCAATCACATCTGCCGCATGGCTGAAGGGCACTATGGCGGTTTCTTTGGCTGGCCGAACTTCACGGCACGCCCCACCGGCGGGTTCATGGGTATGCCCGCCACGGGCAAGACGGGTGAGTTCCGGGTAATCGATATCTATCGACGCTCCGGGGACAAGCTGGCCGAAAACTGGATATTCATCGATCTTCTGCATTTCTGGAAACAACAAGGGGTCGATATTCTGGCTCGGATGGCGGAGGTAACCAGAACATGACCGATTGGATCGACGCCCATCACCATCTTTGGGACCTGAAAGCCGTACACTACCCCTGGCTAATGGCGCGAGGCGTCGAACGGTTCTTTGGTGACCCGACAGCTATTCAGCGCGACTATCCGTTGACCGAATTCCGGTCAGAGGCCGCTGCTTGCGGTATTCGCGCCTCGGTTCATATTCAGGTGGGCGCTGAAAACGGGCTGCAAGAGGCCCAATGGGTGCAATCCGTGGCCAATGCCAACCCGGACTGGCCCATGGCTCAGGTGGTGTTTTGTGATCTGACGTCACCGGATTTGCCCGCGCAGCTGGACCGTTTCCAAACATTGCCAACGGTGCGGGGCGTTCGCCAGATCGTCGGCCGCGCCCCGGGTGAGGATGCACAGACAGGCACCAACACGCTGCTGGATCACCCAGATTTCCTAAGCGGCTTGGCGCAGGCGGGTCAGCGCGGTCTGAGCTTTGATCTGCAACTCATTCCTGAGTTGATGGGCAAGACCGCCCGCGTGTTGGAACAAGCGCCTGACACGCCTGTCGCCCTTTGCCACGCGGGATCACCCCATGACCGCAGCACAGCCGGCCTGAAGGACTGGGCCCAGCGATTACGCAGCCTGTCTGATCTGCCCCATGTCACCTGCAAACTGTCTGGATTGGGGATGTTCGATCATTGCTGGACCATTGATAGCATTCGCCCGATCATCGAAGAATGCCTGAATCAATTCGGGCCTAAGCGCGTCATGTTCGGGTCGAATTTTCCCGTCGACAAGCTTTATGGCGACTACACCACGCTGATGCGCGCATATCAAAAACTGATCCCGGTCGACGCGCACTCGGCTGTTTTTCGAGAGACTGCCGAGCGCTTCTATGATCTCAACCCATTTGCGCGAGATGCTATCACTGAGAGCCGCTACTAGCCTGTAGCAAAACGCATCTCACCAACTGGTCATAGTGGATCACATCAGCCAGACCATGGTCACCTGTTTACTGGTGCAATTGCGAAGCCGCTGGGCGATCACACAGATGTGCCAAGCGCTTCGCAAATCCCGAAAAACTGCTTTCGCGCCAAGCCCATGTTGCTCGTCTTTTTGTCGAAAACAGCAAAGAACACAGCGTCTCCCGCACCTGTCTTGCTCACAAACACAAAATACTCGCTGAGTTCGAGCTGTATTTGTGTCTCATCTGAAACCTGACCTTGGTAGAAAGGCTGGTGCGTCAGCGTTTTCAGGACGTCCTCGGCAAACACAGAGATCGCAGTGCAGATGTCTTTTTCACCATAGAACAAGGTTTCCGATCCCGACGCCTCAGGATACAGCAGACCCGCCGCGCAGATTGCTGGAACCGTCTTGAGCCGGTCCTCAAGCCCAACGCTGCCAGGTGCCTCACCCTCTTCGACTTCGGGTCTATCCACTTCTACACTTTCGACCGGAGGGTCCGACAAGACACCACCGACCAGAGTCGACAAAAGAGCCGACCCACCTGTTCCCTGCCACCCTTCTTCTTCATATTGAGAGAAGTCGATCAGATCGCTGTCACCATACATAAAGTGGAAGTCTTCGAAATAGTCCTGCGCTTCGGCCTGTAGCCGTTTCAGGATCTTATCCCGATCCGAGTGCGATTTCAGCATATCGGTTCTGGACACCACCGCGAGCCGACGCGGCGGGCAGTACTGCGCCAGCTTCTGAACTGCGTCCCGCTCACTCAGCCGCCAGGCTTGCGAGGCGATGGTGGTCCAAATCAGCGTATCGGCGTCCCGTATGATCGCCTGGGCCTCGTCGCTTATTCTGGAGCTTCGATCCGTCGGAATCTCAGCGATTTCAACGGAGTTCAGATGTGTCTTTGTATGAAACACTGTCAGGCTGGTAATACCTTTCAGGTCGCGGCACTGGGAAAAACTGGTGAATATGGCCTTGCCACCGGATTTGAACCTCGCCAGAATACCCGCCTGTTTTGCGTATCGAAAGATGATGAGCGGGCGCTCACCACTGACCAACCCATAAGACAGGGTGGTCTCGCGCAACAGCGTGTTGATGACGGTCGATTTTCCAGAACCAACCTCACCGCACACAACAACCCTATGCGCCGAACGCGTGACTTCCGGTAGTGGCATCTCTCTCACCGCGTCAAAAGACATTCCTGATCGCCTACGCACTCATTGGCGTCGAATAGGACACCTTGCTCTCTATCGCGGTCAGGGCATCCAACTTGCTTTGGGCGCTCGACCGCTGCTTGCGCAGCTTGTCAGACAGCAATGACAGGTTTTTCGGAGATTCCACAAGCTCCATGAGCGTTTTCTTGTCCCGCTCGAGCAAGCTGATGTATTTTTCGACCTGGCTTTCCGCCAATCTCGAACTGACCAGAACTTTACCCATTGCTGCGTCAAACCGCTCGGACAGGGCCATGGCATAGGCATTCAGAAGGTCAACAAACCCGTTATACAGCTCGTCTTTCATCAGAGTCTGGATGGCCGACATGGATTGATCCACATCTACTTTGTTTTTCTTCCAGAATTCCCAGCTGCTGCGCAGGTAGACAGTTGCTTCAAGGGACTTCTTTTTCAGTACAAGCGAAGACGAGAAGCCGCGATTTGGCAAATCGTCCAATGAAATCGCCTTGGCCTGCTCCCCAAGCGAGCCGCTGATCGTGTCGAGGGAGGCCCGTTGATACGCGGCAACGATGGCATCAATTCTCTCGCGGGTGTCGTCATAGGCTTTAGAGGCCAATTCGCGGATCGAAGCGCCAATTGGCAGGATATCGATCTCGAATCCCACCGGCTTGTCACCTGACTCGCTGGCCCCCAGAAACAGGTTTTGAACGACTTCTTTCTGCGTTTCCACAAAGGTTTGGATTTCCTTGTGAAACTGCGCATCCAAAAAGTCCCGTGCATCCAGGATCGTGGACTGGGCCTGGCTTTCAGCACTTGTTTTCAGGCTTTCAAACTTCGCGGCAACTTCGCGAACCAGCTCTACTTCTTTGTCAATTTCGCTGACCGCCGCCAGAACGTTGTTGGATTCGACCTTGTTCAGATGCGCCTCGATTGTTTCATGCTCTCGCTGCGCGGACAGTTTCAGGCTGTTAACCTCGGTATCAATGTCTCGGGCCAACCGGTCGATACGCTGGGTCCCGTGTGGGCTGTCCATCAGGTCGGAAATCTCGCGCTTTACAGCGTCGAGCCCGACAAAACGCGCGATCTTTTCCTCATATGTCCGCAGCCCGCCGGCCCCGACTGCATCGAGATAGGCATCCAGCTGTTCCGGCTCCAATACATCTTCAAGCTTGTGACCATCGGACAGATGAGCCCCCAAATACGCGCTGCCTGCGATCACCGTGAAATTTGATGCGGGAATAGCCTTGGACAGTCGAAGGGTTACGTCTTCGATCACCTCGGGGACTTCGGTTTCGTATCGGCTGAGTTCGTCAATACGGTTGATGAAGATGATGATGTGCTTGTCATCCTGCGCGGACAACGTGTTCAGCAGCGCAAGATCCACGTTGGTCAGTGCCTGATGCACGGACAGGACCATCAGATAGATATCGGCAGTATCGAGGTTTCGGCACGTGTATTCATCCCGCACCAGGAACGGATCGTTCACCCCGGGCGTGTCCGAGATGATGATTGGCGACAGGAATTCCGGCTTGCGCATATAGATATCCGCCTGCTTGGTCAAAGCGGAATAGCGGCCAGAGGACGAGGTCGCCTCACTCCCGTCCGCCTCAACCCCGACACAGACATAGCGGCCCATCAGATCCGGGGTCAGAAAGTCATATTCATGTTTCGATCCAAGCAGCGCATCATAATGCTTACCCAATCGCTTTTTGGCGGCCGACTGCAATTCCTGCCCCTGGCTCTTCAGAACTTCGCTGTCGAAACCAGGTAGCATCTCGGCCAATTTCTGGAACGCCTCTGGCGATTCTTCGGTAATGCGTTTCCAATCATGGTCATCAAAAAATTCGAATGACGCGCCTTGTGTCGGATCACCCGGCACATTGATACGCAGATTGGTTATGGCGGATGTCCAGGGGTTCACATCTGTAGGGAACAGACCTGTCTCACCAAGAAACGCGTTCAAAAAGGTGGATTTTCCAGATTTAACCTGCCCAATGATCGCAACCCTGGTTGCGCAGTTCTTGAAACGGGTTTTGATATCGGCAAGCCGTGAGTTCGATTTCAGATTGCTTGCTTTTTCCAATTCAGACAACACATCGCGGATACTGTCGATTTTCTTCTTTTGCAGAGGTGCGATGTTCATGTGTTTCCTACCTTTGGATTATACTCACATAAAGCTTCGTGCTGGGATCGAACGCGGCACAGAAGGGTACGTCTAAAGTTAAGCCGCCGCCATGATCAGGATTTTAAATACGCGAACCTGACTTCGGCCGGGGGGGGGTGGCTGGGTGGCATGACGCCACCCAATACGCACCTTAGATGCTCAGGGTTTCTTCAACTTTACGTACGTTCAAACGTGCCATCGCAAGGTTTGCCTGTTTCTTGCTCAGCGCAACATAGATGAAGATGCTGGAGTTCGACGACAGCGGACGGATCAGGTGATACTGAGTGTCCAGAGTGATCAGGATGTCTTCGATCTTTTCTTTCAGACCCAGCGCTTCGATGGCTGCGTTCTTTGCGCGGACGACTTCAGTGTTGGCAGCGCCAGCAGCTTCCAGATCGAATTTACCGGCACCTGCTTCGGCGGCCAGCATCATGCCGGATTCACTATCGACGAGGCATGCGCCGATGAAACCGGCGATATCTTTGAGTGGTGAGATGTCAGTGGACATGTATTTCTTGCTCCATGTTTTGGTAGGCAAGATTTGGATATCTATTGTGTCAAATTCGAGGTAAATGGGTGTTTAGAACGGGGTTTGTGCACCACTCACTAACCAGTGACTTTATCTCTCCATCAGGTTTTTCTTTCTCACAAAACTTACATTAATATCAATGTGATATAAAGAAATTCCCTTGAAACAAAAGATGATTAGAGTGCAGGAATTTCTTATCCTTTAGGTTGAATCGCCAAAAAAGTTGCCGCAAGGGCAACCTTAGCCATGACAATGGCACGCAACGTCGGGCACTCAGTTTCATGTCCGCATAGATACTGCGCGGGGATGATGCCCGCGCAGTTACTCGCAGCGGCGAGGACCTGTCCAGCAACACGCGCAATCGTCTCTGCCTAAAACAGTGCAACACTGATCAGATTATGCAACAAAGCGGCCAACGCCTCGAACACAGGGAACTCTTATGAACCACTTCAAAGCCGTCGTATTTGACTGGGCAGGAACAATGGTTGACTTTGGCTCATTCGCGCCAATGGGTGTTTTTGTCAAAGCATTCGCGCAGTTTGATATCAAGGCCACCATCGAACAGGCGCGCGCGCCCATGGGGGCGCCGAAGTGGGATCACATCCGCACAATGATGGATATGCCAGAGATTGCCGCGCAGTGGACGGCGAAGTACGGCGCAGCCCCGTCAGACGCAGATGTCGACAAGGTCTATCAGGTCTTCGTTCCGATGAATGAAAAAGTGGCCGCCGACTATGCTGATCTTGTTCCCGGAGGCAAAGCCGCGATTGATGAGCTGCGGGCGATGGGCCTCAAGATCGGTTCAACAACGGGATACACCCGATCCATCATGGAGCATGTGCTGCCAGTGGCAGCGCGCCAAGGGTACGCGCCTGACAATCTGGTCTGTTCGGACGACTTGCCCGAAGGTCGCCCCGGCCCTTTGGGTATGTATAAATGCATGGTCGATCTGGTGGCCTACCCACCGTCAGCGATCATCAAGGTCGATGATACCGAACCGGGCATCAAGGAAGGTGTCGCTGCTGGCTGTATTACTGTCGGGGTGTCCCTATCGGGCAATGCAGTTGGCAGAACACCCGAAGAGTTGAGTGCGCTGTCAGACGCAGAAATCGATCACCTTCGCACGCGCGCAACACAGATACTCAAGGACGCCGGGGCCGATTACGTCATCGACACAGTGGCCGACCTGCCCGCTTTGATCAGGCAGCTGAACGCCGCCGCCTGACGCAAACTGAACCTTCTAAAAGAGGTTTTGCGCATCCCAGATATCTACGATGTCTTTTTGATAAAATGTCACGTGGTTGTCACGCGTGACCGCTAAATCAAAATTCATTCGGATGAATCAGATATGACACGCAAAACCTGGACAACTATTCGGGACGAGATCGTCGATGACATTCGCACAGGCCGATTGTCAGCCGGGGATCAGTTGCCGACAGAAACGCAGCTTGCAGACCGGTTCGCACTTGGGCGCCATTCGGTGCGTCGCGCGCTGGACGCCCTGGCACGGGACGGCAAGATCAGCATCGAGCAAGGGCGCGGCACCTTTGTTGCCGAGACCCCACGGTTGACCTATCAGATCGGCAAGCGCACACGGCTACGCCGCAATCTGATCCCACAAGGGGTCGATGTTTCAAGCCAGTTGATCTCGGCAGCGCGGGTCCGCGCACCGGATGCTGTAGCGCAGGCGCTGTTGCTCAACTCTGGCGCGCTTGTCATTGAAAGCCATCGGATCACGATGGCAAATGATCTGCCAGTTGCCTTTGGCACCTCGTATCATTGCGGAGAACGGTTCCCGGATTTCGCCGAACGGCGGGATGTGCTGGGGTCAACCACTGAAACCTATCGATCCTACGGCATACTTGACTATGTGCGCCAACAAACCTCGATCTACTCCCGACCGGCAAGATCAGAGGAGGTCAAAAGGCTCAAGCAGCATGCCGATGTCCCCGTGATGGTTGTCGCGGCAGTGGATGCGACTCTGGATGGCACACCGATATCGCACAGCCGGGTGATCTGGTCCGCCGCCCGCGTGACCTTCACGATGGAGCATTCGGATGGATAAGACCCTCGGCACATTGGCCCGCGCCAATGCCGAACGGCTCAAAGCCTTTGCTGAAACGCTGATTGATGATCTGGGTGAGATTGAGGTCCTGCAATCGCGCAGTGGGTTGGTGATGCTGCCAATGCGGGACACCGCACAGGGTGTTGCTTTCCATCTGGGCGAAGTTCTGATGAGCGAGGCACATATCCGCAAAGCAGGCATAGACGGCTATGGCATGCGCCGGGGTCATGATCTTGAGGCCTCGATGGCGATGGCGCTGATCGACCTGGCATTGGCAAGCGATGTGCGGGCCGACGATTGCATCGCCTTTTGTGACCGCGAGGCGCAAGCGCTTGAGCAGCAGGATGTGGAAATGATGCGCCGCGTCGAAGCCACCCGCGTGAATATGGAGACGTTCTGATGCGGGCCACTCCACTTCCCAGCGCTTCGGAAACACTGGAAAACTCGGCCTTTGATGCGCTGCTCTGGGCGCTCAGCCGCCCCGGATCGATCCAAACGCTTCCTGCGCCCGCCGAGGCATCGATTGTTGCCGCGCTGCTGGATCGCGAATGCCGCGTTCATTCCGCTGATGCACTACTGGTGCCGGAAATCATGCGCAGCGGCGCCGAGATCGCCCAGATTGATCAGGCCGATCACGTGTTTCTTGGCGCACTGACATCCGGCGCGGCGATTGATCACGTGGCATTGGGCAGCGATCTTTATCCGGATGACGGTGCAACCGTCATCATCCGCGCGAAGATCGGGGCCGGCCCGGCGCTGCGCCTGACGGGTCCTGGCGTTGACGGAACAGTCGAGCTGCGGATCGACGGCCTGCCTTCTGGTTTTTGGTCCACCCGTGCAGCGCGAATCCGCTATCCGATGGGGTTCGATCTGTTCGTTGTGGACGACACCCAGCTGCTTGGCGTACCGCGTTCCACCACGGTCGAGGTGATCTGATGGCCTATGTCGCAACACGCGGCGGCGAAAAAGCCATCGAACAGTCCGAGCGCTTGTTCCGTGAGGCCATGGGCCCTTTTGAACGTGACCGCGTCGAGGAGATCAAGACCAGCCTGCCCTATCTGATCGACCGGGTGATGGGTGAGGCCTCGCTATATGACGAAGACCTTGCCGCGCTGGCATTGGCGCAGACGGGCGGTGAGCTTTATGAGGCCGTATTGCTGTTGCGTGCCTGGCGCACGACGCAACCACGCCTGAGCGTCGCAGCCCCTGTCGAACAGGATCAACTGTTCACGCATCGGCGGATTTCAGCGGCCTTCAAGGACATTCCGGGCGGGCAGGTTTTGGGGCCAACACTGGACTACGCGCATCGCATTCTGGCCACTGATGTGTTGCAGGGTGAACCCTATGCGCCGGAGCCCGTTGATCCGGCGCCGGAACCGTCGTCCGCCTATCAGCCTGCAGTCAGCGCGTGGCAGGCGGAAAACGATCTGTTGGACTTGCCGGAACAGGATGCAACCTCTGGCAACGATGTTCCCGACCTGACGCGAGAGCCGTTGCTGTTCCCGTCCAAACGGGCGCATACGCTACAAAGCCTCGCGCGGGCAGAAACCGGCGGTGTATTGGCCCTGGGCTATGCGGCCATGCGTGGCTATGGGCCGGCGCATCCAACCGTAAACGAGTTGCGGCTGGCCGAGGCTGAGATCGCGGTTCAGCATCCCGATGGGCGTCAGTTCTCTGCCGGGCGTGTCAAAGTCAGCCAGGCTGAGGTCGTCGACAAAAAAGGCGAAAAGCTTGGCATCGGATACGCTGCGACCTTTGGATGGAACGAGGTCAAATGCATCGCCGCCGCCACGCTGGACCTCAACAGTCCCGGGGCTGAAAAAGGTTCTGCGACCGAAGAGGAGTTCTTCCTTTACCATACCGAAGGCGTCGAAAGCTCGGGCTTTTGTATTCACTTCAAACTGCCGCATTACGTCACGTTTCAATCGTCGCTTGATGCGATGCGCGATGCAAAGGCGAACAAAGCGGCGAACGCCTCTGAAACGGAACCTGCCGAATGACCCTTGCCGCATTGACCAAGCCCTGGGAAGCGCTGAGCTATGGCTTTCTGGATGGATCAGCCAAGCGCGAACTTCGGCGCAAGATGCTGAAATCCGTCGCCGTGCCCGGATGCCAGATGCCCTATGCCAGCCGCGAAGTGCCGATGGCGCGTGGATGGGGCACGGGTGGATTACAGGTGTCTCTGACACTGGTGAACCCCAAAACCTGTGTCAAAGTCATCGATCAAGGCGCGGATGACAGCGTCAACGCCGCTTCAATTCGCCGCTTTATCGCGCGCGTTGCGGGCACGCCGGTGACGATGGACACTCTGGAGGCAGACCTGATTCAATCGCGCCACCGCATCCCCGAAGAGATTTTGCGCGAGGACCAGATCCTTGTTCTGCAGGTGCCCAATCCCGAACCCTTGCGCCCTGTCCAGCCAAACATGTCGATCGCACGGCAGATGCATGCAGATGCGGATTACGGGCGGATGTGGCTGCAACTCTATGAACAGATCGTGCGGTCGGGCCGCGTGATGCAGGGCGCGTCCTATCCCAGCCTTGTGCATGGGCGGCATGTGATGACGCCCTCACCAATCCCGCGTTGGGATGTGCCCAAGCTGCATATGGCCAAGCACCTGACCATCCTGTCGGCAGGCCGTGAAAAGCGTATCTTTGCCGTTCCACCTTTTACGCGGGTCGAACCGTTGGTGTTTTCAGACATTTCCTATCGGGTTGAAGATCACGGGCACCTTACCTGCACCCGGTCGGGCACGCGGGGCTTCTTCATGAACGAAATCCCTCAGGATAACGGAAGCTCGACCTACGAAGTATCCGACAGCGAATGGGGTGTGAAAACCATCCGCGCGCGCGATGGCGAGGGCGAAACGCGGGGTGAGACCTGGTACCAGGACGGAAAGTTACCGCAATGACCATCACGCTTGATGCCCCTCGCCTTGTCGATACGCGCCCCCTGCTGGAAGTGCGCGATGTCAGCAAATCCTACGGTCCCGTACAGGCCGTGCACAGTGTTTCCGCCCATGCTTATCCCGGTGAGGTTCTGGGTATCGTTGGCGAAAGCGGATCGGGGAAGTCGACGCTTTTGCGGATGATGAACCTCGAAGAAACACCGGATTGTGGCAGCTATACGCTGGACCTGCCCGATGTTTCCGGGAATCTTTTTGATCTGGACCGTTTCGCGCGGCGCATGTTGTGTGCCACCAGGATCGGCATTGTCTATCAGAACCCGCATCTGGGATTGCTGATGAAACATTCGTCTTCCGGTAACGTTGCAGAACGTCTGTTGGTCGCGGGCGAGCGCAACTTTGCCACGCTGCGAAAGGCTGCAACCGAGGCGCTTGATGCCTCTGAATTTCCGCTGGATCGTCTGGACGCGCCGCCGATTGAGCTGTCGGGCGGCATGCAACAGAGGGTGCAACTGGCCAAGGCCATCGCGCTGGAACCCGCACTGTTGTTGCTGGATGAGCCGACCACGGGGCTTGATGTCAGTGTGCAGGCGCTGGTGCTGGATACGCTCAAGCGTCTGCAACAGGATCGCCGGATCACGATGGTGATCGTCAGCCATGATCTGGGTGTCATACGCACGTTAGCCGACCGGGTCATGGTCATGCGGCGGGGCGAAGTGGTTGAGACCGGTCTGGCAGACCAGATCTTTCAGGATCCGCAACACGCCTATACACAGCAGCTGGTGCACGCAAAACTATGACGCAGGTTCTGGAAATTCACGGCCTCACCAAGGGTTTTTCGCTGCATCACCTCCGCAAAGAAATCGGCGCGTTCGAAGATATCTCATTCAACGTGGCCGCCGGAGAGTTCGTGTTGCTGAAAGGGGCCAATGGCGCGGGAAAATCCACGCTTTTGCGCACGCTCTATCGGTCTTACCTGCCGCGCGCAGGTCAGATCAGATTTCATTCAAGCCATGGGTTGATTGATCTGGCACGCGCAGCGGATGTGGATATCGCCCATCTCCGGCGCACCGAAATTGGGTTTGTCACCCAGTTTCTGACAGCCCGCCCACGGGTCAGCGCCGAGGCCATCGTCGCCGAACCCCTGCGCCTTGCCGGTTGGGACGCTGATGCTGCGCTGCATGCGGCGCGCAAGGCGCTTGAGACATTTGGGGTCAAACCCGACCTTTGGGCCGCCTATCCGACAACGTTTTCCGGTGGTGAGCAGCAAAAGGTCAATCTGGCCCGTGCACTGATCCTGCCGCAAAAACTGCTTATGCTTGATGAACCAACAGCCTCGCTCGACGCGAATGCGCGGGCGGCGTTGGTGGCGCGCCTGAAAGAGCTAAAACAAGAAGGCACCGCCATGATTGGCGTGTTTCATCACCCCGATGACGTGATGCATCTGATCGACCGGGTTGTCGATCTGACCCCGAACGCAACACCACAAGAGGAACGTGACGATGTGGCTCTCTGATATGAAGATCATCCTGGCCGACCGGGTAATCGAAAATGGCAGCCTGCGCATCGAAAACGGAGTGATCGCCGAGCTTTCGGAAAGCAGCGGAACGCCATCCGGCCTCACACTCTTCCCCGGTTTCATCGACATGCATGGCGATATGATCGAGTTGGAACTTGAACCACGCCCCGGGGTCGATTTCCCAATGAACGTGGCAGTGGGTCATCTGGATGCGCGCTTGGCTGCGTCAGGGGTCACCACCGCTTATGCGGGCGTTTCTTTCTCGCGCAATGCGAAAGACGGCGAACGCAGGTCTTTCGATCATACCAGTACGATTATCCGGGCATTGAAGGACAATATTCAGGGTCTGCGTGTCGATCACCGAATTCATGCGCGGTTTGATATGACATATACCGACGCTATCGCCGCACTTGAGGGGCTGTTGCAAGCGCAGGCCGTCGATCTGGTGTCGGTGATGGACCACACACCGGGCCAGGGCCAGTATCGCGATCTGGAAAAGCTTGTCGCCTATCGGACCCATGACGGGATCACAGCGGAACAGGCCAGGGCGAATGTTCAGGCCCAGATTGCAGCCGCGACACCGACCGAGCAAATCTTGGAAAATCTCAATAAAGTGTCGCGCCTGTGCAAAGGCTTTGGCATCGCCATGGCCAGCCATGACGATGATACCGTCACCAAAACCAATCTTATGGCGGATATCGGCGCTGTCATCAGCGAGTTTCCGGTAACGATGGAAGCCGCCGAAACGGCCGCTGATCGGGGTTTGATGATCGCCATGGGCGCGCCAAATGCGATGCGCGGGCAGAGCTATTCGGGCAATCTGTCCGCACGTGACGCACATGCTGCCGGGTTGCTGCATATCCTTGCCGCCGACTATCACCCGGCGGCCATTCTGCCTGCTATCCGCGCCCTTGCACCTGCAGACCCAGGCGGTCTGGCCGGTGCAGTCCGTCTGGCATCGGCCAACCCTGCACGCGCGCTTGGATTGGCCGATCGAGGAGAAATCGCGGTGGGCAAGCGTGCGGACATGGCCGTTGTCGACGCGTCGGATCGCGTTGTGCACACCTTAAGCGCAGGCAACACGGTCTTTTCGAACGGGTCGGTTGTGTTGAGCTCTGAGGCACAGCGGGTCGCAGCTGTAGCGTAATCAAACTTTTACAAATCAGACTCCGTGACGTCACACATACAGGTGATGGTCTGCGCATAATTCATTCGGATGAATCGCCATGACCGCTGCTCTGACCCTGTCAAATGTCTCGAAAACCTTTGGTGAGACACATGCCGTAGATCGTGTTTCGCTGGATATCGCGCCCGGACAGTTTGTTGGTGTCATCGGCCGCTCGGGCGCGGGCAAGTCGACCATGCTGCGCCTTATCAATCGACTTATCGACCCCACGCAGGGGTCGATTTCGTTTGGAGGCGCCGAGATCACCAGCTTGCGAGGCAAAGCACTGCGCAACTGGCGGCGCGATTGCGCAATGATCTTTCAACAATTCAACCTTGTGGATCGCTTGGACGTTCTGACCAACGTCTTGATCGGGCGTTTGGCGGAACACGGCTTTTTCAGCTCGATGGCGATGCAGTTCACCGATGCGGAACGCACCATGGCCCTACAGGCGTTGGACCGGCTTGATCTGGTCCCGCAAGCGCTGCAGCGGGCGGGCACATTGTCGGGCGGTCAGCAACAGCGCGTAGCCATCGCCAAAGCGTTGGTGCAACAGCCGAAAATCATGCTGGCGGATGAGCCCATCGCCTCTCTTGATCCGGCGAATGCAACGCTGGTCATGAACGGCCTGCGTGAGATCAACCAAGAAGACGGCCTGACCGTTCTTGTCAACCTGCACACACTGGATACCGCACGCGCCTATTGCGACCGGATCATCGCGATGCGCGCGGGTCGCATCTTCTTTGACGGAACCGCAGCACAGCTTACCGACGATGTGGTGCGCGACATATACGGGCTGGAAGGCCTGCGAGAATTCAATGAGGCGGTGACGTCGACCCAATCCGTCGCCTTGCCTGCCTGACCAAAGATCCAATCGCCAAACCAAACCCAGGGGGACCTGAACATGAAATACCTTGTAACCACTGCGCTAGCCGCCCTAATGGCAACCTCAGCCGCTGCTGACTGGAAAGATGACTATCAGGTCATCAAATTCGGCATCCTGTCGGGCGAAAATGAAAAAGACCGGATCGCCCGGTACACCCCATTCGAAGAATATCTGGAAAGCGAACTGGGCGTCGAAGTCGAAATCTTCACCGCCGGGTCCTATGACGGCGTGATCCAAGCCATTGCTGCCGACCAGATCGAATTCGCCTTCTTCGGCTCATCCTCATATGCCGCGGCCTATACCGGGACCGAGGGCAAGGTTGAACCACTTGTCTCGCGCCTGCGCGAGGATGGGTCCACCGGATATTACTCGGTTGTGGTGACCCGTTGCGAAGACGGCTACAACAGCATTCAGGATCTGGAAGGCAAAGTGCTTGCTTTCGCTGACCCCGACAGCACCTCGGGCTACGCGGTGCCCTACTTCAACATTGCCAAAGAAGTTGACCCCAAGACCTTCTTCTCGGCCATTCCTTTCTCGGGCTCTCATGAAGCTGGCGTTGCTGGTGTATCGCAAGGCACCTTTGACGCCGCTGCGACATGGCAGAACAACGCGGTCGACGGCCGTTGGCAGCGCATGATCGAAAAAGGCATGATCTCCGAAGGTGAGATCTGCCCGATCTGGGAAAGCCCCGAAATCACGTCTGGCCCCTTCACAGCCCGCAAGAACATCCCGCAGGAGCTGAAAGATGCGATGAAGGATCTGGTTATGACGATCCCCGAAAAGAACCCCGAAGCCTTCAAGGCCATGACCGGTGAGGTCGAAGATGCCCCGAACCCTCAGACCGGCTGGATCGAAGTCGACCATGATCGCTATCAGTGGATTGTAGACATGCGCGACTGGCTAAAAAAGCAGCGCCGCTCATAAAGCACACATGACCTGGACCCTCGCCCATCTGGCGGGGGTCTTTAGTTCTGGGGGTCTCAAACATGGTTGCTGTTGCGGATGTGACGCCACTGCGTCCTGTCGATCAGTTTGAATTGGACTATGCCGCGCAGCGAGGGCGAGCAAAACTAACCTGGTTGATCGCCAGCATCCTTTTTCTTGCCTTCTTCACGTTTTCCGCGTGGCTTGGCGATTTTTTCAAAGTGACTCAGGTCACAACGTCTGATGGCGCACGCGAGTGGCGCTGGATCATCCCGGCTGGCATTCCGCGCCTGGGTGAATTCATCGAAAAGACCCTGCCGGTATTGCATTGGGACAGTCTGGGCACCGATCTGGCGGAATGGTTCTGGCGCTGGAAAACCTGGCTGAACCTGTTGATCGAAACCATTCTGATCGCATTCATGGCCACAACGCTTGGGGTGATCGGCGGCTTTCTTCTGTCTTTCCCAGCCTCACGCAACCTGGCGCCAAACAAATGGGTTTTGTGGATCAGCCGCCGGTATCTTGAGATCGCCCGCACCGTGCCTGACCTTGTCTGGGCCCTGATCTTTGTCTTTTGCTTTTCGGTTGGTCCGATGGCTGGTGTGTTGGCCATTGGCCTGCATGCAACCGGAGCTCTGGGCAAGCTTTATTCCGAAGTGAATGAAAACATCGACATGCGCCCGCTGGAAGGCGTGAAAGCCGCTGGCGGAACCTGGTTCGACCAGATCCGATATGGAGCAGTGCCACAGGTGCTGCCGAACATCATCAGCTACACGTTGCTGCGGTTCGAAATCAATGTGCGCGCTTCGTCGATCATCGGATATGTCGGTGCTGGCGGGCTGGGCCAGGAGTTCCGCGAGGCGCTCTCCTTGCAGGAATACACCGATCTGTCAGCGCTGTTCCTGATTATCTTCACGACAGTCATGGTTATTGACTACGGCTCGGAAAAACTGCGCCACCGTATCATCGGCCTTGAGAAAGGACCTGCGACATGACCCCGACGGATGCGCACATTCGACAGATGATAGCCGAACATCCCCGGGCCTTCCGGGACACAGCCGTCATCCGGGCCCGGAAAATCGCACTTTGGGTCGGGTTCTTCGGTCTGTTCGCCTGGTGCCTTTACGATTTCAATTTCTCACCCGAACGTATCTGGACCGGCTTGCAACGGTTGGGGCGGGTCATGTCCTTCATGTTTCCCCCGCATCTTTGGGCTACCTGGGCCGAATGGCTTGAGGTGTTCCGCGCATTGGGTGAAACCATCGCAATGGCGTTCATGGGTACGCTTCTGGGGGCCATCGTTGCCTTTCCGCTGTCTTTTCTCGGAGCCAAGAACATCAACCGGATTTTCTGGCTGCGTCAGGGTTCACGGCGGTTCTATGACGTCATTCGCGCGTTCGAGACGCTGATCCTGGCGCTGATTTTCATTCGTGCCTTCGGGCTTGGACCACTCGCAGGTATCCTTGCTATCGCCGTGTCCGAGGTTGGCACCTTCTCAAAACTGTTCTCAGAGGCGCTGGAAAACACATCGCGGCGCCCGGTCGAAGGGGTCGTGGCCTCAGGCGGGTCACGCGTACAAGCCATCCGCTATGCGATCATGCCGCAGGTTCTGCCGGTGCATCTGTCGGTTCTGCTGTATAACTTTGAATCCAATGTGCGCTCCAGCACCATCCTAGGGATCGTCGGCGCGGGTGGTATTGGCTTTATGCTCAGCGACCGGATCAGCGGCTATTTCTGGGATCAGGCCTGGACCATCATCTTCATGATCATCGCCATGGTCTATCTGATCGATTACCTTTCTGCCCGTATCCGCACAAGGGTGATCGGCAAATGGGAAGGCGCGCACTAAACGCGCTGCCTCAGCTGTGATTGGAAAACCCATGTCCGGAGCTGGATCAAAGAACCCGCTAAGCGAAACCCCAACAATTCATGACGGCGCAATTGTCGATGATTGCGAGTTGGGGATCTGGACGGAAGTGGGAAGAAACACGGTGATGAAGTCATCCTCGATGGGGGACTATTCCTATATCACCCAGTCGTGTCACGTTGTGTGGACGACAATTGGCAAGTTCTGCTCAATCGCCAATTCAACGCGCATCAACCCGGGCAACCATCCGACCTGGCGCGCGGTTCAACACCATTCGGTTTATCGAGCCCAGGCCTATGGGCTGGGCGAGGACGATCACGATTTTTTCGAATGGCGTAAGAAAAACTGGGTCACCATCGGCCATGATGTCTGGATCGGTCACGGGGTGACGGTCACTGCAGGCGTCAATATCGGCACCGGGGCCGTTATCGGAGCCGGGGCCGTCGTGACGCGCGATGTGGATCCCTATACCGTGGTTGGTGGCGTACCCGCGCGCTTTATCAAACGCCGTTTCAGCGCGGCTCAGGCCGAAGCTTTGCAAGAGATCGCCGTCTGGGACTGGCCACGCGAGACATATAAGGCGGCCCTGCCTGACATCCGCGCCCTGGATATCGACGCGTTCGTTGAAAAATATCGCTGAGAACTGCCCTGCCCTCACACGGCGTGCCAATGGCTTGGTTCAATAGACGAATTTCGCGAAGGTCAGGCATGTCTTGACCCGAAATGACAACATACAATGTTCATCACTGTGCGGCTCCAACAGGTCATGCAGTTCAGCGGAGAAATCCGCGATATGGTCGCCCAGCTTCGAACGCGTAAAGCTGTTTCGGGAATGTTGGCATTGAACAAAGCCCTCCACGGATTGCTCGAACGGTTCAGAAATCAAATCCTGCGTCTCTATGATCTTCATATGATCTTCATGACGTTGCCGTGTCGCCGACCATTCCTTTGACCCCAGCGGCAGTCCTGTCACTTCGGGCACCCATTTCCTTAGAAACGCCTGCCACTCAGCCTCCCATGGTGGGTCGAACGCTTCGTCCCCTGCAACAATCGCAACCAGATGATCTGGGCTTAGGTGAGGATGCAGGTTTACCTTCAACTGCTCAACATCCATCCAATGAATGCTTGACGCAAACGTCACCATGTCGAATAGCCCGTCCAGCGGCGCATCTTCGGCCCGTGCGCAAACCCATTTGAGGGTCCTAGCCTGGCCGTTTTCAAGGGTCTTGCCCAAGGCAATCATATTTGCAGATGGATCAACCGCTACAACCTCGTCAAAAAACTTCGCCATCGGACGGGCGATTTTGCCTTCGCCACAGCCCAGATCCAAAAGACGCCCGTTTGGGCGCACGTGCTGCGCCAGCCTCTCGTACACCGCGGACGCGTACGGAGGGCGATGCACATAGGGCTCAGCAACCTCGGCGGCCATGAACGACCTGCCGGACAAATCACGCAGGCCCTCGCCGTCACGTATGGTTCCTGCCATCGGTTACTCCACCAGCCCCATCTGTTGCAGATAGGAAAAACCCGCCGGGATGTCGGATTTCCGGCGCAGCTCAAGCACCAGATGCGGGGCCGAGTTGCATTCTGACAAAGCTCGGAACACTTCGGGCCAGTGGATTTCGCCTTCGCCCGGGGCCCAATGGCGATCCGCATGGCCATCGAGGTCTTGCAGATGGACATGTTTCAGCTGATCGCCCGCATCCCGAATAAAGTAGTCCACTGGCGGTGCGCCGGACATACGACGGGCCAGATGCGCGTGGCCTGTATCAATCGACACGGCGACGGCACTGCTGTTGAAACTATCGACCATTTCCCGGCGGGTCGCGGGATCGACATCAAAGATGTTCTCGATGACCAGCGTAATGCCCAATTCCTCGGCCGATTTGACAACCGGGGTCATGACATCGTGGATCCGAGCCAGCTTTTCTTCCTTATACCCAAATGTGTTCAGCCGGTTCCAGGCATACCAGCGGGCATAGGGTGAATGCAGGACCATCTGGCGCGCGCCAATCCGGTCCGCCGCTTCCAGCGCCCTGAGATACCGGGCGGTGATCAGCGGTCGCAGCTCGGGGTCCTTGTTGTCCATATCCAACCCCTCATAGGGTCCATGCATCCCGCGTCGCCCCTGGAATCCGTTCAGCGCGGCTTGCACCGCGGCAATCCGGTCGTCGAGCTCGGTGGTCAGTTCTGCATGACGGCTGAAGCCCTGAAGCTCCAGATCGCGGTTGGCGTCAAACAACCAGTCGCGATGATCTGCGATTTCGTGCGGGGCCAGGCAGGCACCAATCTTAAGCGGGGTCATAGGTTGGGCTCTTTCTTGATTTGCGGGCGTCAGGGATGAAAAGCGAAGTGAGAATGGCAAGGCCGAGGATTGCGCTCATGGCGGCAAAGCTTGTCCAGCCTCCGAAATGCTGGGTGAGAAAGGCAAAGGCGAACGGGGCCGATGCATTGGCGGCCATCGAAACCGTGTTGATCCAGCCAAGCCGGGCGCCGTATCCCTTCTGGCCGAACAGCGCGAGCGGCAGCGTGCCGCGTGCAATCGTCTTGATCCCGTCGCCCATGCCATAAAGGGCTGCGGCCAGGATTACGCCGGGCACCGTGAATCCCACCGTCAGAAGTGTCAGAAACCCGGCCAGCATCAGGCCAAGCGCCAGTATATAGGTGATACGGGGATAAAGGTTGCGGCTGATCAGCAGTTCAAGAAATCGCCCCACCGTTTTGAACGGTCCGATCACCGCGCCCGCCAGAGCCGCCATCGCGGCGCTGTGGCCAAGGTCCTGCACATTGGAGACCCAAAGCGTCATCACCGCACCCATCAGGTAGCCTGAGAACACGAATGAGGTCACCATCCAGAGCATTCCGGTTTTGCGCTCTGCCTCCTCCAGTTCGGGCCAATCCGTCGTGTTTGCCGAAGAGGGCGCGGCCAGATCACGTTCGGGGCCGCGCAGACAGAACCAATGTAATGGCACACAGATCATAAGATAGGCGCACCCCAGGATCAGCCAGGCGCTGCGCCAATCAACCGCTTGATACAAGGCCAATGTCAGCGGCCAGAAAATCGTCGACGCGACCCCGCCAAAAAGCGTGATAATCGTGATCGAGCGCTGTGGCGATACGGACAGATCAAGCCGCGAGACAGCAGCAAATGCCACGGGGTAAAGGACAAACATCGCTGCGGCCTCGATCAGCAGAATGCTTGTAAACAGACCGACCCGCCCCTCGGCCAGCGACAATGTCATCGTGGCAAGGCCAGCACAAAAGGCCCCGCCGCTCATGACAAAGCGCCCGCCGAATCTGTCTGTCAGGATACCAGCCACCGGGGACATGAAACCACCCAGAAACAAGGCAAGGGACAGGACACCGAAGATACCCGAAAGCGTCAGGTCAAGCGCGCCTGTCATCTTTGGCAACAAGATGGCATAGGCGTAGTACAGAACGCCATAGCCCATGATCTGGCTGACCCCAAGCCCGATGGCCGGCCAATGATCGCGCTGAATCATCCCTGCGGCCATGCGCGGTAGGCACAGAGCCCGGCCACCCAGGTTCCTTGAACTGCAGGGGTATGCCCTTGGGGCCAGTCCACAAGCACAAGATCGGCCCGTTTGCTGACAGAAATCTCACCCCGATCTGACAGACCCATGCCTCGGGCCGGCCCAGATGAAACAAGCGACCAAAGCGAGAGCCGATCAGCCCTTTTTTCGCGGTCCAGCCGATCTATAGCGGCCAGCATTGCCGGGTAGTAGTAGTCTGACGCAAGCATGTCGCAATACCCCGCCTCGACCATATCCGCCGCACCGAGAGATCCGATATGGCTGCCGCCACGCACTGCGTTGGGCGAGCCGAAGACGATCATGTCCCCGTCAGCGCGGGCCTGCTCAACCGGATCCATCGACATCGGGAATTCCGACGCAGTCACCCCAAGATCGTGATAGAATCTGCGGGTTTCGGCCTGAGTATCATCATGGCTTAACATCGGGATACCCTTTGCGCGGGCTTTGCGCGCCAGTGTTTTCATCGTGTCCACCACCTCGGGCCGTCGATCCCAGACCTTGTGCACCAATTCCTTGTGGTCGTCATAATCAAGGCCGGACCGTTCGGTATGTTTGCGGTAGCGTGCCTCGAACAATGCGGCATCCTGCAAATCCATCACTGCAAAATCCGGGTTATGCTCAAAAAGCCGGTCCTGAATACCGGTGCTGTCGCTGCGCATCGCCATCGACAGGTGATCGTTGAAGGCAAGCGACGGTTTCAGATCGGCCTCCATCGCCCACTCAAGCGTTTCCAGTGCTTCAAACGCAAAGGTTTCCCAGCGCAACTGAATTCGGTTTTCAACCGTCAAGCGCGGGGCCAGATCCCGGATAGCCTCGATCATCATACGTCCACGTTCAACACTACGCAGACCCGGTTCGTAGCTCAGCGTGATCGAATGATAGGTCGTCGCAATCCCGTTGGCCGCCAGTTGCCGGTCGGTCTCCAGAACCGCCGTCTGAACCGGAAAGAAAACACCGGGGCGCGGCATCACCTGACGCTCGAACGCGTCGCCATGCACGTCGATCAGCGCAGGTGCCAGCACCTTGCCCCGCGCATCGATTTCTTCGCCCTGAACCGGGCCACCGATTTCCACAATCACACCCGTATCAATGGTAACGGTTGTCTCAATAATCTGACTGGGCAGATACACCTGTGCCCCGACAAAGGTCTGGGTCATGCCTGACGCTCCAGAATGAGATGCCAGTGCCACGAACCCGGTTTTTCATGTTCGCGGTCTTCCATCCAAAGGACTTCAAAGCCCTGAAACAACGCCAACATCTCGACCGCGCCGCAATAGTAGTGCGGGTGGCGTTTGTCCGAGCTGTCTTCGTCAAACACCCAGGTGTTGCGCGAAATCTCGCACGGATCGTTCAGCTTTTCGCGGTCAATCCACAACCGGCGTTTTGACAGCATGGTCAGCATGAAGGTGCCGCCGGGCTTCAATACACGCCGGATTTCCCCGATCGTGTTCAACAGCACCGTCTCATCCCCATGATAGATGACATTCCAGCTGAGCATATGATCAAAGCTGCCATCCTCGAATGGCAAATCATCCATACGGCCCAGTTTGGTTGTTACCCCTGTCTTGGCCTTCTCGATCTCAGCCAGACCTTCGGGCGCAGCATCAAGGGCGGTGACCGCAAAACCGGCGGCTTGCAAAGACAATGCGTGCCTGCCCACGCCCGCCCCAAGGTCGAGGATTGCAGCGCCCTTCTTCAGTGTTTCTGCCCATCGTTTGACATCGGGTTCCGGCGTCAGCCATTTCGAACCTTCTTCGATCTCGTCCCAAATCTTGTTCCAATGCCGGTCGGCGGTGTCGGTCTTCAACGTTGTTCTCCAATAATCTTGGTTCGGGCCCAGCCCGAAACTTGCTCGATTGCGATGACAACCACAGCGATCATCAGGATCACCGTCATTGCCGTGGGATAGTCAAAAAGATCAAAACCAACCTTCAATTCGATCCCAATGCCGCCCGCGCCCACGAGCCCCAGAATGGTCGAGGATCGCACTGCCTTTTCCAGCGCGTAAAGCGATGTTGAGACAAAGGCAGGCATGGCGGCGGGGATGGTTGCACAGGCCACAACATCCAGCTTACGGGCCCCGGTGGCCGTCAGACTTTCAGCCGGACCCTTGTCTGCGGCTTCCATATCATCCGCGAAGAAGCGACCACAAAAGCCAACGGTATCAATGGCAATTGCCAGCAAACCCGCAAACGGGCCCAACCCAACAGCCACCACAAACACCAGCGCCCAGGCGATATCAGGCACAGCGCGAATAAATCCCAGCACCGTTCGGACGGTCTGGTTGATCCATGGCCCAGCGATCAGATCGCGGGCGGCCAGCAGCGCGATGGGAACCGAAACAACTACGCCGATCACGGCCCCGGCTAGTGCGATCTGCAAGGTTTCCAACATCTTCCAGCCCAGCCTGGCCAGAACCATGGGCTCCAGGTTCGGAGGAAAAGCGCGGTCCAGAAAGTCAGCGAAACGCGGCGGGGATGAAATGACCTTCTCGACCGAAAACCCGGCCCCCGCGAAGGACCAAAGGATAATGGCCAAAGCCGCAGCATAGCCAAGGAACGCCAACGCCGACGGACGATCATACCGGGCCGGAGGTGCGATATCAGTCATAGAGCCCTCTCAGATCTTCTGCTTTGATGCTCGCGGCCCGCGCGTCAAGCTTCATGCGCCCATCCGCCAGCCCAAGGATCCGATCGCCGTAGTGCAAAGCGTGTTCGATATTATGCGAGATGAAGATAACCGTGACGCCTTCCTGCCGCGCAAGCGCGAAGAACAGGTCCATGACGTCCTCGCCCGCGGCCGGGTCCAACGAGGCTGTGGGTTCATCCGCGATCAGGATTTTGGGTTGACCCACCAAGGCACGGGCAATCGCCACGCGCTGTGACTGCCCGCCCGAAAGCCGGTCGGCCCGCCGGGTCGCAAGATGGGCCAGCCCGACCTTTTCCAGCGCAACCATCGCCGCCTCGCGTGACGCGATTGGGGCAAAACTCTGGCTCCAATGGCGCAGGCCCGGACGTTGGCCCAACAGGCCCTGAACCACGTTCGACAGCACCGAAAGCCGAGGCACGAGGTTGTGTTTCTGCGACACAAGACCCATCTGCGCCCGCATCGCGCGCAGCTGTGCCAAACGCGCCCCGGCCACTTCGGTGCCCAGAACATTGATCTGCCCCCGATCCGCCGGGATCAGACCCAGAAGACAGCGCAGCAGAGTGGACTTTCCTGTGCCATTTGCACCGACAATGGCAACCGCCTCGCCACGCGACAGACCAAAAGAGACGTCCTGAAAGATGGGCGTACCCGCGAAACTCCTGGCAAGTCCGCTGACCCGTAAATCCACAGGGAGAACCGGAGCAGATACCTCTGCCCCGGTCCCAATCTTCACGCCTGATGCGCGCGTCGGTGTATAAAGATCAGTCACCGATGAAATTGTCGAACTGGGGGTAGCCCGCGTTCGAATACATGGACCGCACATAGTCATATGCGCTGTCTTCAATCTCAACCAGGTCCATGCCGACATATTTGTCGTTCTCTTCATGGGCGGTGATGCCCGCGATGATGCTGGCCTTATTGTCAATGATTGCGCGCTGCACCTTGGCGGCGGCATCAGCGGGCACATGTGCGCCGACCATAATCATGTCATTCGGCAGGTCGCCCGAACGCGCAAGGATTTTGAAGAAGCCATACGGCAGTTCGGTTTCCTTGTTGCGCACGTTGAGCCAGGATCCTGCATTCGACCCCAGCGCATCCACATCACCGTTTTTCAACGCTTCATGCGCAATGTTGCGGCTGGTATGGGTTTTCTGGATGTCGTTGACCGGATCAAGACCATAATCGGCAAGAACCTGCATCGGGCACAGCATATTGGATGTCGATCCGATGTCACCAAAAGCCACCGTTTTGCCTTTCAGGTCGGCAACTGTGTTGATGCCGCTATCTGCGCGCACCACGATGGCGCAGTGATAGTCCGGCCGACCCAGACCAACGATCGGTGTCGCATTGGTCAGCTTGTTGATAACCACGTACTCAGCCGGACCCGAAACCACGAAATCAACCGTCTCACCGCGCAGGGCTTCTGCAGCTGCGGTGCGCGAGTTCACGGCGAAAAATTCAAAGCTGTCGCCGGTAGCTGCTTCAAGCGCGTCTTTGAACGGGCCCCACTCAAGCTGAAGGCGCTCCATGCCTTCTACGTCGGTGACCGCAAGCTTCCACGTTTCGGCCTGTGCTGCGACCGCAGCCATAACCGCCAGCGCCACGCCGGTAAGTAAAGAACGAAATTTCATGGTGATTCCCCCACTGTATGAAATTCATCCGAATGATTCAGAGGGAATGAAACGTAGGCATGACAACGGCGTAACGTTCTTGTTTCAAACAGGTCGGCGCGCTTAAGTTGGCAAAAGACCAGTTTCCGCAGCCGCACGGCGTTCGTATTCGGGATCGCGAAAACCAGCGCGATCCCGGATGTTAAGACTACGCAATCGCCTTTTGCAGCATCAGTGACGCCATCTCGGTCAGATCATCGTCGCCAACCGGGCACGCTGCATTTTGAGCCATGCCGATATTGGCAGGGTTCTTCATCTCGGCCACCAAAGCCTGCACAGTCACACCGGCGCATACTGCGGGCAGGTCTGGAGATATCTGACAGCGGCGCATCAGATTTGACAAAGCCACTGGTAAAGCCTCGGCATGATCCGCTGCGCCCATTGCTTGAGCTGCGCGCGCATAATTTTCGGCGCCATCAGGGCGCGCGACCAGCCATGGAAGGCTGGCCTCCAATGCCAGACCCGTCGCCAACCCATGATGAATACGCACCAAAGACCCCAGCGCATGGCTGATATTGTGACCCATATGCGTGTTGCAGTTATGCAGGGCCAGACCAGCGACCATACTGGCCCATAGCACACGCCCGCGGGCCTCAAGGTCGGTGCCATCCGCCACGGCCCTTGGCAAAGCATTGGTTAGAATGCGAAGCGCTTCTAACCCATAAAGCTGTCCCGCCGGGCTGGTGCCACGCGCCGTCGCACCCTCCAACGCGTGGGCAACAGCGTCGATGCCCGTCCAGGCGGTCAGGTTGGCTGGCAGGCTGAGCGTCAGTTCGGGGTCCAACACCGCCTGGGCGAACATCAGCTCTTCGCCCCAAAACCAGGTCTTGCTGCCATCAGCCCGGGAGATGACCGAGGTTCTGGTTACCTCTGATCCGGTTCCGGCGGTGGTTGGAATTGCGATTGCAGGCATACCATCCGCAGGCAATGGTTGAGCCGCCAGCGCGAAATCCGCAGCAGGTCGACCGGACCGGGCAATTGCCGCCACCAGCTTGGCCGCATCCATCGCCGCACCGCCGCCGATGCCGATCACCGCAGCGGCACCCATCGCACGTGCACGTGCACTGAGAGCATCCACCAATGCCTCTTTCGGTTCGCCCAACACCTCAGCCGCAAGGTCAAAAGCAATGCCCGCGGCCTGCAACCCGTGGGTCAGCCTATCCGTGACCCCTATCTCGGCCAGAACGGTGTCTGCAACGATCAGAACGGGCCCCTCACCCAACGCGCTGACGATTTTCGGCACCTTTGCAATCCTGCCCGCACCGAAAGCTGCCGGAGGAACCCGACCTACATTGAATGGCGTCATCTGCACCTCCTGCCGTCTGATTGCTTCTCAGATTGTAGCGATGTGCCGCGATCTGAGTAGAAAGAAACGACAAAGATGTGCCTGAATCGACATTATTTTGTCCGGGCACTGCAATTGTGCATCGCAGTTCAGGCGGATGATCACATCACGATAGCATCCGGTTGTTTTGGGGGTCATAGAACGGGGTCAGGCTGATCTCGGCATCAAATTCGCGGCCTTCGATCAGAACTGAATAGCCCCCGCTGCCTATTGTTTGTTTTTCAACCGACCCATCCGGCACAGACAGAAGGCAAAGCCCCACCGCCGCGCTTTGTGTATAAGACCAGGCCCCTGCTGTTACATAGCCCGCAACTTTACCATCCCGCAGAACAGGTTCGTTGTGGTGCAAAAGGGGATCGGGATCGCGCAGCCTGAGGAAACACAGAAACGGCCCCTGCCCCGCCGTGCGGCTTGCAACATAGGCGTCCCTGCCTACGAAGGCGATATCCTTCCTGGGTTTGCAGACGAACTCCAGCCCCATCTGATGCGGTGCTTCGGTATAGGCCATATCATGCCCCCAATGCAGAAAGCCTTTTTCGATACGCAGCGCGTTAAGCGCCTCGCCGCCAGCCAAACGCAAGCCATGGACTTTCCCCGCCTCCATCAGAACATCAAACACATGCTCAGCGAAATCGGGGGTGACGAACACTTCCCACCCCAGCTCTCCGGTATAGGACAGCCTTTGAGCAAAAACCGGAGCATGACCGATATGGAAATGTTGCAGGCTGTTGAATGGGAAGGTCGCATTGGAGACATCTCTGTCAGAGACTGCCGCCAAGAGATCGCGTGCGTTCGGTCCTGCGACAGACAGCACGCCATAGGCCGTCGTGGCGTCACGCAGGCGCACATCCTCGCCCGGCTGGATCGCGTCGCGCAGGTGCAGATAGTCGCGCCTTGTGTGCGAGATCGAGCTCATAACCATGAACGCGTCCGTGGCATGGCGCGCAACGGTGACATCGCTTTCGATCCCCCCGCGCGCATTTAGCATCAGAGTATAGGCCACCCGACCCACCGGCATCGCCATATTGTTGGTACATACCCGCTGCAGGAACGCCTCGGCATCCGCGCCTTCGACCATCAACTTGCCCAACATGGAATAATCGAACATCGCCACGGCTTCGCGCGCTGCCTTCTGCTCGGTCAGCGCATGGTCGAACCAACTGGGCCGAAAGAAGCTGTGATCATAATCCGGCGACACGCCTTCCGGAGCGAACCAGCCCGGGCGCTCCCATCCCTGCATCTCGGCAAAACACGCCCCGTTGGCCTTCAACGCGTGGTAAAACGGCGTGCGCCGCAGGTTGCGCGCAGTTTGGCGCTGTCGCCCCGGCCAATGCATGGCGTAGGTCAGCACGAGGGTTTCAGGGCAACGTTCCTGCAGATAAGGATCGCGCGCCTGAAATTCCTCACACCGTTTCGGATCCATCTCGGACAGGTCAAACGGCGGGTGACCCCGCATAATCCAATCGGCCAGCGCCTTGCCTGCTCCTGGACCCGACTGAATACCGGTCGAGTTCACACCGGCCAACACGAAATACCCTTTGATGTCTGGGGCCTCACCCAGCGTGAAACGCCCGTCATAAGAATAGCTTTCCGGCCCGTTAAAGAAGGTTCGAATACCGGTCTCTTGCAGGATCGGCACGCGGTTCATCGCCAGTTCCAGAACCTCCATCACGTCGTCTTCGACAAAGGGTAGACTGTCGAACTCGAATGATTCCGGAATACCGCCGGCCGCCCATGGTTTGGCTTGAAAATGAGCAAACCCGAACAGCAGCTTGCCTGCGTCTTCCTTCCAATAGGTCCCGTCGCAATATGAACGCAAAACCGGCAGGTCCGATGGCAGGTCAGGGATCGGTTCGGTGACAAGATAGTAGTGCTCGCAAGCGTGTAAAGGCACCCCAACGCCATTGCGCTGGCCCAGTTCCCGCGCCCACATTCCGCCGCAATTGACCACGAAATCAGCCGTGATTGTTCCTTTGTCCGTGCGCACACCGCAAATCCGACCCCCTTCGACCAGAACCTCATCGACGCGCGTATGTTCGAAGATTTGTGCCCCGTGCATCCTGGCACCTTTGGCCAGAGCCGTCGTCAGATCGATTGGATTGGCAGACCCATCACTGGGCATATAGATCCCGCCCAGTACGCCATCCGGGTTCATCAACGGCCAGCGTTCCTTGATCTCATCAACGCTGACCGCATGGGCCTCAATCCCGAAAAGCATCGCGAAATCTGCCTTGCGTTTCAATTCAGCATGACGCTCGTCATTCAGCGCGACCGAAATCGAGCCCGAGCGGCGATAGCCGGGGTTCTGACCTGTTTCGGCTTCGATGCTTTCCAGCAATTCGATCCCGTATTTCGCCATGGCGGTTGTGGCATGGCTGCCTTGCAATTGCCCGACCAACCCCGCCGCGTGCCACGTGGTTCCACTGGTCAATTGCTTGCGCTCCAGCAGAACAACATCAGTCCAGCCTTCTTTGGCCAGATGATAGGCGACGGAACAGCCATGGATACCGCCACCGATGATGACGACCTGAGCGTGATTTGGAAGGGGTTTAGCCATGGTCCGGTTTCCTGCCGCGCAAGGGAATATCAAAGCCGGAAACCCGGCGATTCGTAGCTGGTATATACCAGTTGTATCTTGGCGCCTATCCGAAATCGTAATATGAAAACGAAAACCACGGACCCTTCATGAACCAGTCACAACCAAACCCTGCGCCGCCGCGCTTTCGCCGGATTGTCGAGAGCATTCGTCAGGACATTCTGACCGGGTGCTTGCCAGAACATGCAGCGCTGCCCTCCGAACGGGTACTTGCAGATCAGTTCGGCGTCAGCCGGATGACGGCCCGCCGGGCGCTGGAAGCGATCGAAGCACAAGGCCTGGCCTATAGCGAAGACCGTCGGGGGCGCTACGTATCCCCACAACGTATCCGCTATGACATCAGCAATCGTGTCAGCTTTGCCGCCGATGCCCGTACGCTTGGCACGGATCTGGGGATCGAACTCATCAGTGCACAGAGCGCAACCGCAGACGATATGCTTGCTGCGGCCTTGTCCATCCCGGTTGGCGAGAAGCTGCATCACTACACACGTCTGTTCAGAATGAACGGCCATCCGACCCTGATTGAAACCGAGATGGTTGTCGCCCAGAGGTGCCCGGATTTGATGGATCACGACCTGAGGCAATCGACCACCCAGTTGCTAGAGGATCGATACGGGGTATCTGCCAGTATTGGCGACGTTGTCATACGTATGCGCATGATCCAACCTGACGAGGCCACGCTTTTGGGAACCGCCCCTTACCAGGCTGGCATCGAACTGGAACAGATCATCCGAGACGATACCGGGCAGCCTTTTTGTTTAGGTCGGCAAATCTGGCGCGGCGAGTTGGCAGAGTTTTCTGCCCGAACCGTTGTGAATCGATAATCAGATTCTGCATCCGGTCGTATACTGGCCTTGCGTTGCGCTCGGAAAATCCTCATGGTTCGGCAAGTTTGTGATGTTTTTGGTCGCAGATTGGCGGATCATCAACGCCAAGAAACGATCCGAAAGGCTATGCTCGGCGTTGAGATTGACAGGAGGCGCTTTTGAACGCGCGGATACAGAACCTTATTGAGCTGCGGCACGCCTTCCATCGGGATCCCGAACTTGGCTTTGAGGAACACCGCACGAAGGTCACGGTCGCTGCACGATTGCGTGCTTTGGGTATCGAAGTGCATGAAGGTGTTGGTGTGGTTGGCATTCTGAAGGCCGGAACAGGCAACCGCGCCATCGGGTTGCGGGCCGATATGGATGCCCTCCCAATCGCGGAACAAAGTGCTCATGACTACGTATCCGCCAATCCTGGCGTCATGCATGCCTGTGGTCACGATGGCCATATAACGATGCTGCTAGGGGCCGCAGAGATGCTGGCCCAGGACCAGGATTTCGACGGCACGGTCGTGTTTATCTTCCAACCAAACGAAGAACACGGGCTGGGTGCTCAGGCGATGATTGACGAAGGGCTGCTGGAGCGGTTCCCGATTGAAGAGGTCTATGCCATCCATAATCTGCCCGGGACCCATGTGGGGCAGATTTCAACCCGTCCGGGTCAGATTTGCGCCTCGGAAAGCCTGTTCGAGATCCAGATCACTGGCAAAGGCGGTCATGCGTCGATGCCGCAGGTGGGTGTGGATACGATCACGGTGGGTTCTGAAATGGTGCTGGCCCTTCAGACGATCGTGTCACGCAAACTGGCCCCCAGTACGGGCGCCGTGGTGTCGGTGACCGAGTTCTTAACCGACGGGCAAAGAAATGTGCTGCCGGGGCATACCGTTCTGAAAGGCGATGTTCGGGCGCGTCTGCCCAAGGATCGTCAGGCCGTCGAACGTTTCATGCACCAGATCGTCGATGGTGTTGCGGCCACCCATGGCGTGACGGCGACGATGCAATTCAACACGGAATTCATCGAAACGATAAACGCGCCCCAACCCGTCAATGCAGTTCTGCGCGCCGCGCGGGCTGCCGGGCTCGAAGCTGATGGTGAGTGCCCGCCAATGAGCTTTTCAGAAGATTTCGCCCATTTCTCTGCCGCTGTGCCGGGCTGCTTTCTGTTGCTTGGCAATGGCACCCAGGGTGCGCATGGCCAACCGCTGCATGCGGCGGATTATGACTTTAACGACGCGCTTCTGCCAATCGGCGCTGCCTTTTGGGCCGCGCTGGTGCGAGATCGCTTACCTGCCAAAGAGGACAAACCGTGACTGACCTTCTTCCACAGGCCCATCTGGGCCATGTCGCTGCGACCCGCAAAACCGGTGATGCATCAAAAAGAGTCCTCACCGCAGCAGACTTCGCCACAGCCCAATCCGAGATCATGGCCTGGGACGGCTATGCGCCGACGCCCCTTGTGTCCCTGAAAACCCTGGCCGAGCAGATCGGTGTTGGCGAAGTTCTTTACAAGCATGAAGGCCCTCGCTTTGGCCTTGGCAGCTTCAAGGCCCTGGGCGGGGCCTATGCCGCCTTGCGTGTCCTGCAACGCGAAATTTCAAAGCGCCTTGGCACCGATATCAGCCTATCGGACATCCGTCAGGGCAAATACAGCGATGAAGTGGCCAAAGTCACACTGGTTTCGGCCACCGATGGCAATCACGGGCGGTCGCTTGCCTGGGGATGTCAACGCTTTGGTGCGCCCTGCCGGATCTATATTCACGCCGAGGTCAGCGAGGGCCGCGCAGAGGCTATGCGTAAACTGGGGGCAGAAGTGATCCGCATCGCAGGGGACTATGATGAATCGGTCGTTCTGGCGAAATCCGAGGCCGAGACGAATGGGTGGTTTGTGGTCTCAGACACCTCGTGGCCCGGATACACCCAACCGCCATGCGATGTTATGTCGGGCTATGGGGTGATGACTCGCGAAATCTGCGAAACGCTGGACCAGGCCCCGACCCATGTCTTCTTGCAAGGTGGCGTTGGCGGGCTTGCCGCAGGCGTTGCCGCTGCCTTGCGCCAGCACTGGGGCGCTGACTCTCCGCGCGTGATCATCGTTGAACCGGAACTGGCGGCCTGCCTGTTTAAAAGCGCAAAGGCGGGTACAGCCACCTCTGTTGCCATTGCTGAAGAGACGATCATGGCCGGACTGTCCTGCGGCGAGCCTTCGCCACTGGCGTGGCAGATCCTCGCCGAGGAAGCCACCGATTTCCTGACGATCCCTGAAAGCGTTGTAGCCCCCACAGTGCGGCTGTTGGCGCGTCCGCTGCCCGGTGATACAGCACTCGAAGCAGGTGAAAGCGCGGTCGCCGGTCTGGCAGCCTTGATCATGGCCCGTAAAGATGACGATGTATCGGCTCAGCTGGGTCTGGACGGCACCTCTCGTGTGCTTTTGATCGGCTCCGAAGGCGTAACCGACCCAGCTATCTTCCAGATGATCATGGAGGGGCGCGATGCAGCCTAGCGCTCTCGAACGCGGCTTCCCCGAAACAGAATTCGCGGCGCGCACCGCAAAAGCCCAGGACCGAATGATCCAGGACGGCCTTGCCGGTCTTCTTCTCATGACGGAACCCGAGCTCAACTATTTTACCGGCTTCCAGACATTGTTCTGGCAAAGTCCAACGCGCCCCTGGTTTCTTTTTGTCCCAGCTGCAGGCAAACCCATCGCGATCATCCCCGAGATCGGGGCAGAATTGATGCGCCGATCCTGGCTGGATGACATCCGCACATGGAGCGCACCCTGCCCCGAAGATGACGGCATCAGCCTGCTGACTGATCTTCTTGCGCCGCTGGCCAAAGGGGGTGACAAGATCGGCGTCATGAAAGGGCATGAGACGCAGCTGCGCATGCCTCTTGGAGATTGGGAACTGCTGGTTGCTGCCCTGCCCG
Organism: Ruegeria sp. YTSA168; assembly: GCF_059610045.1. Classification (NCBI taxonomy): domain Bacteria; kingdom Pseudomonadati; phylum Pseudomonadota; class Alphaproteobacteria; order Rhodobacterales; family Roseobacteraceae; genus Ruegeria; species Ruegeria sp. YTSA168. Next base: position 439,388 of record NZ_JBXWMW010000002.1, read on the forward strand.
GCTTGCACGTCGCCGATACAACCCGGCTGGTGCAGTATCTGCGCATGGTAAAATCCGAGGCCGAGATCGAAAAACTCGCCCATATCTGCGCCATCGGATCAGCCACCTTTGCACGAGTCCCGGAGATCGTATCCGAGGGCATGCCACTCGAAGATGTATTCCGCGCCTTTCGTCGCGAAGCGCTGGCACAGGGCGCAGACAATGCACCCTATGTTGTGGGAGCTGCCGAACCCGGTGGGTATGCGGATGTTATCTCCCCTCCGTCGCGCCGCCCGCTTCAGGCGGGTGATGTGATGATGCTGGATACCGGCTGTGTCTGGGATGGGTATTTCTGCGATTTTGACCGTAACTGGGCCATAGGCCACGCCGATGACGCAACCCGTCGCGCTTACGACACGCTCTGGCGCGCAACTGAGGCCGGGTTCGAGGCCGCAAAAGCCGGAAACACCTGCAAAGATCTGTTCCGAGCCATGTCAGATGTGATCGCCGAGATCGACCCCTCAGGCGGAGATATCGGCCGTCTGGGACATGGGTTAGGAATGCAATTGACCGAACAACCCTCGCACGCGGCCTTTGATGAAACAGTACTAGAAGACGGGATGGTGCTGACGCTTGAACCCTCACTGTCTTACCGGTCCGGGCTGATGATGGTGCACGAGGAAAACATCGTTGTCCGCAAACACGGCGCAGAGCTTTTGACCACCCGCGCACCCAAAGACATTATCGTCATCTGACAATTCTGGTTCTCGGCGGGCTCCCAAGCGTCAATAGCTTTGGGGCCGCATTCATCTGGTCAAAGGATATCGAGCGACACTTTCACCCGGTCCATGACAATGGATGAGGTGAAGCCGTTTACGTTGGAATCATCAAAGAAGTATTCCTGCGTGAACGCTTCGTATTCCTTGATGTCGGCAACAACGACGATCACAATGAAATCAGCCTCACCGGTCGTGTAATAGCATTGCTGAACCGCCGGGCTGTTTCTCATTACCCGCTTGAAATTGTCCAGATGCAAACGGCTTTCCCGTTCCAGCTTGACTTCGACAATGACGGTCAACTCACGCCCCAGCTTGGGCGGCGAAAGCACGGCAATCTCTTTTTCAATCACACCCGTTTCGCGTAATTTTTTCAAACGCTTCTGAACCGCAGGCGTCGATAATCCGATCTCTTCCCCCAACGATTCGGCTGTTTGTCTTGCGTTGCGCTGCACCAAGGCAAGCAGTTCAAGGTCTTTGTCATCCATGCGAGCACATTGCTCATATTTGACCGGCATGACAACGCAAATCCTCTCAAATCTCTGAAATTCGACGCTAAGCCTCGCTGACAACAACTAGCATGTTTTCTGGAAGGCGCGCTGTTTGACCTTTCAGTTCATACAGCGCTGAAGCTATCTTGGGAGGAAGTAATGGAAAAACAAACACCTAGATCTTTGCTGCTTGCTGGTGTTCTATCTGTGTGTGGCGCAGCCTCGGCACTTGCCGGGCCGATTGCCGACAGGATCGCTGAAGGTGAGCCGATCCGCATCGGATTTTCGAACGTTCCGATCTGGGGCTACCCGGATGAAGACGGCAAAGCCAAAGGTTTCGTGAACGAAATCGCGCTCGGCATTCTGGCCGAGATGGGTTACGATAACATCGAAACCAGCTTGACCGATTGGGGCGGTCTGATCCCCGGCCTGCAAGCCAATCGCTATGACCTGATCACCGGTGGCCTGTATATCCTGAACAGCCGCTGCCAGAACATCTCGTTCTCTGAGCCAATAGCGCAGACCGGCGATGCATTCATCGTACCGGCGGGTAACCCGAAGAACATCCAGACGTTCAAGGACATCCTGAATTCAGGATCGATCATGGTGACCGGGGCGGGCTACAACACCGTCGAATCCGCCAAGAAAGAAGGATTGGGTGACGACCAGATCATGCAGGTTCCGGGACCTTCAGAGATGCTGGCTGCGGTGAAAGCCGGACGCGCCGATGCTGGCGGAATGACCTATTTCGAAGCGAACTACTTTGCCGAGACCAATGATGACATCGACGTCACCGATCCGGGCGCCTTGCCCGATTGGACCCTGAACTATGTTGGCATCGGGTTCCGCGAAGCAGACGCCGATTTCATGGCAGAATTCAACGCCGCACTCGCTGAATATGTGGGTTCGGAGGCTATGCTCGCATCGGTTGAAGAATACGGCTACGTCGAATCGAACCTCCCTGGCGACGTAACAGCCGAATGGGTCTGCGAAAACCGCTGACCCATATTCGCGGCGGGTGGACCATACCCGCCGCACACCAATATCTACTAGAACGGCAGGCACATGAGCCTATTCGAATTTCTACAACAATACTGGCCGCGCCTGCTTACGGGCACCGGCATTACCCTGGCGCAGTTCTTCCTTGCAGCGACCCTAGGCATCGCGATCTCGCTAGCAATGGGGCTAATGAAACTGTCAAGCAACAGGTTAGTCCGCGGCACCGCCATCACCTATATCGAGATCTTTCGTGGTACCTCCCTTGTCGTGCAGCTGTATTGGATTTTCTTCGTTCTGCCTCTATTCGGCCTTTCGATTGAAAAATTCACAGCCGGCTATCTGGCAGTTGGCATGAATATCGGCGCCTACGGGGCTGAACTCGTGCGGGGTGGCATCCTCTCTGTGCCTAAGGGGCAATGGGAGGCGGCGCTTGCCATCAACATGAGCCCGGCTCAGCGCATGCGGCGGATCATCCTGCCTCAGGCACTGGTCAACATGCTGCCGCCCTGGGGGAACCTGATGATCGAACTGCTGAAAGGCACGGCGCTGGTTTCGTTGATTTCGGTCGCAGACCTGATGTTCGAAGCCCGGCAGATCAATGCGACAACCTTTCTATCCGCCCAGATCTTTGGCGTTGCCCTTGTGATCTACTACGTCCTCGCCCGGTTCATGGTCACGCCGTTCATGCGCTGGTTAGAGCGTTACATGGAACGCAAACTGGGGAGGGCCTGACCAATGTTTGAATGGAATTGGGAATTTACCTGGGAAATCCTGCCCCGTCTGGTTCAGGCCACAGGCAACACCCTGCTTGCTGCACTGACCGGATACGCCATCGCGCTTGTGCTGGGCTTGGTATTGGCGCTTGCACAACGCACTCCCTATGGGCTTTTGACCTGGATTGTGCGCGAACTGGTCGAATTTATCCGCTCAACCCCTCTGCTGTTGCAGATTTTCTTTGTCTTCTACGTGGGGCCACAGTTTGGCATCCGCCTCAGCCCGTGGATGTCGGGTATGATCGCAATCGGCCTGCACTATGCCTGCTATCTGTCCGAGGTCTACCGGGGCGGGATAGACAGCGTCCCAAAAGGACAGTGGGAAGCGGCGACAGCGCTGAATATGACCGTGTTGCAAAAGTACCGGCGCGTGATCATCCCACAAGCCATACCCCCGGCGCTTGCAGGTCTAGGCAATTATCTGGTGGGAATATTCAAAGACACGCCCATGCTGTCGGTTATCGGGGTTGCCGAGTTGATCCATACCGCAAACGCAATCGGTTCCGAAAACTACCGCTTTCTCGAACCCTACACCCTGGTAGGTATCATCTTCCTGGCAATCTCACTTCCTTCGGCCGGTCTGATCCGTCTATTCGAAGGCTATGTGCGCCGTAGACTTGGACTATAAACATGCATGATGTATCGGCTTTCCCGCTTGAAATCACCGGCGATTCCACACCGATGGTCAGTTTCCGAAAGGTAACAAAATCCTACGGGGCGCTTACGGTTCTGGATGAGCTGGACCTTGATATCGCCGAAGGTGAAATGGTGTCGATCATCGGCCCATCAGGATCCGGCAAGACCACCGTTCTGCGCATGTTGATGACATTGGAAGAGATCAATGGCGGCGTCATATATGTAGATGGCCGGCCGCTGACGCATATGTCCAAGAACGGTGCCCTGATCCCCGCCAATCAAAAACACTTGCGCAAACGGCGTGCCGATATCGGCATGTGCTTTCAGCACTTTAACCTTTTTCCACACATGACGGCCCTGGAAAACTGCATGGAAGGTCCCGTGCAGGTTCTGGGCATGTCCAAGCAGGATGCACGCGAACGATCCGAAGAGTTGCTGGAGATGGTCGGCATGATCGGCAAGAAAGATCAGCACCCCTCGCGCCTGTCTGGCGGTCAGCAGCAACGTGTCGCCATCGCCCGCGCATTGGCCATGCGCCCAAAGGTGATGCTGTTCGACGAGGTGACATCCGCGCTGGACCCCGAAGTAATCGGCGAAGTGACCAACGTCATTCGTGAATTGGTCGGCGCACACAAGCTGACCATGTTGATGGTGACCCACCAGATGGGTTTTGCGCGCGATATCTCGGATCGGGTCTGTTTCTTCTATGGCGGCAAGATCGAGGAACAGGGCAAGCCCGCAGAATTGTTCGGCAACCCCAGAAAAGAGCGCACGCAGCAATTCCTCAGCGCGGTAAAAGAGGCCATCTGACACCCGGCTTTCGTCAGACTGGAATGTCCAGATCACGCAACAAAGCGCGCGTTGGGTCGTTCATGCTGCCCAATCGCCAAATCACGAAATAGCTGCGGCCCGTTCTGATCTGATAGTCGTCCAGCGCCATCAGGCGACCGGCCTCAATCTCAAATTGCAGAACTTCGGGGCAGCCCAGGGCTATTCCCCTGCCCCGCAAAGCCGTGTCCAGCGTACTGGCGTATGAGCGCAAGTTTACCTTTGGCGCGGCTGCAATCTCGGCATTGCCGGAGAGTTCCGAGAAGTTTTCCCAGTTGATCCATTTCGGTGTCAGCTTGTCGAAATCCAGCAGTTTTGTGCTTTGGAACCCCTGCATTGTGTCAACCAGCGCGGGCGCGGCCACAGGCGACCAGATTTCCTCGAAAAGCAACGTACCTTCCCAACCTGAGGGAATGTCGGAACCATAAAACAAAACCGCATCCGTTTCGAAGGCGAACAGATCAGCATCCTTGTCCGAGGCCGTCAGCGTGACCGGGGCCGCATTAGGCCCAAGCAGGTATTCGTTAATGCGCGGTGTTAGCCAGTATTGTGCCACCGCAACATTGGCCCCAAGCGACAGGCGATCACCTGCCGTTGCACGGCGGATCTGCCGCAAGCTGGAGCTCAGATAATCAAGCGCTTCAGAAGTGTTGGCGGCGAGTGCCTTGCCATTCCGTGACAGGCTGATGGTACGCCCGCTGCGATGAACCAAGGTCATGCCCAGCCATTCTTCCAACACTTTTACCCGTTTGCTGACAGCCGCCTGACTGACGTTCAACTCAGCGGCAGCACGGGTGAAGTTTTCGTGGCGCGCGACTGCTTCAAAAAACAGAAGATAGTCAAGTGGCGGCAAGGATCGGCGAAAATCTTTCATAACTCTAGGTTATCATAAGCCTATATCAGATGTCACTTTGTGAATCGCGTTTCCGCTCCTAAGCTGATGCATCATCTGAGCACTTCACCGGGGAAAGCCCAGGGATCAAACCGCGCAAGGAAACACGCATGTTCACCCAGAGATTGTCACAATTTCAAACCCGTCTGGCGCAGGCCGGTATCGATGTGGCGTTGATCACTGATGATGACAATGTCTATTACCTGACCGGTTACTATGACTATTTGCATATGGAGTTCGGACGACCAACGATACTGGTTGTACCCAAGGATGGCCCGTCGCTGCTGATCACGCCGACGATTGACCTGAACTCGGCCAAATTCGCTGCGCGGGTGGATCGGATTTCCGCGTGGAATGATGGGATGGGCGCGGAATGGCGCGAAGAACTGCCAAATGCAGTCAAAAGCGCAACCAAGGTCGGGATCGAGCCCGGCCACATGCCACCATTAGTGCGCACATATGTTGATGAACTGATCGGCCCGGACCGATTGACTAGTGCGACTCCGATCTTGAACGATATGCGAATGATCAAGTCGCCGCAGGAATTGCAACTGGCCCGCCACGCCGGACAAGTCGCAAGCGAGATGATGGCGGCGGGTCGCGCAGCTATTGCGGATGGCGTGCCTGAATTTGAGGTCGCGATTGCCACCTCTCAGGCCGGAACGCGCAAGGCCGCCGAGTTGCTGGCCGCACACTACGACGATGCGGATATGTCGCCCAACACGCATTTTCTGCAGATCATGGCCTCGGGCGAGGACATCATCAAAACTCACCACCGCGCATCAACCCGTGTCATGCGGCAGGGGGAACCCGTATTCCTGTGTTTCTGTGGGATGACGAATTTTCACCGTTTCAAACTAGGATTTGATCGTACATTCTGGATCGCTGATGCGCCAGACGATCAGGTCGCGGTGTATGAGGTTGCCGTCGCCAGCCAGAAGGCCGCGCTGGACGCGCTCAAGCCCGGTGTGACGGCAGAAAGCGTGCACGCAGCCTATGCCGAAGTCATTCAGGGCGCGGGCTATGAATACCCGTTCCGCTGCGGTCGCGCCACCGGCTTCAGCTTTCTTGAGGCGCCGCAACTTGTCACCGGCGACACAACCATCCTGCAGCCAGGCATGGTACTGGCCGTTGACGGCTCAGTTTCGGTTGACACCTTCCGTGCGCAAGTTGGTGACAGTTTCATCATAACCGAAACCGGATGGGAGCAAGTAACAAGCCATCCAAAATCCGTTGAGGAGGTCATCCTGTAATGTTTCAATCTGGCGAAATCATACGCTCGGCACCGCGTACACCGATCATGGGCGATGGTCTGGCGCATCGTGGCAGCCTGGGCTTTATCCTGATGTCAACCGATCTTGCCTGCGAGGCGGATTTGTATGCCATGGCGCCAGAGGGTGTCGGCATTCACATAACGCGCCTTAAGACCGACGACTACACAACAAGCGAGACACTGGCTCGTCATATCGATCATATGGCCGACGCTGCCTCGCGTCTGCAACCTGACATGAAACCATCTGTCATCAGCTACAGTTGCACATCGGGGTCGATTGTATGCCGTGAAGAGAACGTCTTTCGCGAAATTCGCAAAGGAGCACCGCATGCACAACCGATGTGCATTGTCACTGGTGTCATGGATGCGCTGCGCGAGGTTGGCGCCAAAAAGATAGTCGTTGGCACGCCCTATCTGGATGATGTGAACACCGCTGAGGCCGAGTATCTTCTGGCCGCGGGGTTCGATGTTCTGGACATTCAAGGGTTGTGTCTGGAAACCGGTGTCGAATTCGGCAAGGTCGAGCCATCCTATTGGAAAGAGTTCGCGCTTGAGATCGATCAGCCCGAAGCCGATGCGATCTTTTTGTCCTGCGGCGGGATTCGATCATTGGAAGTGGTAGCTGAGATTGAACAGGCGGCGGGCAAGCCGGTCATCACCTCGAACCAGGCGCAGTTCTGGTCCTGCCTGCGGCGCGCTGGGATCATGGATGAGCTTGAAGGTTTCGGCCAAATCTTCAAACATCCCGGCAAGCATCTAAGCAAAACCGGCTAATCAAATGACCAAGTTCACCGCATGGAATGTGTTTTGGCAGGGGGTGACCGGCCAGAAAGGCTGGACCCGCCAGTGGCGCGATCCCGAACCCAAATCACATTATGACGTAGTCATAGTTGGTGGCGGGTTGCACGGGCTCGCCACCGCTTATTACCTGGCCAAAACCCATGGGGTGAAAAACATCGCCGTGCTTGAAAAGGGCTGGATCGGTGGCGGTAATGCCGGGCGCAATACCACGATCGTGCGGTCAAACTATGCGCGGCCCGGCAATCGGGAATTCTATGAGCATTCGCTGAAGCTTTGGGAAAACCTCAGCCACGAGTTGAACTATAACGTCATGTTCTCGCAGCGCTCACATATCTCGCTGCTGCATTCTCCCGGTGCCATCGACGCTGCGGCGCGCAACTACAACACGATGCGGATGACCGGCACGCCGGATGCAGAAATCTGGGATCTAGAGACGCTCAAGCGCACCGTACCGCATCTGAACTACGCCTCTGATGCGCGGTTCCCGATCATGGGTGCTGCGGTTCAAAAACGCGCGGGGACAGCACGCCATGATGCGGTGGTCTGGGGCTATGCCCGCGGGGCAGATGCGCGTGGCGTTGACGTCATTCAGAACTGTCGGGTCGAAGGCGTTGTTCGTGACGGCGAACGCATCACCGCGGTTGAGACCTCCAGAGGGCGGATCACAGCGGGCAAAGTTGCTTTTGCCGTGGCAGGCAGCACCTCCCTTTTATGGCAGATGGCCGGGCTTGGGCGTTTGCCCATTGAAAGCCACAAACTGCAGGCTTTTGTGTCCGAACCGCTAAAGCCGCTGCTGGATCAGGTCATCGTCTTTGGCATGGGCGGCGCGCATTTCTATATCTCGCAATCCGACAAGGGTGGGATGGTCTTTGGCGGTGATCTGGACTGGTACAAATCCTATGCCCAGCGGGGCAACCTGCACATCGTTCAGGACGTGGCCGAGGCTGCCATGTCAGTTCTGCCTTGCCTTGGAAGGGTAAAACTGCTGCGCCATTGGGCGGGGGTCGTCGATATGTCGATGGACGGGTCACATTTCATCTGCAAGACGCCGCTGGACAATCTCTACCTGAATGCCGGTTGGAACTATGGCGGGTTCAAAGCCAGCCCAGCCTCAGGATGGTGGTTCGCCGATCTGATCGCCAATGACCGGCCCGCACCGATGATTGCGCCTTTTGATCTGAAAAGGTTCGAACGGGGTCTGCAGATTGATGAACGCGGCGCCGGACCTGACTGCAAGCTGCACGGATGACAATATGCTGATTATCAACTGCCCTTTCTGCGGACCCCGCGACCAAAGCGAGTTCAGCTATGGCGGGGATGCGACAATCCAATACCCTGAGCTTGATGCGTCAGTCCAGGACTGGCACGATGCGGTGTTTCTGCGCGAGAACATTCGCGGGCCGCAATTGGAAACCTGGCAACATGTGCATGGCTGCCGGATGTGGCTGTTCGTCAAACGTGACACGCTCACCCATGAGATCCTGTCTGTGTGCCCTGCGCATCCCGGATTGGCGCGAACGTTGGAGGCGACCCCATGACCGCGCGCCGTCTGGATACTGGCGGCCGTATCGACCGCTCGCAGCCCGTCAACTTTCGTTGGGATGGCATGACCTGCCGGGGTTTTACAGGCGATACGCTCGCTTCGGCCCTGATGGCGAACGGGCATACCGTTCTGGGGCGCAGTTTCAAGTACCATCGCCCGCGCGGGGTTATGTCTGCGGGGGTAGAGGAATCAGGTGCTATCGTCTCGGTCGGAACCGGTGCGAGCATGGAACCGAATGTCAAAGCCACCATGCAAGAGCTCTATGAGGGGCTTGAGGCGCATGGCCAGAATGCCTGGCCCAATGTGCGTTTTGATGTTGGGGCGGCCAGCGGGCTTGTGGGACGGTTCTTCTCGGCCGGTTTTTATTACAAGACCTTTATGGGCCTGCCGCCATTTGAATGGGGGCGCGGAACGGGCCTGTGGATGAAGTATGAAAAGCTGATCCGCAAAGCCGCCGGGATGGGCACAGCCAGCCGTGAGGCTGACCCTGACTGCTATGACCACGCCCACGCATTTTGCGATGTTTTGGTGGTGGGGTCTGGTCCTGCTGGTCTGAACGCTGCGCTGACTGCGGCACGGAATGGTCGCGATGTCTTGCTGGTCGAGCAGGATTTTGAGCTAGGTGGCGACTATCTGAACGACCCCAAAGCCGACGATGAACACCTGTCTTTGGTGCAGGCGGTCAAGAATGCGGGCGTCCGCATCATGACCCGCACCACCGCATTCGGACTGTATGATGGCGGCGTCGCCGGACTGGTCGAACGCGTGACAGACCATCTGGCAGCACCTGATCCACACCTGCCACGCCAACGCTTTTGGACTGTCCGTGCATGTGCAACCGTGCTGGCAACTGGTGCGCTGGAACGCTCGATCGCCTTTTCTGGCAACGACCGCCCCGGAGTTATGACTGCAGCGGCGGCGCGAAGCTACCTCAACCGGTTCGGTATCCTGCCAGGCAAACGGATCGTGATCGCCACGACCAATGACAGCACCCAAGGGGTCGCTGCCGAACTGGCCGCTGCCGGGGCTGAGGTTGTTCTGGCCGATGCACGCGATACGGCCGATACGCCCGAGGGTGTCATACTGCGACCCGGCTTAGCGCCTTTGGCCTTGCTGGGACGCAATTCGGTGCGCGGGGTTACACTTGCCTCGCAATCGGGCGCGGGATGGGCAAAGACCCGTCAAGAAGACTGTGATCTGTTGCTGGTCTCAGGTGGGTGGTCACCGGTGGTGAACCTATCCTCGCACCGCGGGGCAAAACCTGTCTGGAACGCTGATCTTGCCTGTTTCCTCGCCGGGCCGACCGATGAGCCGATCCATATGGCTGGTTCGGCAGATGGTGTCTGGCAACGCGAAGACTGTGCTGCCTCGGGCGTGGTCGCAGCAAAGCGCGCGATGGGGCTAAAAGATGATACAGTCACACATCGTGGCTGGGCGAACCCCATAAAGCCGACTTATGAGGTACGTCAGCCGGGCACAAAGGCCAAAACCTTTGTTGATCCCCAGCACGATGTCACGGGCGATGATGTCCGCCTGGCCCACCAGGAGGGATTCGTCTCGGTCGAACATCTGAAACGCTATACCACGCTGGGCATGGCGACAGATCAGGGTAAAATGGGTAACGTCATCGGCCTTGCGCTGATGGCCGAAGCCCTTGGCCGCGAGGTGTCAGCCGTTGGCACCACCCGGTTCCGCCCGCCCTATACGCCAGTCGCCATTGGCACACTGGCCGGGCGCAACACAGCAAGCCATTTCAAACCATTGCGCCGCACACCGCTGCACAGCTGGAACCTGCGACATGGGGCCACGATGACGGATGCGGGCCTGTGGCACCGGCCGTGGTATTTCGCGCAGGACGGCGAGACACTGGAACAGGCCTATATTCGTGAGGCCGCGACGGTGCGTCAAACCGTTGGTATCTGCGATGTCAGCTCTTTGGGTAAAATCGCGGTTCAGGGACCGGATGCCGCAGAATTCCTGAACCGCATCTATACCAATGGCTTTGCCAATTTGCCCGTGGGCCGCGCCCGGTACGGGATCATGTTGCGCGATGATGGGATCGTCATGGATGACGGCACTACTTGGCGGATCGGCGAAGCTGACTTTCTGATGACCACCACCACGACAAATGCAGGCAAAGTCATGGTCTGGCTGGAAGAATTGTTGCAGACCCGCTGGTCTGACCTGCGTGTACATGTCACCTCGGTCTCGGACCTCTGGGCCGGGGTTTCCGTGGCCGGGCCAAAGGCGCGCGAGGCGATTGCCGCCTGCCTTACATCCGAGATGGATATCTCGAACCAGGCGCTGCCGTTCATGGGTGTTCGCCCAGTCACCTTTGCGAATGGTGTCGAAGGTCTGATTGCAAGGATCAGCTTTTCCGGTGAACTGGCCTATGAGCTTTACGTGCCTGCCGATCAGGGCGAGGCAATGATGGAGCTGTTATGGCCATCTGCTGAACGGTTGGGCGGATGTCTGTATGGGCTCGAAGCGCTAGGAACATTGCGGATCGAAAAGGGTCACGTGACCGGGGCCGAACTGGATGGGCGTATGACCATCGACAATGCCGGGCTTGGCAAAATGGCCTCGACCAAGAAGCCTTTTATCGGTGGCGCGTTGCGCCAACGCCCCGAACTGACGCGGGCAGATCGGCCACGTCTGGTCGGCATTTTCCCCAAGGACCGCAGCCAGACCTTCAATGGCGGCGCGCTATTATGTGCAGCGGACAAGGTCACCGGGTTTGGAGAGGGCTGGATCACGGCCGTCACCCATTCCCCTGCACTCGGCCATTGGATCGGGCTTGGCTATATCTCGGGCGGCCACGACGCCTGGCAGGATAAAGCCGTTACCGCGAGCGACCCGGTACGCAAGGGTAACATCGCGGTCGAGATCGTTTCACCCCACATGTTCGACCCGAATGGAGAGAGAATGCATGGCTGAAGGTATCTCTGCACTGGAACTCAAATCGGGCCACACGGGCATAGCGGGCACTTGCGGCATTACGTTAACTGAAATCCGCCCCACTACGCTGATTCAGATCGCAGCATGGCCCGATACGCTGACACAGGTAGGCGAAGAAGCCGCGCGCGTGGCCAAAGCCGACGCGGCACCCGGTCCGGGACGCACGACAAGCGGACGCGCAGGCACGTTGTTGCGCATTGAGCCATTGAAATGGTGGCTGGTCAAAGAAGATGCCGGTCCCCCTGCCATTGTTGTTGAAGCCGGTGCTACGCTGGATCTGTCGCAATCGCGGACACGTTTGCACCTGAGTGGGCCAATGGCCGCCCGACTATTGAACCATGTGTTGCCTATCAACCTGACCGAGCATGCGATCCCCAACGGGGCGGTTGCATCCACTGCGTTCCACCATGTTGGCGTGACGCTGTGGCGTGACACCCAGGGCTTCAACCTGTTCTTGCCACGCAGTTTCGCTGCCTCACTCTGCGACATCCTGATCGAAACTGGGGCGCAATACGGATTGGAGATCGTCTGACATCCCGCCGCCAAACCAGCCAAAGGAGAGCCTGACATGACGCCGCATATGCCCTTGGGCGAGTTGCTGGAGGCCCTTGCCCACAATGCCGCGCTACCCGATGAGTTGGCCGAAGCCACGCCACCGCAGGTCTATTCATCACCGGAGTTCCTGGAACTGGAACTGGATGAGATCTTCAACCATGAATGGTTCTGCGTCGGGCGCGAAGATGAGTTTGAAAACCCCGGCGACTATCGCACCACCACGATAGGCCGGGATCCGGTGATCGTGCTGCGTGACCGTTCTGGCACCTTACGCGCGATGTCAAACATCTGCCGTCACCGGATGGCAACGCTGTTGGAGGGCGCAGGAAACATCAAGGGCCGGATCAGCTGCCCCTATCATGCCTGGACCTACAATCTGGACGGTCAGTTGATCGGCGCAGCTTATATGCGTGAGAATTTCGACAGGAAACAGGTCTGCCTGCCGCAGTTTCAGGTCGAGATCTGGCAGGGCTGGGTCTATGTCTCGCTGGACACCAATGCCGCACCATTGGCCCCCCGCCTGGCGAAACTGTCCGCGCGGCTGGAAAACTATCAGCTTCCCAGATATCGCACTCTGTTTCGCGCCGAAGAGGTCTGGGACACAAACTGGAAAATCCTGGTTCAGAACTTCACCGAAGGCTATCACCTGTTTGTCGCACACGCCCAAACCATCGAACCGGCGATGCCCACCAAACTGGCCAATGCGATGCATGGCGATGCGGGGTTTAGCCTTTATGAACAAGGGCGCATTCCCGGCAAATCCTATGAGCGCAATTCCGACATGGTTGTCGACAACCCCTTGCTGACCGAGGAGGAGCGGAACAAGGCGGTCCTGTCGGCGGTCTTTCCTACACATGTCTTCTCGGTCGTCGCGGAACGCACCTTTTGGCTATCTCTGCAACCTTATGGCACCGACAAAGTCAAAGTATTCTGGGGAGCGGATGCCTATCCCGGCGCAGTGCCCGAAGACCCTGAAGAACGCGCAGCATACGCCGCCGAGCTCAAGGCAGGATTTGACCGGATCAATGACGAAGACAAGGGTATCATCGGGTCAATCGCCACCAATGCGGCTGCGTTGGCCGCTCAGCCCGGGCGTCTGTCACCAAAGGAGCGAACTGTCTGGTACTTCCAGCAATACCTGGCACGGATGTTGTGTCAGGTAGCCTCGGGAACAGCCCAAACCAAGGCCGGATAATCCGTTCGGCTGTTCAGTCTACCCGTCAGGTTGGATATTGATCTTTCGACAGATCAACTGATTTCATTCGACCTCTAAGGCCTCCAGATCAAGCGCCTGGAGGCTGCCTCCCGCCTCAATGCGAATTTCGACCCGGTCGCCTGCGGACAGTTTCAGACTTGGGGTATCAGGAGGCAGCCGAAACAACAGCATCGCGCGCTCCTGTGCCGTCGATCCGACCCCCCTGCCATACAAAGTAGTGCCGCCTATCTGCCGCTCATTATTGTTTGCATCGATATGCCAGGCCTGCAGGAAACCACCCGCCTCCGGGACACGGCGCAGCCAGATCCTTAGAACCCTGTCTTTGACAGCTTTATCCGTAAGTCTAACGTCCAAGGATCCGACCCCAGCAGTTTAGGTTTTGGCATAGGTTCTTAGCGAACATTGATCATAGACCAGCGTCTCGGGCGCGACGGACTCACCTTTGTCATCCAGCGTCACAAGGTAAATCTTCAGGTTTTTTACCGTCTTCTTTCGACCAATAAAGCGCCGCAAACCGCGTGTGATGTCCAGCCGATACCGCGTGTGTTCATATCTAAGCGGATGCTTGTATCTTTGATCATAGTCATCACGGACGGCTAAGGCAGGGTTACAGTGACCCGGCGCGCCCGGACAGGTGCCATGGCCAAAAAACACAAGGCGCCCCGCATAGCTTTTGTCTTTGTACCCAGTTGAGGCATCGCAATTGGCGTTGTCGACATAGGCACGCAGCTCAAAGCTTTCGGTCGGCGGTCGCATGCGATGGAATTCAAGTTCGGCCCTGACAAATCCGGCTTTCACTGTGCCCAGCCGAACCTCGGTGACATGACTTGCTGCCGCTGACAATGTGGCCACGGGTGCGCTGTCCGAGGTTCCCAAAGCACCAATCGCGGCTTCAACGGAATCCTCGGAATAGATGTATCTGAGCGAGGTTTCCGCGTCGATCAAATCGCGGCCCACCCGACCGTCATATACGACTGTGTCGAGAACATGCTGTGGAACATTGGCCCCGGGCCATAGCGCCTGCCAATCTGCCCAAACCTTGTCGCACATCGCATGGTGCAGCCAGAATACCGGGTCATATGAGGCAGACACTGTGCTACCCATATCTCCAATCGAGCGGGGCAAGGGCGACGATGTATCCGTGCCCCCCGTCAGGACGTGGATACCGCCATGAGCCGCGAAGTTGAAATCGGCTTGGAAGGCTTCAAAGTTTGGGTTGGTCAAATAGCGCTCAACCTCATCCTCCAGCAACGGGATATTGCTACGCAGGCGCGTCGTGTATCTGCGTGTAAAGACCTCATCGCCGGTCAGACCCAGGGCAATGCTGCGATAGAGACTGCGCGCGCAGGCCAGCGGGTTGGGAACTTCGTCCCCGGCACTGTTTGTGTAGGTCGCATCGTCCACTACTTTCGGCAGCCCGTTCGTGGCGTGCGTCGCGGTAGCAAACTGCGTCCAATCCCAATAAGGAAGCGTCAATTCAAGCTCACTATCCCCGCGCTTCCATTGAAGCGCGCTGTTCAGCGATTTTTCGAATGAATAGACATAGGATCGGTGCCAGGTCAGAAACGTGCGGTCATCATCGTGACAAAGGTCCTGATCATAACCGTGGCCGCGCGCCAGTGCGAAATATCCGCGTCGATCGCCCATCGCGATGTCCGATATTTCGTACATTGCAGCATAGGCATCACGCAGGTCCTGAATATCTTCGTCACGTAATCTGATCAGGTCAAAACGGATCAGCGGCAATCCGGCTTGTTTTCTAAGAAAATTCAGTTTGGCAATCGTAGTCATTTAAAAATCCCCCTTAAGGAGTGCTTCAATGCGCCCAGTATAGCACAAAACCACCGCCAATGGCGGCGGCACGCTCAAACGCTCTGCACGCATAGATGACGATTGGCGGATCTAACGCTGCTCTTTCTCATGAAGCACCCGCCCGATGATGTTCATCAGCAGCTGCGCCGCAAGGATTTGGGTAGAGCTGGTGGCGTCATAATCCGGGGCAACCTCAACCAGATCGAGACCAACAATGTGGCCCCGTTTGGCCAGACCTGCCATCAGCTCCAGCACTTCGTAGTAGATGAACCCGCCATGGCTTGGTGTACCTGTACCTGGAGCGATTGATGGGTCAAAGGCATCAATGTCGATGGTCACATAATACCGCGCACCTTCAGGAATGCGGGCCAGCATCCCATCGACCCCCATCTTGCGGAATTGCCGCACCGACTGGATGTCTGATCCCATGGAGCGGGCATCCACATAGCCATCCTTGGCCGTGGACGACACATTGCGAATTCCGATTTGGCTGAGGCCTCTGACATAGGGTTTTTCAGCGGCACGGCGCATCGGGTTTCCGTGGCCATAGCGCACCCCATGGCGTTCATCGACAAAATCCAGATGCGCATCGATTTGCACCACATGGATTGGTTCCTGATCATCAAAGGCATTGATGCAGGGGATGTTGATTGAATGATCGCCGCCCAAGACCACCGGTAGCGCTCCCGCCTCCAGAATTTTACGTACCCCAAACTCAATGTTTGCGTGGCTTTTTATCGTATCGGTATGCACGATATCCGCGTCACCGATATCGACAATGGTCACTTTGGCCGGGTCCAGATAGGTGACATCATCTTCGTGATCATAGGCCCCTGCGTGGCCGAATGAGAACAGCGTCGACGCCTCACGGATCGCACGCGGCCCCATCCGCGCCCCGGACCGCCATTGACAGCCGAAATCAAACGGAGCGCCAAGAACCGCGACGTCCGCGTCAATCGCGTCCCAATCCTCGATATACGGATATTTGCCAAAGGTGCAGATACCAACGAAGGGCAGGTTCAATCGGCCAGAGTCGTAGCCATGGTTCGACATAGGGGAACTCTCTCTGTTCAGCTTACCAACACGTCCTGACATTAAGGCACCCGAAGACCACGGCCTGTAAAGGCCTCTTGACGGGTTGAGCATGCGATAACTGGCGGTTTGTCAGGCTGTTTCGAACGGCGTTCAACTGACGTCAGGCTGTGCCTGAACCTTATAGACACAGGTAGTTTCCTATGAGACAGTGAAGGCGATGGTGTCCGGCTCGGTTCGAGTCGGCTGAAAAGGGAACACGGTGCGGGTTGATCCCCAAGTCCGTGACTGCCCCCGCAACTGTAAGCGGCGAGCGACCCCGTTGAAAACCACTGGGCCCTTGGGTTCGGGAAGGATCGGGAAAGCGTTGACCCGCAAGTCAGGAGACCTGCCATCTCCGGTGTGTGATGCCATGCGCCGCAGTCAACTTGAACCTGGGCGGGGTGCCTTGGGAACGGCAGAGACGACCGATGGGCCAAGAATCCCCGGCAGATCACCGTGACCAGCCACACACGTCCCTTTGCGCGGAGGGCGCGATGTTATTGGAACGGACGATTGTTCAACTTGATACAGGACCTATGCCAGCGGATGAAGCGCGGCAGATGGGGCAGCTTGGCTATATGCAATGGATCGCGGGTGTTCCGGGCAATGCCAACTATGCAAAGGCCGCGCGGCATGCTTATGAAACGGCGGCGCCTTTTATGGACCATTCACCCGCGGTGGCCGCGTTTTGCGACCTGCTTTTGACATCACTGAAGCAACCGTTCAAACCCTTGCCACTTGCCATGCCAAAACGTGAAAGACGCGGCGGCGCACAGGCCCGCCGATCCTTTCGCATGCCGCTGTGAACTGGACTAGGCTGCGGGATCATCGCGCAGCTTTGTGCTCTTAAACGAAGTCGAACACCTACCTCCGGCGACTATTAATTTCACCGGCACAACAGGTTTGATTTGCTGAGTCTGGTATTTGCGTGGATAGTCTAGAACTATGGGCTGGCTTGCGCCCGCTGACCCACACGTTAACGTCAAAGGACATGCTATGGATCAGGTGAAATTCACGCAGATGAAAGACGGGGACAAAGAGGACTATGCCTTCCTCGACACCCTGGAGCGTGAGTACTGCCAAGGAACGGCAGATCGTTTGCTTGAGGCCCTGGAGCGGCTGGACAAAAGCCTGTCGGGCTATCAGGTCACGCGTCTTGGCCATTCGGTTCAATCGGCCACCCGGGCCTGGTATGACGGGGCAGACATAGACTGGATAGTCGGCGCCTTGCTGCATGATATCGGCGACATCTACGCGCCGCATAATCACGATGAATATGCGGCCTCGATCCTTAAACCCTTCTTGCGCGAACAGGTCACTTGGTGCGTGCGCACCCATGGGGATTTTCAGCTTGTTTACTTCGGGCAGCATGTAGGCGCGAACCCCGATAAACGCGAGGCCCATCGCGACAGCATCTATTTCGATGACTGTGCCGAGTTCTGCGAGCGCTGGGATCAATCCAGCTTTGATCCCGCCTATCCCAGCAAACCACTGTCTTTCTTTGCGGATATGGTGCGCGAGGTCTTTGATCGCACACCCTATGATCCGGCCGTTGTTCAACCCGGTGTCCGGGTTCCACTGACCGATACCAGCCTTGCAGAAAGTCGACAGGCGTAAGGAGTAGTCTGCCGAGTTTTGGTCACAACCTCGCATTGGCTGGGCATACCGAGAAAATCCAGACGGCCTTGGACTTTGGCTGGCTAGACCCTGCAGACCAATAAGCTCAGCATGTTTCTCATTGGCTGATGCGCAGATTGTCTCTGAACCAAAACGTATTCCCTCACGCCTGACTTCTCACATGCGGTGCATTTCTTAAACGCAGGCAAGTTTGTAAAAAAGTGTTGACCTCTGATTTTATCGGTTCGATGCCAGTCATTAACACCCTGTAAATCAATGAAATTTTGAATTTACGCATCGGCGGCAATTTCTAATAGCCGCGCTTATCAGTTTCACAAAAGCAGATCGCGTAACGACGATCAGACAGCCGTCGACTGTGGCCAAAGTTAAGCCCCTGCATCCCGGACGGGAAATAGCGCAAGACTACCGTCCGTTACGACGAGCGCCGGTACAAAAGGCGCGACAGGATTGAGATCATGTTCGGCAGGCTCAAAGACTGGCGGCGTGCGGCGACAAGACACGACAGGTGTCCCAAGGTCTTCCTCTTAGCAATCGCACTCGCAGTAACTGTCATTTACTGGTTATGTGTCCTGATCATGAGCACAAACCTTCACCACGGAAAAAGCTGTGTTGTCCTGATCGGGATCATCCATGCTGATCACTGCTTTGATCAGTTCATCCGCGATGACATCACTGCCCATTTCACTGTTGGCAGCAATAACCTCCAGAATGCCCTGATCACTCAGAAACTGAAGACCATCGGACGCTGCAATGAGAATATCACTCGGCCAGAGTTCGAGCGGCTCCGCGGGGCAATCTATTTTGGCGATGTCAGAACCATGGATGACAGATGTAAGCATGTTTCTGTCAGGATGTGTGCGGGCGGTTTCAGCATCTAGCATACCCAGCTTCACCATCATATCGATTTGAGGCGCCATTGAATGATCTTCGTTCAACCGCCTAAGCTCACCAGAGCGCCAAAGATAGAGCGGTGAATCCCCCACCGACAGCCAGAACGCCCGGTCCTGTATGCAAATCAGGGCAAGAAGGGTCGCACCCATTCCCTTGATATCCAGGTCATTGTGAATAGCATCGTAGACTTGTGCATTCGCCCTGCTGGCACTGTCGCGCAAGAATGCGGTGACTTCGGAGTTCTTTGAATTCTCATTCAGATTGGTGGCCAGCCAGCCTTTCATCACCTCACGAACGATCAGGTTTGACGCAATATCTCCGGCCGTATGCCCCCCCATACCATCCGCCAAAACCACAAACCCAACACCTGACCCTGGGGATTGTTCGGAAAATATGGCGTCCTCCTGATATTCGCGGGCACCTTGGTTGATCACCGTTGAGATATCGAAGCTTCTAGGCGCTACAGCCTGGTTAAGTCTCGAATTGTCAGTTTGCATCAGAAATTTCTCGGGATGTGACACATGGACTTCCTTCAGCGAAAGGTCTTCAAAGGTCGCCAGAGCCTTAGCGCGACAGCGGCAGATCAACTGATTGCAACTCGCCATTGCGCGCGATGGTCAACAACGCCAGCTCGGCACCTGAGCGGCTCAGTTCTTCAAACAAGCGGGTTATGCCATTCTCGCCCTCAACAGCAACGTGCGAAGTGGTTTCTGACAACACAATATCGCCTACGCGAACCGACGGCGTAGATGCAGGCGCACGCAACACTTTGCTGACCCACTTTCCATTGCCATTGGTAACCGTAATGAACTGAACTCCGTTTGTAAGCTCGACCATCTGGCCGGTATGAAGAGGTAGGCTCTTTTCGGCAACGGGACTGTCCGGGTCGGTTCTGACCCTCATCTCAACCGAAATCTCGCCACTGTCTGGGTCGGCGGCGCGCGACTGGATGGCCTGAATAATCGACGCGTCATCTACAACCAGATGGCCATTTACCGAATAGATAACAGTACCGGATTTCAGCCAATTGGTTGCCTCTTGATCCAGATCGGACCGCACCAGCGAAACCATCGAGAATCTGCCCTGCGGTTGCGATGTTGTAACGGTGGTAAATGGCAGGTCCACGGCAGGACCCGTCCATGCAATCCAGTTCGCATCGGCCTCAGTTGATAACGGGCTTGCCGGCTCTGCCACAGCCTCTGCGACAATCGGCTGGGGTTCGGGTTGCGCAGGTTCCGCCGCGCTGGTTTGCGGTTCTTCTTTAGCCTCTGGTTGCGTGGTAACCTGCTGGGTAGTGGCAACCTCAGCCACATCCAGATTCGTCTCGCCTTTTTGACTGAGGTAATACCAGGCACCACCGACCAACCCGGCCACAAACAATGCTATCATCAGCGCCGCGCTGGATCGACCACGCGGCGGTTGGCTGTTGACTGCGACCGTATCATTGAAATCGACGGCTTCGACCGGTTCGGGTTTTGCCTCAATAGGCATCCTTTCTTCGATCGCGTCTTGCCATTCCTGCACAGATTGGAACCTGTCCGCAGGCGGGATGCTCAGGGCGCGGTCAAGCGCCCGCAGGAAAGTGACAGGATATCCTTCAACCATGCCTTCAAGCGGCTCGTAACTGTCTTTGCCATTCTGAGCCAAAGCCGCCAGCCGGGTCTGACTATCCTGTGGGGCAGACCCCTTGATGACGTGATAGAATGTAGCTGCCAACGCATAAAGATCGCTAGATTGATCCTGTTCAGCCCCTTGCAGATAAAACTCCTGCGGAGAATACCCTTCCTTGACAACTCTCAACATCGACATTGCACGGTCGGATTTGGCAGCACTCTCGCGCGCAGCGCCAAAGTCAATGATCACCGGCTCGCCGTCCTTGTTGATCAGAATGTTGTCGGGCGAGATATCCCTATGCAACATACCTTCGCTATGAATGAAACCGATGGCTTCCAGAGTGGTGCGCAGCAGCTGTTCGACCTCATTTGGTGGCATCGTCTCACGATCTTCAATCGTATCCAGAAGATCTTTGCCCTCGATGAAGTCGATCGCCATATAGGCGGTTTCGTTGTCTCTGAACACCTGATGCACACCCGCGATGTTGGGATGCACCAGTTTCGACTGATTACGCGCCTCTTTTTCGAAGGATCGAACCAGAGCTTCGTATGAAGATGTATGCGACTGCGACCGCGGGCGAACCGCGGTGTTGCTGCGGCGGCAGATCGCTTCGGGGAAGCATTCCTTGATCACGATTGTCCGCTCAAGGCTGTCCTTGGCAAGGTACGTAATGCCGAAGCCGCCGCTGTTGAGGAAACGGATGATGGTGTACTGGCCGGAGAGCAATTTGGTGCCTGGGGCAAGTTCATCCGGGAACTGGTCGTTTGAGTGGGCTGATTGTACCATATGAAACACTTACCTTGCTGTCGTCGAACGTAGATTTGCCCGACTTTTTTTTGCCACCAACACCTGAGGAGAATCGACCTCAGAAACCGCGCATTCGTTCACTATCCACCCCATGCGCGCACCTCTGCATCGGGGCTGTTCACTTCACTCCAAACCTCAACACGCCGGTTCTTCGCACGACCAATCGCGTTGCTATTGCAGGCAACCGGGGCCATTTCCCCATATCCACGCACTTCGATCACAGTGTTGACGGGCCCGCTGGCTTCCAAGCTTGTTGCAAGTTCTCGCAGAACCTGCCTGGCCCGCGCGAGCGATAGCTGACGGTTCTTCCCATAGCTGCCACCCGCATCCGCGAACCCGGCCAGAATGATTTTTTGGGGTTCAACATCGCGTATATACTCGGCAATCCGCTCGATATCCCGCTTCGCCTTGTTGTCCAGAGCCGCAGAACTGGGCGAAAAGCGAAATGTTGTCGACAGACGCGCAGTTGTCAGCTTGTCACTCACATAAGACCGGAGTTCGGAAGCGCTAGCCGAGACTGTCATGTCGGCGATATCCGATCTGAGCCGGGCAAACTTCTCATCCTCGCTTTGCGCGATGACCGATAGGCTGGTGATACCGGATTTGGATACGAACCCATCAATGCGCGGGCTGTCCAGAAATTCGACCAATTGCGCGCCAACTCCTGAAAGATCACGGCCATTATAAACGGTCACCCGGTTCTGCAGCCCATATTCCTCGGTCTTCATCGAAAACTGGTTGGGCAGATGGATGATCCCACATTCACTGCGCAACGGCACCGGGCGCGCATCTCGGATGTTGGAAAACCGCATGACGGCGAAGCCATATGGGTCGGTTTCAATCGCGCGCGAGAGCTCTCGGTTCGAGTTTACAATGTTGCCATCGGTCAGAAAATCGCGTTCGAAAGGGGAAAGGATAAGCCCGTCGACCCTGTGAAACGCTTCCGAGTTTTGCGGTAACGTGTAGACGTTGATCTTGTGATCGGGTCCACCAAACTGAGTCCAGTTTACAATCTCGCCCGACAGGATTTGCGATATCTGATCAAGTGTCAGAGCCAGCAGTTCATTCGCTGGATTGACCGTCGCCGTATAGCCATCAACCGCCAGAACATGTTCCTGCTGAAATGAGGTCAACTCACCCAGACCACTTTTTCTGGCCTGCGCATAGTTCTGGGGTGAGACCGGTTCTTCGCTGACAATCAGATCGCTTTCGCCGGCGATCAAGGCCTCAAAAAGGTTCTGACCCGAAGCCTCTTTCACAAGAATGCTGTGAACCGGGCTGGCCTCTTCATCCATGATCAGAATGTCGAAAGCCTCAGATCCGATCGCGACAGAAGCAGTATCATTCTGTCCGAACGCATGCTGTTCACCAAGCGGCACGCCCTGTAGATCAAAAACATCGGAAAAGAGTTCCTGTTCGGCGGCGAAACCTTCGGCCAGCAACGGAAGCAGGATATCAGCCAAACCGGCGCTTCCAGCCACAACGAGGTCAGTATCTGTTGGCAGGTTCGCGGGGCAAGCCGTGCCGATGCAATGAAACTCTGCTGCATTTAGGGATAGCACCCCAACATTTGATCGTACGATGAACTTACCGGGTTGGATTGTGACCAGTTCGCCAGTCACCGACCTAGAGCCGTCCTTCGAGGTCAATGTTACTTCCTGCGCAAGCCCTGAAGACGCGATGCAACCAAAGGCTATTGCGGCAGCATATTTTGACCAACTTTTCATACTCGCCTCGAACCCTGAAGAAACTGTACTAGTGACGTGCAAGCCGCGAGGTGGCACCCGCGGCTTGCCTGTTTTGCCTTAACCGGCGATCCACACTTCGACACGGCGGTTGATCGCTCGGCCACGCGGGCTGTCATTGCAGGCCACGGGTTCCAGCTCGCCATAGCCAGCCGCCTTCAGGGTGATCCCGTCCAGTTCGCCACCTGTTGCAACTTCGATCAGGTGATCCAGCGCAGCCTGGGCCCGTTCCTGCGAGATCAGCAGGTTCGAGTCGAAGGGGCCTTTGTTGTCAGTGAACCCGACAATCACGACTTCGCTAGGCTTGGTTTCGGCCAGATAGCGCACCATGCGCTTCAGGTCGCGTTCGGCTTTGTTGTCGAACCGCTTCGAGCCCGGCGCGAAACGGAAGGTCGTCGAGAGCCGCTCATGAGTGTTCATGTTTTTCAGCAGGTCTTCGACAAGCTCCGCCTCATACTCGTTCTCACCCTCTTCCAGTTCGGCAACGAGGCGTTCTGCGGCGCGCTCCTGACTGTCTGATGTGATCGACAGGTCGATATAACCAGCTTTGGCAACAAGACCGTCCAGGCTGCCGTCATCCAGGAAATCAACCAGTTCGCGCGCATAGCCGTCGATATCCGAACGGTTATAAGCCACAACGCGTTCCTGCAGATAGTATTCCTCGGTCTTCAGGTTGAAGAGGCTGGGGTCCTGAACGATACCGCAAGTTGTGCGCAGCGGAACAGCACGCGCATCGCGCTTAGCGGCATAGTTGACGATACCGAAGCCAGCTACATCCTCCATGATCGCGGTCGTCAACTCAGTGCGATCGTGGACAATGCTCGACTCGTTCGTCAGCGTCTTGTCGGACTTCTTGAATAGAAGCTTTTCGATATGATGATACGCTTCGGTATCCGGGTCGAACGAGTAGACATGGATGGGTGCATCCGAACCGCCAACCTCGGACCAGTTCGTGATATCACCCGACATGATGTCACGAGCCTGCTTGACGCTCAGATCGGGGATCTGGTTCAGCGGGTTCACGATCATCGCAAAACCGTCCACCGCGATAACACGCTCCTGATCAAAGTCGCGCAAGTTGCCGCCGCTGCCTTCCGAAACGATGGAACGATCCGCTTTGCGCGCAGAGGTTTCGGTGAAGATGATCGAAGCATCTTTCTTCGCAAGACGCTCGAACAGGCGCGCGCCATTGGCCGTATGAATACCGAACGTTGCGACATCCTCACCTTCCAGATCGGTCAGCAACAGGGCAAAGTCATGCTCCTCGCCGTATTTATGGTCGCCCACGTCTACGGTTTCAGTATCTACCGGCTCTCCGTTTTCGTCATAAAGCTGCGCCTCAGCCTCCAAAGCTGCTGCCGCGTAGCCTTCGGCGATGATCGGAACCAGAACTTCCGCGATTTCATCGGGGGCGGAAATTTCAAGGTCATAGACATAGGTTTGCTCAGTCGGGCACGCTTCACCTTCGCAAGTCACAAGGTCCTGATTGATCACGAACTCGCCGATATCCGTTTCGACCAGATACTTCCCGTCTTTTGACGACAGAAGATTGCCGATCACGTCGATATTGCTGTCCTTCCCAACCAGACGAACCTCTTGTGCAAGTGACGCGGTGGTGACAGCGCCTGAGATGATTGATGCGGCAACACAAAGCCGCGTGAATGGTGAATTTAACATTTTAACTCCTCGAGTTAGCACTCATTTAGTACTTTTCTGACGCATGTTTTTGGGCATCAAAGTTATCGCAATTTGGTTTTGCTACGGGTTCCGTGCAGGTGCTGTAGTTTGGGGCCAAATCACGCGAAACATGGTTAGAGTTCAGGAATCCAGCTTGATGGCCTCTTCATAGAGAAGCGCGGCCTTTTCGGATTCGATTTCAAGCACATCCATCTCGGCGCAGAAGTGGGCCACGTCATCGACGTTTGGCACATCCACGCTATCAAGCTGCTCGACAACTGGCTGCAGTTTCGCCCAATGGGTCTGAACTTCGGTCAATGCCTCAAGTGCCGCGTTGCTTGGCGGTTTGGCCATCGTGATTGAACTGCTTCCACCTTCAATCAGAACATCGACAATCTTGCCGAACTTCTTGGCGTTCTTCTTGAATTTCTTGTGGTGCTCTTCGGTGTCCTGACCTGTTGCTGCCAGTGCGATTTCCTTGCAGATCTTCTGTGTCAGCATTCTCTGTCGTCCTGCAAAGTCCAGTGCCAGCGCCAGTGCCAGATCGATATCCACGTCGCCATAGGCCTCTTCCAGCTTACGCACAACTTCGTGGCAGGTTTTTTCAAGAACCTCATCATTGTCGATAATCAGGTGCAGATGTTCATCATCCACCGATCCCGCCTCGATGATCTCTTCAATCGCCTTGCGGTAAGGCATCCAAAGCTTTTCGACCTCTTTCAGCGCGTTGTTCACCGAGACAAACCGCTCACGGTCAACACCCGAGGATCCTTTACCCTCGCGGAAGCCCAGCAGAATGTCGTCAAACTCATCATGGGCTTCTTGCAGTTCAGCAAGATCCTTTTCGACTTCGGCACCCAGGCTCAGCAGCACAACTGCTTTCGCAACCTTCTCGGTCAGGAAACTCAACTTGTCTGCAGCCAGTATCCGGTGTGCGACTTGCCCGGCGGCCATCGCCAGAGCACGCCCTCCGACAGGCACCATAGCGACAAAGGCCGCCAGCGATGTGCTATTTACAAAAACTCTTCGGTTCATTCTCATATCGATCAACCTTACCCTTACTCACTTTCTACCCACCGATTTGATTAACAACACAAGAAATTGAACTGTAATAAGGTGCGCCCAAGAAGAATTTATGTTGATTTTTAGACTCATCTTATATCAACATAAACTATTGTTTTTTATTATATATTTGCATTTTCCTCCGCCGACCCGGTCCTTAAAAATCAAAAAACGCCCTGCAATTTAGCAAAGCGCTCTTGTTTAAGGAGAGTTTACTTTAGATCTACTCAACCCTCTTTCCAGTCGAAATCATCGTCGCAAAAAGCTGTAAACCGCATGGTGGTATCGCTGATGCGAATACAGTCACCGCTTGCCAACGCGACAGTACTCAGAACCGGCCCAGAATTCAGGCGTACCAGGTTTGCCTTGCCTCCGTGACCCAGATAGCATTTCCGGGATTCTGCGTCATATGCGATGACTGCGTGATTGCTGCGCGAGATACCATTGTCTCCAAAATCCAGCTGGATCGCTTGATCATCATTTCGACCGATCTGCATCAGCCCATCAGTCAGCATCACACTGGTTCCTCTTCCCGGACCTTTTGTGACGACCAACCAGCCGACGGGATATGTTTCCTGCCGGGTCTCGGACTGGACCGGCGGTGCGTTCTTCAGAATGTCCTTGATCGGGTCCGTCTGATCACCGAAGCCCAAAAAGGTGGTCTTAACCCGCCCGTTGCGTTTTGTTGGGGCAGCCGCTACTTCGGCGGCCTCGGCATTTGTGCTGGGTGTTTCGTCAAGATCGGCTGGCTGAACCGTATCAGCCGTCTGAACCGCTGGAACTTCTGCCACGCTGGGTGTGTTCAGGGCTTCAAGCCTCTCCGCAAATGCCTGAGACGCAATTTCATCCGATCCTGCTGCTGGTATCTCGACCTTGTTGGCGACTTCGGGTGCAGCGATCTCTGGCTCAGGCTGTTCAGCTGCCACTTCTGTATCTTCAACAACGATAACGTCACTATCGACCGTTTCTTCCTCGCCCACATTGGGCATATTGGTCCCGTCAAGAATACGGCTAAGCGGGCTTTTGTATTTGAACATCTATATCACCATCTACTTTCACAACTTTAAGCCAATCTTATGATGGCCAAATGCGCGTGGACGGAGGAACAACGCTCGCAACGAGTCAAAATTCAGACGCGGTTGCGAGCATCAAGATCATCCTTGAATCCGGCGCCAACTCAAGGAATCTCTTCATTGTGCCCAAAGTTTGTTTTCTTCCGGCCTTCATTGGGGAATTAGTTCGCCCAATTCGATGCGCTAAATTCGAGCCCGCGACGTCAATCCAACGATTGTTAAATGCATTCTCAAACGACCGGAATAAACCGGAGAACAAGTCACCTGTCTTTTATGAATGCGCCGGGCGACCGGCAAGAAATAGGTTTTATTGGTAATTCCTGAGTTCGAGAATTGGTTCAGACCTGCGTGATCCGCGAAGTTCTAACCGAAGAGAGATGGCGTTAGCGTTTCGAATTTGTCGACAAAACAGCATATTTCGAGCATTATATCTAAATACACTATGCTTTGGTCAGCAGGATCAGGCTGACCGCGCTTGGTACGCTGCACGAACGGGGGAACGTGCAACCAGGCATCTCATTCCCGAATTCTGACCCCGAATTGGGTACTAGATGTCTGAGCTTTGACGCATATTCAGAACCGTCCCGCGGTTTTCAACGACCCGTTTCCCCATGCAGAGTTAAAGATCCTGAGGAAGCTGGCCAAATGACTGAGATGATTTGTACACGCTGCGGAAGGCCATCCCAAGCTGGCGTGAATTTCTGTTCAAGCTGCGGCGCCCGTATCGGAGAAGCCAGCGAAGCACGATCCCAATACATGACCGTTGTGTTCATCGACCTTGTCGGCTCAACCGATGCAACACAGCATTTTGGCAATGAAGCCATGTTCGAGGTGATTCAGAGCTTTCAAAGCCAGTGCCAGCAGGAAATCCAAAATGCGGGCGGCTTTGTTGCGAAGTACATGGGCGATGGCGCCATGGCCTATTTTGGGTACCCAAGGTCGATCAAAAACAGCGCTGCCACTGCAGTTGCTTGCGCAATCAGGATCATCGAAATCGCCTCGGCACTCACAATACAGGGAAAGCTTTTGCAAGCTTGTTGCGGCATCGCAACCGGGTGGAGTGTTGTAAACATCGTGCGCGCCGGCGAGGCGGCTCAGGAAGCACTGGCCATCGGTAACGCGGTGAACCGCGCTGCGCGTCTGCAATCGCTGGCGAGCCCAAGCAGCATCTTCTTTTCATCCGAAGTCAGGCGGTCCATCGATATGGCGGCGCTTAACCTCAGAGACGTTGGTGAGACAACGCTCAAAGGCTTTCGCAATCCCATCGATGTCTGGGCGATTGACGTTCCGCACCTGACAGGTGATCAGCCCCCCTTGGTGACAGGCGATGCCTTGAATGTCCAACCAGGTTTTCAGGATCAACATGCGCTTTGGGACGGGCAAGTCGAATTGAACCCGGTCGGACAGCCGATGCTTGGTCGCTCCGACCTGATAAATCAGATCAGCACTAGTTACGCGGATGCTGTATCGGGCCGATTTACATTTGCAGATGTTATGGCCCCCGGAGGCTACGGCAAAACAATGCTGGCCGAGCAATTCCTGGCGTCAGTTCCGGATGCAAACGTCATACGCGTCATGGGATCCCTTCACCGCAGCGAGCAGAGCTATGCCTGTTTCAACGCCGCAATACGTACGTTGATCGCTCAAGAACAGAAAGGAACGGACCCCGCTGCTTCCCTCGAGGAATGGGCTCCGGAAGGTATGCTAGACGGTCTTCAGCGCCTCTTGAATATGTCGCAAATACCTGTCGCGCCAATCGTCCGCCAAGGCCGGATCACAGAAGCGTTGCAAGCAATACTCGAACGCGAGCTTGCCAAGGGACCGCTCATACTGTTCATCGACGATGCCCAATGGCTTGATGAGGATTCTGTTGCGTTCCTTACCCTACTTTCGCAGGTTTTTCGCAACCAACCGCTGTTTTTGTTGGCGACACACAGGCTGGAAGGGCGAAATCTGCAGGTAGAAGCAGACCTGCGCATCGATCTGACCCCACTTGCAGATCACTCTGCGGGCAGGCTGATTGGATTTCTAGACCCGGATGCCCGGCTCAACCAATCAACACGCGACAAGATAATCGAACGGGCGAATGGCATACCGCTTTATGTGTACCATTACACGATGACCCTACTGGAACAGCCGCAAGCGAGTATCGAGGCGACCATACCGCAAAACCTGATTGAAGCCCTTCAACAACGGCTAGATGTCGATGAGGATGAAAGGCAGCTGGTCGAGGTTGTCGCCGTCCTGCAGGACTATGCAACAACGGACGTAGCTGCTGCCATGATGAACAAACCAATGCACGAGGTCCAAAAGACCACGGACACGCTTGTCTATCGCAGTTTGCTTCGGCAAAGGGGTGCCAACGAGCTTGCCTTCGATCATGCGCTGCTGCGCGATGCGGTGGTCACATCCATGTTGAACACGCGCGCCCGCAAGCTGCATGGGGACGCGCTGCAGGCCTATCGGGCGATTGCACCTGAAACTCTCAAGACCAATCCGATCATCGAAGCAAAGCACTTGATGGGGTGCGAAGACTATGCGCAGGCCATCCCGAAACTGGCCGAGGCCGCTCAGGTCGCAACCATGCGCGGTGAGATCGCAGAAAGCGTGCGTGTTGCTAAAATTGCCAAGGGGCTACTACAGAAAATCGAAGATCAGGATCTGCGCAATCGCCTGGAAATGTCGACTGAATTTGTACTTGGTAACGCGCTGGTTCAGCAGGAGGGGTTTGGCTCCGCTCGTGCGGCCGCAGCCTATGGCAATGCACTGTCACTGTGCGAAACGATCGCCGGGGGTGGTGAGCTTGAATTCCAGATCGCATGGGGTATCTGGACCCATGCTTTCACACTGTCAGATGTGTCGGGCACCGTGCGAATGGTTGAGCGCATGGAACACATTGCCAAAGTCGAGCCCAAGCTAGGCGTTGTTTCAAACTGCGCACGATCGGTTACGTGTTTCAGCCTTGGTGAATTCGCCGCGCAGGAAGCAGCCTATCAGCGCACCGCCGAACTGTATGATTTTGACCAACATAAGCTGCATGTAATGACCTATTCGATGGACTGTCTGGAACTGGTCCATCTATTCCGGGCGCACGGGCGCTTTATCGCGGGTGATGCGGATGGCTGGGAGCAGGCGTTGGCTTCGGCCCGCGCGCATGGGGAACGGTTGGATGTTGCACCACTTGTCCCATATATTCGCGTTTTCAGCACAGCAGCGCGCTGTTACGCGCCAAGTGGCATACCGATCCGCGAAGAACTGGAACAGGCCAAAGCACTGGCTGAAACATTTGGACAACCCTTTTGGATTGTCGGCGCAAATCTTTGGATGGCTGCCGCGCGTTATCACAACGAAAACCCCGCAGCAGCGCTGGCTGACTTGGAAGCCGCAATCGCGGGTGCAGAGGCTCTGGGCATTCGATTTTTGACCAGATACCATGAAGCTCTGTTGGCGCATGCCTATGCTTGCGTGGGGCGACATGAAGACGCCGAGGGACTGTGGGCAAGGATTGACACGCCCGAAAACGCCCGGGGCAACACGATGATCTGGCCCGAAACTCTCCGGCTGCGCGCAGAATCTCGCTATCTGGCAAAAGCACCTGCAGATGTACTGGTTAGAGATCTGGATCACGCAGAACAAATGGCCCGAGATATCGGAGCACGTGCCTGGCTGGCCCATATTCTAGACAGCCGCAGACGCCTGAAACTGTCTTCATCGGATGAGATTCCGCTAGCGATTCAAGAGATTATGCCAAGCGGCGCGGAACGCCATCCATCATTCAAACTACTTCTAGAGTAGTTTAGGTCTGCACATTCGACGGGAGGCAAACCTCAACTCCGGTCAGTCCGCGCGTCAGGCTTCTACCAGTATCAGATCGCTTGCTTTTTCACCGATCATGATCGCTGGTGCATTGGTGTTGCCACTGACGATTTCCGGCATGATCGAACAATCCGCGACGCGCAGGTTCGATACTCCATGGACCTTCAGTTTTGCATCGACAACTGATGTCTCGGCCTGTCCCATCGCGCAGGTACCTGTCGGGTGATAGATTGATGCGGTGTTCGATCTGGCCCAATCCAATGTACCCTCATAGTCGTCAAGGCTCAGCTCAGCCGATGGTCGAAACTCTTCAGAGATCTTCGAGGCAAGTGGATTTTGTTTGGCAATCCGCCGGGCGATGTTCACCGCATCAACCATAGTGCGGCAATCGGTTTCTGTGGACAGGTAATTCGGTATGATTTTGACATGCGTGGATGGATCAGGGCCGTCTAACCTAAGCTCTCCGCGGCTTTCCGGGCGCAACTGGCAAACAGACATTGTGAAGGCTGAAAACGGGTGCACGCCCTCCCCCGGGCTATCGGCGGACCAGGGTTGAACATGGAATTGAATATCTGGCGTTTCGACATCTGGGCGAGTCTTTATGAAACCTGTGGCCAAGCTAGCCGCCATGGTCATCGGTCCTGCGCGGAATAGGGCGTATTTCAATGCAATACGCGCTTGATTGAATAGGCTGCGCACCTCGTCATTCAACGTGGGCTCATTGCATTTGAAGACCAGCCGAGCCTGAAGATGATCCTGAAGACCTTTGCCAACACCCGGCAGCGCGTGCAGCGGTTCAACGCCATTTTCCTTGAGGTGATCCGGGTCTCCGATCCCTGACAACATCAAAATCTGGGGCGAGTTGATCGCCCCACCCGACAGGATAATCTCGCGCCGCACTTTCAGAGTGTGCTCCACACCCGATCTATCCCGGTATACCAGCCCGGTGGCCTTTTTGCCGTCCAGGATCACCCGCGACACCAAAGCTTTAGTGATGATGTTCAGGTTCTGACGATCGCGTATTGGTTTCAGATAGGCGACGGCGGCACTACAACGGCGACCATTTCGCGTCGTTAGTTGGAAATACCCAACGCCCTCCTGTTCGGCACCGTTGTAATCGGGATTAAAGGGATAGCCTTCGGCCTGCGCGGCGGCGACCCATGCGTCACAGATAGGGCGCTGAATGCGCATGTTCGACACAGACAAGGGCCCGCCAACACCGTGGAATTCGTCCACGCCCCGTTCCTGATCTTCGCTGCGTTTGAACAAGGGCAACACATCGTCCCAGCCCCAGCCTTCATTGCCCATCTGACGCCAGCGGTCATAATCTTCTTTCTGTCCGCGCACATAAAGCAACCCGTTAAGCGAAGATGAGCCACCCAAGACCTTGCCGCGCGGCCAGTCGATGGATCGACCATTCAGGCCGGGGTCGGGCTCCGTCCGGTAGCACCAGTCGACCGACGGGTTATGCATCGTTTTAAAGTAACCGACGGGAATGTGAATCCAGGGGTTCGTATCGCGCCCGCCGGCCTCTAGCAGGGCCACTGTGTTCTTGGGATCAGCGCTGAGCCGATTGGCAATAACGCAGCCCGCAGACCCCGCGCCAACAACCGCATAATCCACTTCCATGACTGCCTCCTCCCAAAGTCGCTGAAAAAAACTCTATGCAAGATGCAAGAATTATACTAGCATTTTTTGATACAAATAGTCTCATTATTTGCGATCAGGGAGGTAAGCAATGGAGATTGGTCAAAAACTAAGTGGTATTTCGCGGCGGGATTTCTTCCGCGTGGCCGGACGCTACGGCATGAGCTCGACGCTACTGGCGGCTGGCGGGTTCGGTGGCGCGATGAGTCTGGCGAATTTGGCGCAGGCCGCTGAGTCTACTTATGAGAAGCGCTTTTCCAAAGAACCAAAGCACACGCTGAAGTTTGGCGCCTCTGGCTTCAACACCCGAAACCTTCTGATCGAACGCGCCGGAGCTATCGAGTTCGCGCGCGATCTTGAAGAACGCACCGATGGTGAGATTCGGATCGAGTTCATCGGCGATAACCAGATCTGTGGTCAGCTGAGCTGTGTCGAGAAAACCCAGCAGGGCATTGTCGATATCTATGCGGCATCAACCCAAAACTCGGCTGGCGGCGCGCCCTATCTGAACGTTCTGGACTATGCCTACATGTTCCCCAGCCGCGCGGCGCAGTATCACTTCTTCTACAGCCCAGCGAGCCAACGCATCCTACGCGATCCGCTTGAGAAACGGCATGGGTTAAAATTCCTGTTCACCCATTGCGAGTTGCGTGGTTTGCAAATGGGTTCGACCTTTGCCGACAAGCCAACCGTGACCAAGCTGGAAGAACTGTTTGGCACCAAAAACCGTGTAACAGGTACACAGCTGGGTCGGATTGCCATGCAATTGCTAAACCTGAACCCTGTTCCTGTCGCTTGGGAAGAAACCCTGGACGCGTTGAAGACCGGCTTGATCGACGGGGCCGAGACGTGGGCCTCGGCCGTGGCCTACGCCAACATGGCGCCGGTGGTTTCGCAGTCGGTGAACCTGAAGTTCTTCTGCGGCACCGAACATACCTCTATGTCGGCCAAGGTGTTCGACAGCCTGGGCGGCGATTTGCAAGACGCAGTGATGGAGTCTTCCTACTTCACTCAGGCGTTGATTCAAGGTGCGAATGAGGCCGCGTTGTTGAACACAGTTGGCTTCTCGGAGCCCCAGCTTCCCAACACGATCTTTGCCGAGAACGGTGTCCGCCCGGCCTTCCTGCCGGACGATCAGATCAAACTGGCCGAAGAAATGTGCGCTCCGAACTATAACCCAGAACCTTGGGCGCAGTGGCGTGAACGCCTGAACAAATGGGCTGGCGGCATCGATACGTATCAGGAAATCTACGATATCGCGCGTGAAATTCCGGCCGACACCCTGCCGGAAAATGTCGAGCCGCGCCGTTGGTGGATGGGCCAAGCCTAATCTAAGCTCTTCAAGAACCGGCCCCTTCGGGCCGGTTCCAAAAAACACCGACTGGGAGGACGGGGCTCATGTCATTTTGGGCAGACATAGGCGCTATCTTTAGCGCTCTTCTCACCTTTGATTCATTCGAGATACAATCTGCACTGGAATCCGACGCGACATGGGTTTTGGGCGCAATCGTCGCGGCCCTGGGTGGGCTACTCATCATGTGGGTCTACCGGAAAGTGCCCTTTGTCGAACGCCATTTTGAACGGTCCGTGATGGTCTATTCCTATCTGGCGATTGCCTTCATCATCTTCTGGGGCGTGATTGACCGGTTTGTATTCAATGATCAAGAACCTTGGTCAACGACCATTCCGCCCTTGCTGTTCATGGTGATGGCATGGTTCGGCGCCTCCTACAATGTCCGCCTGCGCACTCATCTGAGCTTTAGCGAATTCCGCACCTCCATGCCCCGCGGCGGTCAACTGGCCTGTCTGATACTCGATGCAGTCCTTTGGTTCATCTTTGCAGTCATCGTCATCGTGACCACCACGCGGTTGGTGGCGCTGTCAGCTTCGAACTTCCAGATTGTCCTGGGGACCGACAATATCATGCAGTGGTGGTTCCTTCTGGCCGCGCCGCTGTCGTTCTTTTTGATGGTTGGACGAGTGTTTCAAAACCTCGCCGACGATCTACATAACTGGAAAACAGGCGAGCCGTTGATCAAACAGGCCGTGATCGGAGCAGACTGATGACAGATGGAACCATGGTCACACTGATCTCGCTTGGGGTCACCTTTCTGTTCATGCTGGGCGTACCGGTTCTTCTGGTCATCGGCTACTGGGTCATCGGCTGTTCCTTTGTCCTTGGCCTGACGCTGGACAACATGGGTGCAGAGCTTCTGAATGTTTTCAACAAAGGTTTTGCCCTTTTAGCGATGCCACTCTTCATTCTAACCGGCGATCTGATCAACAAGTCCGGTATCGCGCGACGGCTTAGCGATTTCGCCTATTCCTGTCTGGGCTGGATACGGGGCGGGCTTGCGATGGCTTCGCTGGGCGCGTGCGGGCTGTTTGCAGCAATCTCGGGGTCGAACTCGGCGACAACAGCCACCATCGGCTCAATGCTGCACCCCGAGATGGTCAAGGGCGGCTATGATGAACGATTCAGCGCCGCAACCGCTGCGGCGGGCGGGACTGTTGGGATCATCATCCCGCCGTCCATTATCTTTATCGTCTACGGGTTCCTGATGAACCTGCCGATTTCCGAGCTATTCGTGGCGGGCATCCTGCCCGGCGCGCTGATGGTCATCGGGATGCAATTTGCCTGCTGGATCATCTGTCGTATGAACGGCTGGGGCCACCTGATCCCGCTACAGTTGAACCGTGTGCTAAAAACGGCGTTCGGGGCATGGCTGGGCTTTTTCGCTATCGGACTGGTGCTGTGGGGCATCTACACTGGTAAATTCTCCCCCACAGAGGCGGCCGGCGTGACGGTTGGTTTCTGCGTCATCGCAGGTCTGGTCAGCTATCCGATCAACCGCATCATGGGCGCGCGGAACGACATCCCGCCAACCGAGAAGACCTTTGCCGAGATGTTCGTGGTCGAGGGCTTCACGATCCCCGAAATCCCCTCAATCGTCATTCGCTCGGCCCAGATCACAGGTATCCTTGCACCGCTGATCGCCGTTTCGGTTGTGATGCAGCAGATCCTGTCCCTGTTGGGTGCTCAGCAAACAATCGGTGATTTTGTGACCTCCATGGGCGGCTATTATGCGGTTCTGTTCACCTCGATGGTGATCGTTTTCTTCTCAGGTATGGTGCTGGAGAGCCTGCCGGTAACAATTATTTTGGCCCCGATCCTGGCCCCAATCGCAGCCTCGGTTGGCATTGATCCGATCCACTTCTCGGTGATCTTCCTGGTCGGCGCGTCCATCGGCTTCATTACGCCGCCTTACGGGCTGAACCTGTATGTCGCCTCAGGCGTGACCGGCGTGCCCTATTTCCGTCTGCTCAGATACACCGTACCTTATCTAGTGTCTTTGCTGTCGGTATGGATTTTGGTTTCGCTTGTGCCCGATCTGGCCTTGATCCTGCTGCCAAATAACTAGACTGTTGCGGGATGGCCCTGACGGAAACACAAGAAAAAGAAACTCAGATCCCGACCAACTTGCGCCTTCTCCTCATACTAGAGGAGGTGGCGCGGCGCGGGGTTGCCGTAAAACCATCTGATCTTATCGACGCATTGGGACTGGCAAAGCCAACGGTCCACCGCTTGTTGCAAACCGCCGAGGCCGAAGGGTTCCTGCAGCGTGACCTGGATGGTCGCTCATACGGCCCCGGCCACCGGCTAAGGTTGCTTTCGGTCAATACGATGTCGTCCGAACACTTGCGCACGGCGCGTCTGGCGATCTTGCGCAGCGTAGCCGAACAAGTCGGCGAGACCTGCAACCTCGCCACCCCGGACCGTGAAGGCATGATCTATCTGGACCGGGTCGAAACCAAATGGCCTTTGCGCATTCAATTGCCCGTCGGGACACAAGTGCCCTTTCATTGCACCGCCAGTGGCAAGATGTACCTGTCCACATTGCGTCAAAAAACGCTGGATGGCTTTCTTTCGGCTGGCAATCTGCAACCGCAGACCGAACGCTCTTTGACTGACCCCAACGCGTTACGCACGGAAATTCAACGTATCGCCGACAACAGATACTCGACCGATGATGAAGAGTTCATGACCGGGATGACCGCACTTGCAGTGCCGGTTCAGGATGGGCAGGACAGGTTAGTCGCAACACTTTCCGTTCATGCGCCAACCCAGCGTCATGATGTCGATAGCCTCATGTCTTTTTTGCAGATTTTGCAAAAAGGGGCAGCTGATCTCTCGGCACTTTTGGCGGAATGATCAGTTCCGCATACACCCATTGCAGCGCCGGTTTGTTCTCTGAATTCTAGGCGAGAACCAAACTGTTTTTTGATCGGGCA
The DNA here is from genome assembly GCF_059610045.1 of Ruegeria sp. YTSA168. Classification (NCBI taxonomy): domain Bacteria; kingdom Pseudomonadati; phylum Pseudomonadota; class Alphaproteobacteria; order Rhodobacterales; family Roseobacteraceae; genus Ruegeria; species Ruegeria sp. YTSA168. Next base: position 476,257 of record NZ_JBXWMW010000002.1, read on the forward strand.
ATGCAACCAAAAATGGCAGGCAACACTTTGCCCGCCATTTTCGATTTCAGAAGAGATGAAGTATTCGGTTAGTCGAATTTGACCAACCCACACCGCCCTATTGCAGCGTTTTGAGATAGGCGATCAGATCCTCGATCTGTTCCGGTTTTTTCAGCCCCGGAAACGACATCTTGGTACCCGGCAGGTATTTCTTGGGTGCTGCAAGAAAACCGGTCAGGTGTTCGTCATCCCAGGCATACCCGGCTTCTGCCATGGCAGAGGAGTATTTAAACCCTTCGACCGAACCGGCCTCGCGACCCCAGACGCCCTGCATCGTGGGGCCGACTTTCTTCTTACTCTCGTCCACCGAATGGCACGCCGCGCATTTCTTGAACACCTTCTCGCCAGCGGCGGGATCGCCTTCGGCGACAGCGGTCTGAACGCTTCCCAATACCAATGTGATAGCCAAAACAATATCTCTCATGAGATCAACCTTTCCTTTCGTGAGCGGTTTGTAACTGTTTCAAGATTCCGACGACCGGGCGCCGTTATTAAGTTTGCGGCTAATCGAGGTCATGGCCTGGCCCCCTGCCCAGATAAGACACCCGATCTTCAGGATTTCCGCCGCAACATAGACCAGGTGCAAATGGCTTTCTCCGACCGGGTGACCGGCAATGATCGACAGCGTTCTTGCATCCAGCGATGGCATGATCCAAAGCCGCTGAAACGCAAAAACGGCGATGCCTGCCAGCAACGGAAACCCAGGCCTGCATCTGCTCCACACCAGAAGCCCGACAAGCGCCAACACGCACAACGCTTCAAACAGTCCGATCCAGTGGAACTGGATACGACCCACATCCAAAGCCACCGGCATGGTCAGAGACGGTGCCTGAAACTTTGCCGGGGCGGCGATCATATTGCCGGAAATCGCTGCGCCCACCCAAATGAATGTGAGGGCTGCCAGTGGAAGTTCTGCAATTGCAGACGGGGCACGCAGGTGTTTGTTCTCGGCGGTGGAGGCAGTCTTTTCCATGTGTATCATCCTCGGGAAACCAGCTTCTCGTCCGCGTTAATGGTATCGACGGTCCCAAGCACGGGCTTGGACGCTGCGCGCCAATAGCCGTAGCCCATGATCCCCGCGCCAGCGAACGCATTCCCAAGCGTGACGAAGGTCAAGTTATGGGCTGCACCCACAAACGAGATGCTATCGGGGTGATTTGAAAAAAGGGCCAACGCAAACACGGTCATATTGGCCACGCTGTGCTCAAAGCCTGCTGCGATGAATCCGTAGAGGCACCAGAAAATGATGATACATTTCGTGACATCATCTTTTGCGCGCGCCGAGCACCACAGGGCCAGACACACCAGCCAGTTGCACAGGATAGCTTTGGCAAAAAGCTCCAGGCCTGTGCCGTGCATCTTCTTTGCGGCAACCTTGTAAAACAGCGCGTCTTCACCTGCCCCCAGGACAAGCCCGCCTCCGCCTGCAACAAACAACAGGGCCAGCAAGATTGCCCCAGTCAGGTTCCCCGCCCAACTGGCAATCCAGCAACGCAGCAGATCTGACAGGCTGCTGGCTCGCGTCAGAAGACCGTGAGTCATGTACATGGTGTGCCCGGTGAAAAGCTCAGCGCCTGCAAACACCACAAGCGTCAGCGCGATGCCGAAACTGGCCCCCATGACAATCGGGCGGATCGAGGCATCAACCCCCTGCCCTACTGAAAAGATAAGCAGGATACCTGCGCCGACGAAGGCTCCGGCCTTCAGCGCGAGGATCAAAAAGGCGATCGGGTCCGATTGCAGGCTGGCGCTTTTCTTTTGTGCCAGTTCCGCAAAGCCCCGAACAGTGTCCGCATAGGTCATCGTGTTTACGCTCCACAAATTGCGCAATCGGCCGGGGTCGGCCTTTGGTCATGCGCATGTCCAAACAAGATCGGGAGGGCCCAGAGGCAGGCCAGGCCTGCCGCGAGGTACAGGAAGGCAAGGCCCAGATCCTGCTGTGCCGAAACCAGATAAGAGTTACAGATTCTGATCGGTGCGTGGGTGTACAAGAAGCCAAGCACACCCAGCATCGACAGCGCGTTGGCCTTAAGAAACCCACGCAGAACCGGGCCCAGATGAGGCCAGGACAGTCGCAACGGAACACCCAGAAACAAAGGAAGGCTCAGGTATTTCGCGACCTCGCCACTGGGCGTCAGCGCCCAGTCAACACTGCGCGGCAACATCCAGAAGAGAAAGACCGTCAGCGCCACAAGCAGCAAGGGGATCGCGTGATCGCGGCGGGCGCGAACGTCCCACACAAGCAGCACACCCGCCAGAACCAGTAACGGCATCTGCACCAGAACATGCTGGATCGGACTTTCGACAACAGTGGCGCGCAGCGCCACCGCCTCGGCTGTGGCAAGGACCGCCAAACAGATCATCCTCATGATTCACGCTCCGTCAGATGGTTCAGCACCGCATCGACGGCATCGGTGTCGAACACGGCAGAGAACTGCCCATCTGGATCAATCACATGGATAGCCGTGTTGTGCTGATACCCGCCCCATTCATCAGGAATGACCGTGACATCAAACAGATCAAGCAAACCGGGCAGGTCCGTTGAACTGGGGCGCGCCACAGTCCACATATCCCCGTCCGCATCATGGGCTTCGCCATAAACGGTCATCTGTTCTGGCGTGTCACGTTCGGGGTCAAAGCTGACCGAGATCATCCGAACCGGAACATTCCGCAGCTCCAGCTGATCACGAATATCGGCGAAATCCGCCGCTGCGATCTGGCAGATATCCCCACACACAGTGTAGATGAATTCCACCAGAACTACTTCGTTTGAAGTCGGCAGCAGGGGCACCCGCTGCCCTGACATGTCCTCTAGCTGGACCACCGGGACCGGACGTGGTGCGCGCACCACATCCAGCCTGCGGGCGGCCTCGCTGGTGAAGGCCTGCGCGCCATCGGTCGCTTGCCACAGCACCGCGACGCCCATGCAGGCGATTGCCACCGAAGGGAGGACACGAAGCAACATCACCCGTTGCTCCGCCCAAGGCGCGCGACATAGCGCAGGACGAAGATCAGCGTGCCCAGCACAACCAGCGCGCTGAAGACAGTGCCAATCCGGTCATGGGTCAGCCATTCGTCATAATGCACTGCCCAGCGACGCGGGATCGACGCCGCACCCGAGAACAGGAACACAATCACGAACCCGGCAGCCCCGGCAAGGTAAGTCACAAAAGCCGCGCGATCCAATCCACCCATCTCGGCAATGGTTTTGCCGCGCACCAGCCATGCCATGAAACCAAAGGCCATCGCGACCTCACCCAATAGCAGGTAGGTATGGAAATGACCGGGAACCCACATGGTGTTGTGCATTACCTTGTTCACGCTGATCATTCCGTCAATCGACGCCGGGATTGACCCTACCGACCATCCCGCCACAGACAGAACCAGCAGCGATGACGTCAGGTCCCAGGTCATCTTTGACCCGCGCACATAGAGGAAGGTCGAAAAGGCCGTGACCGCGATCAGGGGGATGCCGCTGAAGTAGGATACCAGTTGTCCGACCACCAACATCCAGGGCGGCATAACGACGTCCTGCAACAGGTGGTGCCAATAAACCGCCATCACAAAGATCAGAACAGCGTTCCAGGCGATCGCAAACAGGCGATTCGATTTCCAGGGCTTGCCGGTGTACTCGGGCAGGATTTCATAAACCGCAGTCACCGCCATATAGATCGAGGCGTTGATGAAGACGTGACCGAAGAAGTAGATCAGGTTCTTCGCCAGCAACGCGTCGACCTCAAAACCCGGAACCAGCAGATGCACCAGGCTGGCCACAAGAACGGCCGCACCCAGAATGATGCCGATCGAGTTGAAAATGGTCACAGCAGCAGCCGCGACAATGGTGGGCGGTGGAGGGGCGTCATCGGCACGTCCCAGGATCAGGTTCCAACCAAGCGCCCGTGCAAGGCTGCCATAGCGGGCATGGATCTGCCGCCCGAGTTCAAGATAGTACAGCAGGAAACCGACGCCGATGGCGGTGTAGCCCAGCATGAAAGCTGCGGCAGCTCCGGCCTCCCAGGCGCCGCCCGACAAGGCCGGCAGAGGGAAAAGGAACGTCCATGCGCCGCCAAATCCACCGATAAAGATCGAACCGAGGATCAGGACAACACCCGACAGGAAGAGACCTAGAAAGGCCCAGAAAATCGCGGCAGACAGCGCGACATGGCGACCACAGAAATACCACATGATCGCGGCACCCGACAGCGCGGCAGTCCCGACCATACCTGCGCCATGGGCGGTGAGGATCTGGTAGAAAAGCGCCGGATCAAGCTCGATCCACTGGCTTTGCGCGGCGCGCATGATCAAACCAAAGATCATCATAAGCGCGAAAACCGCACCTGATAGGATCATGGTCAGCTTGACCGCTCCGGCCTGAGGTTCTGCTGCGGTGTGTGCCGCCGCTATTGGTTCAGATGCAGTGTTCATTTATTCCTCCGCCGCTACTACTTCGAATTCATTGACCATGTCGTGATGGGCCACCCCACAGAACTCCATGCACAGCAGCTGATAGGTGCCGGGTTCGGTGAAGGTGTAGGTGACCTTGGTGGTGTAGCCGGGGATCGCCTGCACCTGTGTCAGCAATGTCAGGTCGCTGTCATAGATGCCCATGCCATGGGTGACATCCTCGGTCGTGACATTGAAATTGACCGGTGTGCCCAAGGGGATTTCCGTGGTGTCGATATCCCACCACCACTGGCCACCGCTGACATGCACGTCCATCGCATCACTCGTGGAGGCCAATGCATGCGGCCATGGCCGCAACGACCCGACCGAGACGATCACGCCCACGATCGTCATCGCCCAAATCAATGCCGTGCGTTTGGTATTCGCCTTTGGTCCGGGCGCATCGCCTTGCGCGGCGCGCGCCGCCAGCCAGAAGATGACCGACAGCACCGCCATCAGGATCAATGAGATCAATAATACAACTGGCTGCATGAGCCTTCTCCTTTATTGGGTATTAGTAATGCGTATTATAGTCGATTCTTGCCGACGTCAATAAATAGGTATTTTCAAATCCTATTTTTTGTGAGAAAAAGACGTATGCAGATAACCAAATTCTCAGATTACGCCCTGCGCATCCTGATCCACCTCGCCACGCACGAAGAGGGGTTAATGTCGACGCGCGAGATTGCGGCCATGCAGAACCTGCCGTTCAACCATCTGGCCAAAATCTCGCAGTGGCTTGCCCATGAAAACTATGTGGAATCCGTGCGCGGCCGGAATGGGGGGATGCGGTTGGCCCTTCCGCCCGAAGCGATTTCCATCGGTCAGCTATTACGCAAGTCCGAGCGTGGGACGCCCCTAGTCGAATGCATGAAAGAAGGTGGGAGCTGTTGTGTGATGACTCCGGCCTGCGGCTTGCTGCCTATTCTCAATGAAGCGCAAGAGGCCTTTTTTGCGGCGATAGACGGCAAAACGCTGCAAGATGTTTTGGAAGGCAATCGGGGGATGAGAAATCTGATCCGCTCTTTAGAGGCGAGCCGCCTCTCTGCCTGAGGCCGTTACACGCGAGCCAATGGTTCGCGCTCCGGCCCACTCATCACTTGGCGGCGCCGGGAACTGATCCTTCAATTTCCTGGCCATCCCAGGCATCGAAGGCCACGGACAGATGCCAGGCCTTGAAGCCAATGTACCCGGCCAGAAGGGCCAGTATCATCAGATACATGGCCCTTCTGAATCTTGGGTTTTCCTCAGCTTGGCGCATCTTCTGCGTTCCACAGCAGATACAGGGTCAGCATTCTGATCTGTGCATCGGTCAGTCGACCCTGCCACGCAGGCATCACACCCTGACGGCCATAGTAGATGCTTTTGTAGATATCCTCGCGGTCGCCACCGTAGATCCAGGCCTGATCTCCCAGATCGGGTGCCCCAATCTCGTACCCGCCGCGACCGTCATCGCCATGGCAAGACGCGCAGTTTTCCTCAAAGACAATCTGGCCGGCTTCGGCTGCGGTCGCGTCGTGCGGCTGCCCGGACAGTAACAAGACGAACTCGGTCACCTCCGACACCTGAGGTTTCTCAAGCAGACCATCAGCCCCAAAGGCCAGCATTTGAGCGAGGCGCGTATCGTCATGCTGCCCATTGATCCCGTAGCGGATGGTTGCTTCGATCTCTTCCGGTGTACCCGACCACAGCCAATGACCGTCTACAAGGTTGGGAAACCCTATTTGACCCTTCAGATCATTGCGGTGGCACGCCGCGCAATTGTCGGCGTAAAGCTTGGAAATCGACGCGCTATACCGTGCCTCAAGCGTTGGATCAGCCGCCAGTTCTTCGATGTTTTCCGCTTCAAAGGGCGCGAAACTCGCCTGACGCTCTCCATCCGCCTGTTTAAGCTCCGCAGCGACCTCGGATCGCGAAGAGTAGCCCAGCAACCCTTTGGCATAGTCGCGCGCGCCCGGAAAGGAAGGGTAGAACACCCAATACAACGCTGCGATAAAAATACTGATCCACAGCGCCCATCGCGCCGCCCGTGGGACCGGTGTATCCAGCTCTTTGATACCATCCCATTCGTGTCCCGTCAGATCGGTGCCCGAGACAGGATCTTTTTCCTCTAGCGCCATGGCTGGTCCTCCTGCCCGTCCAACGGGGATTGCGCAGCATCATCATAGACTTTCCGGCGCGACGGCCAGTAAGTCCAAAGAACGGCGGCCAGGAATACAACCAGCAAATAAATAGCGCCCCAGGTTTTCGAGAACACCAGAACCGCGTCATGTGTCATCGGTTGATCTCCTCTAGGTCCAAGCTGTCCAGATCGGCCAGGGTCCCCAGCACCTGTAGATAGGCGACCAGCGCGTCCATCTCGGTCAGCCTGTCCGGCTGGCCATCAAAGTCGCGGACCTGAACATTTTCGCCATAGCTTTCCTGCAGCTCGCCTTCGAAATACTGTTCCGCATCTGCCTGTCGGGCGGCATCCGTTGCGGCATCCTTTATCTGAGTATCCGTATACGGCACGCTAGCGCGGCTGAGGGCCTTTAACGACGCTGGCAAATGCCCGGTTTCCAGGCGCGTATCGGACAAGAACGCATAGCCGGGCATGATCGAACCTTCGACCAGCTCCCTTGGGGCCTCAAGATGTGCCACATGCCAGTCATCCGAGTATTTGCCCCCGATCCTGGCCAGATCGGGCCCCGTGCGTTTCGATCCCCATTGGAACGGGTGATCATACATGCTTTCTGCCGCCAGACTATAGTGCCCATAGCGTTCGATATCGGACCGCAATGTCCGGATCATCTGACTGTGGCAGGCGTAGCAGCCTTCGCGCACATAGATGTCGCGCCCCGCCAGTTCCAGAGGCGTGTAGGGCCGCATCCCATCGACATCTTCCACCGTGTTTTCAATTGTGAACAGGGGCGCGATTTCAACGATACCACCGATCGAGGCGACCAGCAGTATCGCCATGGCAAAGCCCAGCGAGTGGCGTTCAAGTTTCTGGTGTTGTGTGCTCATCGGCCTTTACTCCGCCGGTTGGATCAGCGGTCCGGTTTGCTGAGTTTCGGTCTGGCGCGGTCCGCTGACAGTCATGTAGATATTGTAAGCTCCGATACAGGCGCCGATCAGATACAGCAGCCCCCCGATGGCGCGGGCAACATAATAGGGGTGCATGGCGATCACACTGTCGAGGAAGGAATACAGGAACGCCCCGTCCGCATCATAGGTCTGCCACATCAGCGATTGCGTGATACCGCTGTTCCACATCGCGCCGACATAGATCAGCGTGCCGGACAGAGCGAGCCAGAAGTGCCAAGCCTCCAGCCGTTCGGAGTACACGCCCTCGCGCTTCCATATCCAGGGCACCAGTTTGTACATCGCGCCAAAGGTGATGAACGCAACCCATCCCAGCGCGCCGGCGTGCACATGGCCAACGGTCCAATCCGTATAGTGGCTCAGCGAGTTCACCGGGCGGATCGCCATGAACGAACCTTCGAACGTCGCCAACCCATAGAACAGGATGGCAACCATCATGAAGCGCACGGCTGGGTCGGTGCGCACCTTGTCCCATGCGCCGTTGATGGTGAGGATTCCGTTGAACACCGAGGCCCAGCTGGGCACCAGCAGAATGATCGACATGCTCATCCCAAGATACTGCACCCAATCAGGCAAAGCGGTGTAATGCAGGTGGTGTGACCCGGCCCAGAGGTATAGGAAGGTGATCCCCCAGAACCCGACAATCGACATACGGTAGGAATAGATCGGGCGGTTCACGGCCTTGGGCAGGAAGTAATACAGCATCCCAAGGAACCCGGCCGTCAACAAGAAGCCCACCGCGTTGTGGCCATACCACCATTGCGTCATCGCATCTTGTGTGCCCGAGAACAACGAGTAGCTTTTGGGATAGGCAATAGACACCGGCACCGACAGATTGTTCACCACATGCAGCATCGCGATCACCACGATGAAGGCCAGATAGTACCAGTTGGCCACGTAGATATGCGGCTCGGACCGGCGCGAAAGGGTTTTCAGGTAAAGGCCCAGATAACCGACCCAGACGATCAGCAGCACCAGATCCATATACCATTCCGGTTCTGCATACTCCTTGGATTGCGTGATACCCATTGGATATCCCGAAGCCGCCAGGACCATGAACAGGTTGTAACCCCAGAACACCATCCAGGGTAGCGTTTCACTGGCCAGTCTTGCCCGCGACGTGCGCTGCACGACATAGAATGACGTGGCAATCAGAGCGTTACCGCCAAACCCAAAGATCACGGCGGATGTATGAACTGGGCGCAAACGGCCAAAATTCGACCAGAACATATCGCCATTCAACGCGGGAAACGCCAGCTGCCAGGCCAGAATATCACCGACGGTGAACCCTATGATGGCCCAGATCAGCGCTGCGATCACACCAAAGCGAATGACTTTGTCATTGTACTCCAGCGGGATGTCTTTCGAGGCTTCGCTCAGCCGATTGATCATCCACATCAGGCCCCAGCCGGCCGCGATGGCAATCAACCATCCGTGCAGCACGTAGGCGATGGGAATGCCCCAGCCCAGTATCGCCACACCACCAACAAAGACCACGGCAAGGGCGCACAGGACGGCTGCGTCTTCAAAAGAACCTTCACGCTGCATCGGACATCTCCTGACGGTGGAACCGCACCTCGAACGTGACTTCACCAATAGGGTTCACTGAATGAATTTCCTGTGGACCCAACACCGCGGTATCCCCCCCATCCAAGAACAGACCATCCTTGTCATCACGGCACAGCAACAGCTGTCCTTGTTGTACCGCGATCTGACCCCAGACACCTGCTTTGGTGCTGTGATCCTGGCGCAGGTTTTTCGGAAGGTTCTCATGTGTAAATCGCGAGGTCGCATAGTGCACCACGCCTTCTGGCAGCGCATCGGTCATTTATGCATCTCCATGAAAAAGCTCGGCATAAGCATGCCAGGTCGCGTATCCAAGTAATGGGAACACGACAATCAGACCCAACAGGCCGGTCAGCACCCCAAGCAAAGTGAGAAGAGTGATGATGGCTCCCCAGCACAGACAAAGCTGGAAATTGTGAGTGGTGGCGTTGAAGCTGAGGCCCATTGCCGAGAATCCATCAATTTTACGGTCCACCAGCATGGGCAGTGAAAACGCCGATACCGCAAATCCGAGGGCCGCAAAAAGCCCTCCGACCAAAGAGCCCGCAATCAGAAGCGCCCATCCTGATGGTGTGCTCACCATCAGCCACAGAGTATCCGCAAAGCTGGAAAATGGGCGAAGCCCGTAGACGATGGCGAACATCACAGTCGCTGCGCGAATCCAAGTCAGGGCAAAGACCATCAGGATCGCACCGATCAGCGCAATCTGACCCGTGGCCGCTTTGCGGCCCGCTTTGCCACTGGCGACGGAATAAAGACCGATTGTAGCCAAGGGACCAACCAGAACACCGCCAGCCAGCAAAGGCAGCAGAACCCAACCGAGATCATTGACCATCAGAATGGCAATGCAAACCCAGCCCAGCACAACAAGCGCACCGCCATAAAGCAGCGAATAGCCCAGATTGCGTTTCAGGTCGCCCCACCCTGCGCCCAGCCAGCGTTTGACAACCTGGAGAGGTGGATCAGACAGGACCCGTGCCTTTGCATAAACCAAGTCCGTCATGACAGCACCGGCGGGGTATCAACTGGTTGGCGAAAACTCTCAATCCCGAATGACAATCCACGGCCTATCCTATTGGCCAGAGCCGAGAACGCTTCGGCTGCGTTTGGTTCAAGAACATGTGTGGCGGTGTCTTCGAACAGCGCAAGCCACATTGGAAAGTGTTCTGGCAAGATGTCTGAATTCGCTAGATGAACCTGCATCGGGTTTCCCGTATAACCATTTTCCCGCAGGATAGCGCCTCGCCAGAAAGATGCGATCTTTTCTTCATGTTCAGGCCAATCTTCAATCGCTTCGTTGAACACGGGCCCTAATACAGGGTGTACTCTGATCCGCGCGTAGAATTGGGACACAAGTGCCCCAATTTCGCTGGCGCTGATCTCAAACATTTTTGGTTTGGGTGCTTGGGCAGGTATCATCGGTATCGCCGTTTTTCAGATACCTGCTATCTGCGCTGTATAATAGGTATTGTCAATGCCTATTATGGGATTGCATGTCGCACCCCCATTGATCCGGCTGTTAGCCGGATCTCCTTGCAAAGGATTCTGCATAGGCCGCGCTGCGCAACGAAAACACCTGATCCTGCGGCGCCGCGACACCCTGAGGCATCTGCGCCGGGTCAAACACCTTTTTCACACTGTCTGCCCGGTCATCCGGCAGCTCAATCTGCAGCGTCCCAAGCTCGATCTCTGAATGCACACCCTCCCAGGGCACAGTCGGATCACCTAGCTCGTCAGCATCATTCGCCAGAACCAAACACACCGACCAACGCGCCGGCGCATCGCTCAACTTACCCAGGAACCTGTCGAACAAGAACGTATCAGGAAGCTCGTTCATCTCCTGCTCGGTCAACCCAATGCGCCCGGCCTCGGGCTTCAGCATAAGTCTCGCCGCAACCGGCTGGCCGTCTATGTCGATGCGATATGCGTGTCCTGAATGATACTCCTCGTTCGAATAGCAGCGGCAGGGCGCAGTCGACTTCAGGTACGCCTGATGAGGTACGGTATTTGGGTTTGCCTCATTGAACGCCTGCACAAGTTTCGGATCAGGGGCACCTGTTGACGGGTCCGGGATCCGCGCCGCCAAAAACGCACGAAACTGATCGGCAGAGTTGGCAAAGAACACCGGATTGGAAATCAGCGCCATAGCCCAGCGTTCGTCACCTTGCCCAATTTCCAACCCGATACCACGGACGGTCGGGCTTTTGTCGCTGATACCGGGCTTACCGCCCCCAACAGAGAACCGCGCGAGGACGGTTTGGCCCTGCTCCAGAAGCGGAACCTGTACGCCTGAGCGCTGTGTCAGCGGAATGAACCGCCCCCTGGCTGAAAACCCTTTTGCATGGGAAGCGCGATAGCCTTCGTGACGGCCAAATGTGCCATTCAAAGCATCAATCAATTTTGCTGGCTGAGTCATTGCTGTCTCTCTAAACGTTTGTTTTTCAGGCGACCCCGGCCAAGCGGGCTTCCTTCCGCAGCGCGCACGCATGTCGGGTATCTGTGGAAGCCCGCCCGGCGAGTGGGTTCGCCTAACCTGTTATTCTTGTTCTGAAAGCCGCTTTCCAACACCGTGCGCATAAATCAACGAACGCGCCTCCAGCATCGGATCATTTGACGGGGCGAAACCCTCACTCAGAACCAGCGGGTCAAAGTTGATCTCATCACACTGGCCATCCGACTCGGACATAGCGGCCTCGGCAGTGAAGCGGGCGGCAACGATCTCCGTGTGCTCTCCGGTCCACTGGATCGACGGATCATCAATCGCATCGCCGGGATTGGCCAACGTGATCACCATGTCCCAGGACACGCCACCATTGGCAATATTGGCTTGCATGTTTTCAAGAAAGAAATCCGGGTGGGTATCCACTACGATCCCCTCCTCCCCCGATGGGCGAAAGTCAAAACGTATTGGCGTTTCGTCACCGGCCTCATTTACCAAATGGAACGAGTTCACGCTAAAATACTTCGTGCCCTCATACGGGCGCAGGGTTTTGTCCAAAGCGCCATGATAGGCACTGTATTTTTTCAACGAAGGATTGGCCGCAGCAAAGGCTTTTGTCGCCTCGCCACCTTCAGCCTTAGCACGCAACAGCCCGATAAACGCATCGGCTGTGGGTACGGGAAAGAAATGTTCGGTGTTCATGGCGATCACATGCAGATCGTCATCTGGCGTCTCGATCTGCATCGACAAGCCCAACAGGCCGTATTTGTCGTCTGCAGGATTGGCTTTGCCACCTTTGTGCGACACTCGCGCGATGACCGAAGAAGTTTCAGAGAACAAAGGGCTGTTCGAGTACTCTTTGATCGCCGCATCCACCGGCGTTAGCGCACCCTCAACACAGAATCCTTTGGTGTGATTCCGACGCTTGCCTTCGGTCACACCGAATAGCTGCTCAAACGCCGCAAAACCGTTTTCAAAGTCGAAATCGCCATCGGCGGCAGCTGGCAACGCCGCAACCGACACGCACAAGGCCATTATGGTGGGTTTCATCATCTTCTCCTCGCAAATCGCTTACACTAGCTCTCTAATATTTAGGTTACTAATTATTTGCAAGTAATATTTCCTTATGCTACATAAGGTGCACAACAAAATGTGAAGGTCAGCGCTTTGACGATACCAGAAGAGAATACAGAAGACACCGAGGTTCGGTTGGACAACCAGCTTTGCTTTGCGGTCTATGCTGCGTCGCATAAGATTGAGAGCTTTTATCAGACGCTTCTCAAGGCTCAGGGCCTGACCTATACGCAGTACCTGGTATTGATGGCTTTGTCCGAGCAGGATGGCGTTTCCATCTCAAGCCTGGCCAAACGGCTGGACGTTACCGGCGCAACGATGACGCCCCTCCTCCGGCGATTGGAAGACAAAGGCCTGTTACGGCGGGAAACTCAGGCGGGCAATGAACGGCAGAAAATCGTCACCCTGACAGACGCAGGGCGCAGTATCTGGATCAAGAGCTGCGGAGTATCTTCTGAAGTGTTCTCCAAGATCGGGCTGACCCAACACGAAGCGGATGACATCATCCGGATCTCGAAAAAGATTGCCGGGCGGTAGGTTTCACCCCGACCAAAGCACGCCATTCGGCACGACCTTTCAAATCCGCAGAGCAAGTGCACCGACGCCGCGCTTGCGACCCCGCCTAAAATGTTTCGCTATCTTTGACCGATTGCATTGAGACATGGGTCGACGTACTGGCGACGTTTGGCAGGGAAGAAATGGCCTTTCCCAGTACTTCACGAAATGTCCGCATGTTCGATGTTCGGATCTTGATCAAGTAGTCGAACGCCCCCGCAATCATATGGCACTGCTCAACCTCTGGCACCTTGCGCACCGCAGTATTGAACGCGGACAAAGCGGGCTCGGTGGTGTCGGACAGCTTGATCTCGACAAAGGCAACTTGCTCCAGGTCCAGCTTCGCCGGATTGATGACGGCCTGAAATCCCAGGATGACCCTCTCCTCCTGCAAACGCTTCAGCCTGATTTGGCATGGGGTTTTTGACAAACCAACCCGCATCGACAATTCCGTAACAGGTATTCTGCCTTCCTGTGAGAGAATCGAAATGATCGCACGATCATATCGATCTAATTGCCTAGCATTACCTAAATACCCCACTATTTCACCTATCAGATTCCAGAACTTTGGTTCTTTTATCTAATTAAACCCGCTTATTTAGGCAACAAGATTTCCCCGACTCTGCTAACATGCGCGGCAAGCTGCAAAGAGCAGAGATTTAAGGAGGGCTGCTATGTCAGAGCTAACAAAAATCAGGAACCGAATTCGCCAGAACCACTTACGTGACGAATCCGAGATCCTGAGGGAACTCATCCAAACGGCTGAGCTGACAGCGTCTGATCGTGCAGCTGCGCGGAACCGTGCAATAGCTCTGGTGAAATCAATCCGGGAAGATGACAAGCCCGGCTTGATGGAGATCTTCCTGGCCGAATACGGTCTGTCCACCAGCGAAGGTGTCGCCCTGATGTGTCTGGCCGAGGCGCTGTTACGTGTGCCGGATGCAGATACGATCGACGCCCTGATCGAAGACAAGATTGCACCTTCGGCCTGGGGCCAGCACCTTGGCAATTCTTCATCCTCACTGGTCAACGCATCGACATGGGCCTTGATGCTGACCGGAAAGGTCCTTCAGGAAGGCAGCGGCCTTGTTGCGACCCTGAAGGGCGCCGTCAAACGCTTGGGTGAGCCTGTCATTCGTGCCGCCGTCGGGCGTGCGATGAAGGAAATGGGCGCGCAGTTCGTTCTGGGCCAAACCATCGAAGAGGCGGTCAAGCGCGGCAAGAAGAAAGAAGCGCAAGGCTACACCTATTCTTACGACATGCTGGGTGAGGCAGCACTTACGGCAGCAGATGCAAAGGGGTTCTTCGTCGCCTATCAGGATGCCATCTCAGCTTTGGCACAGGAATGCCGGTCCAAGGATATTCGTGAAAACCCGGGCATCTCAATCAAGCTGTCCGCGCTACACCCCCGCTATGAAGTCGGTCAGAAAGACCGGGTCATGGCCGAGCTGGTGCCGCTGACACTGAAACTTGCTCAGCAAGCGAAAGACGCAGGCATGGGCCTGAATATCGACGCGGAAGAGGCTGACAGGCTCGACCTGTCGCTTGACGTGATCGAAGCCGTCCTACGCGATCCATCGCTGGCGGGCTGGGATGGCTTTGGCGTCGTGGTTCAGGCCTACGGAAAGCGTGCTGCACATGTTCTGGACTGGCTGCACGCGCTGGCCACTGAACTTGATCGCAAAATCATGGTGCGTCTGGTCAAAGGCGCCTATTGGGACACGGAAATCAAGCGGGCACAGGTCGAAGGGCTTGGCGGGTTCCCCCTGTTCACGCGGAAAGCAGCAACCGACGTATCCTATATCTGCTGCGCCAGAAAACTGCTGGAGATGACGGATCGCATCTATCCGCAGTTTGCCACCCACAATGCGCATACTGTCGCAGCCATTCTGGAAATGGCGGATGACACGCGTGCGTTTGAATTCCAGCGCCTGCACGGCATGGGAGATTCGCTGCACGATCTGGTGCTGGAAGGCGAAGGAACCCGTTGCCGGATCTATGCCCCGGTTGGCGCGCATCGCGATCTTCTGGCCTATCTGGTCCGCAGGCTGCTGGAAAACGGCGCGAACTCTTCCTTCGTGAACCAGATTGTCGATGAGGCTGTTCCAGCCGAAGCCATCGCCACCGATCCGTTCGAAACAATCGCCACCCCGGACCGCAATACATCTGTCTTGATGCCGGATGCTCTGTACGGGACCGAACGCCCGAACTCGCGCGGATGGGATCTGCATGACACAACCGATCTGGCAGAGATTGAACAGGCCCGCACCCCGTTCCTAGACACCGTCTGGAATGTCGGCCCGATCATCGAAGGTGAAGTCGTCGGTGATCGTGTTCTTGACGTGATCAACCCCGCGGATCACGCGGATAAGCTGGGAACCGCAAAGCAGGCCGCTGCAGAAGATATGGAAACGGCGCTGAGCGCGGCAAAAGCCTGGAGCGCGGATGCCCAAACGCGGGCGGGCGTTCTGAACAAGACTGCGGATCTATACGAAGAACACTTCGGTGAGATTTTCGCGGCCCTGACGCGGGAAGCCGGCAAAACCCCGATGGATGCCATTGCTGAGCTGCGCGAAGCCGTTGATTTCTTGCGCTACTACGCAGCGCGCGCGCTGGAGCTGAACCGCCCGGCGCGGGGTGTGATCGCCTGTATTTCGCCCTGGAACTTCCCTCTGGCGATTTTCTCGGGCCAGATTGCGGCGGCACTTGCGGCAGGCAATGGCGTGATTGCAAAACCTGCTGAACCGACGGCGATCATCGCCTCAATCGGCGTGCGTTTGATGCATCAGGCAGGTGTGCCTATCAGCAGCCTGCAACTGATCCCGGGCCGTGGTTCCGTTGTCGGCGCCAAGATGACGTCTGACCCCCGCGTCAACGGCGTTTGCTTCACCGGCTCGACATTTACGGCCCAGACCATCAATCGCGCGATGAGCCAGGACATCGAACCCGGCGCACCACTGATCGCGGAAACTGGCGGGTTGAACGCGATGATCGTTGACTCCACCGCGCTTCCTGAACAGGCCATCAAGGACATTGTCGCATCTGCGTTTCAATCCGCAGGTCAGCGCTGCTCGGCCCTACGCATACTCTACGTTCAAGAAGATGTCGCCGATACGGTTCAGGAAATGCTCTATGGCGCGATGGACGAGTTGGTCATCGGCAACCCATGGGACATGCGCACGGATGTCGGCCCGGTCATCGAGGGTGGTGCGCAGAAAGAAATTCTGGACTATATTGAGGTTGCACGCAGTCAAGGCCGTGTCCTGAAACAGCTTGCTGTGCCCGACACAGGCACATTCGTGCCGCCCACCGTGCTGCGTGTTTCGGGTATCGGCGACATGGAGAAAGAGGTCTTTGGCCCGGTCATGCATATCGCGACCTTCAAAGCCTCCGAACTGGATCAGGTTGTCGATGCGATCAATAAAACCGGGTTCGGTCTGACCTTTGGTATGCATTCGCGGATTGATGACCGGATTCAGCAGGTCACTTCACGGGTAAACGCAGGCAACATGTATATCAACCGCAACCAGATTGGTGCGATCGTTGGATCACAGCCGTTCGGGGGTGAGGGTCTTTCGGGAACCGGGCCAAAAGCGGGCGGCCCGTCTTATGTAAAACGCTTTACCCAAGGGGCCTCCAGCCAGCTTCCGGCCGAAACCGGAACCACCGCTTCGCTGGGTGATGTTCAAAAGACGGTTGACGCAACAGCGGCACCTGAACGGCTGGCGCTCAGCACCTCTGAGCTGCCGGGCCCGACCGGGGAATCCAATGTCCTGTCGACCTATGGTCGTGGTAAGGTTCTGTGCCTGGGTCCCAATCTTGCCGCCGCGCAACAGCAGGCGTCGATTGTACGCGCGCATGGCTGCGTTCCAATCACTGTCGCGCCTGGGGCACAAGGCGCCGGAGCGATAGATGGCGTTCTGGACCCGGCTTCTCTGACCGCACTCAGTGGTTTTGACCTTGTTGTTTACTGGGGGTCAGAGGCTGAACAGCGCGCCATCAGGAAAGCGCTGGCAGATCGTGACGGCGCCCTTATCCCGTTGGCCACCGAAAACGATTTCGGCGAACGCTGCGTGATGGAACGCCACGTCTGTGTCGACACCACTGCCGCAGGCGGCAACGCCAGCCTTTTGGCCGAGGCAAGCTGATGCGGAAACAGATGCCAGAGAAGCAGGGGCAAGGCCCCTCCTCTCCGGCGGTAATCGCTGCGATGCCCGATACAACTGTTGGGCATTGCGAGCTTTGGATCACAAAGCAAAAAGGGTTCTAACTGGCCTGCCTGAAAGGGTCATGCGGCCGGATATCGTGCTGCCATGGTCGCCACATCCTCTCCCCAAGTGGACGAATTTCAGGCCAGTTAAACTGCGAAAGCGCTAGTTCCACACTCCCTCCCTAGCGCCTTCGCATTTCAGTTTACCGACGATGAAGCCGCCAAAGACGGCTCTGCCTGACGACCGACACATCGCAGAGGCGACCCGGAGCAGGGTCGAAGCCTGCGGCTTTATAGTGGAAGTTGATCAATCAGCTTTCGCAGATGGGCCTCACACATAAGTAGATCGTCAAGCGCCACACTTTCCCCAGGCTGATGCGCTTGCGACAGCGATCCGGGGCCGCAGACAATGGTCTCAATACCGCAAGCGGCATAGTAACCGGCCTCGGTGACCCCGTCCCACGCGCCATGTTGGCTGTGGCCCAACACATGGTGAAGCGCGTCAAGGAACCGACCTTCTGGTTGGGCCAGAAAGGCCGGGACATTTGACAGGATCCGGGTTTCGACACGCCCATCAGGTTGCTTGATCTTCAACGACGGCAGCAGTATCCCGCCTATGAAATGTTGTAGATTGTTCCAGAATTCATCTGCGGAATCCTCCGGCAGATGTCTGAACTCAAACTCCATGCGACAGGTTTCGGCGATCATGTTCCGGGCAACTCCGCCTTCGATCTTACCCACCTGTATGGTCGAACGCGGTGTCTGATAGCTTTCGGTGCTCGGCATCTGAGCGTAGCGCCGGTCCTGCTCCAGCAGATATTGAACCAGATCCGAAGAATAGTGGATGGCGTTGGAAGCAACCGCCGCATATGCCGCATGCCCATGAGAGCCATAGATCGTTGATTGCAGCCCTCTGATCCCTTTATGCGCCAGGATCGGGATCATATCAGTAGGCTCGCCCAGCAAGCACATGCAGCCGGGAGGCAAGGAATCTTTTAGATAGCCTTGGGCGTCTCGAGCACCGAAACACCCGGTTTCTTCATCATAGGTTAGAAATACATGGATGGGGTACTCAGGCCATTTGCCGCTCAGTGAGGTCACAACGGACAGTACCGTTGCAACATATCCCTTCATATCCACAACACCTCGGGCGACAAGACGCCCGTCTCTTTGGTTCAATCGGAAAGGGTCCGTTTCCCAGTTCTGGCCTTTGACGGGCACAACATCCGTATGCCCGGCAAAAACTATCCCGGGCCGGGTCTGGTCGCCCAGCACCGCATGCAGATTGGCCTTCGCACCCGTTTCGTCCGGCAGGATTTGGACTGAGAAGCCCGCATCAGACAAAATATCGCGGCAATAGGTTATCAAATCCAGATTGCTTTGGTCACTGATTGTCTGGAAGCCGCAAAGCTTGTCCAATATTTCCAAAAGACGTGTTGGTTCAGCCATTCTGATCGCTTTGTTTGAAGACGGGTGCATCCTCAACAGGTTTTGGCGAGAATGCAGCTTTAAACGCTATTGCGCCAGTTCCCGCGACCGGGACACGGCCGCGGCGACACCATCGCCCACAACCACGTTCAGATTGTCATGGGTCGCAAAAGCCCCCAACGCGGCTGCCGTTGTGCCACCCTTGGATGTCACGCTTTCGCGCAGGCTTGCCGGGTCTCTGTTGGCCTTGAGCAGCTCGGCAGCACCGATCAGGGTGTCAATCGAAAGGTCCATGGACAAATCCGGGTCCAGTCCCGCCTGTTCTCCGGCCAGTGCAAGTGCTTCGACAAATGCAAAGAAATAGGCCGGACCGGACCCTGAAACCGCAGTGGTCATGTGAATCTGATCTTCGTCTTCCACCCAACGAACCGGACCAGAACCCGATATCAAAGCTTCGAATTGCGCCTTGCGGGAAGGTTCGGACAAGTAGGCCACATTCACCGACTGCCCGACTGCAGCGGCCGTGTTCGGCATGCAGCGGGCAACGACACAGGGCTTCCCAGCACCGTTTGCAATGCGGCTGCTGGCGACACCCGCCATGATGGAAATCACCAACCCACCTTCGCACAGCGCAACCGCCCAACTTGAACCAAGCGTTTCGTAGATCTGAGGTTTCACGGCCAGAACAACAGTATCGAATTTCTTGTCTTGCGGGATGTCTTCGATCCGGTGGTACAAACCGTTCAGGCCAAGTTCGACGGCCACATCGGCGTCCAGAAACGGGTCAACGACCGAAACCTTACCCATGTCGCCACCACTGCTGCGGAACCCGCGCAGAATGGCAAGCCCCATGTTCCCGCCACCTATGAACAATGTTGAGTTTACATCTTGTGACATCACGAACGCCTTTTTGATGGTTTGATTTAGTCTGCTCGACAGGACGCCGTGATCCTGCCTCTGGGGAGTTTGCCTGAATAAACGTCGATCCACCCCCCGAATTCAACGCGAGGTGGGTAATTCTGTTACCAGCCCTCTTCGCTGGCCAGACTGCGCGCACCTTTGACCGAGACGCGTTTTTCCATGTAGCTGATCCCTCGCAAAATCGGGAAACAGTAGATGAAGTACAGCGTCGCGCACAGGAACAGGATCCACATGATATGCGTCGGGTGTCTGTGAATTGCGTCTTCGCCCTGTCGCATCAGTTCAACAACACCGATCACAGACAGAATGGATGTACCTTTGATCACCAGCACATAGACGCCAGCCAGTGGAGGCAATGTCAGTTTCCAGGCTTGTGGAAGAATGACATTTACCAGTCTCTGCCGCATCGTCATTCCAACAGCCGCCGCGCCTTCCCACTGCCCTTTTGGAACCGCCTCCAGCGAACCCCGAACAATCTCGGCCGTGTAAGAGGAGGTGTAGATGGTCAGTGCAATCACAGCCGCCATGAAATTCGAAAAGTCGAAAATGGACCAACCGCTTGTCGGCAGCACATAGTAGACGATGTAAATCTGAACAAGGAACGGGGTTGCGCGAACCAGGTGGACATAAAGACCAACCAGATTGTTTGCATATCTCGGTCCAACCGTTCGGATGAGACCAAGGAATAGCCCGACAACGCTGCCCAGGAAAATCGCGACGAACGAAATCAGTATCGTGTTCAGAAAGCCTTCGAGCAGGAACGGCATTGTTTGAATTGTAATTTCAAGCATATTTGCCTCCTATCGCTGACGCCAAGAGTTGCCAGCCAGTCGTTTTTTGGCGACGGATGAAAGAAACAGCATCATGACGTAGATCAGTATGTATCCGAACGCTGCGGTCATGAATGCTTCGACGGGCATGACACGGTCTGACAGGATGATCAGGCCAGCACCAAGCAGTTCGAACACGGCGATGAAGCTTAGGATGGAGCTGTCTTTGATCAGGACAGCAGTTTGGCCCAGAAGTGCTGGAATGACGTTTGCAAAAGCCTGCGGGTAGATGATGTTGATCATCGCCTGGCGTTCTGTCATGCCCACGGCTTTGGCCCCTTCGAACTGGCCCCGATCGACCGATTCAATGCCGCTTCGAATGATCTCGCTCATATAGGCTGCGGTGTGCACAGTCAGGGCAAAGATGCCGCAAGCCAGAGCAGGAACAGGAATGTTCAGAACCGGTATCTGCGACAGGCCGTAGTAGACCAGATAAAGCTGCACAAGAAGCGGTGTACTGCGGATCGCTTCGACATATGCAATGACCGGAACAGAAATCCACCGCTTTTTGGATCTGCGGGCCACCGTAATCAGCGTACCCAGGATCAGAGCCAGCACAAGACACACACAGGATATCCAAAGTGTTGCCCATAGCCCCTCTGCAAAAACGGGAAGGTATTTCGATACGACCCGATAATTATAGATTTCAATAAGGCTCATGTTCGCCTCCCTTGCGATCAGGTCGGATGAGTGGCCGGATGCACCGGCCACTCGTTGCCCGTAAAGGCCATTTACTTGTGGTCAGCTTCCCACGCGTCGGTCAGAACCCAATAGTCCAGCATACGTTCGATGGTGCGGTCAGCATGTTTGATGCGGAACCAGTTGTTCAGCCAGGACTGCAAATGCGTGTCGGTGGGGCGCACCGGGAAGCTCAGAGGGGACTGAACGATAACACCATCGGTGACGCGCACGCCTTCGAATTCACGGGTGAACTGGGTTGCGATCTCGCGCGAGGTCACGCCTGCATCGACGCGGCCAACAGACAGGGCCTGTGCAACAGCCGGGCTACCGCCGGACAGTTCTACAACTTGGGCATTCGGGATGTTCTCGCGTACAAAGCGCACATGCGAGCTTGCCTGAGGAACGCCGATCTTCACGCCCTCTTTGTTCAGGTCCGACCACGCGGCGGCGTCCGAGTTTCCGCCAACATAGGCAACAACTTCGCTGTAGTAGAACGGCTCAGTAAAGTTCAGCTGCAATGCGCGCTGGGGTGTCGGCGTCATGTCGGCCGCGATGAAATCGACCTTCTCGGCCAACAGCGCCGGGATCAGACCCTTCCACTCGTAGTCGTGGAATTCGATTTCAACGCCCATATCCTGGGCAATCATCTTCACGATCTCGACAGCAAAACCTGTGCGTTCGCCGTATACATCGACAAAGCTGAACGGAGGGCCCTGGGTCTGAACAGCAACGTTCAGCGCGCCCCGGTTTACGATATCGGAAACGGTATCAGCGTTTGCTTCCGAAAAAGTGGTGGTGTGTGCAACCACAAAAGTTGCCGCCCCCGCCAAAAGTGACTTGAAGAAGTTCATCACGTATCCTCCCTTGGGTTGAGTGATGGTTGGTTTAGAGAACCTTGTCCAAAAACTGACGTGCTCGGTCGGTTTTCGGGTTTTCGAAGAATGCTGCGGGCTCACCGCTTTCGACCAGTTCGCCACCGTCCATGAAGATCACGCGGTCGCAGACTTCGCGCGCAAAATTCATTTCATGTGTCACGAGGCACATGGTCATTCCGTCTGCCGCAAGACGTTTCATAAGGTCGAGCACTTCGCCGACCATTTCGGGGTCGAGAGCCGAGGTTGCTTCGTCGAAAAGCATCAGTTTCGGCTTCATCGCCAAAGCGCGTGCAATGGCAATTCGTTGCTGCTGACCGCCCGACAATTGCGATGGGTAGTTGTTGGCCAGATGGTCCAGACCCAGCTGCCTCAGCAGGTCCAATGCGACCTCTTCGGCCTGCGCTTTGGACAGCTTACGCACCAAAATCTGCGGCAGCGTGATGTTTTCCAACGAGGTCTTGTGCTGGAACAGGTTAAAGTGCTGAAACACCATCCCGACATCTGCCCGCAACGCGTTCATATCGGTCTTGCGATCGGCCAGGTCGATGCCATCAATGATGATGTGGCCTGATGTGAGGGGGTCTAGACCATTCAGGGCCCGCAACAGCGTACTCTTGCCCGACCCACTCGGGCCGATAATGGCAACGACCTCACCGCGATCCACATGCGTGGAAACGGATTTCAGAGCGTTTATTGTGCGGCCATCAGCTGTGTGAAACACCTTTGAAAGCTCGTCAATGCGGACGAGCGGTGCCTCAGCTGAAACTGTATCAAGCGCCATCTTACGAAACCTCCTCTTTCGCGGCACCCAAATGCTGCTTCAGACCGCGGATCAGCGCGTCGGCAGCTGTTGGGTTTACATCGATGTGGGTGACAATTCGGATGCGACGCTCGCCAAAAGCGCCGACCAGGATATCTTGCTTCTTCAGTCGTTCGACCAGTTCCGCCGCAGTCGGTGCCTCATCGGTCATATCGAAGATGACGATATTGGTATCAACCGGCAGCACCGCTTTGACGAACGGCAATTGATCAATTTCATGCCCAAGGCGTTCGGCCAATGAATGATCATCGCACAGGCGTTGCACATGATTATCCAGTGCATACAGGCACATCGAAGCGACAATGCCCGACTGACGCATTGCGCCACCGATTTGCTGCTTTAAACGCCATGCCTGAGCAATGAATTCTTTAGAACCGGCAAGCACGGCCCCGACAGGCGCGCCCAAACCTTTTGTGAAGTCGATCCAGACCGTGTCATATTCCTGAGCGTACCGCGCAGGGGCGATACCGGTTTTCAGCGCCGCGTTCATCAACCGGGCGCCATCCATATGGGTGGCAAGATCGGCGGCCTTCGCTGTGCGCGCCACGTCGTCCAGCTGTTCGACAGGCCAGATTGCACCACCGCCCATATTCGCGGTCTGCTCAACACACAGCAGCGCACTTTTTGGCATGTAACGGGAATTGGGGCGCAGACACTCTTTCACCTGATCCGCTGTGAAAGTGCCGCGCTGGCCATGGATCGCACGGATCATGACGCTGCTGATTGCAGCAGGGCCGCCGGTTTCAAAGTTGATAATATGGCAGGACTGTTCGCAAATGATCTCGTCACCCGGGTTCGTGTGAACCTTGATGGCGATCTCGTTGCACATTGTGCCCGAAGGCAGGAAAACAGCAGCTTCTTTACCAAGCAGTTCGGCCACGCGTGCGCACAGTTCGCTGGTGGTGGGGTCTTCGTCTTTTTGTTCGTCACCCACGACACAGTCCAATACGGCTTTTCTCATCTCCACCGTGGGCTTGGTTTTTGTGTCAGCGTAGAAGTCGTACATCGTGTTCTGTCTCCTGTGCGAAAGACGAAGAATTCGGCAGGTGACAGCGCCACTTACCCTCCTCTCGACCAACGCAAAACATCATTGGATCGTTGCTTTCGGATAGTTTGAGCACGGCGGCAGCCAAAAGGATAATACAAGATCAAGACTTCAGTATTCACTTTTGATATGCTTTGAGAGACGTCGAAATCTGAAGCCTTTGGGCAAACGAGGATGGAAAATGCAGCTCAACTCAAGACTTCTGGAATGCTTCCACGCAACAATCGCAGTGGGCACGGTGACCGGTGCCGCAGATATCCTGAATACGTCTCAGCCAGCGGTAAGTCGGTCGCTCAAACAGCTGGAAGATGCCGTGCGAATGAAACTGTTCATTCGGTCCGGCAATCGGGTGGTTCCGACACGCGAAGCAATGCTGCTATACGAGGAAGTCGATAAATCCTTTCGAAGTATCAGACGCATTGGCCGGGCTGCCGAAGAGATCCGGAACCTGCAACAAGGCAACATCCATATTGCCTGCGCACCCGCATATTCTCAGGGATTCCTCGTGTCTGCGGTCAAGGCGTTCCACAAGAATCGACCGCGTGTACAGATCGTCGTCTCGACCAGGCAAACCTCCACCATTTCTGAAATGGTTACCTCCCAACAATGCGATATCGGGCTGGCGGCCTATGCAGTCGAACCGGACGGAACCGCCTTTCAACAATTCACCGACGCGCCGGAAATATGCATCCTTCCCGAGGATCATGAACTGAGCGCAAAAGACGAAATCACGCCCAAAGATATCGACGGCCAGAACTTTGTGGGCCTTGGCCAGAACGACCCTTACAGCCAAAGGGTAAACCAACTGCTCGAGGACCAATCGGTCGCGCCAAACACCGTCGTCGAGGTGCACAATTCGATCATGGCCGCCGAAGCAGTGGCGCAAGGTGTTGGGCTGACGATTATTAATCCGTTCTCGGCACTCAGCTTCAAACATCGCAATGTTGTTTTTCGACGATTCTCCGTCAACCTGCCGTTTAAAAGCACGTTGCTACGGTCAAAGTTTCAACCCGAAAGCTCGTTGATCTCGGCGTTTGAAACCTGCCTGTCCGAGACGCGGGACAGCTACTTGGAAGAGCTGGAATGGCTGACCCGTTCATAGATATGGTTGCAGACTGTTGGCCCGGAACTCTGGATAATCCGCCTTGGCGAATCAGATACGTCGGTGTCGCAGAATCCAATCCCTGACCCTTTTTGCATCATCCGAAAGCGCCCTGTTCTTGGACCAGACAAGATAGAACCCTTTTCCAGTCTCCCATTGCCAATCGCTTCTGGCCGCTAAAAGGCCCTGATCCACCAACCTGTCCGCCAGGTGTTTCCAACCAAAGGCAAAGCCTTCGCCCGCCATCGCTGCCTGCAAAACAAGAGCATAGTCATTCAGCCTTAACCCTGTGTTCGGCACTGCATTCCTGATCGAGAAATTCGCGAACCAATCTGCCCAGCTTGGCCGTGGGCGGATGGGCTCCTCAAGATGGATCAGTCTTTGGCTCAACAGATTAGGCAGGCTGCGCAGATCGACCGCAGCCGCCATGACCCGCGGCGCAGCAACAGGATAAATTGCTTCCTCCGCGATCAATGCGCTCTCGCAACCCGCCCAGGCCCCATCCCCCTGACGGATCGCAAGGCTGATGTTTTCGGCATCTATGTCCGGCTCTCGATCACTGGACTGCAGGCGCAGGTCAATCGTCGGGTGTTGCATCTGCAAATCCGCAAGGCGGGGCATAATCCAGTAGTTATTGAACGCGGTCGACGCGCTGAGCGTCACATATCCGGCTTTCTTGATCTGCTGAATCGAAGCAACCGACAGGGCCAGTTGATCAAACACACGCGTGACATCAGCCAGCAACCGCTCGCCCGCGCTGGTCAGGACGACCTTGCGATGGCTGCGAGTGAACAGAGCAGTGCCCAACCCCTCTTCCAGATGGCGGATCGCAACACTGACGGCGGGCTGCTGCACGTTCAGTTCCTGCGCCGCTTGCGTAAAGGATTGCAATCGAGCCGCGGCTTCAAAAACCACCAGATGGCGCGGTGATCCTAAATGTTTCCAGAGTTCTTGCATAAATGTAGATTATGCAAAGGATTACTTTTTTCAAGCGTCACAGCGCAAGCCTCAACATCTACTATCGGCCAAAATTATGGAGTGCTCACAATGGCGCGGCGTGCTCGTCCCTCCCGTTCTCGTGGATCTGACGCGGGTTCAGTACCTGATTCCCCTTATGTTCAGCGTCAGCTGCCCTATTTCGATCCCCTGACGGAAGAGGGGTTAGAGCGACTTGAGGCGCAGGTTGACTGGATCTTTGAAGAGGTCGGCATAGCCTTTCGGGATGACCCCGACGCGCTTGACCTATGGCGCAAGGAAGGCGCGCGGATCGACGGCGACATCGTGCGTGCAGATGCCCGGTGGATTCGCAACCTGTGCGCAAAGGCCCCGAAAAGCTTTCAGCAAGTTGCCCGAAACTCAAAACGCTCGGTTATCATCGGGGAGGGAAACCAGGTGTTCGCCCCCGTATATGGTGCCCCCTTCGTCCGCGACCTTGAGGGGGGTCGCCGCTACGGCGATATGGATGCGTTCAAGAAGCTTGTGAAGCTGACCTATATGCATCCAAACCTGCACCACGGCGGCTTTGTCACCTGCGAACCTTGTGACGTCCCGGTCAGCAAGCGCCACTTGGATATGATGTTTGCCCATATGACGCTCAGCGATAAACCCCATCTTGGCGCGATCACCGAGATGAGCCGCGCGCAGGACAGTGTCGAAATGGCCGAGATCGTCTTTGGCGCCGATTTCATGGAAGACAACTGTGTCATCATGGGCAATGTAAACACGAACTCGCCACTACTGGTGGATCGGGTCGTCACGGAATCGGCGCGCGTGTATTCGTCGCGCGGACAAGGTCTGATCGTTGTCCCATTTATCCTGTCGGGCGCAATGGGGCCGGTCAGCACTGCGGCCAGTGTGGCGCAAGCCATGGCCGAGGCGATGATGGTCTGTGCCTATGTCCAACTGCTGCGCCCTGGTGCGCCGTTTGTGCTGGGGAACTTCCTGTCGTCAATGTCACTGAAATCCGGCGCGCCGACCTTTGGCATGCCCGAACCTGTCATTTCGAACTATGCTATTGGCCAGCTGGCCCGCCGTGCCGGTTTGCCCTTGCGCTGCGGTGGTTCACTGACGGCATCCAAGATCGAAGACGCGCAAGCTGCCTATGAATCTGCTGATTCGATGCATTCGACCATGCTGGCGGGTGCGAACTTCGTCCTGCATTCGGCAGGCTGGCTCGAAGGTGGTTTGTGCACCGGGTTTGAAAAGCTGATCATGGATGCGGATCGTTTGGGCTCATACCAGAAGGTGCTCAGCCAGGGGCTCGATATCAGCGAGGATGCCTTTGCCCGCGACGCCTATGACGAGGTCGAGGCCGGGGGCCACTTTCTGGGCTGTGCCCACACGATGCGGAACTATCAGACAGCATTTTATGAGCCAAAGCTCAGCGACAGTGAAAATGTCGAAAGCTGGGAAGAAGGCGGCTCCAAAGACATGCGCCGCCGCGCTTATGAGCGTTGGAACCAGTTGCTGAACGACTATCAGCCGCCCGCGATGGATGAAGCCAAGAAAGAAGAGCTGGCCGCCTATGTAGCCCGCCGCAAAGAGGAAATCCCGGATGCCTGGTATTAGGATTACCGGCCTTCGGGCGACCCCGGTCAATATCCCGCTGGAGAAGCCTATGTGGTGGACCGGCGGGCACTATCCGGGCACCTCGAAGACCATTATCGAGGTTGAGACGGATCAGGGCCTTGTCGGATTGGGCGAGGCTCCATCGGTCGATGTGGTCAATACAATCCGCGCCATGGGCGAACACCTGATCGGCGCAGACCCCCTGGATATCGCAGGCTGCGAAAGCCTATGCGTGCCGCCCTGGCAGATCGTGCAGAACACCGATGACAGTTCGGTTGTCAAAGCCTTTGGCGCGATCGAGATCGCCCTGTGGGATCTGCGCGGCAAGGTGGCAGGTGAACCTTTGTACCGTCTTTTCGGCGGGGCCGTGCGTCAGGAAATTCCCTTCACCGAATACTTCGGGTTTCGCGCTGGCGGTGAGATGAGTCCCGAGGCCGTGGCAGACTATTGCATCCGCATGCGCGAAGAACATGGCAGCACCCTGTTTGAAGGCAAGTTGATCCTTGGCAATCCGGAACTGGAGATCGATACGGTCAAAGCCCTGCGCGAAGGTTTGGGTCGTGAGGCAACTATCCGGCTGGACAGCAACATGCAGTGGAGCCTGCCCACTGCCATGCGCGTCTTTCGCGAGATTGAGCCTTACAATATCCGCAACTACGAAGACCCGGTTGCCACGTTTGAAGAGATGGCGGAACTGCGTCGTCACTTCACCATCCCCATCTCAACCCATGTGCCGGATATCCGCAAGGCCGTCGCCCTTGGCGCGCCCGACTACATTGTGACCAATTTCGCCGTGCTGGGTGGGATTTCCCGCGCGATGCGCTTCATCGGGGCATGTGAGGCAATGGGTGTAGGTTTCTGGTGCTATTCAGGCGATGCCGGGATCGCCACCGCCGGTTATCTGCACATGTCAGCCGCAATGCCCTGGGTTTCAGAACCCTCGCAATCGCTGTTTCGCTGGCAGATCGGCGATGTGATCGAAGGCGGGCCGTTCCGTCAGAAAAACAACGTGATCGCGGTACCCGAAGGTCCCGGCCTTGGGGTGACGCTGGACCGCGATGCTCTTGCCCATTGGCACGAACATCTGGTCGAGAACGGACCGCTTGACCATTTCCATGACCCCGCACTGCCCGGCCGTTTCCGCCGGTTGCCCCTGAACTAAGAAGGACTGATCATGCCCGAGATTCAGAAAGACGAAACCACATCAGGCAAAAAACTGCCCTCTCACGCCAAGGTCGTCGTGATCGGCGGCGGTGTTGTCGGCTGTTCGATCCTGTTCCACCTGGCCAAATTCGGCTGGAAAGACGTTGTGCTGTTGGAACGCGACGAATTGACCTCTGGTTCCAGCTGGCACGCCGCCGGTCAGATCCACACGATCAGCTCGGACCCCAACATCTCGCGACTGCAGAGCTATACCATTGATCTGTATAAAGAGATCGAGGAAACCTCGGGGCATTCCGTGGGCATGCACATCACGGGCGGCTTCTATGCGGCGTCGACCAAGGAGTGGTACGACTACCTCAAGCGCGAGCGTTCGAAAGCACGCTATATGGGTCTGCATCAGGAATTCATCAGCCCGCAGGAACTGGCCGAACGTCATCCGCTGATCGACCCCAAACATTATCACGCCGCGCTCTGGGATGATCAGGACGGAGATGTGGACCCCTCGGGTGCCACCTATGCGTTTGCAAAATCTGCTCGTCATCACGGCGCGCAATACTTCACTCATTGTGGTGTTACATCGATGAGCCAACGCCCCGATAGCAGCTGGGACCTGACCACCCCAAGGGGCGTCATCAATGCCGAATACGTGGTGAATTGCGGCGGCCTCTGGGCGCGTGAAGTGGGCCATATGTCGGGCATCCACCTGCCCGTGCAGCCGATGGAGCACCACTATCTGATCACCGACGCGATCCCGATGATCAAGGACCGGATGGAGAGCATGGGTGAAGCCGGTCGTTTGCCCGCAGGCATAGACTATGAGGCCAACATCTATTTCCGCCAGGAACGCCACGGCATGCTGTTGGGCACGTATGAGCCGAAATCGACCCCGTGGAAGGTGGACGGCACGCCGTGGGATTTCGGCCACGAGTTGCTACAACCCGATCTGGACCGCATTGCCGACCGTCTGGAAATGTCGTTCGAGCGTATCCCAGCCATCGGCGACTCCGGCATCAAGGACACCATCAACGGCCCGTTCACCTTTGGCCCCGACGGCAACCCGATGATCGGTCCTGTTCCGGGCATGAAGAACTACTGGGTTGCCGTGGGCGTCATGGCAGGTTTCTGTCAGGGCGGCGGCGTTGGCCTGACCATGGCCGAATGGATGATCGATGGCGAGCCTTCGATCGACGTCTGGGCAATGGATGTGGCGCGGTTTGGCGAGTTCGCAACCCCGGAATGGGGCACTATCAAATCCTCGGAAAACTACGAGCGTCGCTTCGTAATGACCTTCCCGAACGAAACGCTGCCCAAGGGCCGGATGCAGAAAACCACCGCGCTTCACGACCGGTTGGTCGCCAAAGGCGCCGTGATGGGTCAGGGCTTTGGCCTGGAAAACGCACTGTGGTTTGCCGACAACGCCGAAGACGCGCATGAAAACCCGACTTTCGAGCGGAACCGCAGCCACGACTACGTGGCGCGCGAAGTCAAAGCAGTTCAGGAATCCGTCGGCGGCATTGAGATCGCCAACTTTGCCAAGCACGTATTCAAAGGCGCGGGCGCGCGCGCGTACCTGAATCGGACATTGGCGGGATACGTACCGAAACCGGGCCGTCTGGCGCTGACCCCGATGTTGACCGAAAAAGGCCGCCTGTATGGTGACCTGACGATCGCCTGTCTGGGCGAAGACCACTTCATGCTGTTCGGCTCAGGCGCGATGCAGGAAGCTCACCGCCGCTGGTTCGAAAAGGACCTGCCTGCCGATGTGAGTTATGCCAATGTCTCGGATGACTGGCACGGCATTGCCCTGTCTGGCCCCAAATCGCGCGAACTGCTGGCCCGTATCACCCGTGATGACGTCTCAACCGAAGCGTTCAAATTCCGCGACCTGCGCCAGACATTCGTGGGTGGAGTGCCGGTAATCCTGAACCGCATCTCGTTCTCGGGCGAGCTGGGCTTTGAGATCTACTGCAAGCCGATGTACCTGCTGCGTCTGGCCGAAGCGATCGAAGAGGCCGGGGCCGATCTGGGCTATCGCTGGTACGGCGCACGTGCGCTGATGTCGCTGCGTCTTGAAAAAGGCTGGGGCGTTTGGTCCACCGATTTCCGCCCCGATTTCAACGCGGTCGAATCCGGAATGGACGCCTTCATCAATTGGAAAAAAGATTTTGTCGGTAAGGAGGCCACGCTGAAGTTCAGGGAAGATGGCGTTACCCGCAAGCTGGTCACCATGACCATCGACGTGGAGGGCATCGATGTCTCGAATGACGAGGCGATCCTGAAAGATGGCGAAGCCGTCGGCTATGTCTCGTCCGGCGGCTATGGCCACCGCGTCGGAAAATCGATGGCAATGGGATATGTCGCAAGTGAAAGCGCAGCACCCGGAACCAAGCTTCAGATCGAAATACTGGGTGAGTTCTACGACGCCGAGGTGCTTGGCGGCCCTCTATACGACGCAAACGGCGCCAATATGCGTGCCTAAACAAGATATCCGGAGCGTTGATCATACAAAGATCAATGCTCCGGCCACGGTCATGGATACATCGTGCAAGCCGCCTTGTGACAACTCATTGCAACCTGATCACTGGTGACCTTTGGGCTAATGCGGTTCGGACGTTGGCAGCTTGCGTTTAGCCTTTTTCATTTGATCATACCAACGCATCAAACTCTGTCCGGGATCAGGGAATACGCGGGTATCCGGTTTCATATTACGCCAGGGCCTTGAAATACGCGCCATTTGCTTTGTGCGCCAGACCCGCCCCTAGATATCAGTCGCCGTCAGCCACCCCTTTTGCGCGGGCAACAGCACGGCGCTGGCGGTAGCTGGGCAGCAGCACCAGCACAACTGCAATAGCCAACAGGCCCAAGGTCATCGGCCGCTCCCAGATAAAGCCCACACCATCATAGAGCTGCATCGCGCGCGAAAAGTTGTTTTCAAGCAGCGGTCCAAGGATGAACCCGATCAGCAGCGGCGCCAGCGGATAATCAGCAAAGCGCAGGATCGTCGCGCAGACGCCGAAGCCGACCAGTAGCAGCAGTTCTGTCGCGTTGTTCTGCCCGATATACGCCCCCATGAGGGTGAAGAATAAAATGAAGGGGATCAGGAAACTGCGCGGCACTGCCAGAACCTTGGCGATGTAAGGGATCAGCGGCAGGTTCAGGATCAGCAGAACCAGATTGCCCAGATACATCGAAATGATGACAGCCCAGAAAATCTGCGGCTCATCTATCATCAGCCGCGGGCCCGGGCTGACATTTAGGGCGATCAGGGCCCCAAGCAGGATCGCGGTTGTGCCCGACCCGGGAATACCCAGTGTCAACAAAGGTACAAACGATCCGGTACAGGCGGCATTGTTGGCGCTTTCCGGTGCGGCAATGCCTTTGATCTCACCCTTGCCAAAGCGTTCCTGTTCTTCCTTTGGTGCGATATTCCGTTCGACCGCATATCCAAGAAAGGATGCGATGGTCGCACCTGCCCCTGGCAAGACGCCAATAAAGAAGCCTTGAATTGATTGGCGTCCAATCACCGGTGCAATCTTCCTGGCCTCTTCCCGGTCGATGCGCAAATTGCTTATCTTGCCGCTGTCTCCATCCCCGGTTTTGGACCGATTAGGATCAAGCACCAGGTAGATCGCCTCGGGCAAGGCAAACATGGCCATCGCAAGCGTAATGAAGCCAAAGCCAGATTGCAGGTCCATGATCCCCATGGTGAAGCGCGGCGCATTGAACAGAACGCCTTCGCCCACTGTGGCCATGATCAGACCTAAGAACGTCATCAATAGCGCCTTGCCAACCTGCCCTGTACCCGCAAATGCGGCGATGGCGGACAAGCCGACGACCATTAGCGCAAAATACTCTGAGGAATGGAATAGCAACGCCACCGAGGCCAGAGCCGGGGCAAAGACCATCAACAACACAGCCCCAATCGTACCACCCGCAAAGGATGAGATCGCGGCAACGGTCAGCGCCTTACCCGCTTGGCCCGAACGGGCCAGCGGATAGCCATCGAAACTGGTGGCCACTGTCGAAGCCACCCCCGGCGCGTTGATCAGGATTGACGAGGTCGACCCCCCAAAAACTGCGCCGTAATAGACCCCTGCCAATAGGATCAGTGCCGCCGATGGGTCGCCAATGGTGATCGCCACCGGGATCATGATCGCAATGATCGACATCGGCCCCAAACCCGGCAACATGCCAATAAATGTTCCGATCAGACATCCACCGATCACCATCAGGATGTTTGTGAGTGTAAAGGCCGTTGCGAGGCCTGTCATAAGTCCCTCAAGCATATCAGCCTCCGTTTGCCATAGCGGTCAGAAATCCGGGGAACGGGCTCAGGAAAATCCCAAGCACCACATCAACAAGATACCAGACAACACCGGCGGCGACGCCGCCGACAACAGCCATCAGTACGTATCGCCGTTCCCCCAGTATGAAACTGCCAATGCTTAGAAACAGAAAGGTCGACGCCAGAAATCCTAAGGGGCGCAGCAGCAGCGCATAGGCGACCATCAGCGCCAGTAACATCACAGCCTGGCCGACCTTGTATTCATGCAGTTTCGCAAGGTTGATATCTGTGGGTCTTTCTTTCTCGGGCGTCTTTTCCAAACCCAAAATGATCGAAAGGGCCATCAGAATGGCACCGATAACCAGCACCTTGGGAAAGCTGGATGGCCATATCGGGCTGCGCCGCATGATTGGTGGCAGCAAATCATCCATGGTAAAAAAAGCCGCATAACCATAGGCCAAACAGATCAAAAGAATGACAAGCGCAATCCAGCGATCCAGTGCCATTTCATCCCCTCCCCAAATTGCTTCAGGCGCCCGGCTCAGGGCCGGGCGCCTTTCTTAGCTCTGAACAGTCGATTTAGAGGAAGCCAAGCTTCTTCATCAGATCGCCGATTTCCTGTTCCTGCTGCTCCAGGAAGGTGCGGAAATCGTCACCGTTGTTGTGGATGTCGACCCAGCCGTTGCGATCACGAACTTCGACCCATTCCGGCGTTCCGTACATCTGGGTCAAAGCGTCCTGATAGGCCGCCAGCTTGTCGCCAGGCAGACCGGGGGCCGCGAAGAACCCGCGCCAGTTCACAAACGATGTATCGTTGCCCTGCTCTTTCATGGTTGGCGCATCAGGAAAGGCGTCGACACGTTCGTCTGAGGTCACGCCAATGATGCGAACCTCACCGGCTTTGGCCAGCTCGACTGCTTCGGAGAAGCCTGTTGACACCGCCTGAACTTCGCCTGATAGCAAACCGGCCATAGTAGCGCCTCCGCCATCATAAGGGACGTATTTCATGGCCACTGGATCAGCGCCCGCCGCCTGGAAAACCATGGCCGCAACCAGATGGTCCATCCCCCCGGGAACCGATCCGCCACCAACCGCGGTCGAATTTGGATCAGCATTGAACGCTTCGATCAGCCCGTTCACGTCCTGAATTGGCCCGTCCGCCGCAACCACCAGCGCCGCATAGTCACCGATCGTTCCGGCCACAAGCGTCAGATCGCGGAAGTTCTGTGGGAATACGCCTGTCAGCGACCGGATCACGATGGGCGTTGAGTTGACCATCAAGGTGCCGTGATTGCTGTCTGCGTTCTCGATCAGATAGCCGATGGCCTTACCGCCACCACCGCCGGACATATTTTCATAGCTCGCAGTTCCGACAAGCCCTGACTTTGTCAGTGCCTCACCAGTACCACGGGCCGTACCGTCCCAGCCGCCGCCAGCGCCGCCAGGAATAAGAA
The DNA here is from genome assembly GCF_059610045.1 of Ruegeria sp. YTSA168. NCBI lineage: Bacteria > Pseudomonadati > Pseudomonadota > Alphaproteobacteria > Rhodobacterales > Roseobacteraceae > Ruegeria > Ruegeria sp. YTSA168. Next base: position 510,841 of record NZ_JBXWMW010000002.1, read on the forward strand.
AATGAATGCTGTCCACGACTTCCTGGGCTTGTGCAAGCGTCGGCATCCCCAGCGACATCGCTGCCACCGCAGCAGCCGCAAAGGTCCGGCGTGTAAGTTGAAGTTTTGCCATTGTTTCCTCCCATTGGTTGGCATTTCGTTATTTTTGTTAGATCGGATTCTGTGCCACCAGAATTCCGTCTTGATCACAGTAGATGTACCGCCCCGGCCAAAACAGCGTGCCTCCGAAGGCGACGGGAACATCGATCACCCCAATGCCGCTTTTGCCTGATCGAACCGACGTCGCCCTGCACGCTTTGATCCCAAGGTCAAGACGCGCAAGACATTCACTGTCACGAACCGCTCCGTTTATGACAACTCCTGACCATCCATTGGCGATCAACCGTTCTGCCATCATGCCTCCCAGCAATGCCGTGCGCAATGATCCGCCGCCATCCAGAACAATGACACCGCCATTTCCCTGCAAAGTAAAGAGTTTCTCTTGAACCCCCTTGCTACCTCCAGCCGTGACTGCGGTGTGGATACGCCCCGCAAAGCTGCGTTTTGCGCCATAATCCGTGAACTGTTGCCGGGCAGAGCTTGCCGGCAGGCATCGCCCAGATCGGCTGTGAGTTTAGCAATCGAATTGATCAGCACCCTCCACCAATTCGGCCGGATACAGAACCGCACCTTCCATAAGGCGCCTTTGGGTGCGGAATGTCCCGGCAGATATCGCCTTGGGTCCTGTGGGACCGGTTTCAACATTGGCTATCGTCGGCAAATTGCCCGACGGGTTGCCGATGCGCAGGTCTTGAGTTGTGGGTTGCGCGATCTTTTGCACCAGCGTGCCCGGTATCTGGGCAGCGACTGCAGTGCACATTGCTCCGGTCAGTGTAATGGCACGATGAAATTTCCCCATCGACACAAGCCGCACATTAATGTCATGACTGCCCGCTCCATACACACGTCCATCAAGAGCTGTGAATTCCTTGGGGGCACCAAGCATGGCGACCTTCGGGCTTGAGCGTTTCACGCCCTTAACGGATGACGCCATCCCCATCGCAACAGCACCTGCTGCACGGATTTGTTCGACCAAAGCCATGTATTCAGTGTCACCATCCAGATCCTGCGGACGTTCTGTGGCCGTTTTGTTCAGATCCGCGGCGCGGAAAAACACCACCGGATTGGCGGCATCGATCAAAGAGGCCTCAAGCGCCCCGAACCCATCAACCTGAAGAACATCAACAACATTACCTGTTGGCAGCAGCATCCCGGTGCCAGCGCCGCCGGGGGCCAGAAAGTCAATTGTTACCTTTGCCCCGGCACCAGACACGCCGGGAATTTCGAACGTGCCTTCTTCCACGGGATGGCCATCGCGCACCGGAAAACACGCGTGATAAATACTGTCGGTATTGGTGCTGTAGATACGTACAAGTGCTTCTTTCTGATCTGCTGCAACCTGAACCATCCTTTCCTCAACCGCGAAAGGCCCGACACAGGATGACATGTTTCCACAGGCCGAGCCATAATCAGCAATGGGCTCATCCACCGCAATTTGTACGAAGGTGTACTCCACATCCGCATCATCCCGGCTCGACGGCTCAACAATCACAACTTTGGATAGCGATGACAGCCCTCCGCCCATTCCGTTCAACTGCCGACCATAGGGGTCAGGGCTGCCCAGGACGTGCAGGAATATGCGATCACGCACCACCTGATCCTTGGGCAAATCTGCACCGTTGAACACAACCGCCTTCGAGGTCCCGCCCCGATAGAACGCCGCCCGCAACCGCTCCGCCATCAGGCAGCCCCTGCCAGAAACCCGCGAAACGCGCGTGGCAACAGACCGCCCTCGGCAAAGGTCGCGCGTTCGGCGTCATTATATAGCCGAAGATCCAACGGCGTGGTTTGGACACGACCATCCTTTCGATGGATGGTCAGAGAGGCTGTGGTCAGGTCCTCACTAAAGTCGATATCAAAGGTCTCGGACCCGTCCAGTTGCAGGCTTTTTCGGTTTACACCTTCCGGGAAACACAGCGGCGCGATGCCCATATTCACAAGATTCGAGCGATGAATACGTTCGAAACTTTCCGCGATGACGGCACGAATGCCAGCCAACCACGGGGCTTTGGCCGCTGTGTCCCGGGAGGAGCCGCAGCCATATTCCTTACCCCCGATCACGACAAGTTTCTGATCCCGGTCCAGATAGGTTTCGATCGCCTTGAAAACCGATGTCACCTGCCCTTCGGGTTCGACCCTCGTCCAGGACCCTTCTTTGTCGAGGGTCATTTCATTGCGCAGGCGATAGTTCGCGAATGTCGAGCGAATAACAACATCCGAACAACCGCGTCGGGTTCCGAAGGAATTAAAGTCGCGCGGGGTGACGCCTTTCGCCTGCAAAAACTGGCCGGCCTCGGAATCCGGCGTAATGATACCTGAGGGCGAGATATGGTCGGTTGTGACGCTATCGCCCAGAATAGCCAACGGGCGCAGGCCCCGCAGAGGCTCAAGCCGGATCTTCTTTGGGCTGATGTCTTTCACGAAGGGCGGGAAAGAGACATAGGTTGAAGGCACCCATGCATAGGTCCCGGTCCCAACCTCCATGGCATTCCACTGATCGTTGACATCCCCGATGGCCGCATAATTGTCGCGGAATTCTTCAGGCGTCACAAAGGTCTCAACAATGCGCGTCACCTCATCCGCCGCGGGCCACAAATCATCCAGCATCACAGGGTTGCCATCTTGATCGGTTCCCAGCGGTTCGGTTGTGATGTCTTTCAGGATCGTTCCCATCAAGGCATACGCCACGACCAGAGGCGGCGAGGCGATCATGTTTCGCGATGCAAGCGGATGAATCCGCCCGGCAAAATTCCGGTTTCCAGACAAGACCGCAATGCCTTTGACATCATGTGCCTTGATCGCCTCCTCATGCGCGGGTTCAAGGGGGCCGGACATTCCGTTGCAGGTCGAGCAGGAAAAGGCAGCAACCTCAAAGCCGAGCGCATCCAGAGGATCCTGCAGGCCGCTTTCTGACAGGTATTTGGCCACCACGCGCGAGCCTGGTGCCAGCGAGGTTTTGACATGCGGTTTGACAGCCAACCCACGCGCAACCGCGTTGCGGGCGACAAGGCCAGCCAAAACCATGTTTCGGGGGTTCGCCGTATTGGTGCAACTGGTTATCGCCGCGATGATCACATCGCCATCGCCGATATCATGATCCGCATTGGGTACGGGCACTCTGCGCTCGGTCTCACCTTCGAAACTCAGGCGGTCCGTCGCAGCCGAGAGGTCGATCCGCTGTTCCGGGCGCGACGGGCCAGAAACCGAGCGGCCAATCTGATCGAGATTGAGTTCAACAACCTGCTCATAGTCAACCGAAGCATCCATACCCTCGACCCACAGGTTCTGCTCTCGGCAATACAGCTCGGCCAGTTTAGCACTGTCGTTACGGCCGGTCTGACGCAGATATCCGATTGTGCGCTCATCCACCGGACAGAATACCATGGTCGAGCCATATTCCGGGGCCATATTGGCAATGGTGGCGCGGTCGGCCACACTCAGTTCAGCATAGCCGCTGCCGAACAGTTCGACGAAGGTGTCGACCACCCCAATCGCGCGCAGCTTCTCGGCGATGACCAGCGCAATATCCGTGGCGGTCACATGGTCTGACGGCTTACCCGTCACCTCAAGCCCGATCACGCGCGGCACGTTTACTGGCGTGGTTTCACCGAACAGCAATGCCTCGGCCTCGAGCCCACCAATACCCCAGCCCATGATCCCAAGCGCGTTGATCATCGGGGTATGGCTGTCAGTGCCCAGGCTGGAATCCGGGATCAGTACTTCGGGGTTCTCATTCGACGGCAGAACCGTCTGCCCAAGATATTCAAGGTTTACCTGATGGCAAATACCCCCGCCTGGTGGGATAACCCTCAGCTTTGGAAACCTGACCTCACAGGCTTTGAGAAACGCGAACCGTTCGCGGTTCACTTCAAACTCGCGCTCCATGTTCTTGGTCAGCGCAAACTTTTCAGCCCAGTGATTGATGGACATGGAATGATCAATCACCAGATCGACCGGCAAACTCATATCAACCACGTTCGGGTCGCCACCCATCTCTTCCAACCGGTTGCGCATGGCCATGATATCGATCAGCGCGGGAATACCCAGCATGTCATGCAGCAACAGGCGTGCAGGGCGAAACGGAACCGCATCTCCGGCCCGTTTGAGCACATCCAGCGCAGCGGCCCCTTTTTCGGAATGGCGCGCTGCATTCTCCGCCAAGACCCGCAGCGAATAGGGAAGCGTCCGATAGTCGCCCCCCACTAAGGCACAATAATCCACGGCCCGGAACGCAGTATTGGCGATTGGTTTGTGGATAACATGTGTCACGGCGGCCTCCAGAATTGCCACCAGGCTAGACAATACCAAAGGGATGCAGCAAGGTTGATCCAGTCTCGTTTCATCTGACAGAACGCTATGTCCTCGAACAGAACGGAATCCGTCGAGCGCGCCATGTCAATCCTAAGCGCGTTTTCAACCCAGCACCCCATCATGTCTCTGGCCGAGTTGGCCGAGGAAACCGGGCTGCACAAAAGCACCATCCTGCGCCTAACGAATTCCATGAGCATCTATGGTTTTATCCAGCGTGACGAGGACGGCCGGTTCAGTGTGGGTCCCAGCGTCTGGCGGCTTGGGTTGATTTTCCGGCGTGATTTCACCAAGCGCGAACACGTCGCACCATCGCTGAAAATACTGGCCGAAGCGACGGGGGAAACCGCCTCTTTCTATGTGCGCTCTGGCAATGAACGCATTTGTTTATACAGAGAAAACTCACCAAACCTACTGCGCTTTCATGTCGAAGAAGGCATGCGCCTTCAACTGTCTACTGGGGCCTCAGGGCTGGTGCTGCGACACTTCTCGGGCGAGGATGTTGGTGACCTGGCGAAGTTCAACAAAAACGGCACAGCCAGTTCTGAAGGCCAAACCAATCCGAACATCTCGTCAGTGGCCACTCCGGTCTTCGATGCCGAAGGGCACCTTATCGGCGCGCTGACGGTCTCGGGTCTGGCCAATAGGTTCGACGCCGAAACAAGGGCAAACACGATCCCGTTGCTTGAAAGTCTGGCGCGCAGCCTGACCACGAGTTGATGGGCTTGTTTCATCTGATAGAACGCCAAGCTGCTCAACTTGCCACATTAACCGGGCTTCGATAGGCATTCAGGTAACGCCACAAGCCGGAGGGCGCCCCGATGATGAACCATGAGATCAACAAAGCTTTCCGCGAACGCCTGAACACGGGCAAAGCGGTTCTGATGCCTGGTGCTGCCAATGCCCTTGCCGCGCGCGTGATCGATCAGCTGGGTTTTGAGGCGGTCTATATTTCGGGTGCGGGCCTGACAAACACCAACTTGGGCATGCCCGACCTGGGCTTTATCTCGCTCCCCGAGATTGCGCAGCATACATCGGCCATTCGCAACAGTACCGAACTGCCCATCGTGGTTGATGCAGATACCGGGTTCGGCAATGCCCTGAACGTGCATCACACCGTGCGCACATTGGAGCGTGCAGGCGCCAGCGCGATTCAGTTGGAGGATCAGGTCAATCCAAAACGGTGCGGCCATTTTGCGGGCAAGGATGTGGTCGATCTGGTCGAAGCGCGCAGCCGGATAAAGGCAGCAGTGGACGCGCGTCAGGATCCAAATTTCCTTGTGGTTGCCCGCACGGATGCCTGCGCCACACAAGGGTTCAATGCTGCGATCGAACGCGCCGAGGCGTTCATCGAAGACGGTGCCGACATCACATTTGTCGAAGCGCCCCAAAGCATGGAAGATATTCGCAGTATCCCAGGACGTTTGATTGGCACACCGCAATTGATCAACCTGGTTGTCGGCGGCAAAACCCCAATCGTCGATTTCTCCACGCTGGACGAGATGGGGTTTGGCCTTGTGCTCTATGCCAATGTTGCGTTGCAGGGTGCATTGAAAGGCATGCATGATGCGCTGTCTTTGCTGAAATCAGATGGCCGGATGGATGAAAACGGACCTGTCGTTAGCTTCGAGGTGCGGCAGGGCGCAGTTCAGAAAGCCTATTATGACGAAATGGAAAAGCGATACACGGAATGATGTTAGGCATTCCGGTTGCCGACCACCTGCCGCAAACGTGGCCCTGAACCACCAGTTGCCGCACGCCCAATTACAGACCCACCAGAATATCGGGCAACCAGGTTGCGACTTCGGGGATCAGAATGATCACCACCAGCACCAACATCTGCGCTCCGACAAACGGCAATACGCCGCGATACATCTGGCCATAGGTCATGTCACGCGGCGCGATTGAGCGCAGATAGAATATCGATGGGGCCATGGGCGGCGTCAGATACGAGGTCTGAATAACGACCAGCACCATCATCGCAAACCAGATCGGATCGATACCGGCAGATTTCACAATCGGGGCAAAGATCGGGATAAAGATCAGAACAATTGAAACCCAATCCAGCACGAAACCGGCAAAGAACACCACCAGCAGGAAAAAGGCGATGGTTCCAGCATTGCCATATCCGATGCCTGCGACGGCATCCCGCACCAGTTGTCCCCCTCCGGTGACCGCAAAGATGCTGGTAAACATCGTTCCGCCCGCGACGATCAGCATAATCATCGCCGTGATGCGCAGCGTGACGTTCAGTGCGTCAGACATCAGCCTCAGGTTCAACTCGCGGAACATCAGCGCAAGAATGACTGTTCCAGCCGCCCCAACAGCTGCGGCTTCGGTGGCCGAGGCGATGCCAGCTAGCAGCGATCCTAGAACCAGTACAATCAAGGCCAAAGGTGGCAACAGTGCGGTCAGCGTGACCTTCATCTTGCTGCCGGCGGGCATCGCCCGATCCTCTGATCGCAGGGGTGGTGCGTCGTCAGGGCGGACCATACTGCGGATCAAGATATAGAGTACAAAGAACACCACCATGAGCAGCCCAGGCAGAATCGAGGCGGCAAAAAGCTTGCCAATCGATAACTGAGCGATTGACGCATAGACGACCACGATGACCGATGGCGGAATGATTGTACCCAACGACCCGCCCGCGCAGATGGTTCCAGCAATCAGGTCGTTGCGATAGCCCGCTTTGGCCATCGCCGGGATCGCCATCAGGCCCACAACAATCTCAACCGCGCCAACAACACCGGACGCGGCGGCGAACACGGCACACATTGCAATCGTCGACAGTGCCAGCCCACCGGGCAGACCGCCCAGCCACAACTGCAGTGCGAAGAACAGCCGTTTAGCGATCCCCGACCGTTCCAATATCGCACCCATGAAGATGAATAGGGGGATCGCGGCCAGCACAAAATTCGACGCCGTATGCAGCAGCGGGCCATAAAGTTGAAGAAAGATCAGATCGCCAAACACCATGTATCCGAAGGCCACGGAAATGATGATCAGTGAGAACGCGACAGGAATTCCGGCGAAGACCAGCACAAAAAGTGCGGCAAACATCAGCAACGGTGTCATTGATTTTCTTCCATAGCTTCAAGCTCGCCCGGTGCTTCGCCAGGGTTCTTCCGGCCGGTCAGCAACTTGATTGACTCACCCAAAAACTGAAGCGCAAAAACCGCCAGACCAACCGAGATGACGGTGTAAAAGGGCCAAACCAGGGGCGCCCAGGGGCTGACGCTTTCGACTTCACCAGTGATCAGCGCCTTCCAGGCCTTCTTGCCTGAGACCCAAGCGAAAATGACCATGATCGGTGTCATGATCAACAGGAAAACCAACCCGTTCAGCATCTGCTGCGCGCGCATTGGCAGCCGTTGAGATAAAAAGTCGATCCTGACATGCACATCACTGCGCAGCGCATAGGCCGCGCCCAGCAAAAAGATCGAACCGTTCAGCATGTATGAGATGTCAAACGCCCAGAGCGTCGGCGCACCAAACGCATAGCGGGCCACCACTTCGTACAACATAGCAAGGATGAGGGCGAAGATCACACACCGGCCAAACCAGGCCAGTATCCCTGCAACCGCATCGATAAGTCTGAGTATTCTGGTCATGTGCTTCCCCATAATAGGATGACCGGCACAGGCGACCGGTCATCCAGATCAGCGTCAGAGTGGGAGTTACTCGGCGCTGTCACGTACCAGATAGCCGGAGTTTTCAGCCCAGTTCGCCTGATAGGCGAGGTAGCTGTCTAGGACCTCTTGCATCCGGGCGCTGCCGGCTTCGGCCTTTTGGGCGGCCTGGTTGCGGGCCCAATCACGCCCGGCCGCTCGGATCTTTTCCGATTCCGCCGGTTCCATATTGACGATTTCAACATTTGTATCGCGGAACGCGACCATCGCCTGGATGTCTTCGTGACCGAAATGGGTGAAGCTTTCATAGGTTGTCAGCTTCGCCGCAGCGGTAACCTGTTGCTTGATCTCCTCCGGCAGCGCGTCCCAGGTTTCCTGTTTAACAAAAACTTCCCACAGGAAGGACGGCTGATGCACACCCGGCATGATCATATAGGGCGCAACCTCATGGAACCCTTCCGAGATGTTACCACCCGGCGTCGACCATTCGACCGCATCCACGCCTTTACGCTGCAACAGGGTGTAGATTTCATTCCCCGGCACAACCGTTGGCACGCCGCCAAAAGTTTCCTGCAAGACGGCGGCCCAAGCACCGGATGTCCGGTATTTGACGCCCTTCAGGTCCTCGGTTGTTTCGATCTTGACGTTCGAATGCGCCATGACCTCGGATGTGCCAATGCCGACAACCAATGTATGCAGGCCCATTTCCTCGCGGCGGAACTCTTGCAGCATCTGCTCGCCACCGCCTTCGTAAACCCAGTGCAGCGTCGCCTCACCTGACATGCCGCCCGGGAAGCTGGCGAAAATGGCGTTCGTCGGATCCTGGTTTACCAGATAGGATGGGGTGGAATGCCCCGCCTCAACGATACCGTCCTGCACGACCTCATAGGCTTTGAAAGCCGGGGCCAGAACGCCAGCGCCAAAAGGTTGGACGTGCATGCGACCGGCAGTGAGCGTGTCCACATTGGCAGCAAACCGTTCCATAAAGTTCTGATAGAAGAAGGACCCTTCGCCAATTGCGGCGGTCATTTTCCATTCAATCTCGGCGGCTGATGCTGGCACGGAAAGCGTGGCTGTCACCGCCAATGCGGCTAAGTTCGAAAAGAGTTTCATCTATTCCTCCTGTTGCGGGCCAAGGCCCCTGGTTTTGCGCCTGTTGGCGCTGCATTCCGCCGATCTGCTTCTGTGGCAGAGTCTCGGGGGCGATGATCGAACAGCCAGGTCGCGGCTATCCCTGCCCGGCCCCCACCCGGGGGCCAAAGCTGTTACTTGCGGTTGAAACGCGATGCTACTGGCCCTGCGTTCCCAGATCATCCGGGCAAAGCGCGGCCGGCATGTTCTGGTAGGCAACCGGGCGCACCCACCGCCGTATGGCCATGGTTCCCACACTGGTTGCACCAAAATTCGTACTGGCCGGATAGGGCCCGCCATGGACCATCGCATCAACCACTTCCACACCTGTCGGAAAGCCGTTGAACAGCAACCGACCAGCCTTGCGTTCGAGAACCGGGAACAATTGGAGCGCCAACGCTGTGTCTTCGTCATCCATGTGGATCGTGGCCGTCAATTGACCGTCCAGTTTGGCGGATAGGGCGACCATGTCGTCCTCAGACTTAACGCGCACAACCAAAGATGAAGGTCCAAAGATCTCTTCGCTCAGGCTTGGATCGGCCAGAAAAACCTCGGCGCTGGTTTCAAACAATGCCGGTTCTGCGGCCCGATCCGATGCGGCACCTTGCAAAACTGGGCGCACACCGGCGCAGCTTGCCAGATGCGATTGACCGGCTCGGAAGGCGTCAGCAATACCATCAGTCAGCATGGTCTGACTGGGCACCTGTTGCAAAGCTTCTGCCACAGCGGCCACGAACCGATCGGCATCCGCGCCATCTACCACAACAGCAATTCCTGGATTGGTGCAAAACTGCCCGGCCCCCATGGTCATGGACCCGGCCCAGGCCTTCCCGATCTCTTCAGCACGCGCCGCAATGGCGTTTGGTAGAACAAACATCGGATTGACCGAGCCCAATTCCCCAAAGAACGGGATCGGGTCGGGACGTGCGGCGCATAGGTTGAACAGCGCCCTGCCCCCGGCCAAACCGCCAGTGAAGCCGACCGCCCGGATCGCGGGATGGTTCACCAGCGCCTCGCCAATACAGCGATCCCCGCCTTGCACCAGTGAGAATACGCCTGCAGGCATGCCGGTTGCCTTGATAGCGGCGTTGATCGCGTCGGCCACGACCTCGCCTGTTCCGGGATGCGCCGGATGACCTTTGACAACAACCGGGCAGCCCGCGGCCAAAGCCGAAGCGGTATCGCCACCCGCGACCGAGAAGGCCAGCGGAAAGTTCGACGCCCCGAACACCGCAACCGGGCCGACTGGGCGTTGCATCATCTTGATATCCGGGCGAGGGGCGGGTTCACGATCCGGCAAAGCAGGATCATGACGGCGTTCCAGATATTCACCCTTTTGGATAAGCTCGGCAAACATCCGCAGCTGTCCTGTGGTCCGGCCGCGCTCGCCCTGCAAACGCGCTTCGGGCAGACCGGTTTCTGCACTGCCGACACGGGTGATATCCTCGGCGCGGGCTTCGATCTCATCCGCAATAGCATTCAGAAACCTTGCGCGGTCCTCTCGACTGCGATTGGCATAGTCCTGAAATGCAGCCTCAGCCAAGGAACAAGCCTGATCAACCAGTTCGGGTGAGCCGGATGCAAACGAGTGCGCCGCACCCGTTGCAGGGCTTGAGGTGAACCACTGCTCGGATCCAACCCATTGACCGCCGATCAGATGCTGCCCGCGAAATGTGTAGCCGTTATCAAGTGACATGTCAGATCCTCACGCAGCGTGCTGTGCAGAGGCACCGGCCTGCTGCGTCCAATTGGTGTACCAGTTGCGGAACAGGGTGAATTGCTGTTCGACGTAACCACGCTGGCTGTCGCTCAGCGCATCGGTTTTGTTGAAGTGGTTTGTGTATTCCGCATAACCCGTCAGAACCATCAGATGCTTGTAGTACAACACCAGATCGGGGCCCTCATCGAACGAAGACAAAACGCCAAGCGCCGCCTCAAGTTCCAATGCGCGACTGCGGGCAACCGCATCCCCTTTAGCCGCTGCCTGGCACAAAGCGACCAGATGCAGGACTTCGTTGGGCAGAACGTTCCCGATCCCGGTGATCGCGCCCGTTGCACCGCAATTGACAATGCCGTGGAAGACAGCGGTATCAACACCAACCATCAGGGAAACATCATCGCCGCCACTGGTGATGCTTTCAGCCGCATAGCGCAAGTCGTCAGCACCGCCGAATTCCTTGTAGCCGACAAGGTTCGGATGATCCGCCCGCAGTTCAAAGAACAGGTCGGCGCGTGTCGCGAAACCGTAATAGGGGCTGTTGTAAATGACTGCGGGCAGTTCTGATGCAGCGGTCAAGATGGCTTTGAAATGTTGCCGCTGTGCGGCAATCGACGTGCCGCGCGACAGGACGCGCGGGATGACCATAAGTCCCCTGGCCCCGACCTTCTGCGCGTGTGCCGCATGCTCGACCGCCAACACCGAGTTGATCGCACCTGTTCCGACAATCACTGGGATGCCCGCCTCGACCAGGGCCTCGACCCCTTGCATCCGCTGCACGTCGGTCAACAACGGCCAGTCACCCATCGAACCGCAATAGACGACAGTGGACATGCCGGCCTCGATCAGCTCTGCACCCTTGCGCACCAGCGCGTCAAAATCAGGGGTTCCATCCGCCCGGCAAGGGGTCATCAGCGCCGGAATGCATCCTGAAAAGACATTCGAGTTCACTGCTTTGATCTCCGTGGTTGTGGCCCAGATCGCAAGGCGTCACCTGTGTCGCCTGCTGATCGGGAATCGCATATTGTCGCGCCAGTCTACTTTTAATATTTTATTTGTCGACAAATAATCGACAAGCGCGCGAAATTCGACCCAGATACCCGGAAAACTGATGAATTCTCCCCCAGCAATAACGCTCGACTCGCAGCAGACACGTGTGGCAATACCGTTGAACACGCTGATAAGCGCCCACGACCCCGCGGCCGAGGACAACCGATATGGAAAAACGCAAGACCGGAGATACGGGCCGCAAACGCGGTTCAGGTGTCCAGTTTGTCTATGAAACCCTGCGGGACGAAATCATCGATCTTGCGCTGACACCCGGCAGCCCAATTGACGAAGCCAAACTGAGCGAGCGGTTCTCCATGTCCCGCACCCCGATCCGCGAAGCGCTGGTCCGGCTGACATCCGAGGGTTTGGTCACAACATTGCCCAACAGGGCCAGCATCGTGGCCCCGATCGATTTTCTGAACCTGCACACTTTTTTCGACGCCATGACGTTGATGTATCGCGTCACCACCCGATTGGCGGCTGAGTATCGCACGGAACAAGATCTTGAAGATATCCGTGCATGCCAAGCGGAGTTTTTCGAAGCTGCGGCCGGAAATGATGTGCTGACCATGATCACCAAGAACGCCGATCTTCACAACGCCATCGCTCGGGCCGGGCGGAACCCCTATTATGAAAGCCTGACACGCCGTCTTTTGAACGAGGGGCAGCGGATCATGCGGCCCTATTATTCGTCTTTCGGGGATCGCCTGCCAGATCGCTACGCCTCGGAACATGATGACATTATTGCTGCAATCGCAGCGCAGGATATAACCGAAGCCGACCGGCTTGCCAGCGCGCACGCGGAACAGATTGTTCAAAACATCCGCGACATGATTTCGGCAGACCGGCGCCACGCAATCGCTCTCTGACTCCCATCATCACAGCCCTTTCAACTCGCCTGGGCCGTTGATTTCTGCGCCCATGCGCATCAGTTTTTTACCCTTACTAAAAATATTTTTGATCTTTCTCTTCTAATCCGATTGAATGCGCCGTGATGATTGATTTCGGGAGACAGCGCATGAGCAGTCCGGCGGGGAAGGATAACTCAAAGCCCAAAGGCAGGCCCAGCGAATTGGGCCAGGCGATCCGCAGGCGCCGCAAGGCCATGGGTCTGACGCTAGATCGGGTCGCCCAAACATCCGAACTGACCACCGGATTCCTGTCTCAGGTTGAACGCGGCCTCAGCTCACCGTCTCTCAGCTCGCTGATGGCAATTGCGGCAGCGCTGCAAACCAGCATCGAAAAGCTGCTCAGCGTGCCCGAAGTGTTCACAGAACATGTCGCAAAGGACAACAGGCAAACCTATTCACTGGGCACGCGCGGGCGGTTCTATGAAAAACTGGGGCCCGGATTTGCCGGGGCCCTGTTCAATCCGCAGATCGTACACAGACCTCCCGGCCACGTATCTGAAAAGATGTGCCATGAGGGCGAAGGGTTTTGCTATTTGTTGTCCGGGCGGCTGGAATACCACCTTGGTGATCGGGTGTTCATCATGTCGCCCGGTGACGTGGTTCACCATGACACATCCACCCTCCACTACTCGGTCGTTTTGGGCGACGAGGAATCGATTGAGCTGTGGGTAACCACTTCTCCGATCAATGATTCTCGGGCCGTTTCGCTCTAAGTCGACAAATTGTCGACTTAGAACTAAATGAAATCATACGGTAATTTCTGCTTTACTAAAAAAAGCTTTAGTAAAACTAATAATCGGATATGGTCAGCCCGATAATATGCTGTATCTGCGGGAGGACTGTACATGAAACTCAAAGCCGCTCTTGGCGTAACCGTCGCATTAACCCTGGCCATGCCTGTGCTTGCGCAGGAAAGGGGTGGCACGCTGAATTTCGCGCGCTACGACGGTTCACGGCTGATTGACCCGATCTATGCGGATCGCAATCCTGATATCTGGATGGTCGGCAGCCTGTTCGACACATTGCTGCGCAGCAGTGCAGACGGCAATTCCGTTGAACCGGGTCTGGCCGAGGCATTTTCGGTTTCCGACGACGGCAAAACCGTATCGCTTACACTACGTGAGGGTATTCAGTTTGCAGATGGCTCACCGATGTCCGGTGCAGATGTCGTATTCTCTCTGGACCGCGCGCGAAATCCTGATCTCAGCCCGTGGGCCGGTCTGTTGGGCTCGATTGATACGGTCAGCGCCGATAGCAACGCCGTTACCATCTCGCTCAACAGCCCCGACCCAACCCTTCTTTCTATGTTGGCCACGTTCAACACGGCCATTGTGTCGAAAGCGGCGTTTGATGCCGCCGCTGGCGATACCGATCAGGACAAATCCGCTGCGATCTTTGCCTCCACATCTGCCGGTGTCGGCTCAGGGCCGTTCTACCTTTGTGGCTTTGAACAGGGCGCGTCGATGGATTTCTGTGCCAATGAAAACTACTGGCGCATGGGCGCGGATGGCAAACCCCTGCCCTATCTGGACGGCGTGCATTTTGAGATCATTCCGGATGATGCAACCCGTATCCTGAGCCTGCAAGCTGGTGAGGTTGATGCTGCCGAATTCATCCCGTTCAGCCGAGTGGCAGAACTACAGGGCGATCCAAACATCGACATGCAGCTTTATCCGTCCACCCGGATCATCTATTCGCCGATCAACACGCGCGAAACCCGCGCTGACGGGTCACCAAACCCGCTGGCTGACGCCCGCGTGCGTCAGGCCTTGAACTATGGCACCAACAAAGAAGCCTTGATTGGTTTGGTCCTGCACGGCGCAGGTCAGCCGATGAGTTCGCCTTTGATGGCCAAAGCGACCCAATACGCCGCCGACATGAGCCCGCTTTACGCCTATGACATGGAAAAGGCCAAAAGCTTGATGTCCGAAGCAGGGTTTGCGGATGGCACACAGGTGACCTTTACAACCCTGGCCGGGTCGGCTGATGACGCGACGATTTTCGCAGCGCTGCAGCAGATGTGGGCGCCGCTGGGCATTGATCTGGTGGTCGAGCAGGTCGATAATGCCACGCGCGGAGCCAAGAACCGTTCGGGTGAATTCGATATCCACACCTATGGCTGGGTCAACGACGTGAATGACCCTAGCCAGGTTGTGGGCTGGTTGGGCCATACCCCAACCGCCAAGGCCGTTGGAACCGGCTGGGAAAACGCTGAATTCAACACCCTGTTCGACGAAGCCGCCAGCGAAATGGACGCCAACGCACGCAAGGCGAAGTTCGCACGCATGCAAGAGCTTTATGCCGAGGCCGCACCACTGTTGTTCATGTATGAAACACCTTTTGCCGTGGCACTGGGTTCGGCCGTCGGAGGTTATGTCCAGACCCCATTGGGCAACAACGTCTTCGATCAAGCGACCGTAAGCCGTTAACAGTTACCACTCGGCCTCGCCGCTTTCGAGTGGCGGGGCAATAAGGCGGAGCTTGCATTGTCCAGTTTAAACTATATCGCCAAGCGCTTACTGATGATGATCCCGACCTTTCTTCTGGTCATGATCATCATCTTTTTTCTGGTTCGCCTGCTGCCCGGCGACCCGGCAATCGCCATGGCGGGCGACCGCGCGTCGGATGCTGATATTCAGGCAATCCGCGAACGGTTGGGCCTGACCGAGCCGATGTTCGTACAGTTCTGGTTGTTCCTCAGCAACACGCTGCAAGGAGATTTGGGTCGCTCGATCCTCATGCGATCAGATGTGATGGATGTAATCGCCGAACGCCTGCCGATTACCCTGTTTCTCACCGTCTATTCGGTTGCGTTGTCCCTGCTGATTGCCGGACCCCTGGCTTTTGTTGCCGCACTGAATCGTGGGCGCTGGCCCGATGCATTGATCCGCACCGTCTTTCAGATCGGGTTGTCGATGCCTGTTTTCTACATCGGCCTGGTTTTGCTGACATTTCTCGCCGCACAGATGCGCCTGTTCCCGGTCGGCGGCTATGGCGACACCTTCGCCGAACGGCTCTATCACCTGTTCCTGCCCTCAGTGACTGTTGCACTTTATACCTCGGCCATCGTGATGCGGAATCTACGCAGCGCGATTGTCGAAGTTCTGGATGCAGAATATGTCCAGTTCGCGCGCGCCAAGGGCTTGCCTCCACGCCTGATCCTGGGTCGGCATGTTCTGCGCAACGCGCTGATTTCAACGGTGACGCTGCTGGGGCTTTCCATCGGCAATCTTATGAGCGGTACACTGGTCACCGAAACCGTGTTTGCAGTGCCCGGGATGGGGCGACTGATGCTCGAGGCGATCTTTGCCCGTGACTATCCCCTGATACAGGGCCTGACCCTGACATTTGCAGTTCTGGTGTCCGTTGTCTTTCTGATGACCGATCTGTTCCAAAGCAGACTTGATCCAAGGATGCGCCTGCAATGAGCGACGCGACCTTCAACAACAGCATGAAACCCGCAACATTTCTTCGACGCGCCCTGCGCAAACCCGGCTTTGTCGCAGGCTGCGCCATCATCGGGTTTTCAGTGTTACTGGCCCTGTTCCCAGCAGCCTTCGCGCCCTATGATCCGAACGCCATTGACTACCTGGCCATCAAGCAACCCCCGTCCTGGGCACATCCTTTCGGCACCGACCTGCTGGGCCGTGATAGCCTGTCACGTGTGATCTGGGCCTATCAGGTCAACATGCAGATGGCGGTTTTCGGCACTGTCTTTGCACTGGTCACCGGCATTACGATCGGGGCGCTGGTCGGCTACTACCGGGGCGTCGCTGACCTGATCTTTGGGCGCATTGTCGATGCGGTCATCACCTTTCCGTTTCTGGTTCTTGTGATTGCGGTGGTGGCCGTTTTGGGGCCCGGGCTGATCAACATGTATATCGCCATTTCTGTCGTCTACTGGGTGTATTACGCGCGGCTGATGCGGGCTGAGGTGATCGCCCAGATGGGCAATGACTATGCCTCGGCCGGGGTCGTCATGGGGTACTCCGACAAGCGGATCATCTTCCGTCATCTGCTGCCCAACGCAATCACCCCGGTGATCGTCTATTGGATGACCGACATGGCGCTGGTGATCCTGTTGGGATCGTCGCTTGGTTATCTGGGTCTGGGCGCGCAACCGCCACAGGCCGAATGGGGCGTTTTGATTGCCGAAGGGCGCAACTTTATCTCGACCGCATGGTGGCTAAGCTTGATGCCGGGCATCGCCATCGTTCTGACCGGCCTTGGCTTTTCACTACTTGGCGACGGGCTGGCAGATTTGCTGAGGCCGCGGGGATGACGATGCAAGATCAAAGAAAGCTGCTTGAGGTCACAGGGCTCAGCACGACCTTTCACAAGAACGGCCTGGCCTTGCCCGCCCTGCGCGATGTCAGTTTCAGCGTCGAACGTGGTGAGGTTTTGGGCCTCGTGGGCGAAAGCGGTTCAGGCAAAAGCGTCACCTTGCGGTCCATCATGGGTCTGGCGCGGCGCTACGGGCAGGTCAGCGGGCAGGTGCGCTGGAAAGGCAGTGATCTGGTTGCGATGCCGGACCACGTTCTGCGCCACATTCAAGGCCGCGAGATCGCGATGATCTTCCAAGAGCCGATGACCTCGCTCAACCCCTTACTAACGGTTGGGCTTCAGTTGGAAGAAACGCTGCGCACGCATACCGATCTATCCCGCGCCGCGCGCCGCGACCGAGCAATTGAGATGCTGGATCTGGTCGGTATCCCGTCCGCCGCACAACGGTTGAAAGACTATCCCCACCAGTTTTCCGGCGGGATGCGTCAGCGTGTGATGATCGCCATTGCCTTGGCGGCCAATCCCAAACTGCTGCTGGCGGATGAGCCAACAACCGCGTTGGACGTGACCATTCAGGCGCAAATCCTGGATCTGATCCTGAGGTTGGCGCAGGACATGGATATGGGGGTTGTACTGGTCACCCATGATCTGGGTGTTGTGGCGCAAACCTGTGACAATGTTGCGGTCATGTATGCAGGCCGGATTGTCGAACAGGGGCCTGTTCGCGATGTCCTGCGGACACCGCAGCATCCTTACACCGTTGGGCTAATGCGGTCAGTGCCGGAGAACCTGCCACCGCGCACGCCGCTCTATTCCGTTCCAGGTGTGCCACCTGCCCTGGACGCCTTGCCACCGGGTTGCGCTTTTGCGCCGCGCTGTGCCGCCTGCATCGACGCGTGCAAGCTGGATCGCCCACCGATGACGGTGATCACCGATCAACGGCAGGTGGCCTGTTTCAACCCCATGACCAAAAGCCAGGGGAACGCCGCATGACTGCGCTGATGCAAATCCGAGACCTGCATTTGCGGTTCCCAATGGGCCGCAGCATCGGCGATGTCGTGGCCCGTCGCCCGGGGCGCGAGGTTAAGGCACTGAACGGGGTCAGCCTGGACCTGATCCGCGGCGAAACCCTTGGGGTGGTGGGCGAATCCGGATGCGGAAAGTCCACGCTTGCCCGTTGTATTGTGCGCCTGCACACGCCCAGCGACGGAAGCATCCGTTTTGAGGGTCAGGACGTGTTTGACAGCATCTACAAAGCAGATCGCAGCTATAACCGCCGCGTTCAGATGATGTTTCAGGACCCCTATTCCTCGCTCAACCCTCGCATGACGACCGGGCAGATATTGGCCGAGGCGCTGAGTGTCCACAATATGCGTCCCGAAGCTGAAATCCCCGGCCGCATCGCCGAGTTGTTGGATCTGGTGCGCCTGCCGCAGGACGCGCAGACCAAACTGCCACATGAGTTCTCGGGCGGCCAGCGCCAGCGCATCGCCATCGCCCGTGCCCTGGCCGTCGAACCCGAAGTTCTGATCGCGGATGAGCTTGTGTCTGCCCTTGATGTTTCGGTTCAGGCGCAGGTCGTGAACCTGTTGCTGGACCTTCAGCGAGAACTTGACCTGACGATCCTGTTCGTCGCCCATGACCTGCGCCTTGTCCGGCATGTTTCGAACCGGGTTGCCGTTATCTATCTGGGCCGGATCGTTGAGATCGGCGATAGCGAAACCCTGTTCTCGGCACCTTCCCATCCCTACAGCCAAGCCTTGCTTTCTGCCGCACCGTCCCTGAATCCCGATGACAAAGGCACCGTGAAACGGTTGGAGGGAGAGCTGCCCTCACCCCTGAACATGCCCAGCGGCTGCCCGTTTCACGTCCGCTGCCAACACGCCACAGACCTTTGCAAAACCGAAACGCCTGCCCTGCGCAGCTTTGCGGGCCGTGGTGAGGTCGCATGCCATCATGTTGAAAAGATAAACACCCATGCGTGACACCCCGGACACCGATCGCGCCCCTGTCATCGCTGCCTTGCGCGCCGAGATTCAAGCACAGGGTTTGGACGCGTTCATCCTGCCCCGATATGACGCGCATCAGGGTGAATATGTCGCTGCTCATGACGAGCGTCTGGCCCATATCACCGGGTTCACCGGGTCGGCGGGCATGGCGATCATTACCCCGGACACTGTCGCCATGTTTGTAGATGGCCGCTACGTTGTTCAGGTGGGTAATCAGTGCTCTGGCGCAATTTTCTCGCACCACCATTTGTTCGGCAACCCGCCCGAGCTCTGGTTGGCCTCGGTCGCGCAAAAAGGCTGGCAGATCGGCTTTGACGCGATGCATCTGCCGCCGGTTTGGTATGATCGCTTTGCCGATGCGCTGAAAGACACCGGTGCGGAGTTGAAGGAAACCAGGGGAAACCCGGTCGACGCTGTCTGGCCGGATCAGCCGCCCGAACCCGATGACCCAATCGAAACCTTCCCACTGCAGTTTGCAGGCATCAGTGCGGTCGAAAAGATCTCCGATCTGATCGCTGAACTGACACGCAGGGGCGCCGACCTGCTGGTGGAAACCCAGCCAGACAACATTGCCTGGTTGTTGAATGTGCGCGGCTCAGATGTGGCGTTCAACCCGGTTCCGAATTCATTCCTTCTGGTGCAACGCTCGGGCAAAGTGCATTGGTTCGTCTCGGATAAAAAGCGAAGCGCTGATATCATCGATCATCTTCCAACGAATGTCGAACTGCACGCCCCGGATCGATTTCTTTCTGTTCTTGATCACCTTGCAGCGCAAGGACAGGGCGTTGTGTTCGACCCGGAATTCTCTCCAGTCGCGGTGCGGCATGTCCTGAACAACGCGGACGCCCGGGCACTGCCGGTCCGGGGGTTGCTGAGCCGTACCAAGGCCACAAAAAACCAGACCGAGCTAGAGGGAATGCGCGCCTGTCATATCAAAGACGCCGTAGCCTGGACCGAATTCTGCGCCTGGCTCACCACCGAAGTCCCGGCGCGTGCAGCTAGACAAGATTGGGTGACAGAGCGCGAAGCTGAAAACAAGATACTTGAGTTTCGCCAACAGCAGCCAGGATATATCTGCGACAGCTTCAATACGATCTCAGCCGCCGGTGCCAATGCCGCCATGTGCCACTATGCAACTGATCCAGACAATACTGTCCCTATTCTGCCGGACGGCACCTATCTGCTGGATTCCGGTGGCCAATACGATACCGGGACAACCGATGCCACGCGCAGCTTGTCGTTCGGCGCTCACCGCCCGGATGGATATGACCGCGCATACACAGCCGTTTTCAAAGCCTTTCAGGCCTTGGCGACCTTGCGTTTTCCGCGCGGAACACAAGGGCATCACATTGATGCGATCTGCCGAAGGCCGCTGTGGGATCTGGGGCTAGACTATGACCACGGCACCGGACACGGGATCGGGCACCGCCTGTCTGTCCATGAACATCCGCAGCGCATTGGCAAACCCTATAACCCGGTCGACCTTATGCCCGGGATGGTTCTATCCATCGAGCCTGGATATTACGAGGCCAACCGCTTTGGCATTCGCATCGAAAACCTCTTTGAAATTGTCGAGGCCAAGGACGGGTTTCTTGAGTTCTCGAACCTGACCTGGATTCCGATCCAGACCGGTATGTTGCTGATCGAGATGCTGACCGACGCACAGATTGAATGGCTCAACACCTACAACGCCGCTGCTTTGAACCGGCTGCGTTCAGAATTGTCACCCGAGGGTCTCGATTGGGCTGAAACCGCATGCTCTGCCATTTGATAAAGCGAGGCACCGACCTTTTTGAAATTATCTAAGGTCCTCATCAGCACGCTTTGAGGCGATCATCTCAAGCAACTGATCTTTCGTGCGCCGAATATGTGATGTCAGAAGTTCGCAGGCGTCTTCCACCTTGCCTTCCCGGGCCAGTTGCAGAAGATCCCGATGTTCCATCTTTGCGGGTTCGCGCTGCTTCATGACGCTCAGATGCATCCTTACATAGCGGTCCGACTGCAAATTGATGCGGTCCAGTAGTTCATGGGTCAGCTTGCGATCCGAGGCTGTATAAAGCGCCGAGTGGTATTCATGATTCAAAATCCCCCATCTGCTGACGTCGTTGTCGTCATAAGATGTTTCCATCTGTCTCAGAATCTCTTCACAGCGGGTGAAGTCACTGGCATCCATTTTAGGGATGGACCGACGAAACAGATCAACTTCGATCAGGCTGCGCAGATCAAATATCTCGCCGATTTCGCTGAGGGAGTGTTTGGTGACCGATCCACCACGATTGTTGGTCCACTGAACAAGACCTTCGGCATTCAAACGTTTCAATGCCTCTCGTATCGGCATCCGTGACACGTCATACTCTTCGGCCAGCGCCTCTTGTCGAATTGTCTCGCCTTCCGCCAGTTCACCACTGAGAATGCGTTCACGCAGGTCATTTGCGATGACGTCTGGAAGGCTTTGTTTGGTGATCGCGCGTTTTCCTGCCATTTCTTCCCTTGCCCGGTTACGGTCCGAAGATACGCGTAGCGATTAGCGGCAGTTTTTCCAAGCAAAACCGCATATCCGGCATCCTCGCATAGGTTTGAATACTCTTACTTTTATTGTGTATCCAATATCCCATTAGATCAAGTGATGAATACCGAACCGCGCAAACGGGCCCGCATGCCTCAGGCGCCCCAGGTGTCGGACAGACGGTAGCCCCCCGGCCATGGGTCATCAGGATCCAGCATGTGCTGGTGGATACCTGTGATCCAACCCCGGCCGCCGATTTCAGGAATGATGGCTTCACCACCGCCGACCGTAGTCTTGCCCAGAATGCGCCCGGTGAAGCGGGACCCGATGATCGAGATCGCTTCGAAGGTTTGACCTTGTGCCATCACCCCTTTCGCAGCCATCAATGCCATACGCGCGGAAACCGCAGTGCCCGTTGGCGACCGATCCACCTTACCGGGCTGGATGGCGACGGCGGATTTGCTGGTCAGTCCGGTCTCTGTCGAAGACAGCGGCCCGCAAAATGCACAGAACGAGATATGGTTCCAATCCGCGTTTTCGGGGTGCGAGAAACCAAGCTGTTCATTGGCCGCATTGGTGATCCGCACGCCCGTCCGGGCGATATCGCGGGCTTCGTGTTCTGCAATCTCGAACCCCAGTGCCTGCGCATCGACGACGACAAAACTGTCACCACCATAAGCAGTGTCCACTGTGAGTGTACCCAGGCCCGGAACCTCCAGAGGGACCGAGAGTTTATCCGCAAAGCTCGGCAAGTTCTGCACGAAGATACGTTGCGCCTTGCCGTCACGGCATTCCGCCCGCACCCGCACCAACCCTCCGGGCGCTTCAAGCACCATATGGGTTTCGGGTTCGCGCATGGGAATGATTCCACTATCCAACAACACGGTCGCAACGCAGATCGAATTTGATCCGGACATGGGCGGCGTGTCTTCCGGCTCCATGATAATCCAGGCGGCATCAGCCTCTGGATGCGTGGGCGGCACCAGTAGATTGACATGCCGGAACACTCCGCCACGGGGCTCGTTCAGCACGAAATTGCGCAGGGTCTGATCCTGAGCAATAAAGCTGCGCTGATCCCAGAGCGTCTTGCCCGGCGGCGGGGCCACGCCGCCGACAATGACGTCCCCCACTTCTCCTTCTGCATGGGCAGAAATGACATGAACGGTTTTGCTGCTGCGCATCTGACCCTCAATTATACTGCGCGACAGGCTCACCCAAGGCGTCATAGATCGGATCAACCCCCAGACCGGGCCGATCCGGGGCGGTCATTCGACCATTTATGCGTTTGGGTGCACCGGTTGCGATATCGACTGTGCCGTAGGAATTGAAATCGGTCGCTGAAAAGGTGAATTCCGGCGGCGTCGAGCGAGCCAGATGGGCGATGGCTGCGGTTGTGATGTCACCACCCCAGGTGTCTTCAATGGTCATCGGGATACCATGCGCCACGCATAAATCCCGCATCTGGCGCGCCTTGGTCAGGCCGCCAACCTTCGAGATCTTTAGGTTGATGACATCCATCGCATCTTCAGCAATGCCGCGGACAAGCGTATTTGGGGTGTCGATCACTTCGTCCAGAACAAACGGCAATACCGTGCGACGACGGATCGAGACGCATTCCTCATAGGTCAGGCAAGGCTGTTCCACATAGACATCCAGATTGGCAATCGCACCCACCACTCGTGCGGCCTGATGACGGGTCCAGCCGGTATTGGCATCGGCGACCAGAATGTCGGTCTTTTTCAGAACCGCGCGAGTGGCATGGATACGGTCAATATCCTCATTGGCCTCGCCTCCAACTTTCAGCTGAAACTTGGTATAACCTTCAGCGGCATAGCCTTCGATCTTCTTTGCCATCAGGTCGGGCGCTTCCTGGCTGATGGCGCGGTAGAGCACCACATCATCCTGCGCCGCGCCTCCGAGAAGGGTGTAAAGCGGTTGGTCCGTGGCCTTGCCCAACAAATCCCAACACGCAATGTCGACGGGAGCCTTGGCATAGGGATGGCCACGCAGAGCCGCATCCATGGTGCGGTTGATCTGCCCGATGTTCAGGGGATCCTGCCCGATCAGATGCGGCGCCAGTTCAGCCAGCCCTGCCCGGACGCCCAATGCAAATGATGGCAGATAGGCCGAGCCCAACGGGCAGCATTCAGCGTATCCGCGCAGACCTTCGTCTGTGATAACCTCCAGAACGGTGCTGTCAAAGACCTCGACGAAGTTGCCATTGGACCAACTGTATCGGCCCTCTTTCAGCGGCAGATCCACCTGATAGACATTCATTCCGGTGATCTTCATCGGTCATCCTCCAGATTAGAAACGCGTCGAAGCATAGGGTGCCATGTCGATATCCGGTTCGTGACCCATGGCCAGATCAGCGATCAGTTCCGCTGTACCGGCCGATTGGGTCAGCCCCAGATGGCCATGCCCAAAGCCATAAAGAACCTGCGGAGAACGGGCCGAACGAGAGATGACCGGAAGGCTGTCAGGCAGCGACGGGCGAAAACCCATCCATTGCGTGCCACCGTCTGCGTTCAAGCCCGGCATGAAGCGTTTTGCCTTGTTCAGCAAGGTATCAGCCCGCTTGAAGTTGGGCGCAAGTTGTAGCCCCCCCAGCTCGACCGCGCCACCGACACGCACACCGCCATTGATCCGCGACACGACAAAGCCATGTCCGCCAAAGGTCAGATGCGTCCGCAGATCAAAGGCACCTTCGGGCAGCGTGGTATTGTATCCGCGCTCGGTCTCCAACGGGATACGGTCCCCTATCGTTGCCGCCAACTGGTGCGACCATGCGCCTGCAGAGACAATGACTTGCCCGGCGGTTAACTCACCCTCGCTGGCCGTTACCCGCACCCCGGGGTCGATAGGTGTCAGCGCAGAAACACCCGCGATCCTGATCTCTCCTCCGCGCGATGTGAACTGCTTGGCCAAATGACTGGTCCACCTAGCGGGGTCTAGGGTGTTCAGCCAAGTTGGCGTAAAGCCTGCATGGGTGAATCTGCGATCCAGACCCGGCTGAATCTCGGCGATCGCCTCTGGACCCTCCAGCAAATCGAAAGGGATACCGTGTTCTTTGCGCAGCTCCCAGGTGGAGAGGCTGGCCCGAAACTCGGACTCGCTTTCGAACAGCAGCAACTGACCATCGCGCTGGAGAAAAGCCTCACCATCCACATCCGCGACCTGACGTTCCAACGCGGCTCGGCAGTGCTTCATCAACGCGGCTTGGGCAGTTATTGATGCGGCATAGCGGTCCCGCCAGCTGGCGCGCCAGAACCGCAGCATCCAGGGCGCTATGTTCAGCGCATAAGAGGGCGGAATCGACAATGGCCCCAAGGGATCAATCAGCCATTTCGGCGCTTTACGCATGATACCCGGAGTCGCGAGCGGCTCGATATCGGGAAAAGCAAACGCCCCGGCATTGCCTTTCGAGGCCCCCGCCCCAACCGCTTCACGATCCAGCACCAACACCTGTTTGCCGCGCTTTTGCAACGCCAGCGCCGTGCTGATCCCGATCAGACCGGCTCCGATCACGACAATATCCGGTTGAGTGCTAGGCTGCATGCTTGAGTGCTCTCACATTATGTTTGCCATAGGGTCAGATCGCTCTGGCCCCGGATCAGCGTATCAAAAGGCCATGCCGGCCCGAAACGGATCATCTTTTGCGAAAATCAACTTACCTTCCCCCATGACATGGGCCCGCCCGGTCAGGCTAGGGATCACGCCGCCATTTGCACCCGGCTGATAGCTCAGCCGATAAGGGCTGCCGATAACACTTTCCTGAACGATCTCTTCACCCGGTGCCAGCACCCCATCGGCCGCAAGGCAAGCCAGGCGGGCAGAACTGCCGGTTCCACAGGGCGAACGGTCATATTCATCATCGGGACACAGCACAAAGTTGCGGCTATGGATACCTGCGACATCGGATTGCCCCTGCAACACTACATGGTCCACAAGCTCACCGTTTTCGCCCGTGACACCTTGCGCGATGCACGCTTTGCGAATGGCGATCGCCAGATCGACCAGGTCGCGGATGTTGCCCGGCTCCACAGCGATTGGACTTGGATCAACGATAAAGAACCAGTTCCCGCCATAGGCCAGGTCTCCGATTACCTGCCCTTGGCCCGCAACTTCCACCGCAACAGAGGCACGCACCCGGCGACTTTCAACATTGGTCACGCGGACGGTATTCGCATCCAACAGGTCTACCGAAATCAGACCTGCTGGGGTTTCAAATGCATGCCTGCCCGGGGTGATCCGACCCAGATAAGCCAGCGTCACCGCCAAACCAATAGTGCCATGACCACACATGCCCAGCACCGCATCAGCGTCGAAGTAAATTACGCCTGTTTCGCTACCCGGACCCTGCGGATCAACCAGCAGCGCCCCAACCATGCCTGGCTGACCGCGCGGTTCCAGCAGGACGGATTTGCAAAACGCCTCATGCTCTGTCGCTAGACGATGGGCGCGTTCAGCCAGAGACCCCGAACCCAGATCAGGGCCGCCATCCAGGATCACACGTGTGGGCATCCCGCCTGTGTGGCTGTCGATCACATGCATTCAGCGATGATCCCGCCCTGTTTGGACCAATCTTTGAACCACGCGCGGAACAGGGCATATTGCTGTTCGCAATAGTTGCGCTGCGCGTCTGTCAGCTCATCTGTTTCGTTGAAATGCAAGCGGTATTCCTCTTCACCGTTCAGCACCAGAAGGTATTTGTAGTAGAGCACCAGATCTGTACCTTCGTCAAAGCTGGCCAGCACGCCAAACGCCTCTTCCAGTTCCAGCGCACGCTGACGTGCCTCTGCGTGACCTGCGGCTGCCTTTTGGCACAACGCCGCCAGCAACAGCGCCTCACGCGGCAGCGCGGTGCCGATGCCGGTGATCGAACCGGTAGCGCCACAATTGACGAAGCCATGATAGACCTCGGTGTCCACACCAACCATCAGGGTGACCTGATCATCTTTGGACGTGATATGCTCTGCTGCATAGCGCAGATCGCCTTTGCCGCCGAATTCCTTGAACCCAACAAGGCTGGGGTGGTCAGCGCGCAGTTCCAGAAACAGATCGGCACGGGTTGCAAAGCCATAGACCGGGCTGTTGTAGATGATTGCAGGTATGTCCGGGGCCGCTGATAGGATCGCCTTGAAATGGTTCCGCTGTGCCGCAATCGACGAGCCGCGCGACAGCACGCGCGGGATCACCATAAGCCCGGCCGCCCCGACCTTTTGAGCGTGTGCCGCCAACGCCACCGCAGATTTGGAGTTGATCGCACCCGTGCCGACGACAACGGGCAGCCCAGCGTTGATCAAACGCTCAACACCTTCCATACGCTCAGCATCTGACAGCAATGGCCAGTCGCCCATCGAACCGCAATACACGACAGCCGACATACCTGCCGCGATCATTTCCTTGCCCTTTTTCACCAGCGCGTCGAAATCCGGTGTCCGATCCGGTTTGCACGGGGTCATCAGGGCCGGCATCGTGCCGGTGAAAATATTCTGGGACATGAACGTAACCTTCCTTAACGTGTCGTCTGGTCAAACTGCTTAGCGCACATTGGCCAGAAATTTGCGTGTATTCTCGGACTGTGCATCACCAAAGATCTGGCCGGGTGGGCCAATCTCTTCCATCACGCCCTGATGGAAAAAAGCAACCCTGTCCGATACATCGCGGGCGAAACCCATCTCATGTGTCACACAGATCATTGTCATGCCTTCTTCGGCCAAAAGGCGCATGGTATCGAGAACCTCACCCACCAGTTCGGGATCAAGGGCCGAGGTCGCTTCGTCAAACAGCATGTATTCCGGCTCCATCGCCAAGGCCCGCGCGATGGCAAGGCGCTGCTGCTGACCACCTGATAGGGCCGATGGGTAAACATTGAGCTTCTCGCCCAGGCCCACATGGGTCAGTTGCTGAGTAGCAATGTCTTTGGCCTCTTGCTTTGATTTGCCTTTGACAAGTTTTGGGGCCAGCGCAACGTTTTCCAACGCCGTCAGGTGCGGGAAGCTGTTCCATTGCTGAAACACCATGCCAAGCTTTGTACGCAGCTTGTTGATGTCAGTGCCTTTTGCGTGCACATCGGTACCATCGACCGCAATTGCGCCTTGTTGGATGGGTTCCAGCCCGTTGATGCAATATAAAAGGGTTGATTTACCGGACCCGGACGCGCCGATCACCGAGAGGACCTCGCCTTTCTGGACGTCCAGATCGATGCCTTTCAGAACATGAAGCGCGCCAAAATACTTATGCAGATCACGAATTTCGATCATTGGGCCCACCTTTTTTCAAGAGACGCGGAATAGCGCGAAATCGGATAGCTGAGCGCGAAATAGAACGCGCCCGCGATTGTCAGGATCAGGAACGGCTCCTGCGTGCGGGTGATCAGGATCTGGCTGGCCTTGAGCAATTCGACATAGCCCAGCACCGAAACCAATGCGCTGTCTTTCATGACACCCAGCGCGACCCCGACCCAGGCCGGGAACACGGCGCGCCCGCCGATTGGAAAGACGACGTAACGCAGGTCCTGCCAATAGCTCATGCCCAGGCTGCGCGCAGCCCGGCGCATGGGTGTTCCAACAGCCTCGATCCCGCCGCGCGCAACATTCGCCACCAAAGCGGCAGTGTAGATCGACAGGATCACCACGCCCGAGGCGAACGGGTCCAGGTTCAGCCCAACAATGGGCGCGAAGTTATAAAACAGGACCAGTTGAATGATCAGCGGAACCGAGCGGAATATGTCCAGAACCGGGGCCAGCGTCAGCGTCGCCGCCAGCTTGCCCTCGTACAGGATCCAGCCGCATATCACGCCAAAAACCGTGCCGATAGAAATCGACAACACCGAAATCCAGAGCGTCCGCAACGCGGCTTCGCCCAGAAACCACAGATCGTTGATGTTAAAGCCGCTGAAGAACCTGACAGTGGGTTCCATCTGTGCCCCCTTCAGTATCTGAACAGCCGCGCCGCCAGCAGGCGCGAGGCGATAAGGATGATTTTGACGATCACGTAATAGATGACCGCGGTGACCGCGAAGTATTCAAAGATGCGGAAAGTGCGCGAGGCGAAGAACTGGGTTTCGCCCGACAGTTCCCGAAATCCGACCAACATCCCCAGCGAAGACATCAGCACGGCCCAGACCATCTGATTGGTGATCGGGTGATAGACGATACGAAACACCTGCGGAATCACCACGCGCGTATAAGCCTGCCAGGCGGTCATACCTAGGGATCGCGATGCCCTCAGTTGTGTTTCAGGAACAGCCTGAAACCCGCCGCGAAAATTCTCAGCCAGATAACCGGCGCAATTGAAGGTCAGCCCAGCCAGGACGATAAAGTACGGCGACAGGTGCAGGCCAAACGCGCCAAGCCCGAAGCCGAAAAAGAACAGCTGGAACAACGCTGGCGTATTGCGGGCCAGTTCGACCCAGGCCGACGCAAACCAATAAAGCGGGCCTTTCAGGTGCAGACGCGCCAGCGCCAGGCACAGGCCGACACCAATACCAAGGATCATCGCCAGCACCGCGACCTGCAGCGTCAGCAATGACGCTTCCAGCAGATCCGGCAGGCTTTTCATCACGGGCCGCCAATGGAAGTTATAGTCGAACACGGCTTTCCCTCATGGAAATGGGGCAACTCTCCCGCCCGGCTGGGGCCGGACGGGAGAGATGTTGGGATGCGATCAGTACATCACGCCGGGAATGCGCAGCTCGGGCGCGTCGCCACCGACATACTTGCCCCACAACTCCTGATAACGGCCCGAACGCACCTGATGCGTCACGAACAGGTTCAGGAAGTTCAGCCAGGTCACGTCCTGCCGTTTCCCCACAACCGAGGTGTAGTCGGTGGTCCAGGGCATGCGCGGGCCCGCCAAAACGGTTTCATATTGCTGCGTGATTGGCAGAACAGCGGTATTTGTGGTGATACCGATATCCGCCTTGCCTTGCGCCACGGCCAGGAACACTTCGTTTTCGGATTGATAACCCTGATAGTTACCTTCCTCGCCCCATTCGGCGGCGATTTTCAGCCATTCCTGTTCCGGCACTGTACCGATGGCGGCTGCCACGCGCTTGCCACGAATATCCTCAAAGGTTTCGATACCACTGTCTGCATTTACCACACCTTGAGCGTAGTAAATTGCATAGGGGATGGTGAATCCAACGGTCCGTGCCCGTTCCAGGCTGTCCGAGGTTGCGCCGAAGACGACATCGGCGCGCCCGGTTACGATGACCGGCAGACGCTCGGCCCATGTCACCGACAGAATTTCCGGTTCAACCTCCAACGCGGCGGCAAGGTCATTGCAGTATTCGACGTCAAAACCGGCCGGTTCGTTATTCGCATCCCGATACCCGATTGGCGGAAAATCAAGCACGACGCCACAGCGCAGCGTGCCGCGATCCACGACATCGTCAAGCGTATCCGCAGCAGCGGGAATAGCCGCAAAGGTCGTCAGAGCTGCGATGGCAGCGATTTTCTTCAACATGTGTTCCTCCCTGAATCTTGTGATCAAGATATATAAAGGATATTGTATCCAACATCCAGTATAATGTTTTTGAAATGTGTTTGTGATGATCTGCGGAATAAGAGGAAACACGCGCCCATGCCTGAACGCAAAAATGGGCGCAGGCGACAACTAGCGGTACGGCTGAAACGGCCCTAGTGAACTAAAGTTGAAACCGGCAAACCCATAGGGTCAGCCGGTGGTTTTAAGCCGTCAATGGGTTCAAGCAGGCCACCTGATGCACCTCACCGCTCAGTTCGGGTGGCGCGCTGCGGCAGGCTTCGGTCGCCAACCAACACCGCTGTGCAAAGGCGCAGCCTTTTGGGACATTCATCGGCGAAGGCAATTCGCCCTCAAGCTTGATCCGGTCTTTGCGCGCTTCGGGATCGGCGCGCGGCGTTGTCGACAGCAGGGCCTTGGAATAGGGATGACGCGGGGCGGCGAATAGCTGCTCTTTAGGTGCCTTTTCGACAGCACGGCCCAGATACATCACGATCACATCATCGGCGAAGTGTTTGACCACGGAAAGGTCGTGCGAAATGAACAGGTAAGCGAGGTTCAGACGCTCCTGCAATTCGACAAGCAGGTTTAAAATCTGCGACTGGATAGACACATCCAGCGCTGACACAGGTTCATCCAGCACCAGCACCCGTGGGTTCAACATCAAGGCGCGGGCAATTGCGATCCGCTGACGTTGACCGCCCGAAAACATGTGCGGATACCGGTCATAGTGTTCGGGCCGCAGACCCACCATCTCGATCATCTGACGGGCCTGTGCCTCACGCTCTGCAGCGGACAAGTCGGGACGGTTTATGATCAGCGGTTCCTGCAGAATCTGCCCGATCCGGTGGCGCGGGTTCAACGAGCCGTAAGGATCCTGAAACACGATCTGCACCGTTTCACGCGTTTGCGCCCATTTCGATGGGGTGATGTCGACCCCGTCGATCGTCAGTGTGCCCGAGGTTGGTTCTTCGATCATCGTGACCACCCGCGCAAGCGTGGACTTGCCGCAGCCGGATTCACCCACAATGGCCAGCGTTTTGCCGGACTGGAGTTCAAAATCCACGCCGGACAACGCCTTGACCGTTGCCGGTTTCGACAACAAGCCGCCCTTTACCGTGTAATGACGGGCCAAGGCAGTCGCTTTGACGACAGGTGCGGTCATGCCAAATCTCCGGCTGTGATCTTTTTCACATGATGGCAGCGAGCCTTGCCAAAGGCGCCGTCATGGGGCGCGGGTGGTTTTGCGCGGCACAGGTCATCTGCAAACCTGCATCTTGGACTGAACAGGCACCCTTGGGGCCGGTCGAACTGACCAGGCACCACACCGGGTATCGTCGGCAGCATCTTGGATGTCGCCCGCTCTGGCAAGGCACTCAGCAAGGCCGAGGTGTAAGGGTGGCGAGGGGTGCGGAACAGGTCTTTGACCAGCTGCTCCTCGACCTTTTGGCCCGCATATTGAACCTGTACCCGTTCGGCCGTTTCAGCCACAACACCCATATCATGGGTAATCAGAACCAGACCCATCCCCTGTTCATCCCGCAGACGGACCAATAGATCCAGTATCTGCGCCTGAATGGTGACATCCAGCGCCGTGGTCGGCTCATCCGCGATCAGCAGTTTGGGCTTGCACGCGATGGCCATGGCAATCATGACCCGCTGGTTCATCCCGCCCGACATCTGGTGCGGGAAGGTGTTCAGACGACTTTCCGGTGCAGGGATGCCGACCTGGTCGAACAGCTCAATCGCCCGCTGGTGACGATCTTTACGGTTCAGACCCAGATGGATGCGCAGCGCCTCTTTGATCTGAAACCCGACTGTGAAGCAGGGGTTCAGTGACGACATCGGTTCCTGAAAGATCATCGCGATGTCTTTGCCGACGATCTTGCGCCGGTCCCGGGCCGAAGTTCGGGTCAGATCGATACCCTCAAAACTCAGCTGGTCCGCAGTAATCGTGGCGGTCCAGGGCAGCAGGCCCATCAACGCCAGCATCGACACGGATTTGCCCGATCCGCTTTCGCCGACAATAGCCATCAGCTCACCCTTGTCGACTGAAAGGTCAACGCCATCCACGGCGCGGAACCTGCCTGATGCGGTTGCGAATTCAACGGTGAGGTTTCGGATATCCAAAAGGCTCATATCATCAGCTCCGCTTCAGCTTCGGGTCCAGCGCATCGCGCAGACCGTCACCCATCAGATTGATGGCAAGCACCGTGATCAGGATGGCAAGGCCCGGAAAGGTCACCACCCACCAGGCGCGCAGGATGAATTCGCGCGCTTCGGCCAGCATCGTGCCCCATTCTGGCGTGGGCGGCTGCGCGCCCATGCCCAGAAAACCCAACGCGGCGGCGTCCAGAATGGCGGTCGAAAAGGACAGCGCCGCCTGCACGATGATCGGCGCCAGACAGTTCGGCAGCACGGTTTTGAACATCAACCGAGCCTTGCCCGCCCCGGCCACGCGGGCCGAGGTCACATAATCCTTTTGCCGTTCGGACAGAACCGAAGCCCGGGTCAGGCGCACATAGTGAGGCTGAAACACGATCGCAATTGCGATCATTGCGTTGGTCAGCGACGGCCCGAGGATGGCCACCAGCACCAGCGCCAGCAGCAGGGACGGGAAGGACAGGATGATATCCATCACCCGCATGATCAGCGTATCGACCCATTTTGGCGCAAACCCGGACAACAGCCCGATGATCACGCCACCGGTCACCGCAACGCAGACCACGACGATGCCCACAAAGAAGGAATAGCGCGACCCCATGATCAACCGCGACAGCATATCCCGGCCCAGCGGGTCCGTGCCCAGCGGAAAGGCCCAACTGCCCCCTTCTTGCCAGGCCGGCGGTTGCAGGATGTGGCTTCTGAATTGTTCCGTCGGGTCATAGGGGGCCAGCAGGGGCGCAAATGCGGCACAAAAGACAAAGGCCAGGAATATCCATAAGCCAAAGACCGCGCCTCGGTTTTCGCTGAAGTAATACCAGAACTCGCGCAGGGCGCTGGGGCGGTCTTCGGTTTTGGGCGTGTTTGCGGACAACTCGGCCATCACCGCCTCCGGATTTTGGGGTTGATTATGCCGTAAAGGACATCAACAGCCAGGTTCACCAGCATCACTATCACAGCGATCATCAGCAGGCCGCCCTGCACCACCGGATAGTCACGGCGAAAGATGCTATCGACCATCCACTTGCCGATACCCGGCCAGCTAAAGATCGTCTCGGTCAGGATTGCGCCCGCCAGCAAGGTTCCGACCGACAGGCCAATAACGGTGATCACGGGGATCAGCGCATTGCGCAGCGCATGCAGCCCGTTGATCCGTGCCGGAGACAGACCCTTGGCACGCGCGGTTCGGATATAGTCTTCGCCCAACACCTCCAGCATTGCAGACCGGGTCTGGCGCGCGATGACTGCCAAGGGAATCGTGCCCAACACGATGGTTGGCAGGATCAGGTGCCGCACGGCTGAACCAAAGGCCCCCGATTGCCCGGACAGCAGGCTGTCAATCAGCATGAAACCCGTGACACTTGGGAAGTAATACAAAAGGTCAATCCGGCCCGAAACCGGAGTCCACCCTAAATTGCCCGAGAACACGATGATCAGCAGCAGCGCCCACCAGAAGATCGGCATCGAATACCCGATCAGGGCCGACGACATCAGCGCCCGGTCAAAGAATTTACCACGGTTCACCGCAGCAATTACCCCGGCTGGCAAACCCAAAGCCACGGCAAAGATCATGGCACAGATCGACAGCTCAAGCGTTGCAGGGAACAGCGCAAAGAACTCATCCCAGACAGGTTTCTTGGTAACAAAACTTTCGCCAAGATCACCCTGCAGAACACCAACAAGATAGTCCCAATATTGCTGCAGGACTGGCTTGTCGAAGCCCAGCTTCTCGACCATTTCCTGATAACGTTCTTCGGTCATACCGCGCTCACCAGCCATGACGATGATCGGATCGCCGGGCAGCACCCGGATGAACATGAATGAGATCAGCGTTACACCCAGAAAGGTCGGGATGAACATTCCCAGCCGGGTCAGAAAGTAACCAAACATCAGCGACCTATGAGTGTGAGGTTTTTGGGGAAGCTGGTCAGTGACCGGCACCCCTGTTCGGTCACCAGAACATCATCCTCAATGCGAACGCCAAAGTTTCCGAGGTCGTAGAGCCCTGGCTCATTGGTCCAGACCATGCCCGGCAAAATTTCCTGGTGGTTTCCACGCATGATGTAGGGCGCCTCGTGCACATCCCGGCCTAGCCCGTGGCCCGTTTTTGTGCGGATACGATCCGCATAGGGCGAGGCCTCAAGCACGCCGGTCACGGCATCGTCGATATCATGGGCCGTCACACCGGGGCGGCAGGCTTCGAACCCCGCAAGGTTGGCGCGCAGGACGGTATCGTAGACATCCCTGCCCTCGTCCGAGACCTCTTCGACAAAGAAAGTACGCGTGATATCGGCTGCAAATCCATGTTTGCGGGCGCCAAAATCAAACAACAGCGCATCGCCCGGTTTGATCCGGTAATCCGCCCGCGCCTTGCCGTGCGGGCGTGCCGAGTTATCCCCTGCTGCAACGATCGGTGCAAACGCCAGAGAATCTGCACCTTCAGCAAACAGCGCCTGAAGCAGGGCCTGTTCGATCTGCACTTCGGTTTGACCCGCGCGTACATCAGCAATCACATGTGTCAGCGCACGCTCCGAGATATCAATTGCCGCCTGCAATGCCGCGATATCGTCTTCGGTTTTACAAATCCGCAAACCCGAGATCTCACGCTCGGCATCCACAATCCGCAGATTGGGCATAGCGTTGGTAAGGGCCTTAGACACAAAGACCCGCATAACCTGCCCCTCAACAGCCAGCGAGCCAAGCGGCATGTGATCGGCCAGAGCTGCAAAGGCGTCATCATACCCGCGCTGATCGAACCAGTCGAAAACGGCGCCTTCAAAACCCACCAGTTCCCACGATCCAAGTTCAAGATTGGGCACGACCGTTGCGGGTGCTCCTTCTGCCGGGATCACGACCACAAAAGGCCGCTCATGGCTCATAAAGGGCTTTCCCAAGGCGCGGGTAAAATTCGGGCCGGGCACAAGCGCCACGGCATCCACTGACAGGGTCTTTGCCAATTGGCGGTACTCGGACAAATCCGGCATTTGTGCCGACCTCCTCATAGAGAAAACCGAAGCCGCCACCGGGCGGCTTTGGCAAGTGAGTGGTGGCTTACTCGACGCTCACACCGTAGAAGATGTGGCCTCCCAGCGGGTGCACTTTGTACCCCTGCACCTCATTGCGCATCGGCATGTAAACAACCGAATGTGCGATGGTCGCCCAGGGTGCCTGCTCTTTGAAGATCACCTGCGCGTCTTCATACAGTTTGGTCCGTTCAGCCTGATCGGTGGTCTGCTTGGCCTTCAGGATCAAGTCTTCGAACGGCTGGTGGCACCACTGCGCACGGTTCGAGGCTTCGCGACCATCACATCCCAGCAGCACGGCCAGGAAGTTGTCTGGATCGCCGTTATCGCCAGTCCAGCCCAGTAGAACCGCACCGTCGCGGTTCAACTCCTTCGAACGCGACAGGTATTCACCCCATTCATAGGACACGATCTCGACATCCACGCCCACTTTGCCAAAATCTGCCTGGATCAGTTCCGCCATACGGCGTGCATTGGGGTTGTAGGGGCGCTGTACAGGCATCGCCCAGATCTTCATCGACAGATCAGAAACGCCTTCGGCGTCCAGCATGGCCTTAGCCGCTTCAGGATCATATGCATCATCGATGATGGCGTCATTATAGCTCCACATGGTTGGCGGGATCGGGTTCTTGGCCACCTGCCCAGACCCTTGGAACACCACGTCGATGATGGCATTCTTATCGATCGCCATGTTCAGCGCCTTGCGGACGTTCGGGTTGTCGAACGGCTCCATAGTCGTGTTATAAGCCAGGTACCCGACGTTCAGGCCTTCTTGCTCCATCATGTTGATGTCTGCGTCATCCTGCATCGCCTGAATATCGGCGGGGTTGGGATACGGCATGATATGGCACTCACCCGCTTTCAGCTTCTGGTAGCGCACCGACGCGTCCGGGGTGATCGCGAAAATCAGATTTTCCACATCTGCTGGTGCTTTCCAGTAATCGGCGTTTTGGGCATAGCGGATCACCGCATCCTTCTGATACGCCACGAATGAGAACGGGCCCGTGCCAATAGGCGCTGTATTCATCTTTTCAGGCGTGCCTGCGGCCATCATGGCATCCGCATATTCGGCAGACAGGATCGAGGCAAAATCCATCGCCATATTGGCAACAAACGGCGCTTCGGGCTTGGTCAGGGTGAACTTGACCGTGTAGTCGTCGATTTTTTCGATCGACTCAACCAGATCCGGCATACCCATGCCCTGGAAGTATTCCCACGTGCCGCCCGAAACCTGATTGTAGGGATGCGCCTCATCTTTCTGACGCATGAACGAGAAAATTACATCATCCGCGTTGAAATCCCGGGTCGGGGTAAACTCGTCATTCGAGTGGAACTTGACACCCTGACGGAGCTTGAAGGTGTATTCCAAACCGTCATCACTGGCTTCCACGCTTTCGGCCAGGCCGGGGATCACGTTGGTCGTGCCGGTTTCGAACTCAAGCAGACGGTTGTAGATCGGATGCGAGGATGCATCAAATGTCGTGCCAGCGGTGAACAGGGCCGGATCAAACCCTTCCGGCGATCCTTCGGAACAGTAGACAAGCGTATTGGCCTGTGCCGCGGCAGCCGACAAGGCAATCGCAGCAGTTGCAGCGTACAGTTTCAGTTTCATGTGGGTCTCCCTTTGAGCGGGCAGCTGTTGCCTCGTTATGCCGGTGTGGCCATTTTGATATTGCATAATGTATCCATTATACATTATCGACTGTCAACAGAGAATGGCGTTCGCAACCAAGGGCAGCTGAAAGGGCCCGCCGGCGCGGACCAAGGCATTGATTTAAGGGTTGATCGTATCGGCCAAACGGCCTCATCACGCATAACCAAGCCGTGCTTGCACGATGGTATGTGGCTTACCAAAATCCCATAGGCGCAACCCGGAAGGACCTATGGGCCGCACCTAGGGGCTATGTAAAATACTGGCCGGGTGCCGCTCTAACCCGCAAGATGGCATGCGACGCGACTGCCATTGAGGGATCGCATCTCGGGCCGCAGGCGGGCGCAGACCTCTGTCGCCATCGGGCAGCGTGGATGGAAGGCGCAACCGGTTGGCGGATTGATCGGATCGGGGATTTCGCCTTTGGGTGGCTCTACCTCGCGACCGCACGCATCCATCCTTGGCGCAGCGGCCAGCAACATCTGCGTATAGGGATGTTTGGGAGATTCAAACAGGTCATCAGGCGCTGCCTCTTCGACCAACCTGCCCAGATAAAGAACACCAATCCGGTCAGAGATATGGCGCACAACCGTTAGGTCATGGCTGATGAACAGGTATGTCAGGCCAAGGTCATCCTTCAGGTCGCTCATCAAGTTCAGCACCTGCGCCTGAACGGAAACATCCAGTGCCGATGTTGGCTCGTCGCAGACGATCAGCCGGGGCTGGGAGGCCAGCGCGCGGGCGATGCAGATGCGTTGACGTTGCCCGCCCGAGAACTCATGCGGGAACTTGTCTGCATCCTCAGCCGATAGGCCGACCTGCTCCAACAATCGCTCGGCCATCCCCTTGCTGTCTCCGCCCTTGGCGACGACAGGTTCACAGATGATATCACGGACCCGCCAACGCGGGTTCATCGAGGCAAACGGATCCTGAAAAATCATCTGGATCGCATCCCGGGCCTTGGCAACGGCCGCTGCGTCTTTCTCACGCGTTAAATCAACGCCCGAGATTTCGACCGAACCACCGGAGTTCTGCAAAAGGCCCACAACCATCTTACCAATGGTCGATTTGCCCGATCCGCTTTCACCGACCAGCGAGTAAACGGTCTTTTCCTGAATGTCGAAGCTGACATCCGAAACGGCGGTCAGATGGGATTTGGGCAGGCGCTCCAAGACCCTATTCAACCAGGGTTTCGAGACATCAAAAACCCTGGTCAGTTCGTCTACGGAAACGATGGTGGTCATGCTGCGCCCTCCAATTTAATTGCGTGCCAGCAGGCGGACCGGCCCTCGTCAGCCTCAAGTGTAGGAGGCGGGTTGCTGCCGCATCGCCCGGTGGCCCATTCGCAGCGCGACGCAAAGGCACAGCCTTGCGGCAGACTGTGAAGCCGTGGCATCGCACCGGGGATCTGACGCAGCCGGCGCTGACCTGCCGACGCGGATGGTGTCGACCCCATCAGCCCATCGGTATAAGGATGCCGAGGGCGCATGATCACGTCCCGCACATCGCCGATCTCAGCCATCCGACCCGCATACATGACCGCGACGCGATCAGCGGCCTCTGCAATCACTCCCATGTCGTGGGTGATCAGCATAACTGCGGTGCCACGCTCGCGGCACAATCGTTTGAGCAACGCGATGATCTGAGCCTGCACCGAGACATCCAGCGCGGTTGTGGGTTCATCCGCGATGATCAGCGACGGCTCGGCACACAGGGCCAACGCAATCACCACCCTTTGGCGCATACCTCCAGAGAATTCATGCGGGTAACTGTCAATCCGCTCGGCCGCCGCCGGAATACCGACCTCCTCAAGCGCGGCAATAGCCCGGCTGCGGGCGTCAGAGCGAGTCAGGCCCAGATGTTCGATCATCGTTCCGACCAATTGATCCCCGATTTTGATCAGCGGGTTAAGCGATGTCAGCGGATCCTGAAAGATCATCCCGATCTCTTTCCCGCGCAACCGCCGCATCTGTTCGCGTGGCAGGTTGTCGATGCGCCGACCATTCAGCCAGATCTCGCCCCCGGTGATCCGGGCAGGCGGGTTCAGCAGGCCGATAACAGCGTTTCCGGCCATGGACTTCCCCGCACCGCTTTCGCCGACGACACCAAGGATTTCACCTGGGGCGATATCATAGCTGACCTTATCAGTGGCACAAAGCCGGGCATGACGAGTCGGGATTTCAACAACAAGGTTTCGAATGGACAGGACAGGTTCAGTCATCAGCGCAGCTTTGGATTAAGGGCATCGCGCAGCCAGTCACCCAGCATGTTCACGCTCAGCGCAAGTGTCAGAAGTGTGAGGGCCGGGAACAACAGGATCCACCACTCACCCGAAAAAAGGAATCCTTGGCCAATGCGGATCAGGGTTCCCAGCGAAGGCTGTGTAGGCGGCGCACCCACGCCCAGAAAGCTGAGCGTCGCTTCGGCGATAATGGCCAGAGCCAGTGAAATGGTGGCAATAACCAAAACCGGTGACAGCACGTTAGGGAGGAGATGGCGGATCATAATGACCCACTTGGAACGCCCGATCAGCCGCGCCGCCTGCGCATATTCCCGGTTCTTTTCCACTAAGGTGGCACCGCGGACGACACGCGCAAACTGTACCCATTCGCCCAGACCAATGGCCAGGATCAGAACCCAGATGGCCACCTGATCGCGGTATTCAACCGGTGTTATTCCTTTGGCAATCCCGAAGATCAGCATTGCGACAAGGATCGACGGAAAGGTAAGTTGCACATCAGCGATCCGCATGATGATGGTTTCCGTCCACCCGCCGACATAGCCGGCAATCAGCCCCAGAACGATGCCAAGGACCATGGCCAGGGCAACGGACAACACCCCAACCATCAACGAAATACGCATCCCGTAAAGAATGGTGGACAACACATCCCTGCCCTGATCATCGGTCCCCAGCAGAAAGACGTCACCGGTAAATGCGTTGGGCTCCATGGGCTTGGTGAAACCGTTCATCAGGTTCAACGTGGCCGGGTCAAACGGATTGTGTGGTGCAATAAACGGGGCAAACACCACCGCCAGCACCAAGATCAGCACGATCAACGCGGAAACCAGCGCAACAGGCGAGTTGCGGAAATTCCAGGCCAGATCAGATTGCCAGATGTTGTGAAGTTTGTGCATCAGTGTGCTCCTGCCTTGCTGGTCCGCAGGCGTGGGTCGATGAGGAAGTAGAACAGATCAACGATGAGGTTGATGGCGACAAACAGAACCGAAATCAGCATCAGATAGGCCGCCATGACCGGGATATCGACAAACTGAACCGCATTGATGAACAGCAAACCGACACCGGGCCACTGAAAGACCGTTTCGGTGATAATCGCGAACGCGATGATGCTGCCGAGTTGAAGGCCGATAATGGTGATCACTGGCACCAATGTGTTGACCAGAGAGTGGTGGAAATAGACCACATGCTCACGCAGACCACGGGCACGGGCGAACCGGATGTAGTCGGTGCGCAGAACCTCGAGCATCTCGGATCGCACCAGACGCATGATCAAGGTCATCTGATACAGGCCCAGCGTGATCGCAGGCAGGATGAGCGAGAGAAGGCCGCTCTTGGTCAGAAAACCGGTCGACCATTGGCCAATCTTGACCGTCTCACCCCTTCCGAAAGATGGCAGCCAGCCAAGCTCGACCGAAAACACATAGATCAGAACAATTCCGATCAGGAAGGTGGGCAACGATACCCCGATCAATGAGGCTGTCATGATCGTGTTGGATATCCAGCCATCGCGCCGGATCGCCGTATAGACGCCCAGCCCGATGCCCATCACAATGGCCAGCGTTCCGGATACCAGCGCAAGTTCCAATGTCGCAGGCGCACGCTCTAACAGGATTTCCGCAACGGGCCGCCCCTGCCGATAGCTCAGCCCGAAATTGCCGTGGGCGGCGTTCTCAAGAAAGCGCCAGTATTGCACGGGAAAGGGCTGATCCAGGCCCAATTCGGTGCGCAAACGCTCTACGTCTTCGGCTGTCCGCTCTTGCCCCAGCATGTTCTCAATCGGATCGCCGACAAAGCGAAACATCGAGAAGGCCACAAGGCCGACCACAAACAGCACCAGAACGGACTGCATGATACGGCGGATGATATAGGCTAACATTGGCTTTGGTCTCCAGGTTCGGATGCACGGCGCCCCGCAAGCCCCGATCAGGCGGGCCTTTGGGCAAGGAGCGGTGCGGCCAGAGCCTCCCATTTGGACAGGAGGCTCTGGTCCGCGGGCCCTATTGGAAGGCGAAGTATTTGAACTTCGGGCTGTCCTCGGGGTCGACAATCGTGTCGACGCTGGACTTCATGCCCCAGTTCAGAACCTGGTGGTGGATCGGCAGATACAACACGTCTTCCTGAACCTGATCCCAAATGGCACCGATGGATTCATTCCGGGCCGCCAGATTGGTCTGGCTTGCCAGCGCTTCGATCGCCTCGTCCAGTTCAGGGTTGGAATAACGGGTGCTGTTCCACGATCCGTATTCGTCACCTCTGGAATGAACCAGGAAGTTGAAGATGTATTCGGAATCATAGGTCGGAACACCCCAGCCCAGCATGTAGAAGTCGGATTCCAGGTTGTTGATCAACGGAAAATGCTGCGCCTTGGGTTTGGCATCCAGATTCACGTCGATCCCGATCTGCGCGAACATGCCGACCGAGGCCTGACAGATCGCTTCATCGTTGATGTAGCGATCATTCGGGCAATCCAGCTTGATCGAAAAGCCATCGCCATACCCGGCCTCTTCCATCAACGCCTTGGCCGCCGTGATATCAGTTGCCGGAACTTCGTCCAGCTCAGCGGTCCAACCGTTCACAAATGGGGGCATCGCCACGCCTGCAGGCTCTGACTGCCCGCGCATCACGATTTTCTGGATGGCCTCGCGGTTGATCGCCATGTTCATCGCCTGGCGTACACGCACGTCAGCCAGCGGATTTGCGCCATCAAGATTGTCATTGGCCAAGTCCGCGTCCCCTTGGTTCATCCCGAAAAAGATCACCCGGTTCTGCGGTGCTTTGCGCACGTCCAACTCGTCGGTGCCGTCCACGCGCGCAAGATCCTGTACCGGAACATCCTGAATGAAATCCACCTCACCAGACAGCAGGGCAGCGACCCGAGTGGCCGGGTTCTGGATTGGCAGGGCTTCGATCCGCGTGACTTCCAACGGGAATTGACCGTTCCCCCAATAGCCATCAAAACGCTCAAGCACTGTTTTCACATCCGGCTCGCGACTGACAACCTTGTAGGGGCCTGTACCATTTGCATTCTTGGCCGCATAGGTGTTTTCACCACCTTCATAGTCCTGCACGTCCACTGCGCCATTGGCCTCGGCCCAACCCTTGTCCATGATCAGAAGGTTGGTCAGATTGTTCGGCATGATCGGGTTTGGCCCTTTGGTCACGATCTCAACCGTGTAGGGGCCGGTGGCACGAACTTCGGCGACCGACGCCAAAACCTCGCGATAGTTGCTTGTATCCGTCATGGCGCGGTTCAGCGAGAAAACCACATCTTCACTGTCGAAATCTGCACCATCGTGGAATTTCACCCCCTCACGCAGGGTGAA
Source organism: Ruegeria sp. YTSA168 (assembly GCF_059610045.1). NCBI lineage: Bacteria > Pseudomonadati > Pseudomonadota > Alphaproteobacteria > Rhodobacterales > Roseobacteraceae > Ruegeria > Ruegeria sp. YTSA168. Next base: position 553,374 of record NZ_JBXWMW010000002.1, read on the forward strand.
GGTCCAGACATTCGGATCGCTGTCTGATGGGGCCCATTCAGTTGCAAGGCCGGGAACCAGCCCGCCTTTCATGTCTCGGTCTACCAGCGGCTCCATGATCTGGCGACCAAGTGTGATTGTTGGCCCTTCATTCTGCGCGTGGGGATCAAGCGTCAGCGCATCTCCAGCACGTGCCCATTTCAGCGTTTCGGCTGAGGCCGGAATAGCGGTGGCAGCGCAAAAGGTACTGCACAGCAAAAGCGATCTGAGTTTCATGTTTTTCCTCCGTGTAGTCTCTGAAGGCATGGGAAACCCGTTTGGCAAATCGGATGATTCGCCATAGCGCCAACAAAGGTGCATTCTTTTTGTGAGGCCGCGTCCCTCCACGATACGCAGGCCGGATTTTATCTGCGCCAAGGTCTGACTGGTGAACCAGCGCAGAGATAAGGTTCTAGATTATTCGGGAATATTTGACCCAAAATTTGCGCATTTTAGCGAAATAGTGGTTCATATGAGCGGATAGTATCGGAAAGTACCGATCAAGCTGTCGTGTGATCACATGCAAGATAAGTAATCCTGCTTCTCTCTGCCACCCTTGCTGGCTGAAACCGTTCTCTGAAGGATTCGAACATCAATCATGCCAGAACCTGTTCAAGGGCGGCCATGGATTGACTTCACCCAATCCGAAAACGCACGTACTTCTTCGCGTCTTTCCACCCCTTCGCGTTCAACGATGAAATGGGCCGGTCGGATCGCAAGCTTGTCTGAAATCGGTCTTACGACGGCACCGCGATCAAGAAACGCGCTGGCGAAGTTTTCGACGACAATGGCCATTCCGTATCCGGAACTTACAAATTGCAAGGCCATCAATGATGAATCAAACCGCGTCACCTTTTTGGCGACCGAAGCTGTCAGCCCCAACTGTTCCATCAGCTGTGGCCAATCCGATTCCGAGCCATGGATGGTTGTAATGTGATCGGAAGCAAGCTGATCAAATGTGGGTGCCTCGCCGAAACGGGCAAGGTGATCCGCATGGCAGACGGGAATGGCATATTCATGGCCCAGATGGGTGACGTGACCGTCCGTCCAGTCGCCATGACCGAACCGGATGTCGACATCCCCCAAACCTTGCTGAAAGCGACCTGCCCAGACGAAGGTTGAAAGCTCAACATCAATGTCAGGATGTTCAGCAAGAAACTCGTCCAGGCGGGGCGCAATGATAAGGGCCGCATATGAGATCGAGGCCCTGACCTTGATCTGCCGCTTCCTTGCGGCGCCGAACAGCCCAGCGGTGGCGGTGCGCATATCGGCAAGGCTTTGGCGCACCGGCTGCGCATAAGCTTCGCCCATATCCGTGAGCGCAACACCGCGCGGCAATCGTTCGAACAGAGTTGTCTTCAGGTGATCTTCCAACAGACGCATCTGCTGGCTGACGGCCGCTGGGGTCAGGCCCAGCTCGTCTGCCGCCGCCGAAAAGCTGGCAAGTCTGGCGGCAGCCTCGAAGGTTCGCAGCCAAGTTGGATGAGGCAGGTCCATATCGCATAACCGTTAAGTAAAGTTTGGTCTATATCCTAAAATCCATTGTTTGATTTAACAATACTTCTGCCAGAAAGATGTCCCCAAGGATCGCGGATGCGGCTCGCGCACCACGAAAGGGAGGCAGGTTGTCACGATGGACAGCTACGATTTCATCATTGTTGGCGCCGGGTCTGCGGGCTGCGTTTTGGCTGATAAACTAACAGCTTGCGGAGGTCACAAGGTCTTGCTGATCGAAGCGGGCGGATCGGATCGTCGTTTCTGGATCAAAATGCCATTGGGCTATGGCAAAACCTATGATGACCCAAAGGTCAACTGGTGCTACACAGCCGCGTCTGATCCGGGCCTGAACCAGCGTCAGGCTTTCTGGCCACGCGGGCGTGTGATCGGCGGATCAAGCTCGATCAACGCAATGGCCTATGTTCAGGGCTTGCCGCATGACTATGACGATTGGGAACATGCAGGCGCCACAGGATGGAACTGGGCCGCTGTTTCAGAAACGTTTGCCGCGCTTGAAACGCAGCACACCCAGGCAGGTGATATAGGAGCCGGCCCAATTCACGTCTCTGATCTGAGCCAGAAGATGCATCCGTTTTCGAACCACTTTCTGACCGCGGCGCGTCAGGCGGGTTGGCCCATTCTGGATAATCTGAACGGGTCCACGCGTGAGGGTATGGCCCGTCTGCGCAGCACCGTCAGAAACGGCAGGCGATGGTCGGCAGCAGATGCGTTTTTGCAAACGGCGAGGGGCCGATCCAACCTGCACATTGTCACTGAGGCTCTGGTCGAACGGATTATCGTCGACAACGGTGCCGCAACAGGGGTCACGTACCGGCAGGGCGACCGCAGCACCGTAGCACACGCCGCGTGTGAGGTCATCGTCAGCGCAGGGGCCGTGAACTCACCGCAAATTCTGCAACGGTCGGGCATCGGCCCTGCTGCCCTGTTGAAAAAGCACGGGATCGATGTGCGGCACCGGCTGGAGCAGGTGGGTCAGGGTTTGCAGGATCATCTGGCAGTCTCTTATCAATTTCAGGCTACCGAACCGACACTGAACAATCACCTGGGCAACTGGCCGGGCAAGATTATCGCCGGGGCGCAATATGTATTGACGCGGCAAGGCCCCCTGGCGGTACCCATCAATCAGGTCAGCGGCTTTGTTCGATCCGGGCGCAACGGGCATGCCGATTTGCAGATGTATTGCAATCCGATGTCCTATCGGGTGAATGCCGCCGGAAAGCCGGACGTGGAAAAGGAGGCCGGTTTTCTGATCTGTGCGCAGCCCTGTCGACCCACAAGCCGGGGCGAGGTTCTGATCACATCAGCAGACCCGCGTGACGCGCCCGAGATCCGGCCGAACTCGCTCTCTACAAACGAAGATTGCGCCATGGCTATCGCGGCGGGGCGCAATATCCAGAAGCTTGCGACTACACCTGCGATCCGTGCCGTGGTCCGCAACGCCCCTGATATCGCCGAACATTCCGACGATGCGCTGCTGGAGGATTTCCGTGAACGTGCCAATTCGGTGTATCACGCCAGTTGCACCTGCCGGATGGGGAACTCGGCCGCTGACTCGGTTCTCGACCCTCGACTGCGGGTCCATGGCATGACCGGGCTGCGCGTGATTGATGCGTCCTCGTTTCCGAACGTTACCTCCGGCAATACCAACGCGCCCGTCATGATGCTGGCCGCGCGCGGGGCCGAGATGATCCTGGCGGATGTCCGGGCCTCGGGCTTGGAAAGGCACACGGCATGAAGCTTGATACACTTGAAACCTTTGTGGTGGGCAACCCGCCGCCCCGCCACGGCGGTCGCTATTTTATCTTTGTGCGCCTGACGACGGTCTGTGGGATCACCGGTGTAGGCGAAATCTACAACGCCACATTTGGGCCCGATCTGTGCGCAGCCATGGCCCATGATGTGTTTGAGCGGCAATTCGCGGGCCAGAACCCGCATCATATCGAACGGCTCTGGCGTCAAACCCATGGCGCGGGCTTTACCATGCGCCCCGATGTAACGGTGATGGGGGTGCTCAGCGGGCTTGAAATGGCCTGTTGGGACATCATCGGCAAAGCGGCGGATCAGCCGGTCTATGACCTGCTGGGCGGTAAGGTGCATGAGCGGTTGCGCAGCTATACCTATCTGTATCCGGCTGACGGGGATGTGTATCCCGACCCTGATCAACCGAATGTCTACAATGATCCCGATATCGCTGCCGAGGCGGCAGTCAGGGCCGTTGAACAGGGGTTTACGGCTGTCAAATTTGATCCGGCGGGACCCTACACGATCTATGACGGGCACCAACCCCGCCTAAGCGATCTGGACCGGTCCGAAGCGTTTTGCCGTCAGATCCGGGCCGCCGTGGGCGACAAGGCGGATCTGCTTTTTGGCACCCATGGCCAGTTTACGGTCTCAGGCGCCAAACGGATGGCGCGGCGGCTCGAAGCCTATGACCCGCTGTGGTTCGAGGAACCGGTACCACCGGAGAACCCGAATGATATGGCCGAAGTGGCCCGCTATACCTCGATCCCGGTGGCCGCGGGCGAACGGCTTTGTACAAAACATGAATTCGCGCGCATGCTGGAATGCGGGGCAGCCTCGATCCTGCAAATGAATCTCGGGCGCGTTGGTGGGCTTCTGGAGGCGAAGAAGATCGCAGGCATGGCTGAGACCCGACAGGCCGAGATCGCGCCGCATCTATATTGTGGGCCCATAGTAGCCGCAGCCAACATCCAGATCGCCACATGCAGCCCGAACTTTCTGATCCTGGAATCCATCGGTCGTTTCGACGGGCGGTTCATGGATTTCCTGACGACACCGATTTCTTGGGAGGATGGATATGTCCTGCCGCCTTCATCACCGGGGCTGGGTGTCGAGCTGAACGATGCAGCCATTGCCGCCCATCCCTATACCGGCACCGAACTTCATCTGAATCTGGAAACCGCACCGGTTTCCGCCTGACGTCTTTGGAATGGGAAAACCAATATGGAAGACCTGAACACGCATTACATCGATGGTGCCTGGGTCGCGCCTGCGTCCAGCATCGGCTTTCCGATCAAGAACCCTGCGGATAACTCTGTGATTGGCGGAGTTGCGCTGGGATCGGCTGCGGATGTCGACCGCGCCGTGACCGCCGCATTACGCGCCTTTGCGACTTTCTCAAAAACCTCCAAGGCCGAGAGGCTAACATTGCTGGAGCGCTTGCTGGAGGTCTACACCGCACGGCTTGAAGACATGTCCTGGGCCATCACGCGTGAAATGGGCGCACCCATCGATATGTCTCGCAACGCGCAAGCGGGCTGCGGGATCGAGCACATCAAGGATTTCATCCGCGTGCTCAAAGACCACGACGCGCGTGAAACCCTGCCCAGTGGCGATGTGCTGTACCGAGAGCCGATTGGCGTTTGCGGCCTGATCACCCCCTGGAACTGGCCGATCAGCCAGATTGCCCTCAAGGTCCTGCCTGCGCTTGCCGTGGGGGCCACCTGTGTTCTGAAACCTTCGGAACACACGCCCCTGTCCGCCGCGATCTTTGCCGAGATCGTTCACGAGGCCGGTTACCCAGCGGGCGTGTTCAACCTTGTATTTGGTGACGGGGCCGAGGTCGGGGCCGCCATGTCACGGCATCCGGACATCGCGATGATGTCTTTCACCGGTTCGACCCGCGCGGGTATCCTTGTGTCGAAAGACGCCGCAGATACGGTCAAACGTGTGGCACTGGAACTGGGCGGAAAATCCCCCAATCTGGTGTTTGCGGATAATGGTTCTGATCTGAAACCACGCGTCGAAGCATCGGTTTTCAACTGCTTCCACAATACTGGCCAATCCTGCAACGCCCCGACACGGATGCTCGTCGAACGTAGCTGCTATGAAGAGGTCGTCAACATCGCCGCTGCTGCGGCACAGACGCAGGCGGTGGGAAACCCAGCCCAGCCCGGCGATCATATCGGACCTCTTTTTGATCAGATCCAATATGACCGGGTGCAGCGGATGATCCAGATCGGCATTGATGAAGGCGCACGCCTGATTGCCGGTGGCCTCGGCAAACCGGACGGGTTTGAAAACGGTTGGTATGCGCAACCCACGATCTTTGCGGATGTGACAAACCAGATGACCATCGCGCGGGAAGAGATTTTCGGACCGGTTCTTGTCCTGATCCCGTTCGAAACCGAGGAAGAGGCCATTCAGATCGCCAACGACACTGTCTATGGCCTGGCGGCGTACGTTCAGACCGGAGATTCAGAGCGCGCCGAACGGGTCTGCGCCGCATTGCAGGCGGGCACTGTCACCATAAACGGGCAGAGCACCAATTTTGGCTCTCCATTCGGTGGATACAAACAATCCGGCAACGGACGTGAAGGCGGGACCTTTGGTCTTGAAGACTATCTGGAACTGAAGGTCCGGGGCGGGCTTGGCCTGCCTGTCTAACCCATACGCAACAGGCCAGCCCCCGGCACTTTCCGCCCAGGGGGCTGGCCCAAGGCGCCGAACACAGCTTGCGGGCAACTTCGGTCAAAGAAACTTAATTTGCTTGGGAGGAAGCAATATGTCCGACATGGACCTTAACCTGGCTCTAGAGCCCTGCCCCGCAAGTGACGCGCCGCAAAACCCGTGGTTTGCGTTTCGCGATGATGCCCCGATCGAGGGCGGCTTCGACCCCAAATTTGGCGAGATCACCTGGCGAACACTGATCTGCAAAGATCGAATGAACTCGGACGATATTGTTCTGGGCACCGCCCATCTTCCGGCCTTCGGTCGCTTGCCGCTTCATCGTCACGAACCGGCCGAATTCTACTATTTTGTTTCGGGCCACGGCGAGGTCACCATCGAAGGCAAAGCCACCGCCGTGCACCCGGGCATGGCGGTGTTCATTCCCGGTGGGGCCGAACACGGTGTGACCGCCAGCGATGAGAGCCTTGAGTTTGTCTACGGCTTCGCCCAGCATCGTTTTGGCGATGTGGTCTATAACTTCTCAGAACAACAGGAAGCAGAACAATGAAAATCGGATTTATCGGCCTTGGCAATGTCGGCGGCAAGTTGAGCGGCAGCCTGATCCGCAATGGGCATGATGTGATGGTCCACGACCTGAACGCCGAATTCGTGGCCGAAAAAGTTGCGCTAGGCGCGACAGCCGGGGAAAACCCGGCTCAGATGATGCGGGAGTGCGACGTGATCATCACCTGCCTGCCGTCACCCGCGGCCTGCGACGCCGTGTTGCAACAGATGCTTCCCGAGGTGCGCGAAGGTAAGATCTGGATGGAAATGTCCACCACCGATCAGGCCGAGGCTGTTCGTCTTGGCAATCTGGTTATTGCTGCCGGGGGCGCTGCGGTGGATTGCCCGGTTTCGGGGGGCTGCCATCGTGCGGATACAGGCAATATCTCGATCTTTGCGGGCTGTGATCGCGCCACGTTTGAAAGGGTCCTGCCCTTGCTGACAACCCTTGGTCGCCGGGTTCTTCACACGGGCGAGTTGGGCTCGGCCTCGATGCTGAAGGTGCTGACCAACTATCTGGCCACCGTTCATCTGGTGGCCAATGCCGAGGCGCTGGTTGTGGCCAAGGCCGCCGGGATGGACCTCAACACCGCCTATGAGGCCATCGCGATATCGTCTGGCAATTCCTTTAGTCATGTCACGGAAAGTCAGGTCATCCTGAACGGGTCGCGCGATATTTCGTTCACCATGGACCTTGTGAAAAAGGATATCGGGCTGTTTCAGGAGATTGCCGAGCGCAACAATGTGCCCTTGGAAATCTCACCGCTGATCTGCAATATCTTCGACGATGGCATCGCCCGTTATGGCGATCGGGAGCTTTCACCAAACATCATCCGCCGTCTGGAAGACGCAACCGGGCTGGACATCCGCGCCCCTGGCTTCCCCGCCGAGATGACAGATGACGAACCCGAGGAACCCGGCTACGAGGTCACGCCAACAGGGCTGAGCCGCTAGAAACCGTTGTGATCAGGAGGAGATCGGCTTTTGTAGATCTCCCCCCCCCGGACGGCCAATCCAAAGGCGTGTATCCGGGTATACCTAGCTGCGCCTGTGTAAAAAACGTTTCGTCGCTCTGGAGCGTCAAACGCGGTGTGTTATGGTATCAGTCAACCGCTGGGTTGGTCCACGCCGAAGGCTGGAACGGCCGCTCAAGGGCGCGTTCCACGAGGCCCAGATGATCCTGACCATAGAACGGGTCTCCGTCCACGATATAGGTGGGTGAGCCAAAGATGTTGCGCTCTCTGGCCCAGGTTGAGTTGTCCTGCAGTTTTTGTTGGATTTGCTCTGATCCCGCCTGATCCAACAGCGCCACAAGATCATGACCCAGCTCTGCCGCCACGACCGCAAGCGTTTCGGTATCGGAAAGGTCTGCATCGTCGCGCCAATGGGCCTCGAGCAACCTATGCGCCATAGCATCGGGCCCTTGCCCCGTCTCGCCCAGCGCGATGATCATCCCAGATGCCAGGCTGTAATCCGCATCATGATATGTAGGTCGAAACCGGACGACGGGAACGTCACGATACTCGGCCCAGCGTTCGATTTCTCGCCCAAAGAAATAGTCCACATGGGCCTGCGTCCGCGCATGGAAAGGCTGACTGCCTTGTGCTTCAACCACCGGCGTCAACAAAACCGGTTTGTGGATCAGGGTAGCATCGTGCCGGGCGCAAATCCGCGCCAGCTCGGCCGAACCCAAATAGGCATAAGCGGAATGGGCAGAGTAGACATATTCGATAACTGACATGTCGCACTTATGCGGAAAGCCATTGGGAAAGTACAGCCGGATTGCTTTCGGTGAACCTACCAAAACGCAAGATCTGAAACACTGGGTCCAAGCCATTTCGGCTCCAGTTCAATGCAAACACCTTCGGTATTTCAGCAGCCTAACGTAATCTGCGACAGGAGTGCTTCATTCGGATTTTTCAAACTCTTGCTCCGACACTGCGGGTCTGTATTGCCTCGCTGGTAGCAAAAAGGGGATGGGACGGTGAGACGGCAAAGTTCAAGCGAATCCCACAACTGGGCCTCTGATCAGAGTGCGCCTACAGTTCTCGAATACCATGGACTGTCAGGGTGCAAACAAGGTCAGCATAATCTGCACGCGCCTTGGTTCCGGCCCCCGTATTCCACATGTAGTACCAGTTGAGCATACCAAAGACTGACATTGTCGCGCCGCGCAATTTGTCTTTGTCATGGCCCAAGGTGTCCGGGGACAGTTCTTTCAAAATCTCACGAATGAAGCTCACCATGTCCAGCTGGTAGGCGCGCAGTATCTTCTGCTGGTCTTGACTCAAAGAGCCCATGCCGCTGATTTGAACCCGGTGCTCATCATCTGCCCCTTGATAGGCGTACAGGATTTCGCGCACCGCTTTGCGGAGTTTTTCCTCGGGGCTCAGCCCGCTCAGATCGACATTGCAAATGCGATCACGCAACTCACGAAGATAGGTCTCAAGGATGTCATAGAGAATGGCATCCTTGCTGTCATAGTAATGGTATATATTCGCCTTTGATATCCCGCATTCTTTTGCCAACAATGTCATGGAGGCGCGGTCAAAGCCCTGATCCGCAAAAATCTTTGCCGCGCGCTTCAGGATCTGTTCCCGTTTCTGGTCATGGTCTTTGGCGATTGTTCGGGCCATGGCCTATTCCTTGTCGCGGTTGTCGATGATGCGCTTTGCCTTACCCTGAGAGCGTTCGACCTCGCCGGGATCACCTACAACAATTTCCGTTGAGACACCAACCATGTCCTTGATGCGCTTTGTCAGCATACGGGCCGCTGCCGTTTTGGACATTTCATCCGTCGACCCCTCGGTTGCCTCGACAAACACCCGCATCGCATCCATGCGACCGGATTTGTACAGCTCGATCTGATAGTGAGGGGCCAGACCGCCCGTCGCCATGACCTGTTCTTCGATCTGGCTGGGGAATACGTTGACACCCCGCAGGATCATCATGTCATCACTGCGACCCGTTATCTTGGCCATCCGCCGCATTGAACGCGCCGTTCCGGGCAAAAGGCAGGTCAGATCGCGCGTGCGATAGCGGATCATCGGCAACCCTTCTTTGGTTAATGTGGTAAAGACCAGCTCACCCGTTTCGCCATCCGGCAGAACCTCTCCAGTCGTCGGGTCGATAATCTCGGGCAGGAAATGATCTTCCCAGATCACAGGGCCATCCTTTGTTTCAACGCATTCGCTGGCAACACCAGGCCCCATGATCTCGGACAGGCCATAAATATCGACCGCATGCATATCAAAGGCGGCTTCGACCTCAGCGCGCATGGCATCGGTCCAAGGTTCTGCGCCGAAGATACCAACCTTGAGAGAGCTTTGCCGGGGATCAAGCCCCGCCTTGTGAAACTGCTCAAGGATATTGAGCATATATGACGGCGTCACCATGATTGCGTCGGGTTGGAAATCGGTGATCAGACCAACCTGCTTTTCGGTTTGTCCGCCGCTCATCGGCACAACGGTCGCACCCAGCCGTTCGATCCCGTAATGGGCGCCCAGACCACCGGTAAACAGGCCATAGCCATAGGCGTTGTGGATCATATCGCCTTTTCGCAAACCAGCCGCCCGCAGCGACCGCGCAACCAGATCGGCCCAATTGTCTATATCGCCTTTGGTATAGCCCACAACCGTTGGTTTACCGGTCGTGCCGGATGACGCATGTAGCCTGATCACGTCTGAACAAGGAACCGCAAAAAGGCCAAATGGGTAGTTGTCGCGCAGGTCGTTCTTGTAGGTGAACGGGAACTTCGACAGGTCCGAGAGGTGCTGCAAATCATTGGGATGCACGCCAGCCCCGTCAAAGCGCTGCTTGTACATCGCAACGTTGTCATAGGCATGTCGAACGGACCATTTCAGGCGGTCAAGTTGTGTTGCACGGATTTCATCAATCGAGGCAATTTCTATCGGATCCAAATCCGCTTTGCTCGGTGAGAGGTCATCCATAGTGTTGCTCCTCCGACGTCGTTCTATTCGTCAAAATTCTGTCCGCCAATAGCACGGGACATGCCCCGGAACTCGGCAATTATGATGTCATCCTGGTTGGTGACGCGCACGTCATACACACCGCTACGACCCGCAACCGTGGTTTCGGTGGCCGTTGCGGTCAACCGATCACCCAATTGCCCGGGCGCCAGATAGCTCATCATCGTGTGCTGTCCGACAGTCGCCACATTGCGGCTGTTGCACGCAAAGGCAAACGCGCTGTCTGCCAAAGCGTGTGTCACACCACCATGGCAAATCCCATGCCCGTTGCAGTGATGCGGCGCGACCGTCAAAGCCAGAACGGCGTGGCCTTCGTCAACGTCGACAAGCTCCATCCCGAACCATTTGCTGGCCTCGTCATTGGCCCACATGGCGGCGGCGGATTTGGTTGCGCGTTCTTTCGGGGTCATTGTCATTTGCCCAGAAACCGCGGAGCACGCTTTTCGAGGAAGCTGGATACGCCTTCTGCATAATCCGCGCTTTCCCCACAGATTTTCATGGCGTCCGCTTCGATTTCAAGATGATCCGAAAGCGTGGTTGTCGCAGCAGCCTGAATACACTGTTTGGTTTTGCCCAGCCCAACGGTTGGGCCATTGGCCAATTGGCTGGTCAAAGACCGCGCTTCGGTCAGCAACTCCTCATCAGGAAGTGTCTTCCAGATCAGACCCCATTCCTCCGCTTGGCGTGCGGATAAGGGTTGAGCGGTTAGTGCCAGGCCTTTGGCTCTCGCTTCTCCAACCAAGTGTGGCAAATGCCAACTACCGCCCGTATCAGGGATCAAGCCGACCTTGGCAAAGCTTTGAATGAACTTGGCACTTTCACCGGCCAGGACCATATCGCAGGCCAGTGCCAGATTGGCCCCGGCCCCGGCGGCGACGCCATTTATTGCGCAGACAACGGGAAAATTCAGCGACCGGATCAAACGCACCAACGGGGCGTAATAGGTCCGGACGGTCACGCTCAGATCAGGGGGGCCATCCATTTTTGACGGATCGCGGTCGCCAAGGTCCTGACCGGCACAAAACCCACGGCCCGCGCCCGTCAGCAGGATCGCACGTGCGCCGCTGTCCCGGGCAGATTTCAGGGCATTTTGCAACGCCTCATGCATCTCATCATTGAACGCGTTCAGCTTGTCGGGTCGATTTAAGGTGATTTCCACCCAATACCCATGATCTTCTACAAGAATCGTATCGCTCATGACTGTCCCGCCTGATGCCTGTTGAATTAAAGCATTGCATTAACCGAACGGTTGGTCAATATATGAATCAGTTTCGAATCCGGACCATCTGAAGGGCGCAGACATGCCGCATACGTCACCTGTGAGCGTTGAACTAAGGGGCGATGTTGCGTGGGTCACCATTGACAATCCGCCGGTGAATGCGACCTCGGTCGGCGTTCGTCAGGGACTGGTCGATGCCATTACTGCGGTCAAAGGCGCACGGGTTGCAGTGTTACGATGCGCTGGCAGGACCTTTGTCGCGGGTGGCGACATGTCTGAATTCGACAGACCGCCAGCCGAGCCGCATTTGCCGGATGTCATTCAGATGATTGAAGACAGTGAGGTTCCATTCATCGCCTGCATGCATGGCAATGTTCTGGGCGGTGGGTTTGAGATTGCGATGGCCTGCGCATGGCGCATTGCGGCACCCGGCACCGGCTTCGGACTGCCCGAGGTCAATGTCGGGCTGATCCCCGGCGCGGGCGGCACGCAACGTCTGCCGCGCCTTGTGGGGATGGACCTCGCGATTGACCTGGCCTGTTCAGGCAAAATCCTGAAGGCCGAGGTTATGCAACGGCACGGTGCCGTCGATCTGGTGGCTGACCCTGTGGAAGATGCGGTTGAACGCTTTGACTCTGATTTGCCGAAACGCCCAGTGCCCGTCAGCCAGCGCCCTGTTGCGGATTTTGCGCCTGACCTGATTGAGGTCTCGCGCAGTAAACTGGAAAAGCGCGCCAAGGGGCAGCGTTCACCAATGGAAAACCTGACCGCGCTAGGCTGGGCGACAGAACCGTTTTCGGTGGGGCAAGCGAAAGAACGAGCCCTTCATATGGCGCTGCGGCAAAGCGCGGAAAGCCGCGCCTTGCGGCATGCGTTCTTTGCCGAACGCTCAGTCTCAAAACCGGCCATGATCAAGGGTGTCGAGGCGCGTGAAATTCAACGCATTGCCGTTGTCGGTGGCGGTTTGATGGGGGCTGGCATCGCAACCGCCGCGCTGAGCAGTGGATTGTCCGTTACGTTGATTGAGCGGGACACCGAGGCAGTAACCGCCGCTCATGACCGGGTTGACGGTCTGTTGAACGGTGCTGTCAAACGCGGAAAGATGACCGAGGCTGAATTCCAGAATGCCCTGTCCCGGTTTCGCGCCGTTGACAGCTATGCTGAGGCTGCGGATGCGCAACTGGCCATTGAGGCGGTGTTCGAGGATATATCGGTCAAGCAACAGGTCTTTGCCGAACTGGCTCAGCATATGAGCGCTGATACAATTCTGGCCACCAACACCTCGTATCTTGACCCGGATGAAATCTTCGCAGGCATCGAAAGCCCGGCGCGTTGCATCGGATTGCATTTCTTCAGCCCGGCCCATGTGATGAAACTGCTTGAGATTGTGCATACACCCCAGACGGCGCTCGAAGTGGTGGCCACAGGGTTCGCGCTGGGTAAGAAACTGCGCAAGATCTCGGTCCTGTCTGGCATCTGCGATGGATTCATCGGCAACCGTATGCTGGCCGCCTATCGCCGCGCAGCGGATTATCTGCTGGCGGATGGCGCCCTGCCTTATCAGGTGGATCAGGCGATGCGCGACTTTGGAATGCCCATGGGCCCTTACGAACTGCAAGATCTGACCGGGCTGCAGATCGCATGGGCCAATCGAAAACGCAATGCAGCAACACGCGATCCGAACGAACGCTATGTGACCATTGCCGATCAACTCTGTGAGATGGGCCGACTTGGCCAGCGCTCGGGAAAAGGTTGGTATCGATACGAAGCCGGAGATCGCAAACCGATCCGCGACCCCGAAGTTGAGGCGCTGATCGAAACCTATTCAGCCGTCGAAGGTATCACCCGGCGAAGCTTTACCACTCAAGATATTTCTTCGCGTCTTCTGGCCGTATTGGCCAATGAGGGCGACCTGATCATTGAAGAAGGGATCGCCGAAAACGCAGAGGCCGTCGATATGGTTCAAATCCATGGCTATGGCTTCCCGCGCTGGCGCGGCGGGCCTATGAACTATCGCAAAGAAATCGGAAGCCGCGCATCCGCGGCAACCATGCGGGTTGTGGCGGAAGAAAGCCCCGCGTCTTGGGTCATCGCGACCCAAACAAAACGCCAATAACATGTTGATGGTTACAAAAGTAACCATTAGCGCATTCTGAATGCATGTTTCAAAGGGAGGCACTGAACATGAAACTCACCAAGTTAAGCACCTTGCTGGCGTCGGCAGCTTTGGCCGTTTCAGGCACCGTGGCGCTGGCGGCGGATTACACGCTGACGATTTCCAGTTGGGCACCACCGACCCACGGCATCAACGCCAAGATGTGGCCCAAATTCGTTGAGATGGTCGAAGAGGCCACGGATGGCCAGGTCACCGCGGAACTGAAGCTGGGCATTGCGCCTCCACCCGCCCAGATGGACCTGATCATGGACGGGGCGGCGGATGCCTCGATCATCTTCCACGGCTATCAGCCCGGTCGCTTTGTCACCACCAAAATGATCGAACTGCCCGGCTATGAGGGCTCGGCCGAGGCCGCATCGGTGGCCTATTGGCGCGCCTATGACAAGCACCTGAAAGCTGCGGACGAACATCGCGGCGTGAAAGTGATTGCCCTGCACACCCACGGCCCGGCGCAGCTGCATTCCAGCAACCCGGTTACGTCGCTGGACGAGGTTTCGGGCCTTAAGGTTCGTATCCCGGGTGGTGTTGGCGGCGATGTCGGTGCAGCACTTGGCGCAACCGGCATCCAGGTGCCGGCCCCGAAAGTGTACGAGACACTGGCATCGAAAGCAGCAGATGGCGTTGTGATGCCCTTTGAATCTCGTAAAGGTTTCAAGCTGACCGAAGTGGCGCAGAACGTCTATGAAGTTCCCGGCGGTCTGTACCGTGGATCCTTCGCCTTCATCATGAATGAAGACACGTTTGCCGATCTGCCCGCCGATCTTCAAAAAGCGCTCGACGACAATGTGTTCGGAGAGCCCCTGAGCCGTGAAATCGGTAAAATCTGGGATGAGATCGACGCGATAGGTCGCGAGGCAACCGAGGGCACCGAGGGCAATGCAATCAACACCGCGTCTGCCGAAGACCTGGAAAAATTCAACGCGATTGCCGTGGATGTCCGTGCCAAGGTCATTGATGAAGTCAATGGTGCAGGCGTCGACGCACAGGCCGCCTATGACCTGATCGTCAACGAAATGGCATCGCAGTAACCAAGCCTGGCTGGCGGAATCAAACCGCTGGCCACCCCCAGCTTGCGGGAACTCTACATGCAATCCTTTGTGACCCTTGCGCGTCGCGTTAGCGTCGCCCCGACGATACTTGCCTGTTTGGCGTTGTTCGTTCTGATGGTGATGACGTTCTTTGACGTCGTGTTGCGATCAGTCTTCAATGCCCCGATTGAGGCGGCAACCGAACTGACACGTATTCTGATGGCCATCCTTGTTTTCTCGGTCCTGCCGATGGTGTCAGCGGGAAAGGGCCAGATCGCCGTTGATCTGACCGACGGGCTGTTTTCACGTTACCGCCTTAGCCGCGCACGGGATGCAATTGTCTATCTGGTCTCGGGCATCATTTTGATCTGGCCCATCCAACTGGTTTGGATTCTGGCTGAGCGGGCGCGAGACTATGGGGATGTGACCGAGTATCTATCGATTCCAGTTTTTTACATCGGTTGGTTCATCGCCGCATCCACCGCGGTCACGGCCGTTGCGATGATCACAACCGGGTTTCTGCACATCTTCGCCCCCCACGTTTTGTCGGAGAACCAGCAATGACCGCTGCGCTGATCGGTTTTGCCCTTGTTCTTGTTCTCGTGCTGCTGCGCTTGCCAATTGTGTTCGCAATGGGCTTGGTCGGGACACTGGGCTTTGCGTACGAGCGTGGTGGAAGCATCCTGTCGGAACGGGGTTTGAAAGCGGCCATGTCCATGGTCGGTCGCCAGATCACCGACACCGCACAGGATTATGGCCTCTCGGTTATTCCACTGTTTATCCTGATGGGGCTGTTCGTAAACAAAGGCGGGCTGGCGCGTGAACTCTACGCTGTGTCGAATGCTTTTCTGGGGCATTTCAAAGGCGGCATCGCCATGGCCACGGTTGCGGCCTGTGGCGGCTTTTCAGCCATCTGCGGGTCGTCCTTGGCCACGGCGGCCACGATGTCCAAAGTCGCGATGCCGGAAATGCGCCGCTACCGGTACTCGGATGAGCTGTCGACTGCCTCAATCGCAGCAGGCGGCACATTGGGCATTCTGATCCCGCCCTCCGTGATCCTGGTGATCTATGGTCTGTTGACCGAAACATCCATCGGCAAGCTGTTCGTCGCCGGGATCATCCCTGGTGTTCTTGGCATCCTTTTGTACTTGTTTGCGGTCCGTTGGACCGTCTGGCGCAAACCGGAATCCGGACCAGCTGGTGAGAAGCATGGTTGGGGTGAGCGATTGAAAGCCCTGCGTTCGGTCTGGGCTGTGCTGCTGTTGTTCTTTCTTGTCATCGGCGGGCTCTATGGTGCCTTTGACTTTCATCCGCTGAACCTGACATTCAGCCCGACGGAAGCCGCTGGTATGGGGGCCATGGGCGCCTTTCTGATTGCCCTGTCTCGTGGCGGGCTGAGCCTGAGTTCCACGTTTGAAGTTCTGAAAGAAACCACGTTTACCGCTGCGGCCTTGTTTTCGGTCCTGATCGGGGCGCAGATATTTTCGAACTTCATCAACCTCGCTGGTTTGCCCGAAGCGCTGATCGCGTTGGTCACCGCCTATGATGTAGAACCCTTTGTGGTGATCCTGATGATCCTGGGCATCTACATCATCTTGGGCTGCGTGTTTGAATCGCTGTCGATGCTCCTGCTGACCGTGCCGATCTTTTTCCCGCTTGTGACATCGCTGGGCTATGATCCGATCTGGTTCGGCATTGTGGTTGTTGTGGTGACAGAGATCAGCCTGATTACACCGCCAGTTGGCCTGAACGTGTTCATCTTGAAAGGCGTGGTCGGGGATGTCTCGACCGGAACGATCTTCAAAGGTGTTACGCCGTTCTGGATTGCCGATATCTTCCGTCTAGCCCTGATCGTGCTGGTGCCGTGGCTAGTGCTGGTTCTGCCCGAGCATATGGGGGCGATGAGTCACTGATGTTTTCTCTGACCGCGCTTCCTGACGGGTTTCACCGAGACCCCTATCCAGCCTATGCAGCGCTGCGCGAGGAGATGCCGGTTTGCCCGCAGCCTGACGGTTCAATGATCCTGTCGAGGTACGAGGATCTGGATCTGGTCTATCGGGACACGACGCGGTTCATCTCGGACAAAAAAGCGGTGTTTGGCCCCAAATACGGGGTCGACAGTCCCTTATACGAACACCACACCACCAGTCTGGTGTTCAATGATCCGCCCCTGCATACCCGTGTCCGCAAGGTGATGGTTGGGGCAATGAATCCGCGCGCTTTGGCGCAGATGGAACCGGGTTTGATCCACCTGGTCGATGCTCTGCTGGATCAGATGCAGGCAAAAGGCCGTGTGGAGTTGATCGAGGATTTTGCCGGGGCAATCCCAATTGAAATCATCGGCAACTTGCTAGGCATTCCCCGATCCGAACGCGGACCCTTGCGGGATTGGTCTCTGGCCATTCTTGGTGCCTTGGAACCGCAATTGACGCCTGAGCAAGAAGACTGGGGCAATCGCGCTGTCACTGAGTTCAAAGAATTCCTGCGCCATATTGTTGATGATCGAAGACGCAACCCTGGAAACCCGAACACGGATGTTCTGACCCGGTTGATACAGGACGACGCGGATGGCGGCCTGACCGAGGTTGAGCTGTATCAGAACTGCATTTTCATCCTGAATGCAGGGCACGAAACCACAACAAATCTGATCGGCAACGCGCTGGAGCTGCTGGACAGGCATCGAGATAAACGAGCCGAATTGCTGGCCTCCCCCGAGTTGATCACCACAGCGATGGATGAGTTTCTGCGCTTGGAAAGCCCGAACCAGTTTGGCAACCGCCTGACCACCGAAGAGGTCACGTTTCATGGTCATACCATCCCGGCGGGTACCGATATTCATTTATGTATCGGGGCAGCCAACCGGGACCCAAGGCAGTTTGACCAGCCTGATGACATGCAGCTGAACCGCAGGCCCAACAAACACCATGCGTTTGCCGGTGGCCCTCATACTTGCGTCGGGCTGACCCTGGCCCGAATGGAGGGTAAAATTGCCGTCAGTCGGTTTCTGGGCCGTTTTCCAAACTATCAGATCACAGGCGGCGCAATACGCGGAGGGCGCATCCGTTTTCGCGGCTTCGCCCAGCTACCAGCGGAGGTTTGACTTGACCAAAGCAACAAATAGGCAGTCGTTAATTATTGACCGACCATACGGTTAATAATATGCTCATCTTTACCGCGCGCAAGTCGGCGCAGATCATCTCAGGACTGAGGAGTGGCTCATGACAATCCAACAGGTTTCAAGTTTCGCGGCGGGCGAATGGATTGCCCCGGGCGACGGGGCCCGCACTATCGCCAGCGCCATAACGGGCGAGGTGATCGCGACCGCAGGCAACAACAGCTTGGATGTGCAGGGCATGCTGGACTATGCCCGCAACATTGGCGGGCCCGCACTGCGTAAGCTGACCTTTCACGAACGCGCCAAGATGCTCAAGGCGCTGTCTCTGTATCTGGGACAGCATAAGCAGGTCATGTATGACCTGTCGTTCAATACAGGTGCCACGCAATCGGATCACCTGATCGATATCGATGGCGGGATCGGCACCATGTTCGTTTTCGCATCAAAAGGCCGCCGAGAGATGCCGGACGGCCATGTGTATCTGGACGGCGATGTTGAAAACCTGTCGCGCAACGGCACATTTCTGGGCCAGCACATCTGCACCCCACTTCAGGGCGTGGCAGTCCATATCAATGCATTCAACTTTCCGGTTTGGGGCATGCTGGAAAAACTCGCCCCGGCCTTGCTGGCCGGTGTTCCTGCGATTGTCAAACCGGCGACGAATTCCTGCTATGTCACCGAACTGTGTGTTCGGCTGATGCTGGATTCGGGCATTCTGCCAGCTGGGGCGCTGCAGCTTGTTTCAGGCGGTCTGGGAGATATGCTGGATCGTCTGACCCTGCAGGATGTCGTCAGTTTCACTGGTTCGGCCGAAACGGCGCAGAAACTGCGCTCAAACCCTGTCATTCTTGAGAATTCGGTACGGTTTATTGCCGAACAAGACAGCCTGAATTGTTCGGTTCTGGGCCCCGACGCAGAACCGGGAACGCCGGAATTTGATCTGTTCATCAAAGAAGTTCAGCGCGAGATGACCACAAAGGCGGGTCAGAAATGTACTGCAATCCGCCGGATCATCGCGCCTGAACCACAGGTACAAGCGGTGATCGAAGCCCTTTCCGCGCGCCTGTCCAAAACGGTCATCGGCGACCCGAAACTTCAAACCACGCGCATGGGTGCGCTGGTCTCGAATAGTCAAAAACGGGATGTACTGGAAAAGGCCGCGGTCATTGGGCAAGAGGCCGAGCGTGTGTTTGGCGACCCAGATGACTTTGCCGTTGACGGTGCAGATGCCGACAAGGGGGCTTTCCTGCCGCCGATGCTGTTCCATTGCGCCAATCCGGATGCGGCTACACGCGTTCATGACACTGAGGCCTTCGGCCCGGTCAGCACAATCATGGGATACCGCGATACCGATCACGCGATTGAGTTGGCGAATAAGGGACAGGGCTCTTTGGTTGCGTCGGTCATCACGCATGACACGGATGTAGCTTGCAAATTCGCCATGGGCGCCGGGGCCTATCACGGGCGGCTTTACTTCAACAACCGCGACTCGATGAAAGAATCCACCGGCCACGGTTCTCCGCTGCCCCATATGGTCCATGGCGGCCCCGGTCGCGCCGGTGGCGGCGAGGAGATGGGCGGCGTGCGGGGTGTGAAACACTATATGCAGCGCACTGCTATACAGGGGTCTCCTGACATCCTGGCAGCGATCGGGTCCAAATGGGTTCCGGGCGCGACAGAAATCAAAGGCCCTGCCCACCCCTTCACCCGCCGCTTTAACGATCTTGCCATTGGCGAGACACTCCACACACAGCCGCGCATAGTAACGATGGACGACATCGAACATTTTGCGGAATTCACAGGCGATACGTTCTATGCGCACATGGATCAGGATGCGGCGGAGAGGAACCCGTTCTTCCCTGGTCGCGTCGCACACGGATACCTGCTTTTATCATTCGCCGCCGGGTTGTTTGTCGAACCGAACGAGGGCCCTGTCCTGGCGAATACGGGCCTTGACGGGTTGCGCTTTATGAAACCGGTTGTGCCAGGGGACATCATCAAGGTGCGCCTGACCGTCAAGTCGAAGACCAAGCGCAATGACGCGTATGGCGAGGTGCGCTGGCACGTCACTTTGACCCAGCAGGATGATGAGCTTGTCGCTGAATACGAGCTGCTGACGATGGTGACCTACTAGAGGCTTCGGGCCGGATGGTAATTCAATCCGGCCCGCCTATACTGCGGCCATGAAAGACGCGCCTACCGACTGGTTTGACTCTTGTGTAAGTCAACTGACATCCACCGCCTCCCTGCGGGTGTGGTCGGTGTTGGTCACGATTTTTGGCGATCTTGCGCAACACAAATCGGACCAGATCAGCGGTACGCTGATTACGGCGTTGACGGGTCGTGTTGGCATCAAGTCCGAGGCAACAAGGGTTGCCTTGCATCGATTGCGCAAAGACGGGTGGATCGAAAGCACCCGCATCGGGCGCGCCAGCACCCATCACCTCACGGAATATGGGCGCAATCAAAGTGCGGCCGCTGCACCGCGCATTTATGGACGCGAAGTAGATATGCCGAATATCTGGCATGTGCTGATTGCAAACAACACCGACACATCCCGAAAAGAACTGGCAGACCTCTTGCTGACCGGGGACTATGTGTCACTCAATCCGGCAACGGCAATGGCGTCAGGACCAATGCCGGATGGTCTGGAGGAATTGCTGGGTTATGAAACCAGCGCCATTTCGGTTCCTGAATGGTTGCGAGACCTGTTCGGGCCGGAGCCGTTGAAAACCGCATATGCTGATTTCCTTGAATCTGTTCATGTCGTCGATGGTCTTCTACCCAGAACCGGTGCGGATGATCCGATGGAAACCGCGATGTTGCGCGTTCTCGTCGTGCACAATTGGCGCCGCATCGTACTGCGCCACCCAGTCTTGCCAGCGAATTTTCTTCCAGTTGATTGGAAAGGGCCTGAATGCCGAGCGGCTGTTTCCGACCTTCTGGACCGGTTGCCCCGGCCAAAGCTCTCTGCGCTGGAAGCTGAATTGAACAGCTAAGCTGGATCACGGACAACTCGTGGCAAGCATCGGTTTCAACGATTCAATATGTTACTGTAATTTCACAGTTTGCTATTTTTTGGTAACATGATGCTTGCCTCGAATCGGCGGGAACCCTATAAACCGACCATACGGTCTATGAATAACGTGAGCACGTAGGAGACTTCACGGATGGATGCATTCATTTGCGATGCGACGCGCACTCCGATCGGGCGATATGGTGGTGCGCTGTCCTCGATCCGCACGGATGATCTGGCGGCTATTCCGCTGGCCGCTTTGAAAGAGCGGAACCCGCAAGTGGACTGGTCCAGCGTGGATGACGTAATCTATGGGGATGCCAATCAGGCTGGTGAAAGCAACCGGAATGTGGCGCGGATGGCTGCCTTGTTGGCCGGATTGCCGGTCGAGGTGCCTGGAACCACAGTGAACCGTCTGTGTGCCAGCGGGATGGATGCGGTTGGAATGGTGGCCCGCGGGATCAAGGCAGGTGACTATGACCTGGCGATCGCGGGCGGGGTCGAAAGCATGTCCCGCGCGCCATTTGTGATGCCCAAAGCCACATCCGCGTTCACGCGCAGCAATGCGGTTTATGACACAACGATTGGCTGGCGTTTTGTGAACCCCAAGATGAAGCAGGCCTATGGCATTGATTCAATGCCACAAACCGCCGACAACGTGGCGGAAGACTACGGTATCAGCCGCGCGGATCAGGACAGTTTCGCCGCGCGCAGTCAGGCCCGATGGGCTGCCGCGCACAAAGCGGGTCTGTTCGCGGATGAAATCACCCCGGTCTGGGTTCCCCAGCGCAAGGGCGATCCGGTTGTAATCGATACTGACGAGCACCCGCGCCCGGGCACAACGGCAGAAAAACTGTCAGGCCTCAAAGGGGTAAACGCTCCAGACAATACAGTAACGGCGGGCAATGCATCGGGCGTCAACGACGGCGCGGCGGCGATATTGATGGCGAATGAGGGGGCGGCTGCTAAGAACGGCCTTACCCCGATTGCGCGGGTCGTGGGTATGTCCGTTGCCGGGGTTGAGCCACGCGTTATGGGGATTGGCCCAGTACCGGCCAGCCGAAAGGTGCTGGCCCGGGCCGGGCTGACCATCGGACAGATGGATGTGATAGAGTTGAACGAGGCCTTCGCCGCGCAAGGATTGGCAACGCTCAGAGAATTGAGCCTGCCTGACGACGCAGTGCATGTAAACCCCAATGGCGGCGCTATTGCCTTAGGCCACCCGCTTGGCATGTCCGGCGCGCGATTGGTTCTGACGGCTGCGTATCAATTGCGCCGGACAGGCGGTCGTTACGCGCTATGCACCATGTGCGTCGGTGTCGGACAGGGTGCCGCTTTGATTTTGGAACGGGTTTGACAGGCAGATCACCGAACGGACAGTGCTGATCGGTTCAAGTCTGGGTCAACCCGAATGGAGGACACAAGATGTACGCACAAATGGTTAAATCCGAGGCGACGAATGATGACCCCGAAAAGCTTGCCGAATTTCAGGCAAAGATCGACGCGGACATCAAGATTGAGCCGAAGGACTGGATGCCGCAAGGCTATCGCAAAACCCTGATCCGCCAGATCGGTCAGCACGCCCATTCCGAAATCGTCGGACAACTGCCCGAAGGCAACTGGATCACCCGCGCGCCCACATTGGAACGCAAGGCGATCCTGCTGGCCAAGGTGCAAGATGAGGCCGGACACGGGTTGTACCTCTATTGCGCGGCGGAAACTCTGGGCGTCAGTCGGGACGAGTTGACCGAGATGCTGCTGGACGGTCGGATGAAATATTCCTCGATCTTCAACTACCCCACGCTGAACTGGGCCGACATCGGCGCGGTGGGCTGGCTGGTCGACGGTGCCGCGATCATGAACCAGGTGCCGCTACAGCGGACATCTTACGGGCCGTACTCACGCGCCATGGTCCGGATTTGTAAGGAAGAAAGCTTTCACCAGCGTCAGGGGTACGATGCCATTCGCAAGATGGCCGAAGGCACACCTCAACAGAAGAAGATGGCACAAGATGCCCTGAACCGCTTCTGGTACCCGTCGCTGATGATGTTCGGGCCATCCGACAAGGACTCGGTGCATTCGACCCAATCTATGGCCTGGAAGATCAAGATGAATACCAACGACGAACTGCGTCAGAAATTCGTCGATCAGACCGTGCCGCAGGCTGAATTCCTGGGGCTGACCGTCCCGGACCCGGACCTGAAATGGAACGAAGAACGCGGCCACTATGACTTTTCAGAACCGGACTGGTCC
Source organism: Ruegeria sp. YTSA168 (assembly GCF_059610045.1). Taxonomy (NCBI): domain Bacteria; kingdom Pseudomonadati; phylum Pseudomonadota; class Alphaproteobacteria; order Rhodobacterales; family Roseobacteraceae; genus Ruegeria; species Ruegeria sp. YTSA168. Next base: position 576,680 of record NZ_JBXWMW010000002.1, read on the forward strand.
GAGTTCTTTGATGTGATCAAGGGCAATGGTCCTTGCAACACCGACCGTCTGGCCGCGCGCAACAAGGCCTGGGACAACGGGCAATGGGTGCGGGACGGCCTGCTGGCCCACGCCAAGAAGAAACGCGCCCGTCAAGTGGCCGCTGAATAAGCCTGACCTGAGGAGGAAACCCGATGAAAAACGAATGGCCCCTTTGGGAAGTCTTTATCCGCGGTCAGCACGGTATGAGCCATCGTCATGTCGGCTCACTGCACGCCCCAGATGCGGAAATGGCGATCAAGAACGCACGTGATGTCTACACCCGCCGCAACGAAGGCGTGTCGATCTGGGTGGTCGAGGCGAACAATATCTCGGCCTCATCCCCCAGTGACAAAGGCCCGCTCTATGAGCCCAGCGAAAGCAAGGTCTACCGTCACCCGACATTCTTCGACATCCCCGATGAAGTGGGGGCGATGTAATGACCCGCGATGAGGCTTTATTGCAGTTTTTGCTCCGGATGGGGGACAATACCCTGATCCTCGGCCACCGCGTCAGCGAATGGTGCGGTCATGCCCCCGTGCTGGAGGAGGATATCGCGCTGGCCAATACCGCACTGGATCTGATCGGCCAAACCCAGATGTGGCTTGGCCTTGCAGGCGAAATCGACGGTGGCAAAAGCGCGGATGATCTGGCGTTCCTGCGCGATGCCTGGGATTTCCGCAATCTTCTGCTGGTCGAGGTTCCGAACGAAGACTTTGGCCGAACCCTGATGCGCCAGTTCCTGTTTGATGCATGGCATTCGATCATGCTGGGGCGTCTGATCAAATCGTCAGACGACCGTGTCGCGGCCATTGCGGCCAAGGCCAGCAAAGAGGTCACCTATCACCTGGAACGCTCAAGCGACACGGTTGTTGGATTGGGCGACGGAACGGCGGAAAGCCACGACCGGATGCAAGCGGCGCTGGACTATCTGTGGCCCTATGTGGGAGAAATGTTCTCCGGCGATGAGGTGGACGCCGAGATGGCAGGCGCTGGCATCGCCCCCAATCCCGCCGATCTGCGCACCGAATATGACACATTGGTCCAACGTGTTCTGGCGGATGCAACGCTGACCATCCCCGACAGCGCATTTGCACATAAGGGCGGGCGCAACGGGCAAATGCATACCGAACATCTGGGGCACCTGCTAACTCAAATGCAATGGCTTCAACGCGCCTATCCCGGCGCCAGCTGGTAACCTGATATGGACCGGGTGCCGACAGACCAGATTTGGAAATGGCTGGATGCTGTGTCCGACCCTGAAATCCCTGTGATTTCAGTGGTCGATCTTGGGATCGTGCGCGATGTGCAATGGGATGCTGGAACGCTGACCGTGACGGTTACCCCAACCTATTCCGGTTGTCCTGCAACTTCTGTCATCAGCATGGACATCGAAACGGCGCTGCGGGATCACGGGATCAAGGATCTGAGGATTAAAACCACCATCTCGCCCGCCTGGACCACAGATTGGCTGAGTGACAAAGGCCGCGCCCGGCTGGAAGAATACGGGATCGCCCCCCCGCAACCGGCAGGCGGCCCCGAACGTTGCCCGCATTGCGGCAGCAAGGCAGTTGAAAAGATCAGCCAGTTTGGCTCGACCCCGTGCAAGGCGCATTGGCGCTGCACCGACTGTCTGGAACCCTTCGATTATTTCAAGTGCATCTGAGGAGAAGCACCGGATGGTACGTTTCCACGATCTGAAAGTTACCGATATCCACAAAACGATCCGCGATGCGGTGGTTGTGACGCTCGAACCTGTGAATGGTGCAGCGGAAGAATTCGACTTTACCGCCGGTCAGTACCTGACATTCCGGCGCGACTTTGAGGGAGAAGAACTGCGCCGGTCTTATTCGATCTGCGCGGGCAAAGATGATGGCGTTTTGCAGGTCGGTATTAAGCGCGTCGATGGCGGTGCTTTCTCGGGCTGGGCAAACTCCGAGCTGAGTGTCGGAGACATTGTGCAGGCCATGCCGCCGATGGGCAGCTTCCACGTTCCGATCGATGCAACGGCCGAAAAACAGTATCTCGGCTTTGCAGGGGGATCGGGTGTTACACCGGTTTTGTCGATCCTCAAAACCACACTCGCCCGTGAACCCCATTCGCGGTTTACGCTGATCTATGCCAATAAAGGCATCAACACGATCATGTTCCGCGAAGAATTGGAGGACCTCAAAAACCTCTACATGGGTCGCCTCAACGTGATCCATATTCTCGAGACGGATTCACAGGAAATCGACCTGTTCACCGGACTGGTCACACAAGACAAGTGCGCCGAATTGTTCAAGCATTGGGTCGACATTGAAAACGTCGATACTGCGTTTATCTGCGGACCTGAACCGATGATGCTGGGAATTGCCGCTGCCCTGCGCGAACACGGGCTTGATGACAGCCAGATCAAGTTCGAACTGTTTGCCAGCGCGCAGCCGGGTCGCGCAAAGCGTAAGCCACATTCTGACAGCGCCGATATGCAAGGCAATCAGACCAGCGTTTCGATTACACTGGATGGGTCAACCCAGACCTTGGAGGTTCCAAAGGACCTGTCTCTTCTGGAAGCCGCTTTGGGAAACGCGGTAGACGCCCCCTTTGCCTGCAAGGCCGGCGTTTGTTCGACCTGTCGCTGCAAGGTGCTGGAAGGCGAGGTCGAGATGCTCGCAAACCACGCGCTTGAGGATTACGAGGTTGCGAAGGGCTATGTCCTGAGCTGTCAGGCTTATCCGCTGACAGACCGCGTGGTTGTGGACTACGATCAGTAGAGAGGAGCCCGATATGAATGATGCGATGACCCTCGACACCTATCTGGCCTCCGGTGGTGTGCTGACCAACCCCACTAACGTTCCGCCACGCTATCGCGCGGAGCTGTTAAAACTGATGGCAACATTTGTCGACAGTGAGCTGGCAGGCGCAGCAGGTTTTGCGGACGTGATCAATCTTGGACCAGGTATCAAAGAGCGCATCGCCGCCTCTAAAATCGTGCTCGAAAAAACAGATCATGCGGATCGCGTTCTGAGTATTATGGGCGAGTTCGGCGTCGACACGGAACGCTACGCCAATCATCATCCCTGGACAGCGCGGCTGAACCGGGATGCGGATATCGGGGCAACCCGTTCCGAACACGACATGCGTCTGGCTGTGTTCAACTACCCGTTTTCGGGCTGGGCAGACGCCGTGATCATGAATTTGCTCATGAGCGGTGCAGTCGCCGAACAACTGGCCGAATACTCGACGATTTCATACCAGCCGCTGTCCGAAGCCTTTCGCACGATCGCCCCGATCGAAGCGCATCACGGCGAACTGGCGTTGGAAGGTGCGACTAAACTGATCGATCAGGGCGATGCCGAACACATGCAGGGCTCGGTCGCCTATTGGTGGCCTCGTGTTGCCGCGTCCTTCGGAGGCGACGATACAAAACGCTTCGAACTGCTGAAATCACTTGGGCTGCGGCGGAACACAAACGCTTCGTTGCGCGACCGTTGGCAAAAGACGATGGCTAAGGTCCTGAAAACGCTGGGAATGTCGGAACTTTCCTAAATCAGGGGGTTGGCTTCAGGTCTCAACACCGTCCAGATCCATGGCCGAGCGCGCCTTGGCCTGCGGGTCCTTGTCCAGAACATGATGCATGCGCTCCATGACTGTATAAAATGTTGCCAATTCGTCGGGGCTGGCGACCGCCAGCAAACGGTCTTCGATCTCTCGGGCAGCGGGCAATATCTCGGCGAGAGCTTGGTGCCCTGCATCGGTCAGCGAAATCGAAACAAGCCGCGCATCCGTATCACCCGGCACCTTCGTGACCAGTCCGTCAGCCTCGAGTTTGGAAACCGCGCGACTAACCCGTGGCTTTTCAAGGTTCACATAGGTTCGGATATCGCGGACCGACGCAGTCCCACATCGCTGCAAATGCACCAGCACCCGCCATTCTGCAGCAGTCAGCCCATGTGTCCGGTCATATTCGACCGACAAGCGGCGGCTGACCCGTTCGGACAATATCGCAAGCCGGTATGGTAAGAAGGAAGACAGATTAAATTCATCTGGCATTTCGGCAAAATCCACGATCGTTGCATTTAGAACGATATTGACTTTTGCCTCATTTGCAAAGACAAACAACTCGTTGCATATGAAACAAACTGCCGTTCAGCGTTCAAACGTGCGGTTGCAAGAGGGAGAAGCCGATCATGGCAAAAGCATTCGCAAGCCAAGGGGATATGTCCGAAAAGAATATCTCTTTCACCGAGATCGGCGATGGGCTTTATGCATTTACTGCCGAGGGCGATCCGAATTCGGGCGTGATCATCGGTGACGACAGTGTCATGATAATCGAGGCTCAGGCCACCCCGCGCCTTGCACAAAAGGTGATCGACTGCGTGCGCAGCGTGACCGATAAGCCAATCTCACATGTGGTTCTGACCCACTACCACGCTGTGCGTGTGTTGGGGGCCTCAGCCTTTGGTGCAGATCAGATCATCATGTCCGATGCGGCGCGCGCCATGGTTGTGGAGCGCGGGCAGGAAGATTGGGACAGCGAGTTTCAGCGTTTCCCACGCCTGTTCGAAGGACATGAAAGCATCCCCGGTCTGACCTGGCCTACAACAACCTTCAACGATCAAATGACCGTCTATCTGGGCAACCGCAAGGTTGTCATCAAGCAGATCGGGCGAGCGCATACGGCGGGTGACAGCATCATCTGGGTGCCCGATAGCCAGACGATGTTCACCGGTGATATCGTTGAATATCACTCGGCCTGCTACTGCGGTGACGGCCATTTCGAAGATTGGGGCGCAACACTGGATGCGGTCAAATCCTACAATCCGCAAAGTATTGCTCCCGGACGTGGGGATGCGCTGGTCGGGCGTCAGATGGTCGATGCGGCACTAGCCAATACCCGCGACTTTGTAGACAGCACCTATAATGCGGTGAAACCTGTTGCTGCGAAGGGCGGCTCGCTCAAAGACGCGTGGGATGCGGTGCGCGCCGAATGTGATCCAAAGTTCAAGGATTATGCCATTTATGAACACTGCCTGCCCTTCAACGTCGCGCGCGCCTATGACGAGGCTCGCGGCATCGACACCCCCCGGATCTGGACCGCCCAGCGCGATCTGGACATGTGGGAGGCCCTGCAGGGGTAAACCGCCATGGTTACAGCGCGATATCAAACGGCCTTTCAGCTTTATCCCTATGAAAGGGTCCCCGATCAGGACGAACCCAGACCCAACCGCCATCCGGTTGTGATCGTGGGTGGTGGCCCCGTTGGGATGGGGCTTGCACTGGATCTTGGTAAAAAAGGCGTTGGTTGCCTTGTCCTGGATGACCATGACGGAGTGGGCATGGGCAGCCGCGCGATTTGCTTTTCCAAGCGAACATTGGAAATTTGCGACCGTCTTGGATGTGGCGATCCGATGGTGGAGAAAGGCGTGGTCTGGAATCTGGGCCGGGTCTACCGTGACACGGAAGAAATATATTCGTTCAACCTATTGCCAGAAGAAGGCCACAAACGCCCCGCCTTCATCAACCTGCAACAACCCTATTTTGAGCAATTCATCATCGAGGAAATTCGCCGCCAACAGGCTTTAGGCGCACCGATTGAGATTCGCGGACAGAACCAGGTTACCGCGCTGACACAAAACCAAGATCACATCCTTTTGGATGTCGATACCCCGGACGGGCCCTATCAGATCGAAGCCGACTACCTTGTGGCCTGCGATGGTGCGAGTTCGCCCACGCGCGAGATGCTGGGGCTTGGTTTCGAAGGTCGCGTGTTCGAGGACAACTTCCTGATCGCCGATATCAAGATGAAGGCTGATTTCCCGGTCGAGCGTCGGTTCTGGTTTGATCCCCCCTTCAATCGCGGTGAAACCGCCCTCATGCATAAGCAGCCCGACAATGTCTGGCGACTTGATTTCCAGCTTGGGTGGGACATTGATCGCAAGGCCGAACTGGACCCTGATAAGGTCGCCTCCCGTGTATCGGCGATGATCGGGGAAGACGTCGAGTTCGAGCCGGTCTGGTCATCAATCTATACGTTCCGTTGTTGCACGATGAAAGACTATCGCCATGGTCGGATATTCTTTGCAGGCGACAGCGCCCATCAGGTCAGCCCCTTTGGTGCCCGCGGCTGCAATGGCGGCATTCAGGATATCGACAATCTTGGCTGGAAACTGGCAGCAGTAATCCAGGGCGATGCGCCAGATACGTTGCTCGACAGCTACCATACCGAACGCAAGCATGGCGCCATGGAGAACATCAAAAACTCCAGCCGCAGCGCTGATTTTCTAACGCCTCGGAACCCTGCGCATGCGTTGTTCCGCGATGCGGTGCTTGATTTGGTCACCGATTTTGATTTCGCACGCCCTTTGGTGAATTCAGGCCGCCTGTCGGTGCCCTGCACCTATGATCATTCGCCGCTGAATAGTGACGACGGGGTGCCCGATGGGCCAGCCTGCACACGACCCGGCAGCCCGCTACCTGATGCGCCTTTGGAAAACGGGTTTCTACTGGATCGTCTCAACACTGGTACATTCTCGATCCTCGCACTGAATTGCGATCTACCCAAGCAGCTAGAAGTGGCTGAGCAGTCACTGGATTGTCTTACCTTGCAGAACGTCACAGGCCATTTGGCCGAACGCTATCTGGGCGAGGCTCAATCAGTCGTTTTGTTGATCCGCCCCGATCAGCATGTCGCCGGTCGTTGGCCACAGTTTGATCCCAGTGTCATTGAGACAGCGATGCAAAAAGCCTCGGGGAGGGGCTAAACCGTGTCACACCTGATCCTGACCCAGAACTTCGACAATGGCGACGATTTCTATGAGGCGCTGCTGAATGCCCATGACGGGTTGAACGAAGCAGACGTCCACGCGCTGAACGCCCGATTGATCCTGATCCTGGCCAATCACATTGGCGATCAGTCGATACTCGAGGCCGCACTGAATGCAGCCCGAAAAGCTGCGAAACCCAATTCTAGCTAGGGGCTTAGACGTGGGGGCAGCCCATTGAACGTCCGACCGATTCAGCTGCGGACAGCCCTCCAGAGCAGTGCGGCTAAACTCTTACTTACGATCGCGCATAGCCGAAGCGGATGGGCATGTTTTGCGATCCAGAGAATACACGCGCATAATGTTGAAGCTTGAAATTTTATACTTGAAATAAATATCAAGCTGAAGAATGCTGGGCCTGAACAAGTGAAAAGGCGGCCCTTATGCGTATTGCATGTCTGGGTGGAGGTCCCGCTGGTCTCTACTTTGCAATCTCGATGAAACTACGTGATCCATCGCATGAGGTCACCGTGATCGAGCGCAACAAGGCAGATGATACCTTTGGCTGGGGCGTGGTTCTGTCGGACGAAACGCTCGACAATCTCGCCAGGAATGATCCCAAAAGCGCCGAAGCAATCCGCGCGAACTTTGCCTATTGGGACGATGTCGCCTTGCACTACAAAGGCCAATGCCTGACCTCCTCAGGTCACGGGTTTTGCGGGATTGGGCGCAAGAAACTTCTGCTTCTGCTGCAGGAGCGGGCGCGCGAACTGGGCGTCGACCTGCGGTTTGAGACCGAGGTCGGCAATGTTGAAACCTATGCCAAAGACTACGATCTGGTGGTCGCCAGCGACGGGCTGAACTCCAAAACGCGCGCGCAGTTCGCCGACACGTTCAAGCCCGAGATCGACCTGCGCCATTGTCAGTTCGTCTGGCTTGGGACCCATCAGCGGTTCGACGATGCATTTACATTCATCTTTGAAGAAACCAACAAGGGCTGGGTCTGGGCCCACGCCTATCAGTTCGATGGCGACACGGCGACGTTCATTGTCGAATGCTCGCAAGACACGTTTGATGCCTATGGTTTTGGCGACCTGAGCCAGCAGGACAGCATCGCAATCTGCGAACAGATTTTTAAGGACCATCTGGGCGGGCACAGCCTGATGACCAATGCAAATCACATTCGCGGCTCGGCTTGGCTGCAGTTTCCGCGAGTGCTGTGCGAAAGATGGCACAAGGATAACGTGGTTCTGCTGGGCGATGCGGCGGCGACCGCACATTTTTCCATCGGTTCCGGGACAAAGCTGGCCTTGGAATCCGCTATTTCACTCGCCGAGCTGCTGCATAAAGAAAACAGTATGCAGGCGGCGTTTGAGCGCTATGAGGAAGACAGGCGGCTGGAAGTGCTGCGCCTGCAATCGGCAGCGCGAAACTCGATGGAATGGTTCGAGACTGTCGAACGGTGTTTTGTTCTGGACCCGGTTCAGCTGAACTATTCAATGCTGACACGATCCCAGCGGATCAGCCACGAAAACCTGCGCGAACGCGATAGTGCCTGGCTTCAGAGTGCGGAACGCTGGTTCATGACACAGGCGGGCGTGCCCGGCGATGCGCCTATACGCGCGCCGATGTTCGCGCCGTTCAAACTGCGCGAAATGGCCCTGAAATCTCGCACCGTCGTCTCGCCCATGGCACAATACAAGGCCGTCGATGGATGCCCAACGGACTGGCATTTGGTCCATTACGGCGAGCGCGCTAAGGGCGGCGCGGGGCTGGTGTTCACCGAGATGACGTGTGTCTCGGCCGAAGGGCGGATCACACCGGGTTGCCCCGGTCTGTATGCGCCCGAGCACGAAACGGCATGGCGATGGTTGACCGATTTTATACATGCGGAAACAGACTCCAAGATCTGCTGCCAGATCGGGCATTCCGGGCGTAAGGGCTCGACCCAACTGGGGTGGGAACAGATGGATGCGCCCCTGCCGCATAACAATTGGGACCTGGTCAGCGCCTCGGCCATCGCCTGGTCAGATCAGAACGAAACCCCGCGCGAAATCACGCAGACCGAGATGGATGAAATCAAGGCGCAGTTCGTGGCATCCGCCCAAATGGCTGAACGGGCCGGGTTTGACATGATCGAGCTGCATGCGGCCCATGGCTATCTGATCTCATCCTTTATCTCGCCCGTGTCCAATCATCGGACCGATGCCTATGGCGGCACGCTGGACAGTCGGTTGCGCTGGCCTCTGGAGGTCTTTCGGGCAATGCGGACGGTCTGGCCGGAAGGCAAGCCGATGTCGGTGCGTATCTCGGCCAACGACTGGGTCGGCGATCAGGGCGTGACACCCGAAGACGCGGTCAAGATTGCACGCGCCTTCGCCCAAGTCGGCGCGGATCTGATAGATGTTTCAGCCGGTCAGACGACGATTGATGCCAAACCCGTCTATGGCCGCATGTTCCAGACACCATTCAGTGACCGCATTCGCAATGAGACGGGTCTGAAAACCATGGCCGTCGGCAATATCTACGAGGCCGATCACGCCAATTCGATCCTCATGGCAGGCCGCGCCGATCTGGTGGCGATCGGCCGCCCGCATCTGGCCGATCCCTATTGGACATTGCGCGAGGCTGCGAAAATCGGGGATCGTCACGCACCCGACTGGCCCCTGCCCTATCTCGCGGGCCGCGATCAAGCGTGGCGTCTTGCCGACCGCGACGCAGAAATGGCCAAGTCATGAGGCGGGTTCTGGTCACTGGGGGCGGCACCGGGATCGGCAGGGCCATCGCCCATGCCTTTGCAGATGCGGGCGATACCGTCACGATCACCGGGCGGCGGCTTAACGTACTCAAGGCGGCGTCTGACGGGCGGTCTATTGTCTGCCACGAGGCGGATGTGACCGATGAAGCTCAAGTCGACGGGCTGTTTGAAGCGCCGTTTGACGTTATCATCGCAAATGCAGGCGGTGGGCCCGCAGCCAAGATCCGCGACACGTCGCTTGCGGACTGGAACACCACATTGGCCGTTAATCTGACCGGCACGTTCCTGACGTTTCGCGCGGCACTGAAGTCCATGACCGCAGGTGGGCGTTTGATTGCCATCGCCTCGACCGCATCGCTTAAGGGCAATCCTTCGGTTCCGGCCTATACCGCCGCCAAGCACGGGGTACTTGGGCTCGTGCGATCTATCGCACTGGACGTGGCCCGCGAAGGGATCACCTGCAATGCAATCTGCCCGGGTTTCACCGATACCGACCTGGCGGAGACCGCAGTTACCGGGCTGATGAACCGGTTCGAGATTGACCGGGGCAAGGCGACACGGATGATCACCTCGGCCAACCCGCAAGCCCGCCTGATTGAACCGTCCGAAGTGGCCGCAACAGCCCTGTTCCTTGCCTCCAGCGCTGCGGCGTCGATCAACGGCCACGCGCTGTCCCTATCAGGAGGTGAGGTATGATGGCTCACCCAAGCCCAACACCTGAACCAATCTCAAAAACAAGGCTGCGCCTTTGGCTGCGGCTGCTAAAAGCATCCTCGGGGATCGAGGCCGAGCTGCGCCGCCGCCTGCGCGATGGCCATGAAACCACCTTGCCGCGTTTTGATGTGCTTGCCGCGCTGTCCCGCCACCCCGAGGGCCTGAAAATGAGCGAGCTGTCAGGATATCTGAAAGTATCGAACGGGAACGTGACAGGAATTGTGGATCGCCTAACCGAAGAAGGGCTGGCGTTGCGTGTGGCCATCCCCGGGGATCGCCGCGCCTACCTGGCACGTCTGACCCCCAAGGGCCAACAGGCCTTTGATAGGCTTGCCCATCATCACGAGGCCTGGGTCAATGAGTTGTTAGGCGGGCTGTCAGCTACGGAATCCGACATGCTAATCAGCCTGTTGGAAAAAGCAGAAACTGCGAAGGAGCAGTCATGAGCCTGTTAGACACAAAGCACTTTCGCTGCGAGATAGAAAACGGCATCGCCCGGATCGCACATGACCGGCCCGAGCGGAAAAACCCGTTCAACTTCGACAGCTATGCCGAAATGCGTGACTGGTTCCGGGCGCTGCATTATTCGGATGATGTGAGTGCGGTTGTGATCCTGCCCAATGGCGGCAATTTTTCCTCGGGCGGTGACGTGCATGACATCATCGGACCGTTGACGAAAATGTCGATGAAAGAGCTGTTGGCCTTTACCCGGATGACCGGCGACCTGGTCAAGGCGATGGTCCATTGCGGCAAGCCGGTGATCGCAGCGGTCGATGGCGTCTGCGCAGGGGCTGGTGCGATCATGGCGATGGCCTCCGATCTGCGGATTGCCGGGCCAGACGCCAAGGTGGCGTTTCTGTTCAACCGTGTCGGGCTTGCGGGATGTGACATGGGCGCGTGTGCTATGTTGCCCAGGATCATCGGCCAGGGTCGCGCGGCCGAATTGCTGTATACCGGGCGGACGTTGAGAGCAGAAGAAGGCGAACGCTGGGGGTTCTTCAACTCGGTCAGTTCCTCCGACACGCTGGAAGATGATGCACTTGCCCTGGCCGCGCGCATCGCGTCCGGCCCAACCTTTGCCAACTCGATGACCAAAACCATGCTGGCACAAGAATGGAACATGAGCCTGGATCAGGCGATCGAGGCCGAGGCGCAAGCGCAGGCGATCTGTATGCAAGGCAACGACTTCCGTCGCGCCTATGACGCGTTTGTTGCCAAAGAAAAACCGGTATTCGAGGGGGACTGATGCCAGACAAGAGTTTTCTCCACTGGCCGTTTTTCAACGATGCCCATCGTGATTGGGCAGCCCATGTCGAAGAGATCGCAAGCGGTTTGCGCATCGATCACAGCGACACCGACGCAGCCTGCCGCCAGCTGGTGGCACAGCTTGGTCAGGCTGGGGTTCTGGCGCCAACCTCCAGCCAGGATGGCTCTTTTGATGTGCGCAAGCTGTGCCTTGCCCGCGAGATTTTGGCCCGCCACGACGGGCTGGCCGATTTCGCCATGGCCATGCAGGGGCTTGGCACCGGGGCGATCACTTTGTTCGGGTCCGCCCAACAAAAGTCCCGTTGGCTACCGCTCACCCGATCAGGACGGGCCATTTCCGCCTTTGCGTTAACGGAACCGGGGTCCGGATCGGATGTTGCGGCCAACACAATGACGGCAACCCGTGATGGCGATAGTTATGTGCTGAATGGTGAAAAGACCTGGATTTCCAATGGCGGCATTGCCGATCTCTACACGCTGTTTGCCCGCACGGGCGAAGCGCCCGGTGCCAGAGGGATGTCTGCATTTGTCTTTGTCCCGGACACACCCGGGTTCGAGGTGGTCGAAAGACTGGACACCATCGCGCCACACCCATTGGCGACCTTGCGATTCACGGATTGTCGTATCCCAGCCTCGGCCATGATCGGCGCGCGCGGTCAAGGATTCAAAATCGCCATGTCCGTGTTGGATGTGTTCCGACCGACGGTTGCTGCGGCCGCGCTGGGGTTCGCACGACGGGCGCTGGATGAAGCGTTGGAGCGGGTATCATCCCGGCATGTGCAGGGGTCACCTTTGTTTGATCTGCAAATGGTGCAGGGCCATATCGCCGACATGGCCGTTGATATAGATGCCGCCGCCCTGCTGATCTATCGCGCCGCCTGGGCCCGCGATTCAGGGGCCCCCAAGATCACGCGTGAGGCCGCCATGGCCAAGCTGTTCGCCACGGATCAGGCCCAGCAGGTGATCGACAAAGCAGTCCAGCTGTTCGGCGGCGAAGGCGTGCGATCAGGCGCAACGGTCGAGACTCTGTATCGTGAAATCCGTGCCTTGCGGATCTACGAGGGTGCAAGTGATGTGCAAAAGGTCATCATCGCCCGCCAGACCGCCTCGGCCTTTCAAGGGGGACGATAATGCTTGGACCATCCGCTCATATTGATACGTTCGCACGGGACAATCTGCCCCCTTCGGATCAATGGCCGGAGTTCAATCTACACGGTTTCGACTATCCCGAATGGATCAACGCAGGGGTTGAGCTGACCGACGCCATGGTGGCCAAGGGCTTCGGCGATTACACCGCGCTGATCGGAAACGGGCGGCAACGCACCTACAAGGAACTGACTGACTGGACCAACCGGCTGGCCCATGTTCTGGTCGATGATCTGGGCGTGCAGCCCGGCAATCGCGTGCTGATCCGGTCGGCCAACAATCCGGCGATGGTGGCATGCTGGCTGGCTGCGACAAAGGCGGGCGCGGTCGTCATCAACACCATGCCCATGCTGCGGGCCAGTGAGTTGCAAAAATATGTCGAACTTGCCCAGATCACCCACGCCCTGTGTGATACCCGCCTGCTGGACGAGATGGAGACCTGCGCCGCCGCCTGCCCGGGCCTGCGCGCCACGGGGTTTGACGGCACCTCGAACCACGAGGCCGAGCTGGATCAGCTTGCGCTGGAAAAACCGGTGCGGTTTTCGGCGGTTCAGACCGGGCGCGATGATGTCGCGCTGTTGGGCTTTACCTCAGGCTCGACCGGCACACCAAAAGCCACGATGCATTTCCACCGCGATCTGCTGATCATCGCGGATGGCTATGCCAAAGAAGTGCTGGGCGTTGTCCCTGACGATGTCTTTGTCGGCTCACCCCCGCTGGCCTTTACCTTCGGGCTGGGCGGCCTTGCTATCTTTCCACTGCGGTTTGGGGCCACAGCGACCTTGCTGGAACAGGCCACGCCGCCCAACATGATGGACATCATCCAGAAGTATAAGGCCACTGTATCTTTCACCGCACCCACCGCCTATCGCGTGATGCTGCGCGCGATGGAGGACGGTGCAGACCTGTCCTCGTTGCGGGCAGCTGTCTCGGCGGGTGAGACTTTGCCCGCACCCGTCTATGATGAATGGATCAAGAAAACCGGCAAACCGATGCTTGACGGGATCGGTGCGACCGAGATGCTGCATATCTTCATCTCGAACCGTTTCAACGATCACCGACCTGCCTGCACCGGCAAACCTGTCACCGGCTACGAGGCCAAGGTGGTCGATGCAGACGGAAACGAGGTTCCAGACGGTGAGGTAGGCCGATTGGCGGTGCGGGGTCCGACAGGCTGCCGGTATCTGCGCGGCGACCGACAAGGCAACTATGTCTTGGACGGGTGGAACATCACCGGTGACAGCTTTGTGCGTGACCCCGACGGATACTACCATTTCGCAGCGCGCAATGACGACATGATCGTCTCATCCGGCTACAACATCGCAGGCCCCGAGGTCGAAGCCGCGCTGCTATCGCATGATGCTGTGTCGGAATGCGCTGTGATTGGTGTGCCAGACGCCGAGCGGGGCCATATTGTCGAGGCTCATGTGGTTCTTGCCAAGGACGTCCAAGCCGGAGAACACATTGCGCAAATGCTGCAAGATCATGTGAAGGCAACGATTGCCCCTTTCAAGTATCCCCGCTCTATTGTTTTTTCTGAGAGCCTGCCAAAAACGGCAACTGGGAAGATCCAGAGATTCAAACTGAAAAACCCGGATTAACTGGGTCAACTGTCCAACAGGAAACGGAGAAACCTCATGAAGAAACTGCTTGCTTTGACGACCGCCCTTGCCATGACGGCGGGGGGCGCTTTGGCCGAGACCAAGATCGGCATGATCACAACGCTTTCAGGCGGTGGTGCTGGCCTTGGCATTGATGTCCGCGATGGCTTTATGCTGGCCATTGCGCAATCCGGCCGTGACGATGTCGAAGTTGTCATCGAAGACGATCAGCGCAAACCCGATATCGCGGTGCAACTGTCCGATAAGATGATCCAGTCCGAAAAGGTGGACATCATGACCGGTATCATCTGGTCCAACCTCGCAATGGCGGTTGTGCCTTCGGCGGTGAACCAGGGCGTGTTCTACCTGTCACCAAATGCGGGCCCTTCAGCGCTGGCTGGCAAGGGATGCCATCAGAACTACTTCAACGTGGCCTGGCAGAATGACAACCTGCACGAGGCGGCGGGTGCCTATGCCAATAGCGCAGGCTATGGCAAAAGCTTCATCCTTGCGCCCAACTATCCGGCTGGCAAAGATGCGCTGACCGGCTACAAACGCTTTTTCGAAGGTGACCTGGCCGGTGAGCTCTATACCGAGCTGGGCCAGACAGACTACGCTGCCGAGATCGCGCAAATCCGCGCCTCGGATGCGGATAGCGTGTTCTTCTTCTTACCGGGTGGCATGGGGATTTCTTTCCTCAAGCAATATGCAGACAGCGGCGTTGATCTGCCCGTTGTCGGCCCGGCCTTCAGCTTTGACCAGGGCATTTTGCAAGCCGTTGGTGGGGCGGCCTTGGGCGTGGTCAACACATCCCAATGGAACAAAGACATCGACAACCCAACCAATACGGCCTTTGTCGAGAGCTTTCAGGCCGAATATGGCCGCCTGCCCTCGCTCTATGCCAGCCAGGGGTTCGATACGGCAAACCTGATCCTGTCGGCGCTTGAGAAAGCAAGCCCGGACGATGCTGACGCCTTCCGCGAAGCACTGCGTGCCGCAGAGTTCGACAGCACGCGCGGCGATTTCAAATTCGGGCCAAACCACCACCCGGTGCAGACGATCTATGCGCGCGAGGTGATTCAGGAGGGCGACATCTTTACCAACAAGATCCTCGGTGCCGCGCTGGAAAACCACGCAGACGCCTATGCGGCTGACTGCAAGATGTAAGCAATTGATGCCCCGGATGTGACCCGGGGCATCTTTCCCTGATCTTCGACCAATCTCTCGGATCGCACCCGGGACGGGAAAGCTTTGATGTCAACGATCCTCATCATCGAACAGATCCTTAACGGGCTACAATTCGGTATCATGCTGTTTCTGATGGCCGCAGGTCTGACCCTGATCTTTGGGGTCATGGGGCTGATCAATCTGGCGCATGGCTCACTGTATATGCTGGGGGCTTTTGCGGCCGCCGCTGTCGCAGGTGCGACAGGATCGTTCCTGTTGGGGCTGATGGCCGCCCTTGCGGCTGCAGCCGCGGCCGGAGCTTTGGTTGAGATCGTGGTGATCCGGCGCCTGTACAGCGCGGCCCATCTTGATCAGGTCCTTGCCACCTTCGCGCTGATCCTGATTTTCTCGGAAGGCACGCGCTGGGTCTTTGGATCGTTCCCCTTGTTCCTTGACGTACCCAGCTACCTTTCAGGTCCCATCACGCTGCCCGGTGGCATTCAGTATCCGCTGTATCGCCTGGCATTGATCGGGGTGGGCCTGCTGGTGGCCGTGGGCCTGTGGTGGCTGACGGCGCGTACACGTATCGGCATTCAGATCCGAGCCGGTGAGAATGACCGCGAAATGATCGCGGCCCTGGGCGTTGATATCTCGAAACTCTACACTCTCGTCTTTGCATTGGGTGCGGCGCTTGCCGGCTTGGCCGGTGCCTTGGTTGGTGCAATCCAGTCAGTACAGGTTGGCATGGGCGAGCCGGTTCTGATTCTGGCCTTTGTGGTGATCGTTATTGGTGGCATCGGTTCGATCAAAGGGGCGTTTATCGGGGCGCTTCTGGTGGGCCTGACGGACACATTGGGCGGCATCTTCCTACCGCAGCTTTTCAAACTGTTCATGGAACCGGGCCCCGCCACGCAGACCGGTTCATCCCTGGCGTCAATGGCCGTCTACGTCTTGATGAGTCTTGTTTTGATCTGGCGACCCACCGGATTGTTCGGAGCCCGCTCATGATCAGGGAAAGCCATATCAACATCATCGTTTTGCTTGGCTTCATAGCAGTGCCAGGCTGGGCGCTCATCGCCGATGAACCTTTTACCATCACGCTTGCAACCCGCGCTGTTGTATTGGCTCTTGCCGCTGTGGGTCTGAACATCGCACTTGGGATCGGCGGGCTGGTAAGCCTTGGACATGCCGTATTCTTTGGCCTTGGCGGCTATGCGATGGGTATTCTGGCCTATCACGCCCAGACCTACACACCGCTGCAAATGGGGCCGCTGACGATCGAAGGTTCGACCGCGATGCCCGTGATCTGGCTGACGGCGATCATCGTCTCATCACTGGTCGCGCTGGTGATCGGCGTTCTGTCACTGCGGACAACCGGCGTCTATTTCATCATGATCACGCTGGCCTTTGGGCAGATGTTTTTCTTTTTCTCAATCTCGTGGAGCGCCTATGGCGGCGAAGACGGCCTGTCAATTTATGTAAGGAACGGGTTTCCCGGTCTGAACACGCTGGTCCCGATCCAGTTTTTCGGCCTGTGTTTTGCGGCGCTTTGTCTGGCGCTGCTGATCTACTGGAGGCTCCGCGCCTCACCCTTTGGTCTTGCACTGAACGCGGCACGCCAGACACCGGCACGGGTTGAAACCGTTGGGTTGAATCCGATGCGGCTGAAGCTTCTGGCTTTTGTCGTCTCGGGCGCGATCACCGGACTTGCGGGTGCGCTTTTTGCTGACCTCAACCGGTTCGTCAGCCCCACCATGTTCAGCTGGCAGCTGTCAGGTGAGTTGATCGTTTTGATCATCATCGGCGGCGTGGGTCGGCTGATGGGTCCCGTGGTTGGTGCCGCACTTTTTGTAACGCTGGAACATTTTCTGGGTGAAATCACCGATTTCTGGCACATCTGGCTGGGCGCCATCCTTCTGCTGATCGTCCTTTTTGCACGCGGCGGGGTGATCGGCATTCTGACCGGAAAGGCGGGACCGCATGTCTGAACCAATTCTGGAAACCCGCAATCTGCACAAAAGCTTTGGCGCGCTCAGGGCGACAGATGATGTGTCGATTGACCTGCGGCCCGGTGAAATCCACGCCATCATCGGCCCGAATGGTGCAGGCAAATCAACCTTGATAGCGCAGATTTGCGGCGGGCTGCCGCCCGACAGCGGAAGCGTCCTCCTCGGCGGGCGCGATGTCTCGGGGTTGAGCACAGCCGCGCGGGCGCGCGCGGGACTGGGGCGGACATTCCAGATATCGGCGCTGGCGATGGAAGATACGGTTCTGGAAAACGCGCTTCTGGGTGCGCTTGGTCAATCCGGTCGTCCCTGGCGGGTATGGCGGTCTGCGATTAGGGATACCAACCTGATGAGCCGCGCCATGGATGCGCTGGAACGCGTCGGGCTGGCCGAGGCCGCAGATCAGGTGACCGCATATCTCAGCCACGGCCAGCGCCGCCAGTTGGAGGTCGCCGTCGCGCTGACATTGAACCCCAAAGCCTTTGTCATGGACGAACCCATGGCCGGCCTGGGTGCCGAAGGCTCCAAAACCATGACCGCATTCCTTGCTGGCTTGCGGAGCGAGGCCCCGATCCTGTTGGTTGAACATGACATGGATGCCGTGTTCGCCCTGGCCGACCGCATCAGCGTGCTGGTTTACGGGCGCGTGATTGCGACCGGCACGGTCGAAGAGATTCGCGCCTCACACGAGGTCAAACAGGCCTATCTGGGGGAAGAAGCATGAGCTTGCTGCGTGTTGAAAACCTCACCGCCAGCTACGGGCCGGTCCCCGCCTTGTTCGGTGCCGACCTTGAGCTTGAGGCAGGCGAAGTCATCGCTTTGATGGGCCGGAACGGCATGGGCAAGACGACAACCGTCAAGGCAATTTGCCGGATGATCGATGCACAAGGCGGACTGAGCTTTAACGGACAGGATCTGCACAGCTTGCCCAGCCACAAGGTCGCCCGGCTGGGGATCGGGCTTGTCCCCGAGGGACGCCGTTGTTTCAAAGACCTGAGCGTCGAGGAAAACCTGATCGCCGCCGCACGCCCGGGCCCCTGGAAATTTGCCAGGGTCGCCGAATTGTTTCCGCGCCTTGCAGAACGTCGCACCCAGATTGCCGCTTCACTTTCCGGCGGCGAGCAACAGATGCTTGCCATCGGTCGGGCACTTATGACCAATCCGCAGCTTCTGATCCTGGACGAAGCGACCGAGGGCCTTGCCCCTATCGTCCGTCAGGAAATCTGGGCCGCAATCAACCGCATCAAGGCGGAAACCGGTATGGCGATCCTGTTGATCGACAAAAGCCTGCGCGAGCTTGCCTCGGTCTCGGACCGCGCCGTGATCCTTGCGCGCGGGAAAACCGTCTGGTCTGGAAAGATGGCTGACCTGACCCCTGAAATCACGCAGACCTACGTGGGGGTTTGATTGGTGTTCGAGATGCAACAAAAAGTGCTATTCAAACATTGCGATCCGGCGGGGATCGTCTTTTTCCCCCGCTATTTCGAGATGATGAACGATTGTGTCGAGGCGTTTTTCGACGAGGTGCTTGGCCACCCGTTTGAGACATTGCACAAATCCGGTGCGGTACCGACGGCCCAGATCCAGACCCGTTTTACCGCTCCAAGCCACCATGGAGATCACCTGACCCTGCGCTTGCGCATCATACATCTGGGTCGCACATCGGCCCGCTATGTGATGACCGCACATGCAGCCGATGAACTGCGTTTTGAAACCGAAGCGACCCTTGTGAATGTTGATGCAGCGGGCCGCCCCACGGCCTGGCCATCCGAAGTTGCCCGAAAATTCAAAGAAACAAAGGAGGCTGACAATGCCCCATGATGTCATTCATCCCGAAGGTTGGCTGCCTGCTTTGGGCTATGCAAACGGTATGCTGACGAAAGACGGGGTCCTGCATATCGGCGGGCAGATTGGCTGGGATTCCCAAAAGACCTTCGTCAGCGACGATTTTATCATTCAGATGCGGCAGGCTCTGCTCAACATCCGCACCATTGTTGAGGCGGCAGGTGGCAAGGTCGAGGATGTAACCCGGCTGACATGGTTCGTAACAGACAAGGCCGAATATCTGGCCGCACAAAAAGAGGTCGGGCAAGCCTACCGCGAGGTTTTCGGCCGACATTTTCCGGCCATGTCGATGGTCGTCGTCGCGGGGCTGATCGAAGACCGTGCCAAGGTGGAAATAGAAGCAACGGCGCATCTTTCATAATCACATCCGGTGCGCCTATGTGGGTATCATCGCGCGGCAAGCTTAGGTGAGAAAGCCTGCCGCGAAAGCTACGCGCTAGTTCTTTGCGCAGGCGATTTTTTCGTCCCTTGAGACCTCTTGGATATCCAGATCAGTATTCTGGGCATCCGCATTGGCAGCGACACCGCGACCGTTGAAGAATGTCTGCAACGTGCGGTTTTCATACATCTCGCGTATATCGTCGGTTCCACCAGCGAACGACCCGCCCACGAAAAGCTGAGGAAGGGTCTTCACCCCAGAATAGGTCTTGATGGCCGATCTGAGCTCATCGGCAGCCAGAACATCTCGAACGGTGTATTCGATCTCAAAATGGTCAAGAATCTGAACCATACGCGATGAGTATCCACAGGGTGAATCACCCGGTGTTCCTTTCATGAACAGTACGACATCGTGCGTTTCGACATCTGATTTAATCTGCGCGTGCATCTTGAATAATCCTATGAGGTTTGGAGCGTCAGGGTTGCATTTCTTAATTAGGTATCATAAATGCGTATTTTTGCAGCAGCGATGAGCTTGTCAATGCAATCGCAACCACGTGACACCTGTTGGGGTGACAATCGATGAACGAGAATTCTGAAAATCAGCCGGTTCGGGATACACTGGACATGATGCAATCCGAGTACCTTAAGATCGTGGATGGTGTGGCTGTCGAACCAGACGGTTTTGACCCTGGCAACATCGCGCATCAAAGACGCCTTGAACATCAGCGCGCTGTGGTCGCGCTGGGTTTGACCCCGGATATCCTTGCGGCCATTGTCGATGAGTTTTACCTGCGAGTTCGCGCGCACCCCCTGCTTGCACCAACGTTTGAGGAAAAGATCGGGGATGATTGGGATGCCCATCTGGACAAGATGAAAGCCTTCTGGGTTTCGGTCGCGCTGAACGCCGGGACCTATGCCGGGAAACCAGTGGTTGTTCACAAAGCGCTGAACGGGGTCAAACCAATGCAATTCGGCATATGGTTGGGGCTGTTCCAACAGACGGTCCTGGATATCACCCAGTCCGCCGAAGCAAGCGCGTTCCTGATGGCGCGCGCTGAGAAAATGGCTGGAACATTCAAAAAGGCAATGTTCCCCAATGCTCAACCAAAGCCCAAGCAGGAGATTGACGCATGTTGAAGGATAAGCAGCTTCCGTCCGGTGTCACCAAATACAAAGAGACCAATACCTTCACCTCAAGCTCTGTACCCAAAGGGTTCTTGAGGGATCATGCGACCAAAGCCGAAGTTTGGGGGCTGCTGATCGTCCACAAGGGTTCGGTCACCTATGTGGATACGGCATCTGCAGAAGAACGCGATATTCATGCAGGCTCGAACCAGGTAATTGAACCTGAATCCCGCCATTATATCCGGCCATCTGACGACGCAGAGTTCCACGTGGAATTCCACCAAGCCGCGTCAGACAATGCATCGACCCCGCACAAGGGGAAGCCCCTTTTCTAGTACGGAGTCGAAACACTTCCGCACTGGTATCGGCTATGCATAGGAACATGGCGTCGAGGTCATCAACCGGGCCTTGACCAGCGCTTCGGCGCGGGTAACAGCGCAGGCAAGGCGTGAGCTTTGAAACTCAGAAACCAGTTGAAACAAGGCTGATCAGGATCATCGCCACCCAAAGGCCAATCTATTCGCTTACGAAAACTAACAGATTTGTTATCGGAAGTGAGCGTTGGGACGCCGGGAAATCACCCGCTGGACTTCTGGCCGCACCTGATGATGCGTATCTTTGAAGATATGTGAATGCGGATTTAGTCGATTATGAACCTTCGAGATTTGGAATACGTTTTGGCCCTTGTCGAACACGGCCAGTTCAGACAGGCCGCAAGCGCGAGCAACGTCTCGCAACCGGCCATGTCCAATCAAATCAAGAAGCTGGAGACCGAGCTGGGGAACGAGCTGTTTCTTCGCCTGAACAACGAAGTGCGACCGACAGCATGCGGCGCGCGCATCGCGGAGATCGCAAAACGTATGCTCCTGGATGCCCAAAAAATCCACGACACGGCGATCGAGTTCCGTGACCCCGAAGCGGTCCCCTTTACAATTGGGATGACGCCAACTCTGGCCCCCTATCTGACGCAGTACTTTTCTGACCTGTTCAATAGCCTGTTCCCAAGAATGCGGGTCGTGATGATCGAAGACCTGCCGCAGAACATGCTTCGGATGGTCGAAGACCACACGTTGGACGTGGCGTTGGTGGCAAAAATCAACAACAATGCATCCCTTGATTTCACGTCAATCTGGTCCGAACCATTGTTCCTTGCCCTGCGGGAAGGGCATCCGCTTTGCGACCTGCCATCGATTGCCCCCCGAAGACGTTCCAGCCCATGATTTCATTCGTCTACCGCATAGCTTTGGCTATGAACTGGAAAACCGGCTGCCCAAACGCAATCCATCGTTTCGCACCAGCAAACGATTTGACCTAACGGCTATGCGGTTTGAAACCGTATGTCGCTACATTTGCCATACCAATGATTGCACCATCGTTTCAGCGCTGGCCGCCGAGCAATTCAAAAGAGACAACTGGCCGCTCTGCTTCATCCCGTTCGACGCGCCCGGTCATTTGCGGGATCTCGGAGCGGCGACCCGCCCGGATTGTCCCAGAAAACCCGTGCTTGAACGCATTGGAATCTACATCCAGCAAAAGCCCCCGGTTGGGGTCATCCCAACATACAAAACATAAGCGCGCGCACCACCGCTATTGGCAAAGCGCCGATACATCTTGGGCAAATAGATGGGCCCGGCATCTGAACTTCCAGTCCTGCAAACACTCATCCCATCTCACCTTGCTATAAAGACCGTTGGCTTTTTTCTGCGAATAAGTGTTCAATCAAGGCTGCAAGGGTATCGAGATGCACAAACCGGAACGGTTCGAAAAGTTTTACTTCGCCAAGGTTGGCATGGGCGAGGCCTGCGGCTGCGCCGAGCGGGTTATCGATGTCTACGAGTTCAATCGCAAAGGTGGAACTCAGTCGAAACAGGCCCTGAAGACGGACAAACGCAAACGTCGTTCGTTTCGATCCTGGGCGATGAAATACGGGTTGCTTAGCCGGAAACCACGGGCTTAAACCTTCATCTGACCATTCCGGCGCAAGGCCTGCCGATACCCTTTATAGATCACCTTGCGTCGCAGACCCAAAGGACATGCCCGTGACAGATCCGTCAATGCAAACCCTCACGCTGGCCGATGTGCGATCGCTTGCGAAATCGACGCTGCAACGGGTGGGTGTGGATGAGGTCGGAAGCGAGATTCTGGCCGATATCATCATGCGATCGGAACGGGATGGGCCACGCAGCCATGGTTTGCGCAATCTGCCGATTTATGCCCAAAGCTTCACATCCGGCTACGCCAACCCAGTGGCTCGACCTGTCATTCAACGCATCGCGCCCAGCGTTCTGCGCGGGGATGCGGATAATGGCTACTACCAGATCGCAGCGCATGCGGCGCGCGACGAACTGATCGACATGACCCGCGAGAATGGCATAGCCGCCTTCACCTGTGCCAATTGCCATCATCTGGGTGCGCTGCGTTTTGACACGGAACCTTTCGCCGAGGCTGGGCTGGTCGCCATAGCCGTCATCAACTCACTGTCGCTGGTGGTGCCGCAAGGCGGCGTGCGTCCGGTCTTCGGCACCAACCCGATGTCCTTTGCCTGCCCCCGTGATGGGGCCGCACCGGTGGTGTGGGATCAGGCCTCGTCCGCCGTGGCGTTTATGGACATCAAGATGGCCGCCGCCGAAGGGCATGATTTGCGGCAACCCGCCGGGCTGGATCGCGACGGGACCCCCACAGCAAATCCGGACGCCATTCTGGAAACTCGCAGCCTGTTGCCGTTTGGAGGCCACAAAGGCGCGGGCATTGCCTTTCTGGTCGAGGTTCTGGGCGCGGCTTTGGCCGGCGGCACCCTGTCCGTCGACAATGCTGAACGTGAGGCACATGGCGCGCTGAATATCAAAGGCGGGGCGACGCTGATTACCCTGGACCCTGCCCGCTTTGGCAATGACGCCTTCTCAGACTACATCACCCGCATCTGTGCCGAGATTGAAGGCAATGGCGACGCCCGTGTGCCCGGCGATAGACGACTGAAAAACCGGACCGAAGCTGAGGCCAAGGGGATCACGGTCAGCTGCGCGGTTTTGGATCAAATCGCAACCCTAAGTTAAGCCGCCTGTTTCCCGCCTGGTCCACCTTGGGCCTTCCGATCTTCACAAATGACACGCTTGGCTGAAAACTGCCTTGTGCCTGCCTTGTTATTCGCGACTTCTTGCTTGAAAAGGGAAGCATTCTTGGCAATGCAGGTCAGCCTTTCTAAGTCAGGGACCTGCACCGCCCGACCTGATTGATGTGGAACGCAGCTTGAAACCTGAACACAGATTGTCGCCCACCCCACGCCATGAATTGCGCACCGTTCGCAATCAGGGGATCACTTTTCTGGCTTTGGCCTTCCTGTTCAGCATCTTCGTCAATCTTCTGATGCTGACCGGGCCGTTGTTCATGTTGCAGGTCTATGACCGGGTGCTCAGCTCGCGCGCGGTTGAGACGCTGACAGCGCTGTTTATCCTTGTCGCGCTGCTTTATGCGCTGATGGCGATGCTGGATTTCGCCCGCGGTCGCATCGTGGCGCGTTTCGGCGCGCGGTTTCAATCCAAGCTGGATGAACGGGTGTTCGATGCCACGTTGCGGCGGTCGCTTAACCCGCAGGCTCGCTCAGCCCCGGCCACCGCCTTGCGCGATCTTGAGTCGATCCAGAACCTGTGCTCGTCGCCTGTGCTGCTTGCAGTGATGGATATCCCGTGGACCCCGGTGTTTCTGGCGGCAATTTTCATATTCCACCCGCTTCTGGGATGGCTGGCCGTAGCCGGCGGCGGGCTTCTGATCGTCATTGCCTTGTTGAACCAAGGCTTGACCCGCCGCAAAGTGGCCGAGGCGCAGGCTGCATCGGCGCGGGCCAACTCCTTCTCGGAACATGCCCGACAAGCGGCCGAGGTTGTTCGATCCCAGGGGATGCAACAGGATGTGACCCTGCGCTGGTTGAACCAGCGCACTGATGCGCTGCGTCAGACAATAGCGGCCAGTGATTGGACGGGCAGCTTTACCTCGCTGACAAAATCGCTGCGGCTGTTTCTGCAATCGGCCATGTTGGCGCTTGGCGCCTGGCTGGTGTTGCAGAACGAATTGTCGCCCGGTGCGATGATCGCAGGGTCGATCCTGCTGGGTCGGGCGCTGGCCCCTGTCGAACAGGCAGTCGGGCAATGGTCCATGATCGAAAAGGCGCGCGCCGCCTGGACCTCGCTCAACCAGTTTCTGGACCAGACCCCGCCCGAACCCAACCGCACCAAGCTACCGACACCCGAGGCACGCCTAGCCGCCAAGGCGCTGACTGTGATCCCTCCGGGCGCGGCGGCACCCACCTTGCGCAATGTGACATTGAATCTGGAACCCGGAACGGCGCTTGGGGTGATCGGCAAAAGCGGATCAGGCAAGACCACGCTGGCCAAGGCGTTGCTGGGCCTCTGGCAGCCCGCTGCCGGGGAAATTCGGCTGGGCGGCGCGACACTGGATCAATATGACCCCACCGATCTGGGCCAGCATATTGGCTATCTGCCGCAGCAAGTGACGTTGTTTAATGGGTCGGTTGCCGAAAACATCGCCCGGATGTCGCAAAACCCCGATCCGCAGGCCGTGGTCGAAGCTGCCAAAAAGGCCAACGCGCATGAGCTGATCCTGTCTTTGGAGAAGGGCTATGACACGTTTTTGGAAGGCAATGACAGCCAGCTATCAGGCGGCCAGAAACAGCGCATCGCACTGGCGCGGGCCCTTTATGGCGAACCGGTGCTGCTGATCCTGGATGAGCCGAACTCGGCCCTTGATGCGGATGGAACCGAGGCGTTAAACGCAGCAGTACGCGGACTGAAAGAGGCGGGAAAAGCAGCCATCATCATGACCCATCGACCTCAAGCCATCTCGGAATGCGATACGCTGGCGGTTGTCGAGCAGGGACAGCTGGTCAAGTTCGGCACCCGTGACGAGGTGTTGAACGCGATGGTCCAGAACGCTGGCGCCATCAAACGCAATCTCAATCAGGTGAACACCGGATGACCGAGCAGACGAAAACCGACGGGCGCACACCCTGGCGGATTACCGTGCCCGCATTAGTGGGTTTCTTGGCCCTTGCCATTCTGGTCGGCGGTCTTGGTATCTGGTCGGTATACACCCAACTGGCCGGTGCAATTGTATCCTCAGGTTCGATCGAGGTGCAAAGCAACCGGCAGGTAGTGCAGCACCCCGATGGCGGCGTCGTGGGCGAGATATTTGTGCGCGACGGCTCGGTCGTGTCCAGCGGCGATCTGCTTTTGCGGTTGGACGATACGTTCCTGTCTTCGGAAAAAACCATCGTCGAGGCGCAGCTGTTCGAATTGCTCGCACGTCGTGCCCGGCTGGAAGCGGAACGGGACAGCGCCAGCCCCGAAGACCTGGCCACTCAACTGGACGCCGTTCAGCAAGAACATGGCATCCAGCGCGACCTGATCGACGGTCAACAACGCCTGTTCGAGGCGCGGGTGAACACCATGACCCAGCAAACCGATCAGCTGAAAAAACAGCTGGTCCAAACCGAAAGTGAGATCGACGGCACCGAGGCGCAGTTGGTCTCGCTCCGTCTGCAGGTCGAGCTGATCCGCGAAGAGCTTGAAGATCAGCAAAGCCTGCTGAGCCGCGGCCTGACACAGGCCAGCCGGGTCCTGGCCCTGCAACGGGAAGAGGCCAGCCTAAGCGGTGAGATCGGACGCCTTGAGGCCGCAATCGCGCGGCTCAAAGGCCAGATCGCAGCAACTGAAATTCGGATCGTCGAACTGGGCGCCACCCGCAGGGAAGAGGCGATTACAGCCCTGCGCGACGTGCAATCGCAGGTCGCGGAACTGTCGGAACGGCGGTTGTCTCTGACAGAGCGTCTGTCCCGGCTGGACATTCGCGCCCCCGTATCCGGCGCGGTTTACGGCAGTCAGGTCTTTGCCCTGCAATCGGTGATCCAGCCTGCCGAGCCCATGATGTATGTCGTGCCGCAGGACACGCCCTTGCTGGTGGCCGCGCGGGTGGATGCGATCCACGTCGATCAGCTGCATGTGGGCCAACCCGTCGCCCTGCGCTTTCCCGCCTTCAACCAGCGCGAAACGCCAGAGCTTGACGGCCATGTGGTCAACGTCTCGGCCGATACATTCACCGACGAACAAACCGGTTTCACCTTCTACCGGGCCGAGTTGGTCCCCGATGAAGGACAGATCGAGCGGCTGAACGGTCAGGTTCTTCTGCCCGGCATGCCGGTAGAGGCGATGATAAAGACCGATGAACGCACGCCCCTGTCCTATTTGGTCAAACCGATGGCCGACTATTTCAACCGCGCCTTTCGCGAGTGAAACAAGCCCTACGACCCCACCTTCTGCGCCCCTTCGCGCATCTGGCTGAGTGTCTGCCTCGGGGTCAGCGCCTCAGGCGAAATGTTCAGGTCCAGAACAGCCCCTGTATCCGACGCCAGTGCCCTTTCGAACGCGGCCTCGAAATCCTCGGTCCGCTCAACCCGCTCGCCATGATAGCCATAAGACCGGGCGAGTGCTGCGAAATCGGGGTTCTCCAGCGTGGTCCCTGAAACGCGGGCGGGATAGGTTTTTTCCTGATGCATTCGAATGGTGCCGTAGGTGCCATTGTTCAGGATCAAAACGATGGGCTGAGCACCCGCCTGCATGGCGGTCCCAAGCTCCTGACAGTTCATCTGAAAATCCCCGTCCCCGGCAAAGCAGACAACGGTCCGCTCCGGATGCGCCACTTTGGCGGCAACGGCTGCGGGCAGGCCATATCCCATCGCACCGGATTGCGGGGCCAACAGGCGTTGTTGGGGACCGTATTTGAAAAACTTGTTCGGCCAGACGGTGAAGTTCCCCGCACCATTGGTCAGGATTGCATCATCGGGCAGGCGATCGCGCAAATAGGCTGAGACCTTGCCCATATCCACCGGGCTGGGCAGGTCGGGCAGGTCGAAACCAGCCTCATAATCCGCACGCGCCTGCGCGCGCCAATCTGCCCATCCTCCACTCGCCACATGCTCGGACAGGGCGGTTGCGAAGGCATTCGGACCGGATTGAATACCCAAATCGGGAATGTAGACCTTGCCAAGCTCTCGGTCCGAGGCATGGACATGGATCAGCTTCTGTTCCGGCTTAGGCACGCGCAGCAAAGTGTAGCCTTCGGTTGTCATCTCTCCGAACCGCACGCCGATGGCCAGGAGCACATCCGCGCCTTGTATCTGCGCCCGCGTGGCCGGTGTCATCCCGGTTCCGGCATCGCCGACATAGCTGGGGGAGTGGTTGTCAAACAGGTCCTGAAACCGAAACGCAGCCACAACGGGGATGTCAGAGCTTTCGGCAAAACGCTGCAATGCTACACTTCCTTCGGCGCGCCAGCCGCCCCCGCCAACCAGAATCAACGGGCGCTCCGCGCCGGACAGGGCCGACATCACAACAGCAATGGCCTCGGGCGTTGGGCCAGGCTCATGTACGACCGCCGGGCCTGAAAGCGCGGGCACATCGGTGACATCGGTCAACATATCCTCGGGCAAGGCAACGACGACCGGACCGGGACGGCCCGAGATGGCCGTGGTCCAGGCGCGGGCGATGATCTCGGGGATACGGTCGACCGCTTCAATCTCGGTCACCCATTTGGCGACGGTCCCGAAATAGGCACGATAGTCGATCTCTTGAAACGCCTCGCGCCCTTTCATGTCCGTGCCCACCTGACCCACAAACAGGATCACCGGCGCGCTGTCCTGCATCGCCGTATGCACCCCGATCGACGCATTGGTCGCCCCCGGACCACGTGTGACGAAACAGATGCCGGGCTGTCCGGTCAGTTTGCCGTAGGCTGCTGCCATAAAGGCCGCACCCCCCTCGTTCCGGCACAGGGTGAAATCTAGCGCTCCATTGGCCCCCGCCCGCGCGCTACCGGTATCATGCAGCGCATCCAGCACCGCCAGATAGCTTTCACCCGGCACACCAAAACTGTGCCGTGCGCCCAGCGCCTGCAAGCATTCCACCAGCACAACGCCACCGTTCCGTTCTGTCATCTCGGGCTTTTCCTTCGAACCGTCCTGTGAAACGCACGCGTCAGTCCCACACTGAGGGCGTTCCTATCGCGGCCAACTTGGCCGAAGAAGGCGTTGCAGGTAAATCCGGAAATCCATGAATTGGGAAAAATATTAGACACACCAGGCCGGGATCATCTGATAAACCGCTTATCACCCCTCATTGCAAAGACCAGCCCCCTGATCTAGCACGACTTAAGGAGAGGATCATTGAAGGCTGCCATGAATATCCTGTTCATCATGTATGACCAGCTGCGGTTCGACTATCTCGGCTGTGCCGGGCACCCTCATCTGGACACACCGAACTTTGACAGGGTTGCACGGATGGGTGTGCGTTTTACCAATGCCTATGTGCAATCGCCGATCTGCGGGGCGAGCCGGATGAGCTGTTACACCGGGCGCTATGCCTCCTCCCATGGTGCGCAATGGAACGGCTATCCGCTGCGCGTCGGAGAGGTCACGCTGGGCGATCACCTAAGGGACGCTGGTATGGGGTGCTGGCTGATCGGCAAGACCCATATGAAAGCGGATGCTGCCGGAATGGCGCGTTTGGGTTTGTCGCCCGACAGCATCATCGGCGCACGGCAGGCTGAGTGCGGATTTGACGTCTGGGTCCGCGATGACGGGCTTTGGGCCGAAGGGCCCGACGGTTTCTATGACGAAAAACCCGCGCCCTATAACGACTATCTCAAATCCAAAGGCTATGAGGCCCAAAACCCTTGGGCCAATCATGCCAATGCAGGGGTTGAAGATGGTGAGATCGCCAGCGGCTGGCTGTTCCGAAACGCAGACAAAGCCGCCAACATACGCGAGGAAGATAGCGAAACGCCCTGGCTGACGGATCGCGCAATTGACTTCATTGATCAGGCCAAGGGGCCTTGGTGCGCCCATGTCAGCTATATCAAACCGCATTGGCCCTATATTGTGCCAGCCCCCTATCACAACATGTACGGCCCGGCTCATGTACCGACCGCAACCCGGGCCGAAATTGAGCGAGAAGATCCCCATCCCGTCTACGCCGCGTTCATGAACAACAAGATCGCAGCCGCCTTTCAAAAGGAAGAGACCCGGCAAAAGGTCATCCCGGCCTATATGGGGCTGATCAAGCAATGCGACGATCACCTTGGTCGCCTGCTGGATCACCTGGAAGCCACGGATCAGATGCAGAACACGATGATCGTACTGACTTCGGATCATGGCGACTATCTGGGCGATCACTGGCTGGGGGAGAAGGATCTGTTCCACGAACAATCCGTGAAAGTGCCTCTGATCCTCCACGATCCGCGTCCCGAAGCAGACGGAACCCGCGGCACCACCTGTGATGCGCTGGTCGAACAGATTGATCTAGCGCCTACCTTCCTTGAGGTCGCAGGTGGGGAACCGGCGGGTCATATCCTCGAAGGGCGTAGCCTGATGCCGTGGGTGCGTGGGGAAACACCTGACTGGCGCGACTTCGTGATCAGCGAATATGACTATTGCCTCACGCCGATGCGTCAGGCGCTCGGGCTTTCGAACCCGGACGCACGGTTGTTCATGGTCTTTGACGGTCGTTTCAAGATGGTCCATGCCGAAGGCGGGTTCCGCCCGATGCTGTTCGATCTGCAAAACGATCCGGACGAGTTCCACGACCTGGCCAAAACAGACAGCCATACAGATCAGATCGACCGCCTGTATGGCATGCTGGCGACATGGGGGCGGCGCATGTCTCAGCGCGTCACCCGCTCCGACACCGATCTGGACGCGATGCGCGGTCGGTCACTGCGCCGAGGCATTCTGCCATTTCTGGTCGATGGGACCGAAGTTCCAGACGAACTGATGAAAAAGTATCGTGGGCCAGTGTCTCAGGACTTCACCCCAAAGGACAACTAGCGGGGCCCGGATCAATGGTCGAGGCGACCCAGTACGCTTTCAAGATATCGCGTCGAATGCCAAGTCTGACTGGCGCAGAAGATCCCCGCGCAGCCGCGCAGTTTCAGGCTGACGGCCGAGGCGTTTTGGATTGTGCCTCGATACATTCGCCCAGTTTCCGGGTCACGCAGCTGACCCTCCCAGACATCACCATTGAACTTCAGCCCGGTCAGGATCAGATCACCGATCCGCGCATGTGGCGTATCGGCCTGATCCCAGACCCAAAGCAATCGACCACAGGTCGCGGCCTTGTCTGAGGGGCAGTCTTCAAACCGAACCACCACACCCAAACCCGGCGAGGCGTAGCTGCCGCTTAGATCAAACGCCTGCGCCCGGTCGGCCAGGAATCCCGCAATCAGCGCAACGATCAGACCAACCATGCCCAGCCGGGCCCGCGACAGGTGCGGTGCTGATTGGGCGTAACTCTCGTGATATTGCGGATGCTCGGTTTTCATCAATCGATCCCACCATGAGAAGTAAAGCCCCAGATTGTACCCCGCATGGGCATGGTGCAGATCGTGATGCGTGACGGTGGTCATCCAGTCAAAAACAGGCCGCCCGTCGGACCGGGCCGGAAACACCTCGACCCCGCAATGCCCCAATGCATTGCGCAGCATCATATGGGTGACAAAGATGAACAGCGCGATGGGATGCGCGGGCAATATGATCAACACAAGCGGCAGGTAGATCGCATTCACGACGGCCTCGCCCACGTCAAAACTGTACGAGGTGAAAGGCGTCGGCTGATGCGATCTGTGATGCAACCGGTGAAACCGCCGGAACAGCGGCGGTTGGTGCAACAGGCGATGGCTCCAGTAAAACCAGGCGTCATGCAAGATGATCAGCGCCGCCACGCTGAACAGAAGATACCCCCACCCGCGATCCGCGATCTCGGGATAGATTGTCATCAAACCAGCCCGCGCGCCCAGCGCAATCGACGTCCCGGCGGCCGCAAAGATCAGAACCGTGCGCAGGCTGGCCAGCAATTCGCGCCTGATTTGCCCCTTGGGCGGGTCCGTGGGCCTGATCTTTTGCCGACTTAGCCGGCGTGACAGCAACAGATTGATCAGCAGATAAGTGCCGCCAGCACCGATGACATAGCGCAGAAGGTCTGCACCAAACACCTCGGCATAAAGGGTCATGATGTTCGAAAGGGTCAACATAATACGCTCCGTCGTCTGAATGGATACGAGCGAAGGTTTGGCACCCGCCACTGCACATGACCTGCCGATTTCAAAATCCGGCGGGTTTTCTTCAGAATCGGCGAGGGTTTTCTGAAATCGACCAGCCCAAACCGTTGACCCGGGCAGGAAACGCCCGTTCTGTTGGGGTCAGAATGTCCGATCTGGCAATGTTTGATATCTTTCTCAGAGGTGCCGCCCTAGGCGCCCTTGTTTTATGCGCCTGTATTTTCGTCAGCAGTCGCGTGAACAGAAAAAGCCTCTCTGTGGCAGCGCTCTGCTTGTGCCTCTGCCCCTATCTGATCGTATCCACACCAGATATCCCGCTGCACCCCATGGCGCAGGCCGCGCTAATCTGGGTGGCCGCGCTGGTGCCGGTTCTGCTGTATTGGGCTGCGCTTGAGCTTTTTCAGGATCATGTAGATGTAAGGCCCTGGCAGATCGGGCTTGCGGTGATGATTGTCACCTCGGCCTGGTTTTCGCATTTGCATGTCTGGGTCGCAGCACTGCGTGGACTCGCTGCGCTTTTGTTGTTTTCACACATGCTCAGTGTGGTGATACGCGGGGATGCGGATGACCTGATCGCCCAGCGCCGCCAGTTCAGGCGGTGGTTCTTGGTCTGGGTTCTGGGTCTTGCCAGCGTCATCACTGCCGTTGAGATCCTGCAACTGGACCGCACAATGCCGCGCGGGCTGTTTGCCCTGCAAGCGGGCATCATGTTTCTGTCCGCGGCGGCGTTTCTTGGATGGTCGGTAGACTTGCGCCCGGATATTTGGCGCACCGCACCACGCAACGCTTCGGAAAACATACCGGCCAACCCGGCCCAAGCAGCTTTGGCACAACGTATTCAAAACGCCATGGAACAAGGGTTGTGGCGTCACGAGGGGCTGACCGTGGCTCAGCTTGCGGCGCATCTGCACACGCCAGAGCACCGCATCCGGGCCGCGATCAATCAGGGCATGGGGCACCGGAACTTTCCAGGCTACGTCAACACGTTCCGCATTATCGAAGCGCAGAAACTGCTGATCGAACCCGAAATGGAGGGCCGCACCGTGCTCAGCATCGCCTTTGATGTGGGCTTTTCCTCACTCGGCCCGTTTAACCGTGCTTTTCGGGATCAAACTGGAACAACACCAACTACATTTAGAAAACAACACTTAGAAAGAACAAGAACGTTGGACGCGAACAGTGCCTAGACTGCCACCGCAATAAGCAGTACTCGACTCACCAAGCGTAGAAATTGTTCGCAAAAGAAAAGATTCTTGACTAAATTGTTCGCGAGGTCGACATTTGTCGATCGTGCCCATTCAATCCAAGATTTGTTGTTGCATTACGTAACCGCCTTGGTCTTAAATCTTTCGGACAGATCAATGAAATCCGCAAAACGCGGATAATCATTTGACGCTACAGGGGGTCTTGTGACCGAATCTATGAACGACGCCGCGTTTGTCGAATTCCAACGCGTTCAAAAATCTTATGATGGCGAAAACCTCGTCGTCAAAGATCTTAACCTCGCCATGCCAAAAGGTGAATTTCTGACCATGCTGGGCCCCTCGGGTTCGGGCAAGACAACATGTCTGATGATGCTGGCCGGGTTTGAAACCGCCACCCATGGTGAAATTCTTCTGGACGGCAAGCCGATCAACAACATCCCGCCGCACAAGCGTGGCATCGGCATGGTCTTTCAGAACTACGCCCTGTTCCCGCATATGACCGTGGCCGAGAACCTCTCGTTCCCGCTTGAAGTGCGCAAGCTTGGCAAGTCCGAGCGCGAGGAAAAGGTCAAACGCGCGCTGGATATGGTTCAGATGGGGGCCTTTGGCGGCCGCCGCCCGGCGCAACTGTCGGGGGGTCAGCAACAGCGGATCGCACTGGCGCGTGCGCTGGTGTTTGAGCCTGAGCTGGTCTTGATGGACGAACCGCTGGGCGCGTTGGACAAACAGCTGCGCGAGCATATGCAGTTCGAAATCACCCGCCTTGCGCATGAGCTGGGCATCACGACGGTCTACGTAACCCACGACCAGACCGAAGCGCTGACCATGTCAGATCGCGTCGCAGTGTTCGATGATGGCCGCATTCAGCAGCTGGCCCCGCCGGATCAGCTGTATGAGGAACCCGAAAACAGCTTCGTTGCGCAGTTTATTGGTGAAAACAATACAATGGAAGGCGTGATCAAATCGATTGATGGCGACACCTGCGTTGTGCAATTGGATGACGGGTCCGAGATTGATGCGGTTCCAATCAATGTGAACGCTCCGGGTGACCGGACCAAAGTGTCTATCCGGCCCGAACGCGTCGAATTCAACAAGGACCGCCTGCATGCCGATGCACATACGCTAAAGGCAACGGTCAAGGAGTTCATCTATATGGGTGATGTGTTCCGCTTTCGCATGTCGGTTGCCGGGAATGATGAGTTCATCGTCAAGACGCGCAACGCCCCCGATGCCATTCGCCTTCAGCCCGGTCAAGAGATCGACATTGGCTGGCTGGCAAAGGATTGTCGTGCGCTTGACGCATAGACCAAACCGCGCAGTACAAGCGCGGTTTCACCGAGGGACCGGCTGGCGAGAACCCGTGCGCCAGCTGACAACACAACAAACGGGACTTACTGGGAGTATCATATGAAACCGACAAAGACACTACTGACGGTGGCCGCGCTTGCGACGGCTGCTGGTGCCGTTTCGGCTCAAGAGATGACAATCGTCTCATGGGGCGGTGCTTATTCGAAGTCTCAGCTGAAAGCGTATCACGAGCCCTATTCGGAAAAGACCGGCGTCACCATCCTGAATGATGACAGCTCGGCCGAAGCGGTTGCGAAACTGCGCGCCATGAACGAAGCGGGCAACATCACATGGGATGTGGTGGACGTGGTTGCCGCTGACGCGATCCGCCTGTGCGACGAAGGTCTGGCACTGGAAATCGACCCCGACACAATGCTGGCACCGGCACCCGATGGTACACCAGCTTCGGAAGATTTCGGTGATCTGCTGGTCAGCGACTGCTTTATACCGCAGATCGTTTATTCGACCACCTTCGGCTATCGCACCGATCTGGTTGGCGACACTCCGCCCACCGATGTCTGCGCGGTTTTCGATCTGGAAACTTATCCGGGCAAGCGTTCGCTTGAGAAGCGTCCGATCAACAACATGGAATGGGCTCTGATCTGTGACGGCGTCGCCAAGGACGATGTCTATGACGTGCTGGCCACTGAAGAAGGTCAGAACCAGGCACTGGCCAAGCTGGGCACCATCAAAGACAACGTTGTCTGGTGGTCTGCCGGTGCTGACACGCCGCAGCTGCTGGCCGATGGCGAAGTTATCATGGGCTCCACCTACAACGGTCGTCTGTTCAGCGTCATCGAAGAGCAGAACCAGCCCGTCGCCATGCTGTGGGACGCGCAGGTGTTCGATCTGGACGGCTGGATCATTCCCGCCGGTCTAAGCGAAGAGCGTCAGCAGCAGGCGCTGGACTACATCATGTTCGCGACCGATACGCAGCGTCTGGCAGATCAGGCCAAATACATCTCGTATGGCCCGGCTCGCGCCTCCTCGGCGCCGCTGGTTGGTCAGCATGCCGATCTGGGCATCGACATGGCACCGCATATGCCGACCGATCCGGAAAACGCCAAGAACACGTTCCTCTATAACTACGAGTTCTGGGCTGACTACCGTGATGACATCGACGCCAAATTCCAGGCGTGGCTGGCACAATAAGCCGGGCTTGACGCCATAAAACCGTCGGGGGCGGTGCGCCGCCCCCAGACCAAGACAAAACAGGGTACAATGATGACGGACGCAAGCGAAAACGCAGGGCCAATGCTGGCTGCAGACGGTACGCCGCTGAAACAGTCACTGGCGCGGTCATTGCGGCGGCAAAAGCTCAGGGCTTTGATGCTGATCGCCCCGCTGCTTCTGTTTGTCATGTTCTCCTTCATCGTTCCTATCGCCTCGATGCTGTTCCGTTCGGTCGAAAACAGCATAGTCGCCGAAACCCTGCCGCTGACGGTTCAGGCCTTGGGCGAATGGGATGAAAAATCCGGTGAATTGCCGGATGAGGCCGTCTATGACGCCTTTGTTCGCGACATGGTTGTCGCCATCGACAACAAAACGCATACCCGTCTGGGCTCGCGTCTGAACTACGAAGAAACAGGCATGTCTTCGATGTTCCGCAGGTCAGGACGTAGCATCAAGAAACTGGACCCGGAAACCGATGGTCCGTTCAAAGAGCAACTGATCGAAATTCACGACGGATGGGGCGAGCCCAATACATGGGCCGTCATCAAAACCCATTCGCCTGCAATCACCAATGGCTATTTCCTCAATGCGGTCGACATGCGCCGCACCCCCGAGGGCGCGCAGTCACAGCCCGAAGACAAGCAGATCCTGATCAAGCTGTTCGGCCGGACCCTGTTCATGTCGCTGGTGATCACCGC
This sequence comes from Ruegeria sp. YTSA168, assembly GCF_059610045.1. NCBI lineage: Bacteria > Pseudomonadati > Pseudomonadota > Alphaproteobacteria > Rhodobacterales > Roseobacteraceae > Ruegeria > Ruegeria sp. YTSA168. The sequence continues at coordinate 612,991 of NZ_JBXWMW010000002.1, forward strand.
CTCGTGCATCCTGCTGGCCTACCCGGTCAGCTACTTGCTGGCGACATTGCCGATGCGCGTATCGAACATATTGATGATACTGGTTCTCCTGCCGTTCTGGACGTCGCTTCTGGTGCGAACCTCGGCGTGGAAAGTCATGCTGCAACAACAGGGGGTGATCAACGAAACCCTTGTCTGGCTTGGTCTGGTGGCTGACGATGCGCGGCTGGTGATCATCAACAACCAGATTGGCACGATCATCGCGATGACGCATATCCTGCTGCCGTTCATGATCCTGCCGATGTATTCGGTGATGCAGACGATCCCGCCCGCGTACACCCGCGCGGCGAAGTCCATGGGGGCCACCAACTGGACAACCTTCTGGCGCATCTATTTCCCGCAATCTATTCCAGGCATCGGTGCGGGATCGATCCTCGTGTTCATTCTGGCGATCGGCTACTACATCACGCCGGAAATCGTGGGCGGCACCAAGGGTGTCTTCATCTCGAACCGGATCGCCTACCACATCTCGTCCTCGCTGAACTGGGGACTGGCCGCGGCATTGGGAACGATCCTTCTGGCGGTCGTGCTGCTGCTCTACTGGTGCTACGACAAGATCGTGGGCATTGATAACGTGAAGCTGGGATAATCGAAATGGCCGCACTTACTCCGATATCCCGCAAACCACTTTCGATAGTCCTACCCAGCGTCGCACTGGCCGGGGCCTTTGCCGGCGTCTTTGTCGGCGCAGGCAACGGATCAATTTTTCTGGGCATTTTGATCGGCGCCGCCCTGATCGCCGCGCTGGCCTGGGTCTACATCACCGTCCTGAAGAACGAGCAACTGGCCCGCTGGATCAACATCCTGGGCTTCGGGATCGGAGGGTTCCTGCTCGCCGGACCCCTTGGCGGAGTTCTGGGCCTGTTGGGCGGGTGGTTTTTTGCCTGGTTCACCTATTGGCTTTATGAAGGCCGCTATCGTCAGAAGCTGCTGCCTTATCTGACCGCGAAACAGGTGTTTTACCACTACCTGTTCCGCGTGATCTGCGGCGCGATCTTCGTGTTCCTGATCACGCCCATCCTTGTGGTCTTGCCGCTGTCGTTCAACGCGCAGGACTTCTTTACCTTCACGCCGGAAATGCTGCGGCTCGACCCCGAGGGGTACTCGCTCAAGCATTATCGCGACTTCTTTACGAACAACGAATGGCAGCGCAGCTTCAAGAACTCGCTGATCATCGCGCCGATCGCGACCGTCCTGTCAGTGACACTGGGCACACTGGCCGCCATCGGGCTCAGCCAATCCCACGTGCCGGGACGGCGCGCCATCATGGGTATTCTGATTTCCCCCATGATCGTGCCGCTGATCATTTCAGCCACCGGCATGTTCTTTTTCTACAGCGACATTGGCCGCTTCCTAGAAGGGACATTGGGCATGAATAAGAACTTCGTGGGCTATCTGAAGGTTATCCTGGCCCACGCCGTTCTGGGTATTCCATTCGTCATCATCACCGTCACTGCGACGCTGGTGGGCTTTGACCGCTCGCTGACCCGCGCTGCCGCGAATATGGGTGCAGGACCGGTACGGACCTTCTTCAAAATCCAGATGCCGCTGATCCTGCCGGGCGTGATCTCGGGCGGGTTGTTTGCCTTCATCACCTCGTTTGACGAGGTCGTCGTGGTCCTGTTCGTCGGCTCCGCCAGCCAGAAAACCCTGCCCTGGCAGATGTTCACAGGCCTGCGCGAACAGATCAGCCCGACCATTCTGGCGGTCGCCACAATCCTCGTGGTTCTGTCCATCGCGCTGCTGACCACGGTCGAGCTGCTGCGTCGTCGTTCGGAACGTCTGCGGGGTCTTTCCCCCGCTTGACGGATCGCATCGTCTGATCTAACGATTTCCCTGTTCACCCTCGCTGCGATGGCGTCGCGGCACGTAAGGGGGTGATCGGCTCTCGGACCCCGAGACCGCCTGTCCTGAACGCCGGGACATGTGGCCGGGTTCTTGCTTTTCCCGGCAAAGATGAGAGACCATATGATGAAAGACCTATCCAATCGCCCCGAATTCTTCACCTGCCACAATGGTGACAAGGCCCCCCTGCCCTTTAGCAAAGGCGAATATGATCGCCGCCTGTCCAAGCTGCGGGCCGTGATGGCGCAGCGGGACATTCCCGCCGTCCTGCTGACCTCGATGCAGAACATCGCCTATTACTCGGGGTTTCTGTACTGCGCCTTTGGCCGCCCCTATGGTTGCGTCGTTACACAGGACGCCTGCACAACCGTATCGGCCAATATCGATGCGGGTCAGCCCTGGCGCCGCTCGGTCGATGAAAACGTGATCTACACCGACTGGCAGCGCGACAATTACTGGCGCGCGGTGGCCAGCCTGATCAGTGGCGCAAAACGCATCGGCATCGAAGGCGACCACATGACGCTGGCCGCCCGCGATACCGCCCTGCGCATGCTGGACGCACCCGAACTGGTGGATATCGCGCCCGACACCATGGCCGCCCGCATGGTGAAATCCGCAGAAGAGATCGCGCTGATCAAAGGCGGCGCGCGCACCGCCGATGTGGGGGGTGCCGCCATCCACGCCGCGATCCGCGAAGGCGCGACCGAGATCGAAATCGCCATGGCAGGCCGCGATGCGATGGAGGCTGAAATCGCCCGCGCCTATCCGCAGGCCGAATACCGCGACACCTGGGTCTGGTTCCAGTCGGGTCTGAACACCGACGGGGCCCATAACCCGGTGACCAAACGCGCGCTGCAAAAGGGCGATATCCTGTCTCTGAACACCTTCCCGATGATCTCGGGCTACTACACCGCGCTGGAACGCACCTTGTTTCTGGGCGAGCCCGATGCCGACAGCCTGCGCCTGTGGCAGGCCAACGTGGCCGCGCATGAACTGGGCCTGAGCCTGATCAAACCCGGCGCGACCTGTTCCGGCATCACCGCCGAGATCAACCGCTTCTTCGCTCAGGAAGGCCTGCTGCAATACCGCTCTTTCGGCTACGGTCACTCGTTCGGCATCCTCAGCCATTACTACGGGCGTGAGGCCGGTCTGGAACTGCGCGAGGATATCGACACAGTATTGGAACCCGGCATGGTCGTCTCGATTGAGCCGATGCTGTGGATCCCCGAAGGCCAGCCCGCCGCGGGCGGCTATCGCGAACATGACATTCTGATCGTGGGCGACGATGGCGCTGAAAACATCACCGGCTTCCCCTATGGACCCGGCCACAACATCATCGGCGCCTAAAGCGCTTCGGCGGGGCCCCGGCCCCGCCCATCTTTCCTAAACGCTCTTGCGCAAGAAAAAGATGTTGGATGCGATAGCTATCAAATCACGAACGAATCTCAGATCAATCTCGCGCAAATATTCGTCAATTTAGCTCGCCCCACACACATTTTTTAATTTTCCCAATTTTGATCCATGAAAATGAAAAAATAAGCTATCTTGCATTTTCAGTGATTTACGCGGTTTCCTGACCTACCGAAAAACATTTTCGAGAAAATTGCAGTTCTGACCCCCGGATAGGACACTCTTCTCAAAGCAGAGGAAGTGACAATGTCCAACCAGAACCCGGTCTTCATTCCCGGCCCCACAAACATCCCCGACCGTTTGCGCCTGGCGATGCAGGTCCAAACTCAGGACCACCGCGCCCCGGATTTCGTTGAGACCTTCGCGCCAATCCTGGAAGGCACCAAAAAGGTCTTTGGTACCACGACCGGACAGATCGTCACCTTCCCGTCCAGTGGAACCGGTGGATGGGAGGCCGCAGTGACCAACACGCTCAGCCCCGGCGATGCAGTTCTGGTCGCCCGCTACGGCATGTTCAGCCACCGCTGGATCAACCTGTGCCAACGTCATGGGTTGGATGTTCGGATCATTGAATGCGCCTGGGGCAGCGGCGCGCCGGCGGCGAAATTTGCCGAGGCTTTGGCTGCCGATACGGGCCATGAGATCAAGGCCATTCTGGTCACCCATAATGAAACCGCCACCGGTGTGCGATCTGATATCGCCGCCATACGCAAGGCGATGGACAGCAGCAATCACCCGGCGATGCTGTTTGTGGATTGCGTCAGCTCGCTGGCCTCGATGCCATTCGAGTTTGATGACTGGGGCGTTGATATCGCAGTGTCCGGCTCGCAGAAGGGCTTCATGTTGGCGACCGGCATGGCGATCCTGTGCGTCAGCCCCAAAGCGCTTGCGGCGATGGAAGCGGCCAAGCTGCCGCGTACCTTCTTTGACTTCCGCGACATGATAAACGCCAACGCATCGGGAGGGTTCCCCTACACCCCGCCATTGCAGCTGATCTATGGTCTGCGCGAAAGCCTGAAGATGCTGTTCGAAGAAGGCCTGAACACTGTCTATGCCCGCCACTTCCGTCTGGCCGAAGGCGTGCGCAAGGCCACCGCGGCCTGGGGGCTGCAGCTGGTGGCACAGTCGCCGGATCTCTACTCGGATACGGTCAGCGCAATCTATGTGCCCGAAGGCTTCGACAGCAATGCGCTGACCGACCATGCCTTTACCGCCTATGGCGTCAGCTTTGGCATCGGGCTGGGTGAGATGAACGGGAAAGCCTTCCGCATCGGCCATCTGGGCAGCCTGACGGATGTGATGGTGTTGTCCGGTCTGGCTGCCATCGAAATGGCCATGGCCGATCTGGACTATCCGATCAAGCTGGGCAGTGGTGTCGCGGCGGCGCAGGAATACTTCCGCGCAAGCCACGCCTCCCCCATGCAATCCGCAGCATAAGGAGGGGCCTGATGCTTGACGCGATGACCTCGGCTGATTGCCTGACCCTAGCCGATATGCGCGAAGCGCATGAGCGGATCAAACCACATATCAACCGCACCCCGGTGCTGCGATCCGCCTATCTGGACGATCTGACCGGCGCGCAGTTGTTCTTCAAATGTGAAAACTTTCAGGAGGCGGGCGCCTTCAAAGTGCGCGGCGCCTGCAACGCCGTCTTTGGGCAGAATGATCAGGCCGCCCAGCGCGGTGTCTGCACGCATTCTTCCGGCAACCATGCGCTCAGCCTGTCTTATGCCGCCGGGCGCCGGGGCATCCCGTGCAACGTAGTGATGCCGCGCACAGCGCCGCAAACCAAGAAAGATGCGGTGCGCCGTTATGGCGGGATCATCACCGAATGCGAACCCTCGACCACCTCACGCGAAGCGGTGTTTGCTGAGGTGCAGGCGCGCACAGGTGGCGAGTTCGTGCACCCTTACAACGATCCCCGGGTGATCGCGGGGCAAGCGACCTGCTCGGCGGAACTGCTGGACCAGACCGACGGTCTGGATGCCGTGGTCGCGCCGATTGGCGGCGGCGGCATGATCTCGGGCACCTGCCTGACCCTGTCGAACCTCGCGCCTGAAGTGAAGATCTATGCCTCGGAACCGGAACAGGCCGACGATGCCTATCGCAGCTTCAAAGCGGGTCACATCATCGCTGATGACGCGCCGGTCACCATCGCCGACGGGTTGAAAGTGCCGCTAAAGGAAAACACCTGGCACTTTGTGTCGAACTTCGTCAGCGACATTCACACCGCCAGCGAAGACGAAATCATCGCAGCGATGAAGATCACCTGGAAATACCTGCGCATCGTGATGGAGCCCAGCTGCGCGGTGCCGCTGGCGACCATCCTGAAGCACCCGGAGGTGTTCAAGGGCAAACGCGTCGGCGTGATCATCACCGGCGGCAATGTGGATCTGGACAAACTGCCCTGGATCAAGGGTTGAGGAGGACATCATGAACACGCCCGCAAACATCGAACAACTTGAAGTCGGCTACGACATCCCCGCTGCCATCGGCATGGACGCATCCGACATCCAGACCCCGGCGCTGGTGCTGGATCTGGATGCGCTGGAGCGTAACATCAAGAAGATGGGCGATTACGCCAAAGCCCACGGCATGCGCCACCGGGTGCATGGCAAGATGCACAAATCCGTCGATGTGGCCCGATTGCAGGTCGAGCTGGGCGGTGCCTGCGGCATCTGCTGCCAAAAAGTGTCCGAGGCTGAGGTTTTTGCCCGGGGCGGTATCAAGGATGTGCTGGTGTCCAATCAGGTGCGTGATCCGGCTAAAATCGACAGGCTGGCGCGGATGCCCAAGCTAGGCGCGCGGATCATCTGCTGCGTCGACGATATCGACAATGTCGCCGACCTGTCCGAAGCGGCCCAGCGCCACGGCACCCAGATCGAATGTCTGGTCGAGATCGATTGCGGCGCGGGTCGTTGTGGCGTGACCACCACCCCCGAGGTCATCGCCATCGCCAAGGCCATCGACGCGGCCTCCGGGCTGAAGTTTGCCGGTCTCCAGGCCTATCAGGGCGCGATGCAGCACATGGACCTCTACGAGGATCGCAAAGCCAAGATCGACATCGCCGTGGCGCAGGTGAAAGGCGCCGTGGATGGATTGAAGGCCGAAGGGCTGGACTGCGACATCGTCGGCGGCGGCGGCACGGGGTCCTACTACTTCGAGAGCACGTCGGGCGTGTATAACGAACTGCAATGCGGCTCTTACGCCTTCATGGACGCCGATTACGGCCGCATCCTCGATGAAAACGGCAACCGCATCGACCGGGGAGAATGGGAGAACGCATTCTTCATCCTCACCAGCGTCATGAGCCATGCCAAGGCAGACAAGGCCATCGTCGATGCGGGCCTCAAGGCGCAATCGGTGGACAGCGGCTTGCCGGTGATCTTTGGCCGCACGGATGTGGAATATGTCAAATGCTCGGACGAGCATGGCGTGGTTGCCGACCCGGACGGTGTTCTCAAGGTCAATGACAAGCTGCACCTGATCCCGGGCCACTGCGACCCGACCGCCAATGTGCATGATTGGTATGTGGGTGTTCGGAACGGCAAAGTTGAAGCGCTTTGGCCGGTCTCTGCCCGCGGCAAGGCTTACTAAGCCGCCGCACATGCGTCCCGGGCGGCAGTTTTCCCTTCCCCTGCCGCCCGGACCTGCACCCCAGAGCTTAAGGAAAAGGTCATGAAAGATATGACAGACACACCCCTGCTGATCGTTGGAGAAGACCTGTGCCAGCAACTGGTTGGCCGCGCCGAAGCGTTTGACGCCGTGCAGGATGTCTTCGCTGCCATGGCGCGCGGCGATGCCTATAACTTCCCGGTCATCCGTGAGGCCATCGGCTATGCCGACGCGCTTTATGGTTTTAAATCCGGCTTCGACCGCACCGGGCAGGTGCTGGGCGTCAAATCAGGCGGCTACTGGCCGGGTAACATGGACAAGGGTCTAACCAACCACCAATCCACCGTCTTCCTGTTCGATCCCGATACCGGGCGCCTGTCGGCGCTGGTCGGTGGCAACTATCTGACCGCGGTGCGCACAGCGGCATCCTCGGCTGTCTCCATTACGCATCTGGCGCGTGAGGATGCTAAGGTACTGGGCATGGTCGGCGCAGGCCATCAATCAACCTTCCAGCTGCGCGCCGCTGCCGAACAACGCGATTTTGAGAAAGTTGTCGCCTGGAACCCCCACCCCGAGATGCTGCCCCGTCTGGGCGCGGTTGCGACCGAGCTGGGTCTGGGCTTTGAGGCCGTCACCCAGGAAGAGCTGGGCGCGCAGGCGGATGTGATCATCACCATCACATCCGCCTTTGAACCACTGCTGATGAAAGAGTGGGTCAAACCCGGCACCCATCTGGCCTGTATGGGCACCGACACCAAAGGCAAACAAGAACTCGACGCCACGCTGGTCGCTTCGGCAACTGTCTTCACCGATGAGGTCGCGCAGTCCATCACCATCGGCGAGGCCCAACACGCCATCGCAAACGGCACCCTGACCGAGGATCAGATCACCCCCATCGGGGCAGTCATCAACGGTGATCATCCGGGCCGCAGCAGCGATGACGAGATCACGCTGTTCGACGGCACCGGCGTTGGCCTGCAGGACCTGGCTGTCGCCTCGGTTGCCGCCCATCTGGCGGGCAAGGCCGGGCTGGCTGAACAGGTGGTACTCTAGACACACGCTTCTTCCAAGCGGGCTTTGGGCAGGTCGATCCGTCGGCCTGTCTGCCATGCCGGATCAGCAAGATTGCAATCAGTTTTTCTTGACTAGCCGATGCGTGTTTTTTTCAAGCAGCCCCCACCGCTCCAGCTTGTCTGGGTTTTCTCTAAGCGGATCATCGGGGTCGCGCTCTGACGGGGATTGTTGGAAGGCGATCGCACCGGATCGCACAAGCAATCTGCGCAGCTCATCATCCTCAAACCCTCTTATATGTGACTTGATGGTGTAAAAGCTTCGCAACTCCCACCCTTGGCGGTCCAGCAGATGAATGATCGCCGCTTCGGTTGAGGTTTCAAGCTTCAGTTCTTCGCGTATTCTGACATGTTCGTGCCGTGACTGATAATGCGCGGTAAGATATGCAACGATGATCGAGGCAATGATCGCCACGAACCATTGGTTTTTCGAAACCCACTCCCAAACGACGTTTAGCCAATCCATGTCTTCACCCTCAGCTACTGCTCTGACACCAAAGCCTCAGCTGCGTGTTTTGGCAAGATCGTCGCACCGGATCGCAGGATGAAGAATTGCAATGCTGCGCGCCAGGCACTTCTGGCGCCCCCTTCGGGTCGCGCCCACCGTGACGTAGAAAGGCGGCAGGATGGAACCCGCCGCCATGGACCTGGATCTACCCGTTCTTTCCAACCACCTGGATCCGTATGGACCCCATTGAGTTTGATACATACTCAACCGTGTCACCAATTTGCAAAAACCGGTTTGATGCCAGTTCCTGACGTATGAAGCTTTCGATAACGCCTTCATATCCAGACATGGATGAAAGGAATGAAGCCGAACCGATATAGTTCAACACGCCACGGGTGATCTGCCTGACCGAGGGTGGCATAAAGATCACCCCCTCCGGCGTACCGGACATCAGCGCCTGACCTTGATGAATCTTGGCATCATCCACCAGCAGCCAATTCTGATCCTGATAGACAAAGCGGGTGGATGTAGTGTCAGACAGTACCTTTTCTACCAGCTTGTCAAAGCCCAGTGTCATTTCACCACCATGGGCATCCTGTCTCAGGATACCATCTCGGTAGGTCTGGATACGCTCGGCTTTGACAAAGTCTTCCCAGTTCGATGGGATGACCAGAAACGGCCCGCTGGGAAAGAACCCAACTCCGCTTTTTGAATCGCTGAACCCAAGGCCCGAGTCAAAGTTATCGGTGTCGATCATACGCATCAGCTTGGACCGGTCCGTAAAGTCGCCACACAGGAAAAAGCCTTTCTGCGCATGCGCGAAATCTTCCATCGTCGCGATATCACGATCAAAGCGGGTGCAAATCTCTACCTCATAGTCCAGAAGAACGCCCGGTTCGTATGAAACAGTTGTCACCGGAGGGGTCGAACGCCCAAATTTGGGAAAGTTGAAAACCAGTTCGCTTTGGGTTTCTGCGGCATGTTCCGGAAAGTTGGTGCCTGAACCTATGTGCCGATCAGCGTCTCCTGCGGCCGGTAACAACTGATCAATGCGATAAGTCTCGGTCACTACATCGCCGCTGCCCGAAAGGCTGCGCTGGTACAAGCTTTGCAGTTCATCGCGGCCCAGCTGATTCAGCACGTGAAACGGGCTGACATCCAACGAAGCACCATAGGCCGACAGATCGACACCCCGTACTTCATCATTTTCCAGACCCGTCACCAGAACTGCCCTGATCTGACCTTCCGCATCCAGGGTCTGAGAGAATGTAAGCGCTTGCTCGGGCGGCAATACACCCGAGACCATGGGCTCGTCTGCAACTGAAATTGCATTCACCCGGTTGGGGTCCTCATCAAAGGCATACGCCCACACCAGAACACTGCCAAACAGCCCCGCCAAAGCGCCCAGGACGACTCGTTTCATGTTTTCACCTTGCTGTTAAGAGTATGGGCAATGCGCCAAGCTGCGAATTGCCTATCTGTGTTTTGCCCCGTCGATGACGGGCCATGGTCGACCAGGCCTAGAAGTTAAAGGAAACTCCGATCCGAGCGCTCAAGATGTCGTCTTCATCGATGATGGGGCTGTCAGATACCTCGCCAGGAAGAAAATCAGCTCTTAGCCCGCCGACCAGAACCCAGCGGTCATTGATCGGGCGAACCGCGTTGATTTCCGCAAACGGTATATACACATTCCCCGGCGCATATGCTGGGCGGCCCGGGCGGCTTTCGGCATCAGACACACCCCAAACATATTCGCTCAGGCCGTCGCTCTGCCATCCGACACCGCCGACAAATTCCAGTGAAAGTTTGCCAAGCTGTGTGCCGTATCGCGCGTCCAGCACGATTTCCTGCCCTTCGTGTTCGCCGGTCACTTCCTGACGAAATGTTGCGCCTGCGCCAAAGCCCCGACCCAAATCATAGTCGAGTTCTAGAGCCAGATCGCCTGTGATCTCTCGGTCGATCCCGTCCAGCTCTGGTGCGTCGGTGGAAAACAGGCCGGAAAAACGCGGCACCAGCCCAAGTGAAACGGACAGACCGTTTGCATCATAGGCCTCATACTCGATCCCAAGCGTACCGATCGAAAGGGGGCCATTGCGGTAGGTGATCAGCGGATAGGGAACAACCTCGGTGTCTTCGCCCAGATAAGGGTTTGTCGCGATCCCTGCGACCAGGCCAAGCTGCCACTGGCCTGACGGTGCAGCGTCTTGCGCAAAACCGGGGCTCGCAAGACCCGCAACTGACGCAGCAGCAGTGAGGAATTTTAGATTTCGCAAGTTATGTTTCCTTCTAACGAGGTTCTTGGTCTGAGATGGTGATCATCTCTGGGTGCGCGCGCAGGATTGCCCCTGCGGCTGCTGCAAGAGGTAATTGGGCTTCGATATTTCAGCAGGTGCGTTCGGATCATATTTTTGGTGCAATCGGCGCGTATCCAGACAGGTGCGACACCTGACCCGGTTTTCACCGCAATGCCTAGACAGCGAATGGAGGTGCTGCGTCAGGTTGGCAAAACACCGTATGCCGGCCACGCTCGGCCACAAATGATTTCGGGGGAACACATGAAGACAGATCACCCAGGCGATACCGACAGGCTTGTGACCTGCACCCCCTCTGCCCTATCACTTCATTATCATTGTCCGACGCACGACCCGCGTAGGGCTCAGATATTTACGGACCTGGCGCGCACCACCTGCGTCAATGTTCAGAACAAGGAATTTAAAACATGCCGATCGTGACACAGCCCTGCACCGCTTTTGCGGGCCAGAAACCCGGAACCTCGGGACTGCGCAAAAAGACGCGGGTGTTTATGGAGCCGGGCTATCTGGAGTGTTTTGTCCAGTCGATCTTCAACGCCATTGACGGTGGCGTGGGCAAAACGCTGGTCATTGGCGGCGACGGTCGGTTCTTCAATGCCGGGGCCATCCAGATCATCCTGCGCATGGCCGCAGCCAATGGCACGGCCCGGGTGATCGTCGGCCAGAATGGTCTGCTGTCTACACCGGCCGCGTCGAACCTGATCCGCAAGCGAAAGGCCGATGGCGGCTTTATCCTGTCGGCCAGTCACAATCCCGGTGGCATCGATGCGGATTTCGGTCTGAAGTTCAACGGGTCGAACGGCGGCCCAGCCTCGGAAAGCCTGACCGAGAAATTCTATGCGCAATCACAAACCATCGCCGAGTATCACACGCTAACAACCGACGATATCGACCTCAGCCAGATTGGCACATCTCAGCTTGAGGGGATGCAGATCGAAATCGTCGACCCGGTCACCGATTACGCCGATCTGATGCGCGAACTGTTCGATTTTGATGCGATCCGGGCCCTTCTGTCCGATGGCTTTACCCTGCGCTTCGACGCGATGCATGCGGTGACGGGACCTTATGCAACCACGATCCTTGAGCAGGAACTCGGCGCGCCAACGGGTTCGGTGCTCAACGCAATACCCTCCGTCGATTTCGGCAAGGGCCATCCTGACCCCAACCCCATCTGGGCCAAGCCGCTGGTCGATCTGGTCATGTCACCCGACGGGCCGGATTTTGCCGCAGCCTCTGACGGAGATGGCGACCGCAACATGATCCTGGGTAAAGGCATCTATGTCACCCCATCGGACAGCCTGGCGGTTCTGGCTGCCAATGCGCAGCTGGCCCCGGGTTATGCCAAAGGTTTGGCCGGCGTCGCCAGATCCATGCCCACAAGCACCGCGGTAGACCGCGTGGCCAGCCATCTTGGCCTCGATTGCCATGAAACTCCAACCGGCTGGAAGTTCTTTGGAAACCTGCTAGACGCCGGTCGGATCACTTTGTGCGGAGAAGAGAGTGCAGGGACCGGATCGGATCACGTGCGCGAAAAAGACGGATTATGGGCAGTACTCCTGTGGCTGAATATTCTCGCAAAACGCCGGGTTTCGGTCCGCCAGGTCATGGAAGACCACTGGCAGACCTATGGGCGGAACTATTACTCGCGCCACGACTACGAAGGCGTGGACAGCGCCAAGGCTGATCAGATGATGTCGGAGCTTATCGCACGGCTAACAGACCTCCCCGGCAGCGGCACGGATGGGCTTGTGATCGCGACCGCAGATCAATTTTCCTATCACGACCCCGTCGATGGATCGGCCAGCCATAATCAAGGCATCCGCATCGTCTTTGAAAACGGCAGCCGCGGTGTGATCCGCCTGTCCGGTACCGGTACGGATAACGCCACCATCCGCGTCTACCTGGAAAGGTTCACGCCAAAGGATGGCGATCTGGGGGCCGATCCGCAAAGTGCCCTGAGTGGGGTTGCCAATGTCATCGTCGCGATTACCAGGTTGCAAGAGATTTGCGGGCGGTCTTCTCCGGATGTGATAACCTGATTGCATGACCGGCCTATTCAGAGGTCTCAAAACGTAGCGTTCGTATGCTCGGATCAAACCGGCTGTAGGCGGCCAGAAGCCGTGCGCTCCATTTCTGGGCAATGTAATCTGCCATAAAACGCGATGGGGCGATTAACGTGGCAACACCCCCTGCCCTTTCGGCTTCGCTGAGATGTTGGAACCAACTCGCCCAAAGTTCTGGGTCTCGGCCATGTAGAATGGCTTGCACCTGAGTCCAGACATCATCTGCAGCCCCATCAGGCGATACCGGTTTGGCCTTGAAGGGCACGATATTGGTGGCCGCTTCGGGCTCTTCGGTCATGCGCGCCTGGAAATCAGTGCCAATCACAGGCCAGACCTCTGAGGTGTCCAGCATCAGCTGTTTCAAATCCAGCTCGTATACCGCCACGCGCCCGCGCGCAGCTGGTCGTTTGACCACGATCCACCCCATCGCGCGAAACTTCGCCATTTCGCGTTTTACTGTGCGTTCATTCACCGACCACAGCCGCGAGATTTCTTCTCGTCCAATCGACAGCTCATTGCTACGCCAGTTGTACCGCGTGGTGATCAGGGCGACGATACGAAGGATACTGCGCTGGCGATGCTTGTCGCCCGACAGCGCATGTACCGTCAGTGCCGATAGAATATCGTACTTGAGGGCGGGTGCATTACGCCCGACCGGTTTTGCAAGCTGCATCCTCTTTCTCACCGCTCTGGTCTGCCTCATGCGGGTCTTACCGCCGTGTCACGCTGTTTGCCAACGCTTTTCATCATCTTGCAGCGATTAGCGTCCAAAGCTTCGATTCTGTCAAGCAGAGTCTCAATTCAGACCAGTTTGAGAACAGATCCAGATCCAATCAATAAAAGAAATTTGGTGAAGTATTGGTGAAGGGGGACGTCCTGGATGTCCCCTTATTTGGCTATGTTGTCCCCCTAAATGGGGTTACCTACACATTAGTGACCCCCTAATTGTGGGCGGGGCGGTGATGCGCGGCTGTGTCGTTCAGTGCCCCTGGCTCCGAATCGCTCAGCGTTGCGATGACCCTTGTTTTCTTACCCGTGGGTAAGTTTCATCTTCATGATATTTTCTTTTGCGTAAAGTGCAAATCGGGCGTAAATAGAAAAAAGGCAACAAATAGCGTCCTATTAAACGAGAGCTGAGGCATGTACACGCACCAAGATCTAAACGCATTGCGCAATCAATCGCTGAAACTGCAGGGCTGGATACGGCAGCAGACCTTCAGCCCCGAGATGGAGAAGACGCTCCGTCGCTTCTCTAGCTGGGAAGTGTCCGAGCTGATCTTTCGGATCAACCAGTCGACCTTCCGCGGTAAGCTTGCCGCTGACCCTTCGCTGCCCGGTGGTGAGGTCGAGCCAGATGGCCGACAGCGCTGGTTCAGCCTGGAAGAGGTGAACGAGCTGCGTCGCAGGCTCAAGGTGAACCGCAAATCCCTGATGCCGCCTCGCCCCGCTGGCAAGCGCGCCATGCGCGCGGCTGTCGCCAATTTCAAAGGTGGTGCCGGGAAATCGACCGTTGCCTTGCATCTGGCGCATGCGGCTGCGTTGGATGGGTACCGTGTGTTGGTGGTGGATTTCGACCCGCAGGCCACCCTGAGCCATTCGATGGGCCTGACTGATGTGGCCGAGGATTTTACCGTCTGGGGTATCATGGCGCGTGATCTGATCCGTGAAACAGAGCGGATGAACAACCGTCCCGCCGCGGCCGAATCCGGTACCGCCCTGCCCCGCCGGGAGTTGCCACCCGCTATCACTGGCATGGGGCTGGGTGATCTGCGGGTTGCCGACTTTATTCGGCAGACCTCCTGGTCGACGATCGATGTGATCCCGTCCTGTGCTAATGCGGCTTTCGTCGAATTTGCATCGGCTCAGTACCGGCACCTGAACCCCGAATGGTCGTTCTTTGCAGCGGTGTCGCGTTACCTGGATCAGATCCCGGATGACGCGTATGACCTGATCCTTTTTGATTGCCCGCCCGCGATTGGCTATCAGTCTATGAACGCGGTCTTTGCGGCGGATATGCTCTATATCCCTTCCGGGCCGGGGTATTGGGAATACGACTCGACCACCTCTTTCATCGGTCAGCTGGCCGAGGCGCTTGAAGATTTGGCCTATGGGTTCGACAAGACCTTACCCACGGGTAAGATCGGTCTTCCCAAAACCTTCTGCGAGCTTCGCTTTCTGCTGACGCGTTATGAGCCGGGCAACGCCCTGCACCTTGCGATGTTTGAAGCGTTCCGCAAGGTCTTTGGCGATAATGTCGCGCAGCACCCGGTGGAAATGACCCGCGCGGTTGAACAGTCCGGCCGTTTCCTAAGCTCGGTTTACGAGATGGATTACCGCGAGATGACGCGCGAAACCTGGCGCCGCGCGCGTTCGACCTTTGACAATGTCTATGAAGAATTCCGGGACGTCATGCTGACGGCCTGGGACAAGCTGGAGGATGACGCATGAGCCGTAAACGCAGAATGTTTGACATCGATATGCCGGCGATGGAGGACATCCCCGTCGGCAGGGTTCCTGACAAGATTCTGGACAAGCGGCGCGGTCCTATGGCCGCGGCGATCTCTGAAAACGCGGATGCCTTGCGCGATCAGCAATCGACTGAAGATACGATCCGTGCCGAAAATGATCGATTGGCGCATGAACTGGTGCGGTTGCGATCTGAAGGTTTGGTGACCGAGCGCGTGGCGCTTTCGAATGTCGTCACTGAAAAGCTGACGCGGGACCGGAAAGATGGACCGGATGCCGAGTTGGAGGAATTGAAAGACTCGATTCGCGATATCGGCCTGTCAAATCCAATTCGGCTGGAACGTCGCTCGGATGGGCGGTTTGACCTGATACAGGGCATGCGCCGCTTGTCTGCCTATCGTGCCCTATACGAGGAAACGGGTGAGGAGATTTACGCAGAAATCCCGGCGGGCATTTCGGACGCTGCGGATATCAACGACAGCTACCGGCGTATGGTGGATGAGAACCTTATCCGCAAGGATATCTCTTTTGCGGAAATGGGCGCTTTGGCGCGCGCCTATACAGAAGATTCGGCAAATGAATGCGCGGATGTGGATAAGGCGGTGGCAATTCTGTTCAAGTCTGCCAGCTACACCAAGCGCAGCTATATCCGAGCGTTTGCGAGTTTGTTGATGATGTTGGACAAGGTGCTGATGCATCCAAATGACATCCCGCGTAATCTCGGTGTTGAGCTGAAACGTAAACTGGACGCTGATCCTGGTTTGGTACGTCAAGTGAGCACCGCTGTGATGAGCGAACCGGAACGGGACTCCGCGCGTGAAATGGCGATCCTTCGATCGTTTTTAGAGGTTCAGACGGGGGGCGAAAAAAAACCAGCACCGAGCAGCCCTGGAAAAACACGCCGTGCAAAAACGACGTTTCAAGTCTCTGGGCGGGCAGGGGTTGCTAGATGCTCTGCTTCGAATGGGCGCATCGAATTAAAGTACGACCTTGATTTCACACGAGTGGATCGCAGCAAGTTGGAACAGGCTGTTGCCGTCTTACTTGATGGCCTTCAAGAAGAGGATGATCTTACCCACGGGTAAGGAATTCGTTTAGTAAGGCGAAGTCAAGCACCGGGCTAGAAGCCCGGTGCTTTTCGTTCAAGCTCCATCAAATGGTCAACGGCGGAGGGGGGGTAGGGCAGGGACCTACCAAAACACTCAGACCTTGGTACGGGAGTGTTTCGGTCAGACCGGATCAAGCAATCTGGCGTGTTTAATCATTTGGCGCAGGGCCAACCATTCTGTTGTCTGCAGGTTGCACGAGAGTAGGGCGGTGGCCTCCAAAGCCGCTGCAAACGGGCGCTTGGACATATAAATTATTAACAACGGATGTCGGCCTATGGCGCTGACCGAAGAAACCACCAGGAGTGAATGCTGCGCATGCGACCCGGGCTAGGCAGGGCAGGGGACGGGCTGATGAGTTCTAGCCCGCCACTTTGAGCCCCTGTCTGGGCAGAATGGGTTGCGCGTGACAACGGTTTACATTCGGCTCCTCCATGGGTGCCCAAAGGTGCTCAAAAAGTATATATTATGCGCATTAAAGTAATGTGGAGTAGGAAAAAAACGGGCGGGATGGACTCTGTTGGGATGTGTCGCAAACTCTGGGGTCTATTTGAGGTGGTTCTGTCGCAATTTTCTTTGAAGGCTGATGATATCGCGCAGGCGGGTCTATTCCCCTGCCAGTTGGGCAAATTGCTGAAACGGGGAGAGTCCGGGCGTGAATTGACCTT